>NZ_CP040936.1:2400000-3035000 GCF_006352025.1 Hymenobacter sp. DG01
CCAGCTCATCTCCACCCCGTTCCGCTGCAGATAGTCAATCTCGGCCTGGCGGGAAAGCTTCTGGTCCCGGATGGGGGTGATGATTTCCGTGTGGGGCGCGATAACCGAGAAAGCCACATCAAAGCGCACCTGGTCGTTGCCGGCGCCGGTGCTGCCGTGGGCAATATAGTCGGCCTTGTGCTCGCGGGCATACTCAGCCAAAGCCAGGCTCTGAAACATCCGCTCCGCGCTGACACTCAGGGGATAAGTATCGTTCTTGAGTATATTGCCAAAGATGAGGTAGCGCAGGCAGTCCTGGTAGAAACGCTGGGTCACGTCAATCACCTCGTGCTTCGCGGAGCCCAGCTCATAAGCCCGCTTCTCGATGGCGGCTAGCTCTTCTTCAGAAAAGCCACCGGAGTTAACAATAACCGTGTGTACTTCCAGACCCAGCTCCCGGGTCAGATAGACAACGCAGTAGGACGTATCCAAGCCGCCGCTGTAAGCTAAAACTACCTTTTTCATTTAGTGGCAAAGAGGTTTTTTGGAATGTTTCGCTTGGCAAAGTCCCATTAACAAGCACGAGGTAAAGGCGCGGGACAGGGTACCTCGCTGCTGGTTCCGGGGGGCTACTCACCGGCTGACCACACTCTTGCAAGGTCCTATCTTGCTCGTGGTCAACCCAATAAATGACTGTTCAATACTGAGCTATTGCTCCCGGCTGATGATGTCGATGGTGGCCTGACTGAATTTGTCGTTCAGTGTGTCGTACACCATGCCGGTGCACAGGCACATTTTGCGCTGGTTGTCCATCAGGATGCCGTAGTTTTTGCAGCTGGAGCAGCCCTTCCAGAAGTCGTCGCTCTGGGTCAGTTCGGGAAAGGTAACGGGCCGGTAACCCAGCTCGTTATTGATCTTCATGACGGCCGCTGAGGTAGTAATACCGAATATTTTAGCTGCCGGATACTTCGTGCGCGAGAGTTCAAACACGCGGTGCTTAATCGCCCGGCCCAGGCCCTCTTTGCGCAGCTCCGTATTCACAATCAGCCCCGAGTTCACCACGAATTTATGGTCCTCAAAGGTTTCGATGTAGCAAAACCCGGCCAGCTCCTCTTCCAGAAAGGCAATGATGGCATCACCCTTTTCCATCTTCTTAATCAGATAGTTAGGGTCGCGCTTGGCAATCCCGACCCCGCGCGTTCTGGCGGACTCGGCATACCATTGACAGAGAGTTTCCACATACTGCGCATCAGCAGCATTGGCTACGCGTAAAATCATGGTCGAAGCTCGGTTGGTTGCCGTGGGGTTCGGCAACAGACTCAGAAAGACAATCGGGGGAAGAGAAGGAGCGCAGCAGCCGGACAAGGCTACGCGGCCGCCGGTACCGTGTTCAGTACCAGCACAAAAGCCCGGAAAAGACGGAACCCTTCTGCACAGTCCCGCTTCACGGGCTACTTACTGTACGCAGGGGGAGAGGGATGCACTACGGCCTACACTCGTGTCAATTCGTTACTCAGAGAAACTTTCTTCCGTGGGGCGCTACTCGTTGGGGCCCCTTCACCGGGTATGGTCTTTATGACAACCGGGCGAATTATTGCACGCCAGCTCTTAAGCTGGCATTGTTCGCACGACCAGGGTAGGTCGTCGCAGAAGCGCAATAGAAGAGAGAAGAGTCATTGACAGCAGCCGCAGAGCGGCGTGGGGTGTTTCTGCGGTTTTAAATGAGCTGAACCGCTAAATCGTTGCAAAACTAGATGTTTTTTTTTGGAAACTTTGCCGGCCCGGCCGCAAAAAAAGTTCCCGCCGGCCGGTTGCCATAAGTGCGCCGCGACCGACGCGGCCACAGCATTTGGCCTTTTCCAGCCTCCTACGCCATTTTTTCCATACTACCTGCTCCATGCGCGAAAGCCTGAAAATTTTTAAGATTGGCGGCGGCATCATTGACGACGATGCGCAGCTGCGCCAGTTTCTGACGGAGCTGGCCCGCATTCCGGGGTCCAAAATATTGGTGCACGGTGGCGGCAAAGGCGCCAGCCAGATGCTGCAAAGCCTCGGGATTGAGCCGAAAATGGTGCAGGGCCGCCGCATTACCGACGCCCCTACCCTCGACATCGTGACCATGTTCTACGCCGGCAAAACCAACAAGCAGGTGGTGGCGCTGCTGCAGGCGGCCGGCGTGAATGCCCTTGGGCTTTCCGGCGCCGACGGTAACGTTATCCGTGCGGTGAAGCGGCCGGTAGTCGACGTAGATTATGGTTTCGTGGGCGACCTGCCTGCCGATGCGGTGCACGTGGAGTTGCTGCATCAGTTGCTGCAAGCCGGCCTCATGCCCGTATTCTGTGCTATTACGCACGATGGCCAGGGGCAACTGCTCAACACCAACGCCGACACTATTGCCAGCGCGCTGGCCCGCGCTTTGGCAGTGGCCTACGAGGTGGAGCTGCACTTCTGTTTCGAGAAAGATGGTGTGCTGCGTGACCTGAACGACGATGCTTCCGTCATTCCGCAAATCACCGCCGAGGAGTACCAGCAGTTCAAAGCTGCCGGCGTAATTGCCGCCGGCATGGTACCCAAGCTTGATAATGCGTTTGCGGCGCTAGAGGCCGGCGTGGAGCGGGTAGTGATAGAAAATGCGCTGCGCATCAACGAGCCGGTAAAAACTGTGCTATGCGTCTCCTAGAAGAAAAGCTGGCCCGGCTGGCTATCATTTTGCTTAAAGACTTAATTCAGATTCCTTCTTTCTCTCGGGAGGAAGCTAGAACTGCTGCTGCTATCAGTTCTTTTTTGCGGCATAACGGCGTGCAGCCCCAGCGCGACGCGAACAACGTGTGGGCTGTATCCAAGCACTTTGATCTGGCCAAACCTACCATCCTGCTCAACTCCCACCACGATACCGTCAAGCCCGGTGCTACTTGGTCCTATGACCCATTTGGCGGGGTAGTGGAAGGCGACAAGCTCATAGGGCTGGGCAGCAACGATGCAGGCGCTTCGGCAGTGAGCCTGCTGGCTACGTTCCTGTACTTCGAACACCAGCAGACCCCGCCGCCCTTCAACCTCATCTGCGCCATTACGGCCGAAGAGGAAATTTCGGGCGCCAACGGCATCCGGCGGCTGCTGCCCCTCCTACCCCCTATTGACCTGGGAATCGTGGGCGAGCCCACCCAAATGGATTTGGCCGTAGCCGAAAAAGGCCTGGTGGTGCTAGATTGTGTAGCGCACGGCCGGACCGGCCACGCGGCCCGCGAGGAAGGCGAAAATGCCCTCTACAAAGCCGTAGCCGACATTCTCTGGTTTGAGCAGTTCCGCTTTCCGGAGGTGTCGGAGTTGCTGGGACCAGTGAAAATGACCGTGACGCAGATTCAGGCCGGCTCCCAGCACAACGTGGTGCCCGACCGCTGCAGCTTTGTGGTGGATGTGCGCACCAATGAGCTGTACTCTAACCAGGAGGTAGTGGAGCTGGTGCGTCGGCACGTTACTTCCGATGTTACGCCGCGCTCCACTCACCTGAACTCCTCCCGCATTGCCCTGGAGCACCCGCTGGTGCAGCGAGGGGTAGCGCTGGGCCGCCGCACCTTTGGCTCGGCCACCCTCTCCGACCAAAGCATGATGCCGTTTACCACCGTCAAGATAGGCCCCGGCGACTCGGCCCGCTCGCACACACCCGACGAGTACATTCTGCTCAGTGAAATCCGAGCGGGGGTGCAGGGCTACGTAGCTTTGCTCGACGGGCTGCGGCTGTAGCGCCAAGCTTGCGCTTCGGGTATCATACACGCCGCAGCCACCACTCTGTTTAATCATGCGCGAAGCGTGCGCTTCGTGCTACACTCCGCTAAGCGGTTACCGTCATACGCATGAAAATCTGGGATAAAGGCATTGCCGTCGATAAGAAAATAGAACAGTTTACGGTGGGCCGCGACCGGGAGCTGGATATGTACCTCGCGCGCTTCGATGTGCAGGCGTCCGGGGCTCAGGCCAACATGCTGGCCAAGGCCGGGCTGATTTCCGAAGAGGAAAACAGGCAGCTGCAGCAGGGCCTCACCGAGCTGGCCGCCCAGCTGGAGGCCGGGACCTTTACCATTGAGGCTGATTTCGAGGACGTGCACTCGAAAATTGAGTTCTACCTCACTGAAAAGTTCGGCGACGCGGGCAAGAAAATCCATACCGCCCGCTCCCGCAACGACCAGGTTCTGACGGCTATTCAGCTGTTTCTGAAGGATTATACCAAACGCGCCGCTACCAAAACGCTGGGGCTGGTGGAAGTGCTGCTGCAGAAAGCCGAGGCCCATAAGCAGGACCTGATGCCCGGCTACACCCATTTTCAGGCCGCTATGCCCAGCTCCTTTGGCCTCTGGTTTTCGGCTTATGCCGAGCACCTGCTTCTGGACCTGGCGTTGTTTGAAGCGGCCCACACCGTAGCCGACCAGAACCCCCTGGGCTCGGGTGCCGGCTTCGGCTCGTCTTTCCCCATCGACCGGCTGCAGACCACACAGGAAATGGGTTTTGGCCAGTTGGCCGTGAGCAGCGTGGGTGCCCAGATGCTGCGGGGTAAAACGGAAAAAACCCTGGCTTTTGCCCTGGCCGGTATGGCTGCTACCCTGGCCAAAATGGCCTATGACCTGGTACTTTATAACTCCCAGGATTTGGCGTTTGTGGAGCTGCCAGCCGCGTTTACTACTGGCTCCAGCATCATGCCCCACAAGAAAAACCCCGATGTATTCGAGCTGATTCGAGCCCGCTGCAATGCCCTACAGGCCCTACCGAATACACTCATGCTGGCAACCAGCAACCTGCCCAGTGGCTACCACCGTGACTTCCAGATTCTTAAGGAGCTGCTTTTCGAGCCAATGACCCAGTTTCTGGATATCCTCGATATCGTGCTGTTTGCCCTTCCCCAGTTACGCATCAAGCCCCAGCTGCTCAGCCAGCCGAAGTATGACGCGGTGTTCTCGGTAGAAAATATCAACCAGCTTATTCAAAGCGGCACTCCTTTCCGCACGGCTTATAAAGAGGTAGGACAGGCCGTAGAAAATGGTAGCTACCAGCCGCACCGGGAGTTCCAGACTACCCACCTGGGCAGCGTGCACAACCTGGGCCTAGCCGAAATTCAAGCCAAGGTTGCGCGTTTCCGGGCAGGTAGTGCCTTAGTGGCAGAGTAAACAGGCCCGCCCTAAGTTTTCAGCTGCTCTGAGTTTTAGTGGGGGCATAGACTCTCGGTCAGGTTCAGCCTACCCTTTGCTGATTGGTCAATCGAGGCAGTCATCATTCTAATGACAAAATTTTGAACACATCTATTTAATATTCACTATCAGTATGTTACATCACAAAAAATACTTGGTGAGTGATTACTTACAAAAATAAGTGAGCTAATACTTACTAGGTTGCCGATTCTTTCTTACTATTGCATCACCAACCCGGTAGCTAATCCCACTAACTGCCGGTAGATAATTCCCACGCCCTGATTACCCGGATGAACCCCACCCCATCCGGTACCCTTCGAGGACCGCGCAGCTGTACCCCCGGCGCTGCTGCCCGCTGGTTATCGAAACCCACGTAGCCGGCCGATTTGGTAGCCCCAAATCGGCCGGCTTCTGTTTTTACCTGTTTTATAGACCGAAGCTGCTATTGGTAATCTGGGCTGTATCGTAAAAAAATAACTGATTTTAACGCGTAAGCCCCGAACTTGCGGCGTTTCTACTGTTTCAGGCAAGAAACTTAGCGCGGCTGGAGCCGCACCACCATCCAACGAATCGTATGACGAACCGCAAACAGCACATTGCAGAGGTAGCATTGCAGCTATTTGGGGACAAAGGCTTCGAGAATACTTCCACCCAGCTGATTGCTAAGGCCGCGGGAGTTTCAGAAGCACTTATTTTCAAGCATTTTGGCTCGAAAGACCAACTTCTGGAGTTTGTAATCCGCAACGGCTACAAGCGCATTATTGAAGACAACCGCGGTGGCCTGGCCGAGCCCGATCCGCTGGCTTTTATTCATAGTGTTATTGAGTTACCCTTTAAGCTGGTGCAGGCCGAACCGCACTTCTGGAAACTGCAGTACCGCCTCGCCGACTCCGAAATGGCCCGGCAGCAGCACGAGCGGTTTATGAAACCCGTGCCCTCCCTGCTGCGGCAGGCCTTTCAGAAACTGGGTTACGCCGACCCCGATAAGGAAACCGAGCTGCTGTTGCTGCTGGTAGAAGCGCTCTGGAAGCAGGAAGCTACCAAAGCCGACGCCGCGGGCGACCAGGGCATGCTCGATTTTATCAAGGGGAAGTACCAGGCGCAATAACTAGACATTTGTTTCTGATTGCGGGTCATTATGCGTTTGCTTTATTCTTTAGGTGTTATATGCGCTATTAGTCTAGTGAATGCTGCCCCGGTCCGGGCTCAGGCTCAAATACAGGTGCAGCTGGAGCAAGAGTTGGATTATGTAAGGTTGCTACCTGATTCGCTTGACCAAAACTCGGGGCCAGCGCTAGTGTTACCATCCGCCTCCTGGAGTAGTGCGCAAAAGCAGCTTCCTGTTGATAAAGGCGTAGTGTACGGAAGCTGCGTGCAGCGCCTTGGCGGCACACGTAGTGGCGGTTTGGGCCAGTACATTCGCTTGGTTAACTTGGATACGGGCAAATACTTTCGGCTTAGTATCAAGCCTATTCTCCGCTCCCGCCGCGAAAACACCTTCTGTTACGCACTGCCCCCAGGGCGCTACGCTCTCATTAACTACGAGTTTTCGGACAGCAAATGGTACGGGGCAGAATTGCACGTAGAGTCCGTACGAAAGCACCGCAATAGCCAAGTACTAGCGAATACCCGCTACGTGTTTGAAGTCAGGCCCAGCCAGCTACACTATGTGGGCACATGGGACTTAAGTCAGGAATTTGATCCGCGGTTTTTAGATGAGAAGTTTACGATTGACCTTGATTTTACAAAAGCATACCCCTTTCTACCGGTAGAATCGGCTCAAACCATTTTACCTAAATAATAAACGCCCCATCCGAAATCGGATGGGGCGTTTTTAGTCTAACTAAATTTACTCAGGCTTACAGGTGAATTACCTCGCCGTAGGCGGCGGCGGCGGCTTCCATTACGGCCTCGCTCATGGTGGGGTGCGGGTGCACAGCCTTAATGATTTCGTGGCCGGTGGTTTCGAGCTTGCGGGCTACCACCACTTCGGCAATCATTTCCGTCACGTTGGCCCCAATCATGTGGGCGCCCAGCCACTCGCCGTACTTCTTGTCGAAGATAACCTTCACGAAGCCGTCTTTCACGCCGCCAGCCGAGGCTTTGCCCGAGGCCGAGAAGGGAAATTTACCCACCAGCACGTCGTAGCCCTGCTTTTTGGCTTCGGCTTCGGTGAGGCCTACCGAGGCAATTTCCGGTGAGGCATAGGTGCAGCCGGGAATGTTCTGGTAGTTGAGCGGCTCGGGGTGATGACCGGCAATTTTCTCGACGCAGATGATGCCTTCGGCTGAAGCAACGTGGGCCAGCGCCGGGCCGGGTACGATGTCGCCGATGGCGTAGATGCCGGGCACGTTGGTCTGGTAGTAGTCGTCCACGATAACGCGGCCTTTCTCCACCTTAATACCCAGCTCTTCAAGGCCCAGGTTTTCGAGGTTAGTAACTACGCCGGCGGCGCTCAGCACCACGTCGCAGGCAATCTGCTGGTCGCCTTTGGCGGTTTTGATGGTTACGTTGCAGCCTTCGCCGCTGGTGTCCACCTTCGTTACCTCCGCCGAAGTCAGCACGTTGATGCCGATTTTCTTGAAGGATTTCTCCATCTGCCGCGATACTTCTTCGTCCTCCACGGGCACGATGCGGGGCAGGTATTCCACTACCGTTACCTCAGTGCCCATGGTGCGGTAGAAGTAGGCAAACTCAACGCCGATGGCGCCGGAGCCCACAACTACAAGGCGCTTGGGCAGCTCGGGCAGCACCATAGCCTGGCGGTAGCCAATGATTTTCTTGCCGTCGATGGGTAGGGCGGGCAGCTCGCGCGAGCGGGCGCCGGTAGCCAGGATGATGTGCTTGGCCTCCACGGTTTCTTTACCACCGTCGGGCTTGGTCACTTCTACCTTACCGGCAGCCAGCAGTTTACCGGTGCCCGATACCACGTCAATCTTGTTTTTCTTGAACAGGAAGTTGATGCCCTTGCTCATGCCATCGGCCACGCCGCGGCTGCGCTGAATTACGGCGCCAAAATCGTAGCCAATGCCCTCTGCCTTCAGACCGTAGTCGCCGGCGTGGTTGAGGTACTCAAATACCTGGGCGCTCTTGAGCAGGGCTTTGGTGGGAATGCAGCCCCAGTTGAGGCAGATGCCGCCGAGCGACTCGCGCTCCACCACGCCTACTTTCAAGCCCAGCTGCGAAGCCCGGATAGCCGCGACGTAGCCGCCGGGGCCGCTGCCGATAACGACCAGGTCGTATTGCAATGCCATGTTGTGTTCGGTTGAAGGTTTAGAAGGAAGGACCATCCGCCGCTTCGGGCGGGCAGGTGGCCCGGCAAAGATAGGCAGGCCGCGCTACTCTGCCACGCTGCCTGGTTACGCCCGCGCCTACTGACCCCCGACAAAATTTTGAGGCCCGGCTTAGCCTTTCCCTGAGGGTGCCCGTACAAGAGCCGTTACCCGATTACGGGCCGCTGCGCCCAGCCTTTTTCCACTCTGAACTCTCCATGAAAGCACCTATACTTTCGCTTTTCACTAGCCTGGCTTTACTTTCCTTGACCGACTGCGCCCGCAGTACTACGGAGGTGGAGCGCCCAACTTCGGCCTCGCGGAACGCAGCCCGGGAAATGGCTATTGCCCGCTCGGCCGACACGGCGGCCCGGGCCGCCGATGGCACGGCTACGGCCTCCGTGGCCCCTACCCCTGCCCTACCCGTTGAACCCGCCGCCCGCAAAACCAACGCCGACTACCGCACCGAAATCCGGGTGGCCGACGCGGCTTTGAAAGCCAAGCCCCGCGACTTTGATGCCCTGCTAACCCGGGCCAAAGCCAAAAGCCACCTGCGCGACTACCGCGAAGCCGTAGCCGACTATAATGCGGCCCTGCGCCTGAAGCCCACCAACGCGGAAGCCTACTACAACCGAGGCCTCAACCGTCTCAAGCTCAAGGAGTACAGCGCCGCCATTTCCGACTTTACCAAAGCCGTAAAGTATAACCCCCAGGATAAAGAAGCTTATTTTGGCCGGGGCGCCGCTAAAATGCAGCTGTTCAACTTCAAAAGCGCCATTCCGGACTTCACCAAAGCCATCAGCCTCGACTCTGACTACGCCGATGCCTACGAGTACCGGGGCATCAGCTACGCTTCCATCAACAAGCCCAACGAGGCCAAAGCCGACCTAGAAAAAGCCACTCTGCTCAACCCCGAGGCCGAAAAAAGCCTCCGCCGCTACGCGGGGAAGTAGTGACTGAATGAGTGAGGCGGTAGCTGAAGCCATCCTTCCTCACCAATACCCTACCCCTTGAAACATGACAAGCCCTTGGCGCTACCATACGTCAGGGACTTGTCTGTATAGTAGGCTTATCACAGAAGAGAAAACGGATGGCTTCGTGCCTCGCCATGACACGTCACTTACTCACTCAGTCACTACTTCCCGAGCAGCAGCTTTAGGTAGAAGCCAGGCTGGCGCAGCCGCTCGCGCAGGTCTAGGTCGAGGAACATGTTGCTGATGGTTTCGGCCAGGGTGGGGTTGTTGGCGGCGCGGTTGGCCACGAAGTTGAACAGCCAGGGGTAGCCCAGCAGACGCTGCATCACCCGGCTCAGGCGCAGCTCCTGCCAGAGGCGGTTGTACACGGCCTGGTCGTAGCCTTGCAGAAAACCGGGCGAAAAGTTTTGCGCGGCCACGGCCCGGCCGGCCCAGTCGGCGGCGTGGCGGCCCGATACCATGGCGTGGCTGATGCCTTCGCCCGAGAACGGGTCGATGAGGGAGCCCGCGTCGCCGAGCAGCAGGTAGCCGCTGCCGGAAAGCGGGCGGCGCCTGGAGCCCAGGGGCAGCCCAAAGCCGCGCACCGGCCCCAGACGCTCGGCGGTGGCAAACCGCTGCTTCAGGGCCGGGTGGGTTTGCAGAATTTCATCCAGTCGCTCCCGCAGCTTTACCTTCTTCTTGGAAACCGCTTCCGTGAGCATGCCTACCCCCACGTTGGCCTCACCGTTGGGCAGCGGAAACACCCAGAGGTAACCGGGCAGAAAATCGGGGATAAAGTGCAGCTCAATGAAGTTATCGGGGTGCAGACCCGTGACGCCCCGGTAGTAGGCCCGCAGGCCGGCGCAGTGGTGAGCGGGCTCCAGCGCGTGGCCGCCCACCTGCCGGGCAAAGCTGGATTGAGCCCCGTTAGCAACCAACAGCAGCCGGACAGTAGCTATTTCAGAGCCATCGGGAGCCAGTAGGCGCCAGCGGCCATCGGGCAGCTGCTCGTGGCGGGCTACCTCGGTGTTTTCCCGGAAGTCGATTTCCGGGCGTCGGCGCACTTCTTCAATCAGAAAGTTATCGAAGTGCAGGCGCTTGCTGATGTGGCCGGCACTGCGGTCGGTGGCGGGGTTGTAGTTGGGCTTGAAGGGCACGGCCAGGCGGCGGCCGTTGGGCGCGTAAAAATCAATACCCCAGCTGGGCAGCTGAATGGGCTCGGTGGCGAGGCGGGCGGGTAACTCCTCCCCAATGCGGCGCAACTCACTGAGCACTTTACCGCTGAGGGCATCGCCGCACACTTTGTCGCGGGGGAAGGTGGCGCGGTCGAGCAAGAGGCAGCGGTGGCCGGCCTGGGCCAGGTGCAAGGCGGCTGTGGCCCCGCCCGGGCCAGCGCCCAGAATGCAGATATCGGTGTCGGGCATAGGGGTAGCGAAGATACGAGCCGCAACCTTTGGGGCGCTATGTATGCCAGGCCCACGGCAGCTTATTTCCGGACCGGGCTGCTTTCTTCCCCGCCAGGGTGCCCGCCATGAGGCCTTCCCACCGGGCAGCGCTGAGGCTTTTCCAGCTCCGCTGCCGCCACCAGCATACTGGCTACTCCCTGACTTC
Organism: Hymenobacter sp. DG01; assembly: GCF_006352025.1. Classification (NCBI taxonomy): domain Bacteria; kingdom Pseudomonadati; phylum Bacteroidota; class Cytophagia; order Cytophagales; family Hymenobacteraceae; genus Hymenobacter; species Hymenobacter sp. DG01. The sequence continues at coordinate 2,410,993 of NZ_CP040936.1, forward strand.
TTGTAATTTCGCCGCCCTTTTTACGCTCCCTCGCCTATGGCTCTTCGACTTCTACACCAAGATTCCAGCATTACCATTTCCTACGACTACCAGCACGACTGGCTGTATGCCAACTGGACCGGCGACCAAAGCCTGGAATCGGTGCAGGCGGGCTGCTTGCGCCTGCTGGATCACCTGCGCTTTGAGCGCTGCAGCAAGGTGCTCAACGACAACCGGGAGGTAACCAGCATGTGGAGCGACGCCTCAGAGTGGGTGGGTGCCACCTGGTTTCCGATGATGGCCGACGCCGGACTGGAGTACTTTGCCTGAGTGTACTCGCCCAACGTTTATAGCCGCCTCTCCGCCGACCTCTCGATGCAGCAGCAACCTTCTACCCGCCCCATCGTGCTGGCCTTCGACAGCTAGGAGCTGGCCTCCAACTGGCTGCGGCTGATGTAACAGCTGCGCCTGAGGCGTAGTCGCCAGTACACGAGCTTCAGGATTTGGCGCAAACCGAGGGGTAGCAGGTTAGGCTTTCGTTGCTACCTTCGCTGACATGACGAAACAGCTTGACGGAAAAGTGGCCCTCATTACGGGTGCTTCCAAAGGAATTGGCCGCGCTATTGCGGTGTATTTCGCCCAGCAGGGCGCGCAGGTGGCCTTCACTTACCTCTCCAGCGTGGAGAAAGGCCAGCAGCTAGAGCAGGAGCTTTCCGCTTTCGGCACCAAGGTGAAGGGCTTCCGCTCCGACGCTTCTATCTACGCCGAGGCGGAAAAGCTGGTGGATGAGGTGGTAGCCGAGTTTGGCAAGCTGGATATTCTGGTCAACAACGCCGGCATCACCCAGGATGGCCTGCTCATGCGCATGAGCGAGCAGCAGTGGGACCAGGTATTGGCCGTGAACCTGAAATCAGTATTCAACCTGACCAAAGCCGCTACCAAGCCTATGATGCGCGCCAGAACCGGCAGCATCATCAACATGACCTCGGTAGTGGGCATTAAGGGCAACGCCGGCCAAGCCAACTACGCGGCTTCCAAGGCCGGCATTATCGGCTTCACGAAGTCGGTGGCCCTGGAGCTGGGCTCGCGCAACATCCGCTGCAACGCCATTGCCCCCGGCTTCATCGAAACAGAAATGACCGACGCCCTCGACCAGAAGCAGGTAGATGAGTGGCGCAAGGCCATTCCGCTGCGGCGCGGCGGCTCGCCCGAGGATGTGGCCAAAGCCACTGCCTTCCTGGCCTCCGAAGAATCGGCCTACATTACTGGCCAAGTGCTGCAGGTTGATGGCGGCATGCTGACCTAGGGCAGCCTTTTTGAACAAGAACAGTACGTGTCGGGTTGTACGGGCTTGCTAAGCGGGCCTGCCAGCCCGACACGTTTTTTGTTGCGCCCGTCGCAACGTTCCCTACCCCTGCTATGAAATCGAAGGTTGTATTGCTACCCCTCATGTTGGGCGGGTTCGGTATTGGCATGACGGAGTTCGTCATGATGGGCATTCTGCCGGACATTGCCCGCGCTATGCGCATCAGCATTCCGGATGCCGGCCACTTCATCTCGGCCTACGCCCTTGGGGTAGTGGTGGGTGCTCCGCTGCTGGTGGCCCTCACCGGCAAGCTGCCACCGCGTAAGATTCTGGCCTTGCTGATGGTACTGTTTGCCGTGGGCAACGGCCTGTCATTGCTGGCTTCCTCATACCACCTGATGCTGCTGACGCGGTTTATTTCGGGGCTGCCGCACGGGGCGTTTTTCGGGGTAGGCGCCGTGGTGGCAGGGCGCCTGGCCCAGCCGGGCAAGGAGGCCCAGGCCATTTCCATCATGTTTGCGGGACTTACGTTTGCCAACATCATTGGGGTGCCCATTGGCACCTATCTGGGCCACCATTTCAGTTGGCGGATACCGTTTGTGCTTATTGTGGTGGTAGCCCTGCTGACGGTGGCGAGCGTGCTGCGGCTGATGCCCAACCTGGCCGCCAAGGAAACCAACCTGCGCCAGGAGTTTCACGCTTTCACTAAGCTGGAACCCTGGCTGATTATCGGGATAACCGTGCTGGGCAACGGAGGCTTTTTCGCGTGGTTTAGCTACATCGTGCCTTTGTTCACGGAGGTAAGCGGGTTCGGCCCCAACACGGTTGCCTTCCTGATGGTACTGGCCGGCGTGGGCATGGCCCTGGGCAACCTGCTCGGCGGCTGGCTCACCGACCGTATTTCGCCCCTGCGGGCCACTACCCTCCTGCTGGCCGCCATGACGGCCTCTCTACTCCTGGTACCCGTGGCCGCGCCCTACCAACTGCCCACGGTGCTGATGACCATGCTCACGGGGGCGCTGGCATTTTCCACGGCCGCTCCCATCCAGATGCTGATGATTCGCTCGGCCAAGGGCTCGGAAATGTTAGCTTCTTCGCTAAGCCAATCGGGCTTTAACACGGGCAATGCGCTGGGCGCTTACCTGGGCGGTCTGCCCATTGCCGCCGGCCTGGGTTACACCTCCCCCGACTGGGTAGGAGCCGCGCTGGTGATAGGCGGCATACTATTCTGCGTGACCCTGGTTTTCCGCCGGCGCAGTCAGGCCGCCGCGCCGGAGCCAGTAGTAGTGGTTGGGTAAGAATGGAGGGGTAGGCGGTAAGAAATAAAATAGATGAACGTCATGTCGAGCTTGTCGAGACATCTCGCGTGCTGACGTTGAATTACCATTACAACGTCAGCACGCGAGATGTCTCGACAAGCTCGACATGACGTTTCTATAATTAGGTATTTTACCACCCGCGTAGTTTGTAGCACAGCCAATCTGCTACGCGCTTACCTTCGCTGCAACCCGTTTCTCGCCTCAAATGAAGCTCAAGATTTTGTTGCCGCTGCTGTTGCTACTTACTGTTTCGCTGGTGGCCTACCCTCGTTTGCACCGCCGACTCGTGCGCTATCAGCGGCAGCAGACTGCCTCCAAAGCTGCTGAGCAGATTTCTGGCCGCCTGCGCAACGGCGACCTGATCTTTCACACCTCCCAGTCGGCGCAAAGCCGGGCTATTCAGCTGGCCACCCGCTCGCCGTACAGCCACTGCGGCATTCTGTTCAAAAAAAATGGCGAGTGGCGCGTGTTCGAGGCCGTGCAGCCGGTCAGCGAAACGTCGTTGGCAGCTTGGGTGGCGCGCGGCAAAAACGGGCAATTTGTGGTTAAGCGCCTGCGCGATGCAGAAACCGTTCTGACACCCGCAGCCCTTCAGCGTCTGCAAAACGCCGGCGAACAGTACCGCGGCCGCAACTACGACCTTTACTTCGGCTGGTCCGATGAACGAATTTACTGCTCAGAGCTGCTCTGGAAGATGTACCGCCAGGCCACCGGCCGCGAAATTGGCAAGCTCCAGACCCTGCGCGAGTTCGACCTGAGCCACCCGGCCGTGCAGGCCAAGCTGCAGGAGCGCTACGGCAAACACATTCCGCTGGACGAAAAAGTTATTTCGCCGGTCCGGATGCTGGAAACCAAGGAGTTGGTGACGGTGCGGTAGGTAGCGTTAGTCTACGTTAGTTGCTTTATTGGTTGCTTCTAGCAGTTGAATAAGGCTTGATAATTGGGTAGCATATTCCGCTTCCGGATTTTGAAAAAAGATAGTTGTCAGCGTTTCAATTATTGTTTTGTTAGTAAGCCAGTGACTGAACAGAATTCCAGGTTCTGCGTCTTTATCAAAAACGGATAGCCGTTTACTTCCTATTACCATATCAGCATTACGATCTACAAAATCAATCAACCGTTTAATACTTACCGGACTCTTAAATTCGCTCCATATAGATAGCAATAATTTAACGTCAGGATACACATTCATAATAGCCGGAAAGTAGTCTGAGAAGGCGGCATCAGCTATTTCTAAATCTGTATAGAGCAATTTATTCCACAGCGCTAACAGATAGTCCTTTACAGCGTTTTGTTCAGATACTGGCCATGTTTGCCAATGACCATAACGCAGTTTATCCAATGCTACCCATTCTTCCCAACCAGTATCCAGCGTAGCAAGCAGTTCAGAAATTCGAGGAAGAAAATGCCGAAAATCATCCACATCACCCCAAGTAGTCATCACTTTGAAATAAAAGATACCCAGGTGGTCAACGGATAATTCTCGTAGTGGCCGAGTTGCCAAAGTGCGGTTCCAGATTAACAAATCACTATGCAAGGGGCTACCATCCATATGAGGGTTTAGTGGGTATTTGGCAAAGACACTGTATAGGTTTTCAATGGAGGTCTGCAGCTTGCTGTTCATAAATACAAAGATCCACTATTCGGCTCGTGTATATTGCCTGCTATAACGTCAGGCCTACTCCCCCGCAACTCCTTACCTTCGCTACCCGCCCCAACCCTACCCCGCGCAACTATGCGGGGCCGACCGGGGTTCTTTAGTGCGGTTGCTATATCGTTCTGCCTTTGCTACTATCTGCTTCTCCCTGGTTTATACTGCTGTGCCTGTTGGTAGGCGCGGGCTACGCGGCCCTGCTCTACTCGGCTAAGGCCCCCTGGAGCCGGACTATCAACTACGCGCTGGCTTTCGTGCGCTTTGCGGTGGTGAGCTTTCTGTGCTTTCTGCTGCTTTCCCCTTTCATCAAAACTACCACTACCACCACCGAGGCGCCTACCGTGGTGCTGGCCGTCGATAACTCGCAGTCGGTGGGGCTGTTCACGCCGCCGCAGGTGCTGACCCAGGCCACCCAAGGGCTGGCCCAGCTCACCGAAACCCTACGCGGCCGTGGCTTCAAAGTAGAAACCCGCACGCTTTCTGCTGGCAACAGCCCGGCGCGGCCCGATTCGCTGCAGTTCCAGACTCCGGCCACGGACCTCGACGGGCTGCTTACGGGCATCGGCGAAGGGTATCAGGGCCGTAATCTGGCGGGGGTAGTGCTGGTGTCGGATGGGGTAGTAAACCAGGGCCGCGCCCCCCAATACACCGACTACCGCTTCCCGATTTATGCCATTGGAGTGGGCGACACCGTGCCCAAGAAAGACGTCAGCCTTCCGGCCCTGAACTACAACCGCGTGGCGTTTAGTGGCAACCAGTTTCCCATTGAAGCCGAGCTGGCTTACGACGGCTACCCCGCCGGCACCACCGCTACCGTGCTCCTGCGCGAAAACGGCCGGGTGCTGCAAACCAAGCGCGTAAACCTGCCCGCCGGGCAGCGGCGCACCAAAACTACCTTTCTGGTAACGGCCCCTGCCCCCGGCAAACGCCGCTATGAAGTGGTGGTGGAGAAGCTGCCCGGCGAGTTCACCGCCCTCAACAACCAGAAGTTTGCCTACCTCGACATCGTGAAGGGCAAGCTGCGGGTGCTGCTGGCCGGTGCCGCCCCCCACCCCGACCTGAAGGCATTGCGGGCGGCTATTCTGCAGAACGACAACTTCGACCTGACTACCTACCTGCCCGGCATCAACCCGCTTCAACCCCAGGATTTCGATGTGGCCATTCTGCACCAGTTGCCGGCCCAGAGCGGGGTAGGCGCCGAGGTGCTGGCCCAGGTGAAGGCCCGCCGGGTGCCGGCCCTGTACATCTTAGGGTCGCAGTCGAACTACGGCGCCTACAACGCCCTGGGCACGGGCCTGACGGTGACGCCCCGCGGCAACCAAACCGACGAAGTGACGCCCGTACCCAATGCCACCTTCACCCGCTTTTCGTTTGAAGACGATGCTCTACGCCGGTTCGCGGCCTACCCCCCAGCCCCGGTGCCGTTCGGGGAGACGCGCCTGGGTAGTGGAGCCGAGGTGGCCCTGTGGCAGCAAGTGGGCCGGGTGAAAACCCAGAAGCCCCTGCTGGTATTCGGGGGGACGCCGGCCCAGCGCCAGGCTACTTTGCTCACGGAAGGCAGCTGGCAGTGGCGCCTGCAGGAAGCCGTGGACCACGACGACCGGCCCGAAGCCTACGACCGACTGGTGGTGCGGACCCTGCAGCTGCTCACCCAGAACGCCAACAAGAAGCGCCTCGACGTGTATCCCACCCAGGACGCCTTCAACACCCAGGATGACGTGACGTTCGGGGCCGAAACCTACAACGCCATCTTCGAGCGCATCTACGGCCAGCAAATCACCCTTACGCTCACCGACGAGCAGCGGAAAGCCCGCACCTTCACTTACACCAACTCCTCAGATGGCGCTCCCTTGCACCTGGGGGCGCTGCCGGCCGGCCTCTACCGCTATGTAGCGCGGGCTAGCCTGGGCGGGCAGGCCCAGCAGGACCAGGGCGAGGTGCTGGTGCAGGAGCAGCAGCTGGAAGCCCTTCAGTCGCGCGCCGACCACAACCTGCTTTATCAGGTGGCCAAGCGCAGCGGGCAGCGCCTCTACTACCCCGCCCAGTTCGCTCAACTCGCCCAGGACATTCAGAAAGCCAACTACAAGCCTGTGATTTATGAGCACGAAGACCTGAAGGACCTGATTAACCTGAAGTGGCTGTTTTTCCTGCTGCTGGGGTTGATGACGGTGGAGTGGGCGACCCGCAAGTATTCGGGCGGGATTTAAGCTTGCTGCTCACACGACTTCGGCCTTCTGCTTTTCGGTGGCAAGCCAGAAGTTCAGAACTTTATCCCGCGAAAAACACCTGTTGCGCTGAGTCCCCCTCCTTGGAAAGAGGGCCGGAGCGCAGGTTTACGTCTTCCATTCTTCTCCCATGAACCGTCTGCTTTTCCCTTTGCTCTCCGCAACTCTTCTGCTGACCGCCTGCGACAAAAACGCGGAACAGAAGGCCGAGCTGGCTGTGCAGGATTTTGTGCGCATGCGCGTTTCTGATCCTAAAAACTACTTCCCGGGCAAATTCCGGCACAAGCCCTACACCAAGCGCGACTCCCTGCAGTACCTGGCTCAGATGGCCCAGATTAACGGGCTGCCGGCCCCGCCCGCCCCTACCCCCGCCGACTCCGTGCGCATTGGTACGCTGGTGCTCCACGACTACCGCGACGAGATGCGCAACGGTGTTTCGGTGCGCGACAGTGGCGAGTACGTGGTGCGGCCCAACGGGGAAGTGCGCATTCTGATGGCGGAAAGCATCCGTCGCAAGCGCCTGCAGAAGTAACCCGTACCTTTGCGGCTCCGGATGGGGTAGGAAACGGGAGCAGGCCGTGTGGGTCGTGCCGGTTTCCCGCGCCGTCCGGAATCCTGTTTTTTATTGCTTTTACGTGAGCTGGAAGGCTCATGCCCCGCATGCGCTACATTCTCCTCAACAAGCCCTACGAAGTCCTGACCCAGTTTACCGACGAAACCGGCCGGAAAACGCTCAAGGATTTTGTCAACGTCCCGAACATTTACCCCGTTGGCCGCCTCGACTACGACTCCGAGGGTCTGGTGCTGCTCACCGACGATAAGCAACTGCAGCACCGCCTCTCCGAGCCGCGCTTTAAGGTACCAAAAACGTATTGGGTACAGGTAGAAGGCATACCGACGGAGGAGGCCCTGGAAAACCTGCGCCGGGGTGTGGACCTGAAAACCGGCTTTACCACCCCCGCCGAGGTAGCCTTGCTGCCCGAAACGCCGGAGCTGTGGGAGCGTAGCAAACCGGTACGCTTCCGGGCCAACATCCCCACCACGTGGGTGCAAATCCGGATTTCGCAGGGCATGAACCGGCAGGTGCGCAAGATGACGGCCGCCGTGGGCTACCCCACCCTACGCCTCGTGCGCGTCAGCATTGCCGATTTGCGGGTAGATCAGCTGCAACCCGGCGAGTGGCGCGACCTGACCAAAGCCGAAGTGCAGGCCCTAACTGAAGACATGGCCGCCCAGACGGCCGCCGCCGGCACCTTCAAAACGCCCGGTAAAGGCTCAGAATACTGGCCCGGTGGCGTGCGCCCCGCTGGTGAAAAGCCGCGCAGCACCAACCGTAGCGGCTTTACTACCCCTGGTGGTGGAAAACCTGCTGGCAACTCACGCGCTACGGGTACCCGGGGCGCCGTCCGCAATGCTACCCCCGGTAAAACCGGCAGCAAGCCCGGCCCTAAGTCGGCCGGACGGGGTAGCGCGCCCCGCAAACCAGGCGCGGCCGGTGGCCGCTCCGGGCGTAGCTAAGCAGGCGTATGCTCCGCGCCCGAAAACTGCGGCGGGTAGCCGCGCTGGCGGCCATAGCTTTCGTGCTGCTGAATGTAGTAGCTGCTTTCCACGCCTGGCAGTTCACCCATTTCACTACCGAAACCAGCCCTCACACTGGTAACCCCGAGCAGCTGACGCTGCCGCGGAAGCTGTGGGTGCTGCTCACGGGCATCAAGAACCCCAAGCCCGTCAACCAGGCTATTCCCAATTTTCCTTACGTCACTACCCACATCGAAAGCCCCAACGGGCGGCTGGAAGTGTGGCAGGGCGAGGTTTCGAACGCACGCGGCACGGTGGCCCTGTTTCACGGGTACACCAGCTCGAAAGCAAAACTGCTCACCGAAGCCCGCTACTTCCGCAGCCTGGGCTATAGCGTCGTGCTGACCGATTTTGCGGGTAACGGCGGCTCCGAGGGCAACACTTGCACCGTGGGCCACCACGAAGCTGAAGATGTGGCTTCCGTAGTCCGGTGGCTGCAGCGGCGGCCGGGGCCGGTGTTCATCTACGCCAACTCTATGGGCGCCGTAGCCACTTTGCGGGCCGAGGCCGAGCTGGGCCTGCGCCCCACGGCCAACCTGCTGGAGTGCCCCTACGGCTCCATGCTCGAAACGGCCCAGAGCCGCTTCCGCTCCATGCACGTTCCGCCCTTCCCGATGGCCAACCTGCTGGTGTTCTGGGGTGGGGTAGAGAACAACTTCTGGGCCTTCGACCTCGATGCTACCCGGTACGCCGCCCGCATATCTACCCCTACCCTACTGATGTGGGGCGAAGCCGACCCGCGCGTAACCCGCCCGGAAACCGATGCTATTTACGCCGCCCTTCGCGGCCCCAAGCAGCGGCAGGATTTCCCCGGCTCCGGCCACGAGCCGTATTGGTGGAAACATAAGCAGCTGTGGGAACAGACGATTCAGGGATTTACGGATAACTATACGAGCAGAGCCGCTTTAGTCCTCCGATAGCTTACCTCGCTCAGACAGAACTTCTGCTGCATTCAAAGCGGCCAGTACGAGCGCATGCCATTCTGGTGTAGTTAACGCAGCTAATTCATTCTCATACACCATTTCGGGGGTAGTATTAGTAGCGAAATCTGCCCATGCTCTATCAACATTCTCAAGCGCTACTTTCTCTATGGGTGCATATACGGGCTCTTGAAAGTGATGAGAAGTTAAAGGACGGAAGACATAATCTTCCCACATACAAATAACTTCAATCAGCCCTGGCATTTCCCCAGTTTTATACTGAGAAACCATCTGCACGTATTCTATAATCAGATTTCTTACCCGCTGTTCAACAACTTGAGGCGAAGGGTTATCTGCGGACATACATAGAGTACTGATCAATAATGGAAGCAAAATAGCCAAAGCATCGCTCACTACTATTTGTTGGGAGCTACGTCTTCTGCCCAGCTGTCAGCATATCCTACCCCTGGTTTTATCGTAGAAGTCAGACCGTCGCGAAACGATACCACGAGATATTCCAAAATGACAATCTGTCACGAAATAAAGGCATTTTCTTGGCTGGTACGCGTCTTGTAATTCCCCCGGTGCGAGTGATTCGCAACCAGTATCTGACACCTCAACTCCTAATATACAACCATTCACATGGGCAAAATAATCGGTATTGACCTCGGCACCACCAACTCGTGCGTGGCCGTAATGGAAGGCAACGAGCCGGTGGTAATTCCGAATAGCGAAGGCCGCCGCACGACTCCCTCGATCGTGGCGTTCCTCGATAACGGTAAAGGCGAACGGAAAGTCGGTGACCCCGCCAAACGTCAGGCCATTACCAACCCCAAGAATACGCTGCAGTCGATTAAGCGCTTCATGGGCCGCAGCTTCGGCGAAGTTTCGGAAGAGTCGAAGCACGTTTCCTACGAGCTAGTGCGCGGTTCTAACAACACGGTAGCTGTGCAAATCGGCGACCGTCAGTACACGCCCCAGGAAATTTCGGCCATGGTTCTGCAGAAAATGAAGCAGACCGCAGAAGACTACCTCGGCACCAGCGTAACCGAAGCCGTTATTACGGTTCCGGCTTACTTCAACGACGCCCAGCGCCAGGCTACCAAAGAAGCCGGTGCTATTGCTGGCCTCGATGTGAAGCGCATCATCAACGAGCCTACTGCTGCTGCCCTGGCTTACGGCCTCGACAAAAAGCACAAAGACCAGAAAATTGCCGTGTACGACCTCGGTGGTGGTACTTTCGACATCTCGATTCTGGAGCTGGGTGATGGTGTGTTCGAAGTACTGAGCACCAATGGTGACACCCACCTCGGTGGCGACGACTTCGACCAGGTAATCATCAACTTCCTGGCGGAAACCTTTGCCAGCGAAAACGAAGGCCTCGACCTGCGCAAAGACGCTATGGCCCTCCAGCGCTTGAAAGAAGCTGCTGAGAAAGCCAAAGTAGAGCTGTCGTCTTCCACCGAAACGGAAATCAACCTGCCCTACGTAACGGCTACCGCTTCGGGCCCGAAACACTTGGTAGTAAAGCTGAGCCGCGCGAAATTCGAGCAGCTGGCTGACTCGCTGGTGCGCCGCTCGATGGAGCCTTGCAAAAAGGCTCTGCAAGACGCTGGCCTGAGCACTTCCGATATCGACGAAGTAATCCTGGTAGGTGGCTCGACCCGTATCCCCCGCATTCAGGAGGAGGTAGAGAAGTTCTTCGGCAAGAAGCCTTCGAAGGGCGTTAACCCCGACGAAGTAGTAGCCGTAGGCGCTGCCATCCAGGGTGGTGTACTGACCGGTGAAGTAAAGGACGTGCTCCTGCTCGACGTAACCCCGCTCTCGCTGGGTATCGAAACCATGGGCGGTGTAATGACCAAGCTCATCGAGTCGAACACGACCATTCCGACCAAGAAGTCCGAGACCTTCTCGACGGCTTCCGACAACCAGCCTTCGGTAGAGATTCACGTACTGCAGGGCGAGCGTCCGCTGGCTTCGCAGAACCGCACCATTGGCCGCTTCCACCTCGACTCGATTCCGCCAGCACCCCGTGGTGTTCCGCAAATCGAAGTAACCTTTGACATTGACGCCAACGGCATTCTGCACGTTTCGGCTAAAGACAAAGGCACCGGCAAGGAGCAGAAAATCCGCATCGAAGCCTCGTCGGGCCTCACCGACGCCGATATCGAGCGTATGCGCAACGAAGCCGCTGCTAACGCTGAAGCTGACAAGCAGGAGAAGGAGCGCATTGAGAAAGTTAACCAGGCTGACTCGATGATCTTCCAGACCGAAAAGCAGCTGAACGAGTACGGCGACAAGCTGAGCGCCGGCAACAAAACGGCCGTTGAAAATGCCCTTGCTGACCTGAAGAAGGCCCACGAGAGCAAAGACCTCGGCCAGATTGACACCGCCATGGCCGCTATCAACGCTGCCTGGCAGGCTGCTTCGCAGGAAATGTACGCCGCTACCCAGGGTGGCGCCGACGGCCAGCCTGGTGCTGACGGTGGCAACCCCTTCGGTGGTCAGCCCGGCGGCAACGGCCAGCAAGGCCAGCCCCACGACAACGTGACGGACGTTGACTATGAAGAAGTAGGCAAGTAATCCGCAAGAGGATTAAATCATAAAAAGGCCCGGCGCAATTGCGCTGGGCCTTTTTATTTAGAGAGCTGCAAGCCTTATGCGCTTACCACGGGCAGGTTGCTGGGGCCGGGAAGTACTCCTCACTGAAGTACTTACCAGTTGGCCCATCTGAGCCGATCAGTGCGTACTTGACGATGCGTTGCCCGGCTTCCTCTACCGTACTGGTGCCCTGGTGGCCCGTGAAGTCGGTTTGGGTGTAGCCGGGGCACACTGCATTGACTTTAAATGGAGTGTCGCGCAGCTCGTGGGCCAGGTTGAGGGTGTACATATTCAAAGCTGCTTTCGACGCTTGGTACACCGGCAGCCGATAAGCAGAATTCGCGTTATCAAAGTCCGCGAACAGCGTCAGCGAGGCCATGGCCGTGCTCACATTTACGATGCGCGGCTCCGGCGACTTTTCCAGTAGGTCGAGAAATGCCTGCGTGACTCCAGCCACTCCGAATACGTTGGTGGCAAACACCTCCTGAAACTGACCTAGGGTAGTTTGCCGGGCCGACTGCGACATACCGCCGGAAATACCAGCGTTGTTAACCAGCACATCCAAAACTGGCGTTTTTGCCTCAATCGATTTCCGAGCGGCCTGGATAGAATCGGGATTAGTGACGTCTAACTGAACAGCTGCGAGGGTAGTAAGCCCGGTGGCTTTGAGCTGTTCTACGGCGGCTTCACCGCTCTTCAGATTACGGCTGCCGATATACACGAAGAATCCGTGCTGAGCAAGTAGTTTGGCGACTTCCAGGCCTATGCCTTTGTTAGCGCCCGTGACCAATGCTGACTTCATGTGGTTTACTTGGACTAGTTGAGGAAACGAACCGGCAGGACCATTCCTGCCGGACTACTGAGGTAAGGGCATAGCTTTATCCGTCGGGCATTTGCTGATGCCTTTCAATGGGTTTGTTAGGGGTTACAGTTGTCCTGCCAGAAGCAGCCCGCTACTTCCGATGGCTCACCATTTCAGCCGGTTGCGGGCTGCTTTCCCTCTGCCCTGACTATGGCAGTTGGGGAGTAGCCAAACTGCTTTTTGAAGGCGTAGGAGAAATGCGCCAGATTCTCAAAGCCTACCTCCAAATACAGCTCTATGGGCTTTCTTCTCTTTTCTGCGAGCTGGTAATGGGCCAGCGCCAATCTTTTTTGCGTGAGCCAGCGCTGGGGGCTCAGCTGAAAGGCCTTCTTAAAGTCTCGCTTGAAAGTAGTTAAGCTGCGGCCGGTCAGGTAGCTGAACTTGGCCAGAGAGATATTGAACATGTAGTTGGCTTCCATGAACTCCACCAGATTCACTTTCCCTGGCTCAGAGAAGTCGGCCAATATCCCGTCGCTGTTCTGGTCGAGGCTGCGCAGAATCTCTATCACCTCCGTAATCTTAACGGCCAGCAACTTCTCCGGCAGCGGATGCTGGAGTTCCAGATAAGGCAGCAGCGACGCAAAGAGGCTTTGCAGCAGCGGATTTTTGGGAAACACCAGAACATCACGGGAAGCTGGCCGCGCTGTTGCTGGGGCATTTTCGGCGTAGTACGCCCGCACCAGAGCCGTAGGCAGCTTCATAATGACGGCCTGATAAGCGGCCCCATCCTTAGGGCTCTTAATCAGCGTAGCGGGTTCCCGTCTAGGGGGCAGCAGCGTATCACCCGCTCCACATAAGAGTGTGCGGTTGGCTTGCACCACCTTCAATTCACCAGCCAGTACACTAACCAATATATGGTCCTCGAAGGCAGCCTCTCCCTGGTAGCGCCAGTTGCCGCCGCACACTACTACCATTTCTGCGAAGGGATTCAGTAGCTTGCTTGCCATGAGAGAATATCGTTAGAGGTCTCACAAAAGTAGGTAGCTCCACCTTCAGGTACTTTGCTCAAAAGGCCAAAGATGCTTTGCTCAGCGGTCCATTCAGTCTAAACAGGGTAGCCTGGCAGACGATAAGCTTCCTCATCTGAACGGGTCTTTTCCTGTTTTACAGGCCGGGACAGATGACTCAGGCCACTCTTTGCTAACAGGCTCCTTAGTACCCGGCCCGGCGGCGTACATTAGCGCAGATGTTGTGCACAAAGCAGCATTCTAAGCTCTATGGCACACTTTCTTGTTATCGGCGCCGGCATTGGAGGCCTCACTACGGCTCACGCGCTGCTCCGGCTGGGCCACTCGGTACGGGTGTATGAGGCGGCGCCAGAGCTGCGGGAGGTAGGCGCCGGCCTGGTGCTGGGGGCTAACGCCATGCGGGCCCTGCAGCAACTGGGCCTGCACGAAGCGGTGCTACCCCTTGGCTCCCCGGTTACGCGCCTCGACCTGCGCACGCAGCACGGCCAGATGCTCCAATCTGCCGATACCACCCCGTTTACTACCCGGCTGGGCTTTCCCAACCTAGGCATACATCGGGCGGCGCTGCAGCAGGTGCTGGTGCGTCTCCTGCCCCCGGGCATACTCCAGTTGGGGTGCCCGTTTGAGGGGGCTGAAACTACGGAAGCGGGCGTGGTAGCCCACTTTACCAACGGGCACACCGTGCGAGCCGATGCCCTGATTGGAGCCGATGGGCTTCGCTCCAGCGTGCGGCGGCAGCTACTACCTGGCTCCGAGCCGCGCTACGCAGGTTACACCTGCTGGCGAGCCGTGGTGGATGCGCGGCAGTTGGCCCTGCCCGCCGGCGAATCGTGCGAGGTATGGGGCGAGCGGGGCCGGCGCTTCGGCTACGTTCCGGTGGGCGGTGGCCAGGTATATTGGTTTGCCTGCCTGAACAGCCACGAGCCACAAAACCCGCAGTTCCGGGCGTACCGTACCGCAGATCTGCAGCGCGCCTTTGCCGGTTTCCACGCGCCTGTGCCCGAGTTGCTGGCTCTCACCCACGACGAGCACCTGCTCTGGAACGACATTCTCGACTTGAAGCCCCTGCCGCGGTTTGCCTTCGGGTGCATCCTGCTCCTCGGCGACGCCGCGCATGCCACTACCCCCAACCTGGGCCAGGGAGCGGGCATGGCCGTGGAAGATGCCGCCGTACTGGCCCAGTGTCTTACCGAATCGGCGGATATACCAGCGGCTTTTCGCCGCTTCGAGCAGCGGCGCCTGCGGCGCACCACCCGTATTATCACCACGTCCCGGCAGCTGGGCCGGGTGGGGCAGCTGGAAAGCCCACTGCTCACCAAGCTGCGCAACACGGTTATGCAGCTCCTACCCCCCGCCGTAAGCCGAAGCCAGATGGCCTGGCTCTACGATGAGCTTTAACGAAAAAGGCCGAAGCGGTAGCGCTTCGGCCTTTTTGCTTAGGTAGTCAGTTCTTTTTGGCGGCCGGGATTGGCGGCTTCTTCCTGCTCCTCCTCATCCTCTTCCTCAAAGCCCTCCTGAATTTTTTCTACCGCTTCCTGGTGGTCATCGGCGTTGGCCTCTTCGGCGTTTTCTTCCTGCTCCTCCTTATCGTGGGGCTCGTAGCTGAGCTTGATGTAGATGGGGAAGTGGTCGGAGCCGACGTAAGGCAGGCGCTCCATGTCATCGACCTTAAAATGGGGCGAAACGAATACGTGGTCCAGGGGCCAGCGCAGCAGCAGGTAATCGGCGTGGAAGGTGGGCAGCAGGCCACGCCCCACGCGCGGGTCAAGCAGGCCGCTGATGCGCCGGAACAGCTCGGAGGTATGCGACCAGGCCACGTCGTTCATGTCGCCAAACACAATCGTCGGCTCGTCTTTCTGGTCGATGGTTTTGCCCACCAACAGCAGTTCGGCGTCGCGCTTGGTGCTGGTTTTGGCCTCGGCGGGTGCCGGGGGCTTGGGGTGGAGGCCGTACACGCGCACCATGGTTTTGCTGTCGGGCAGCTCTACCAGCGTATGAATAGAGGGTACATCGTCATCGAGCAGATACTTCACTTCGCAGCCGTGCAGGGGTAGGCGCGAGAAGAACAGCAGGCCGTAGGTATTGTCCAGGGGCTCGTGGCAGGTGTAGGGGTGGGTTTCTTCCAGGGGCTTAAGCTGCTCCAGCCACCACAAGTCGGTTTCCACCGCCATAATCAGGTCCGAATCGGCCTCCTGAAGTACCCGCAAGGCCTTTTTGCCTTGCTTGTTGTACTGCAGCACGTTCATCATGGTCAGGCTCAAGTGCCGGCGACCATCCTTATGGGTGCTGTCCCCGACTTGCTTTGGCACCAGGCGGGTGTAGGGCATCACGCGCAGCAGCTGATAGATGATGGCGGCGGCCAGCGCCAGTAGCAGGCCGGGGCCCCAGTAGGTGGCGTCGGCGGGACGGTGCCAGCGCAGCAGCAGCCCGGCCACCACCACCACCACCAGCACACCCACAATCTGCAGGCGCGGAAAATCAAAAATGCGAATCCACCAGGCGGTCTGGCGCAGCAGGGGCAGCAGCGTGGCTACCAGCGTGGCTACGGCCAGCAGCAGCGTAAGGCCGTGTGCAAGCTGCAGCCAAAGTGGAACATGGAGGTCGGGCACGGAAGGGGAGAGAGTAGGCGTGGGAGAAAGGGGGGTAGGAAGTCGGGCAGCTTAATCGTCGTTGAAGCCGCCTTTGCGCAGCTCCTCAATGGTGCGCATCACCTTATCCTTCAGGGAGGTGCGGTACTTTTCCAGCACATCGGCCAGGCGGGCATTGTTCAGAGCCAGCATCTGGGTAGCCAGCACGGCGGCATTGGTAGCCCCATCCAGCGCCACGGTAGCCACGGGCACACCCGCCGGCATCTGCAGCATCGAGAGAATGGAGTCGAGGCCGTGGAAGGAGGTAGTGGAGTTAATGGGCACTCCAATAACGGGCAGAGTCGTAAACGAGGCAATCATGCCGGGCAGGTGGGCCGCCCCTCCCCCGCCGGCAATAATTACGCGCAGGCCGCGCTTGCGGGCAGTTTCGGCGTACTCCACCAATCGGTGCGGGGTGCGATGCGCCGATACCAGGGTGATTTCGTAGGTGATGCCGAACTGTTGCAGCAGCTCAGCCGCCGCCGACATAATTTTCAAATCAGATTGGGAGCCCATGATAATGCCCACCAGGGGCGTATCGTGGGGAGCCGGAATATCGGCCGCTGCGGCGGCGGGAAGCGTAGTAGGCATACGGAAGTACAGGAAAACAGGACAGCCCGGGTCGGGATAGGCTTTTACGACCTCCCAGCGGTGCGGTTGAGTCTATAAACATAGCATTTTCCCTGTTTGCTGATTCTCAAAGGCTCGTACCTTTACCCGCCGCCGTTGTGTTCCCTGCCTATGGAAATCCTGCTTGCCACGTTTACTACCCTCTTTTCGGTTGTGAACCCCTTCAGTGCCATGCCCGTGTTCCTGACCCTGACGGAGGAGGATACGCCGGCGCACCGGGCCGGCATAGCCCTGCGCGCCTGCATCTATATGATTGGGGTTCTGGCCGTTTCATTTTTCGCGGGCCAGTACGTGCTGAATTTCTTCGGCATCAACATTCATCACCTGCGCATTGCGGGCGGCATCCTGCTCATGCGCTCGGCCTTCGATTTGCTCACGCCTGGCGGCAACCGCAGCAAAGTTTCGGATGCTACCCTCGATGAAAGCCGCCACAAGGACGATATCAGCTTCACACCCCTGGCCATGCCCATGCTCTCGGGCCCCGGCTCCATGGCCGTGTGCATCGGCCTGTTCACCGAGAAGCTGAGCTTCCTGGATATGGCCCTGATTTTCCTGGGCTTCGTGCTGGTGGCCTTGGCCGCCTACCTCATCCTGATGTCTTCGCTCCGGCTCACCCGCTTTCTGGGCCGCCCCGGTATGGCCGCGCTGGCCCGTATTATGGGCTTTATCACCCTGGCCATCGGGGTGAATTTCCTGGCTACGGCCATTGGGGCCTTATTTCCGGGCCTGAGCCGGTAAGTACTATTGCTGGTGCATTGCAGCGTCGCTGTTCATGTAGTAGCTCCAATAAGCCAACATCAGTATAAAACTCACTACAAACAGAAGATTAGCTTTTGCGTTGAGTGTGCGCGGAGGGAATGTTGCCACTAGCATGCTCGGCAGATGTATCAGCAAGCCCAAAAAGGATAGCACCATCCCTAAAAAAATAGAATCATCATCGAAATAATACCGACTAATTTCCAGATACTGCTCTTTATAGGGCGACATGAAAACAAGCATCCAGCATAAGATAATGCTGGAAAACAGAAACCTCACAGAGCGTAGGACTCTTTCTATAAGTGAAGTAATAGTCATAATACAACGTGTTCAGGAGAGTCATAAAATACCTAACACCCGGTTAAATAATACGCTTGAAAGGCGGGAAAATTACTATTTGCTCCCTGCATCAGTAAGGAGGCCTGTCCTCAACAGAGTCGCTAGGCATGCAGTGCAACCAGTTTCCACGCGTTACCTTTGCGCTTCCTATGCTGAAGAACGACCTTATCCTCCGCGCCGCCCGTGGCGAAGAAACTGAGCGCACGCCCGTGTGGCTCATGCGCCAGGCCGGCCGCATCCTGCCCGAGTACCGCGCCCTGCGCGCCCGCCTCAGTGGCTTCAAGGAACTTGTAGAAACCCCCGAGCTGGCCGCTGAAGTCACCATTCAGCCGGTTGATGCGCTGGACGTGGACGCGGCTATCATCTTCTCCGATATTCTGGTGGTGCCCGAAGCCATGGGCCTGACCTACGAGATGGTGGAAGCCCGCGGCCCTCTGTTCCCCGAAACCATCAAAACCGCGCAGGATGTCGCCCGCATGCGTGTTGCTGACCCCGAGGAGCACCTGGGCTACGTGCTGGAAGCCATTCGGGTAACTAAGCGTGCGCTCAACGGCCGGGTGCCGCTTATCGGGTTTGCCGGGGCGCCCTGGACAATTCTGGCCTACATGGTGGAAGGCCACGGCTCGAAAACCTTCAGCAAAGCCCGCCGCATGCTCTACGCCGAGCCGGAGCTGGCCCATGAGCTGCTGCGCAAAATTACGGCTACTACCATTGCCTACCTCCGCGCCCAGGTGCAAGCCGGCGCCAACATTATTCAGGTGTTTGATTCCTGGGCTGGCATTCTCCCCCCTGCGCACTATAAGGAATTCAGCACCCGCTACATCGCCGAAATCTGCCAGGCTATTCCGGAGGTGCCCGTGACGGTGTTTGCCAAGGGTGCTTTCTGGGCCGTGGAGGACTTCGCCCAGCTGCCCTGCCGCACCATCGGCCTCGACTGGAACCAGGATGCCCGCGCCGTACGCCCCCTTGTCGGCGACAAAACCCTGCAGGGCAACCTCGACCCCTGCGCCCTCTACGGCACTCCGGATCAGGTGCGCGCCGCCACTATTCAGATGCTGGAGCAGTTCGGTAAGCAGCGCCACATTGCCAACCTGGGCCACGGCGTGTACCCCGACACCAACCCGGACAACGTGAAGGTGTTCATCGAAACCGTAAAAGAGCACAGCCGCCGCTAAGCAGCGCGCACTACTCTGTAATCTGTCATTCCGAGCGGAGTGAGGAATCTGGGTCAGCCTCTTGTAGGTTACCCCAGATTCCTCGCTCCGCTCGGAATGACCGTTTTACAAGTTGCTTACAGCGTCAGTCCTACCCCTTCGGCTTCGGCTAGGAGCTGTTGTTTCTCGATGGGCACTACCCCAACCTGCTCGCACACCAACCCGCCACCCAGGTTGGCCAGCGCAGCGGTTACGGGGGCAGGCAGGCCCAGGGCTACGCACAGCGCCGCAATGCTGATAACCGTGTCGCCGGCCCCCGATACGTCGGAGATAGTGCGCAGGTGGGCCGGGATGTAGGTGCGCGTGAGCGTGCCGTTTTCCACGAATACGCCGCGCTCGGATAGGGTTACCAGTACAATTTCGGGCGTGAGCAGCTCGCGCAGGCGGGCCACGGCGCTTTCGAAGTGTGGGCGGTCGGCATCGGTGTCACCGAACTCCAGCTTGAGGCCTTCGCGCAGCTCTTTCAGGTTAGGCTTAAACAGGGTGCAGTGCTGGTAAGCCAGGAAGTTTTTCTTCTTGGGGTCCACCACGGTAGGAATACCGCGCTGCCGGGCCAGGCTGATGAAGTGTTGAATGCTGGCTTCATTAAGCACGCCCTTGTCGTAATCCTCAAAGATTATCACGTCGGCGCGGTCGAGCAGCTGCTCGAAGCGCACGGCCAGATCCGCGTTTTCAGTAGAGTTCAGATCGGTTTCAACCTCGGAGTCGATGCGCAGCAGCTGCTGGCCGTGGGCCAGGATGCGCTGCTTCACGGTGGTAGGCCGGTACGACGAGCGCACAATGCCCTCGGCCGAAAGCCCAGTGGTATGCAGCAGCTCCAGCAGCTGGTCGCCGCCCTGGTCCTCCCCTATTACCGCGCACAGCAAGGGGGTAGCCCCCAGGGCCTGCACGTTCAGAGCCACGTTGGCGGCTCCGCCCAGGCGCTGCTCCGTGCGGCTCACGTTTACCACCGGTACCGGCGCTTCGGGCGAGAGGCGGGTTGCTTTGCCCCATACGTAAGCGTCCATCATCACGTCGCCTACAATCAGAACGGTAAGGTGGTTGAACGCGGCAAACAACTCGGGTAGCGAAGCGGGCAAAACGGCAGCAGGCATCAGGGCAAATCTAGGAAGTAAAGGCCGCAAAGGTAATCTACCTGCCGGAAAGAAGGCAGCAAGATGCGGTTGCCGGCTGCTATGGGGGTAGCAAAACAGAGCGTCGTGCTTGCACAAAGGGCAGCACGACGCTCTGTTTCAGATTATGCGTTGGCTTCGCCAGGCTTTACACCAGCTTAGCCAGGCTGTTTTTGATGCGGATAAAGGCCTCGCGCAGCTTTTCATCGGCGGCAGCGGTGCTGAAGCGGATGCAGTTGGGCGCCCCGAAGGCGGCCCCGTCCACGGCGGCTACGTGGCCGTCGTTGAGCATGTACAGCGCCAGATCCTGGGCGGAGCTGATAACCTCGCCGGTGGGCGTGGTTTTGCCGAAGTAACCGGTTACATCGGGGAAGATGTAGAAGGCCCCGCTGGGGGTAGGCGTCCGGAAGCCCGGAATATCTTTCACCAGCTCCAGCACCAGGTCGCGGCGGCGGCGGTAGGCTTCCACCATTTCATCGGCCGAGGAGCGCCCCCCCTGCAGGGCGGCTAGGGCCGCGCGCTGGGTCATGGCGCAGGTGCCGGACGTAATCTGGCTTTGCATTTTTTCGCAGGCGCCAGCAATTTTCTTGTCGGCCGCGAGGTAGCCCACGCGCCAGCCCGTCATGGCGTAGCCCTTGGAAAAGCCGTTCACGGTAATTACCCGGTCCTTGATTTCCTCAAACTGCGCGATGCTCACATGCTCGCCCACAAAGTTGATGTACTCATAAATCTCGTCGGCCAGCACGTACACCTGCGTGTGGCGGGCTACTACCTCGGCAATAGCACCCAGCTCCTCCCGCGAAAACACGGCCCCCGTGGGGTTGCAGGGCGAGGAGTACATGATAAGCTTGGTACGGGGCGTAATGGCCGCCTCCAGTTCCTGGGCCGTCACCTTAAAGTCGTTTTCCAGGGAGCCCACCAGCGGCACGGCCGTACCCTCGGCCAGCTTCACCATCTCCTCGTAGCTCACCCAGTACGGCGAAAACACAATCACCTCGTCGCCGGGGTTTATGAGGCTGAGCACGGCGTTGGCCAGCGACTGCTTGGCGCCGGTGCTGACCACAATGTTTTCGGGCTTGTAGTCGAGGTTATTGTCGCGCTTAAACTTGTCGCAGATGGCCTGGCGAAGATCGGGGTAGCCGGGCACGGGGGTGTAGAAAGTGAAGCCTTCATCAAGCGCCTTTTTGGCGGCGTCCTTGATATACTGCGGGGTCTGAAAATCCGGCTCACCAAAGCTCAAACTAATTACATCCACACCCTGGGCAGCCAGCTCGCGGGCCTTTTTGGCCATGGCAATCGTCTGGGACTCCTGCATGGCATTAATACGGTCAGAAAGAACGAGGGGCGCGAGGGCGGTAGCGTCGGACATGGTAAACGGGGTGGTTAGGGAAGGCCGCAAAGGTACGCCGAATGTACGGAGTGCGGGGCAAAACCCGGCGGGCTTTCGCTTGCCACGGCCTACTCTTCGCGCCCCAGCCAGCGGAAGCAGCGCAGCAGCAGGCGCACGTCGGTCCCGGGCTCGTAGTCCTTGGCGTAGAGCAGCTCCAGGCGGCGGCGGGTGGCTTCGGTCAGGGGCGTAGCGGTAGGCTGAGCCGCATCGGCGGCCGAAAGCACTGCCCGGGCCAACCGGCGCGGGGCCGTGGCGTACCGCAGCCCTACCCAGGTGCGCGAGCCCGCCAGTACCCGCAGGCAGTTGCGCAGAAAACCGCCCTTGTGCCGCTGCGCCCACACCACTACCGGCGCCGCCAGCAGCAGCACCAGGCTAATGGCAATATCGAGCAGGCGCTTGGTACGTACCTGGGCCGGCCGGAACAGGTTTAGCTGAATATCGAGGGCGTAGTAATCGCCGGGCGAGTCTTTACCCGAACTGCCGATGATGTACTCGCTGCCTTGGGGTAGGATTTTGTACGCTACCGGGGGCTGCCGGTGCAGCTCCACCATGAGCCCGATAATCTGGCTGGCCGACAGGTCGCGGCCGCAGAAAATCAGCTCATTCAGATCATAGATGCGGATAATGTCGTCGAGTTGGCGCACCTCGCCCAGCAGGTCGTCGGCGGGCGCGGTGGCCTTGCCCGGAGTCGTGCCGGGCTCGATGTAACCAATTACACGCGCCGGCACGGCCGCGTGCTCCAGCAGGTAGCGCACCCGCTGGGCTTCCTCCGCCGAGCCCACAATGGCCACATTTTTCTGGTACTCAGCCGTCAGGCTGAAGGTACGGTAGCGCAGGAAGTTGGCCGCGGCCCGCCGCAGGCTCAGGGCCGCCACGGCCCACGCCCCGCCCAGCACAATCAGGGCCTTGGAGAAGCGCCAGGCGTCCAGAAAGTTGCTGAAAGCCGAAATCAGGACCGTGCCCACAAAAATGCCCCGCACAATGCGGCTCACGCGGGTAGGCTGGTCGTAGGCCCCGCTGAAAAACGCCGACAACAGCCACACCGCCACGTACACGGGTACGGCCACGGCCATGTAGGGCTCGGGGTAGGGCTCGCGCACGTAGCGGTGGTTTTGCTCCCAGTACGTTTTCAGAAAGTACATGCCCCCGTAGAGCAGGCCCGCATCGAGCAGCACGGGCGCTGCCTGAACCACCAGGCGCTGGGCCACGGCCGCGCCGGCCCGCAGCCAGATGGCCAGGTTAATCAGGAAGCTGAAGGCCCCCGCCCGGCCCGGGGCAAAGTGCTTGCGGGCGAAAATCACCATGGCCCGGTAAAACACGAACACGTAGTTTACGCTCGTGCGCTTGGTGCTCTCGCCCTTGTAGTGAATGATGCGGGTACCGGCGAAATAGTAGTTTTTCCAGCCGCCCTGGGTTAAGCGGTACGAGAGGTCAATATCCTCGCCGTACATAAAGTAGTCTTCATCCAGCAGCCCTACCTGGTCCAGGGCGGCCTTGCGCATGAGCATAAAGGCCCCGCTGAGCACCTCAATTTCGTGGGTTTGCTCGGGGCTGAGGTAGCCCAGGTGGTAGCGCCCGAAGCGCCGCGACTTCGGAAACAGCTTTGCCAGCCCGAAAATCTTGTAAAAGGCCACCCAGGGGGTAGGCAGCCCGCGCTTGCTTTCCGGCAGAAAGGTACCTTGCCCGTCCAGCATCTTCACGCCCAGTCCGCCGGCCTGCGGGTGCTCGTCCATAAACTCGCAGCAGAGCCGGAAGGTGTCTTCTTCTACTACAGTATCGGGGTTGAGCAAGAGCACGTACTGGCCCCGGGCCTGGCGCAGGGCCTGGTTGTTGGCCCTGGAGAAGCCTGGGTTATCCTTGTTTTCAAGGAGGATGACTTCCGGAAACCGGCTGCGCACCATATGCACCGAGCCATCCACGGAATTGTTGTCCACCACGAATACTTCTACCGGCCGGCCCAGCTTTTCCACCGCCCGCCGCACCGAGAGCAGCGCCTGCTCCAGAAAGTAGCAGACGTTGTAGTTGACAATAACGACGGACAGCGTAATGGCAGGCGGCACAGGGAGCAGAGCAGGAAAGGCCGCGAAAGGTAAGCAGAGTCTATCTGTTCTAGAAACTTGCATGGCTTGCCGGCCGGGTTTCAAAATCAACCGACTGCCGTGCAATGCTATCCACGGGTTTAGTGCGCCGGAAGCAATTCGCTTCCTAAAGCAGCTTCTGAAACAGTGCAGCCGGGTAGTACAGCTGCCATCAGAGCTAAGTGAGGCACCATACTATTTAAGCTAAGCAAGTGCCTAATCCTTTATTTTATAATTTTATTAATATAAAATATCAACAAAATAATCCTTCCTTGCAAGCTCAATGGCTTTTCAAGCTTAACTGGTAAAGTGGCGAAGTTCTGTTCTTCTGCCTGACTTCATTCTATGGCATTCAAAAAAATGGCTGCTCAGGCCAAGAAGACGCTAAAAACCGCTGCCCTTTCCACTTCCAAAAAGCTCTGGCGTGTTCCGCTACGTCAGGCAGAGAGCCTGGCCCTGCTGCGGGGACAGGAAATATATGATCAGCAACATCCCTCCGTGCAGTTAGCCGGCACTAGAGCAGCCAACGGGGGCAGAGCACACCACCGCCCCGAAACGCGCACTTTTGCTCCGGACCGCGTGTGGCAGGTCAGCACTGGTCGCAACGGGGTCCGCTCCCTGGCGGTGTGCCGTACCGGGGGCCTGCTTCTTAACGGCCGCACCCTGCTCGACGTTGATTTTTCTGCTGCTGCCGGCTTAATTGATATGCCCTTCAAGCGGCGCCGGGTGCACTACCCGCTGGTGGTAGCCCCCTGGCCCCACCAGTGGGCCAGCTTCTATGACTATACCACGTTCGTGGTAGCCAAGCTCTGCCGCATAGAGCAGGCCTGTGGAGCCGATATCTGGCAGCAGGCCAAAGTATGCTATCCGCTGCTACACACTCCTTTTGAGAGCGACTTCTTACATCTGCTGGGCATTCCGGCGGCCAACATCATCGACACGGCCAGCCTGTGGCACACAGAGCTGCTCACCGACTGCGCCCTAGTGGCGAACAGCCAGCAAAGCTGGTCGTCGAGCCTGGGCGACCTCGCCCTGCTGCGGGCCCGCTTTCGGCCGCAAAAGCCAGCCGTGCAACCCTGGCGGCGCTTGTATCTCTCCCGCGCGGGGCGCCGACGCGTCCTGAACGAAGGCCCCGTCAGGGTCCTTATGCAGTCATATGGCTTCGAGATAGTGGAAGATGAGCCGCGCAGCATCAGTGACCAGATTAAGCTGTTTCAGGAAGCTGCGGTTGTGGTTGCCCCCCACGGAGCAGGACTAACTAATCTGCTGTGGTGCGAGCCCGGGACCAAGGTGCTGGAGTTCTATCGGCCTAACTATTTCTACTACCTGTGTACGGCGCTCAATCTGGAATACCAATTTTTGGTTGACTACAGCACCGGCCCGAGCAGCAACCACTGGAGCAACATGAGCCACGATATGGTAGCGCCTCTGGCGGAGCTTGAGCAGCAGCTTCAACAACTACTGCGCGACTAAACTTAACTGACCCTACCCTATCCCCTGGGCGTAAAAAAAAGCCTGTTGGGGTACAACAGGCTTTTTGATTAGATGAGGGGTAGCCCACTCTGGCTTAGCGCGCCTGGCGCTGGCGCTCTACAATGGAGCGGCCCAGGGTAATTTCGTCGGCGTACTCCAGCTCCCCACCCATCGGGATGCCACGGGCAATGGTGCTGACGTTCAGCTCGGGCAAGTCGCGGAGCTTGCGCGAGAGGTAGAAGGCCGTGGTGTCGCCCTCCATGGTAGGGCTGATGGCCAGAATCACCTCCCGGATTTCGGAGCCCTCCTTGGTCACGCGCTCCACCAGCGAGTCAATAGTGAGGTCAGAGGGACCGATGCCTTCAATGGGCGAAATGACGCCGCCCAGCACGTGGTACATGCCCTGATACTGGGCCGTATTCTCAATGGCAATTACGTCGCGGATGTCGGACACTACGCACACCGTGCTCTGGTCGCGGAGCTGGTTGGCGCAGATGCTGCACTCCGGCGTATCGGAAATGTTGTGGCAGGTGTCGCAGTAACGAATCTCGAAGCGCATCTTAGCCAGGGCCTCCGCCAGGGTAGCGGTGGTATCGGCCTCAGCCTTCAGCAGGTGCAGGGCCAGGCGCAGAGCGGTTTTCTTGCCTACCCCCGGCAGCTTCGACAACTCGCCAACGGCATTTTCTATCAGTTTGGAAGGGAATTCCATTCAGGTCAGGAAGAGGGTAAAAGAACTGTCATCCGGGGCTTGCACCTGGTTATCAGGGGGCCCGAATCTAAACAACGATTCCTACCTGATAGGTCCTTCGCAAGCGCAGGATGACAGATTTTTTCGGTGGCTACTGCCTACACTACGTCAGCCGAAATTCCCCGGTCGTGGATGGCGGTGCACATGCCGGCCAACTCGTCGTAGGCGCCGTGCTTTACGGTACACTGCCCTTTGTAATGAATAAGCAGCGTGCACTGCTCGGCTTGCTCAGGCTCGTGTCCGCACACGTCCATCAGGGTTTTGATGACGTGGTCGAAGGTATTGATGTCATCGTTGTACACGACCAGGTCGCGCACGTCAATGGTTTCCTCCAGGAGCAGAACGTCCTCGTCGTACTCGATTTGCGGTTTGCTGTTCATGGCACAAAAATACGGAGAAGCGGGCAAAAAGCCGGGTTCCATTGTCCGGACAGGTGTAGTATAACCCGTTGAGGGGCTGAATCGTTTCCGGATTTCAGGAAGATTACAACCGAAGGCGCCCTCTCCTACCCCCCTGCTCTGCCGTAAGGCCGGCGGGCAAAAGAACGGGCCGCCGTAATTTCGGCTTGCCAATGTATGCCGGCCGGAGCAGCCGCAACGCTGCCTTATCCAGGGGGCGGCCTGCGCCGTACTGGCTTAACGTCCGTTGCCGGGCTCCTCACTTACCCTCAGCACCCGCATTCAATGCCCGTTCCATCTGCCGAATTCAAGCGCGCCCTCAAACGTCTGTCGGATAAAGAAAAAGAAGCGCTGCTGCTGCGTGCCGCCCGCCGCGACGCCGAGCTCTACGACACCCTCAGCTTCGAGCTGCTTCCCGACGTAACAACGGAAACCATTTTTGAGCAGGCCTCCGACCAGATTCATGAGCTGTTCGCGGTGGGCGCTACTGGCCGCCTGCTCAACCGTAGCCTCACCAAAGCCCTGCAGAAAGCCACCAAGGAAGTAGCACGCGCCCGCCGCATCACCAAAGACAAGCGCCTGGAAGTGGACCTGAACCTGTACACCCTACGCCATATCTTCGAGAACTACACGGGGCAGTTTGAGAGCGTGTACGCGGGCTTCTACACCAGCACGGCCCGGCTGGCGGCCCGCACGGCCCAGCTGATTCTACAGAACCTGCACGAAGACCTGTGGCTGGAGTACAAGGCGGAAATAGATGATTTTCTGCAGCAGCTGCACGCCCGCACCAAAAGCCGCAGCCTCAAATTTGAACTGCCCCGCGAGTTGGAGCTGCCGGAGTAGGTAGGGGTAGTTGGATGAAGGAAGTGTAGCATGAAAAAGGCCCCGCCGCAGTTGCGACGGGGCCTTTTGATAGAATAGTGGGCATTCGGTGCTTTATGCCAACTACCCAAAATCAACTACATTACTTCTTGGCAATAACGTTGAAGCTCATCGTGAAGTCATCCATGATGGCTTTGTCGCCGATGCTCTCGAAGAACGACTTCGAGCCGTACTTGATGTCGAACTTGGTGCGGTCGATGGTAGCCGTGCCGCTGGCCGAAGCCACGCCGTTTTTCACGCCTACTTTGGCCGGGAAGGAAATAGACTTAGTGATACCCTTGATGGTCAGGTCGCCGGTTACGGTGGCGTTGTTGCCGTTGGCGTCGCCTTTCAGCGGAGCCAGGCTAGTGATTTTGAAGGTAGCCGTGGGATACTTATCAATGCTGAAGAAGTCGTCGGAGCGGAAGTGGCCTACCAGCTTGTCGTTGTATTCCTTCTCCTTGATGTCCTCTACTTTCAGTGAGTTCATGTCCACCAGGAAAGTGCCGCCCACAATCTGGTTGCCGCGCACCAGCACATCACCTTCCTTGAACTGAATGGTGCCGTTGTGCTGGCCGGTTACTTTTTTGCCTACCCAGCCCAGGGTGCTTAGCTGGGGCTGCACGGCGTAGCTGGCAGCGGCGGCCTTCTCAGTGCCGGGGTTGGTTTTCTTAACGGCAGGCTTTTGGGCGAAGGCCGGGGCCGCAAACAGGGAAGCAGCCAGCAGAGCCGGCAGAATCATTTTTTTCATGGCGTTATCAACAAAAAGAGAAAAGGGACAAGAGAAGGGGCCTGAATGCATCAGGCCCGAATTTTATCGAGCAGGTCGCTGAGCTGGGCGGCTTCCTGGGCACTGAGGTTCTGCAGGCTGGTACCCTGCGCCTCCATCACCGCATCCAGGCGCTGCAGCAGCTCCAGCCCCTCCTCGGTGATGCGGATATCCACAGCCCGACGGTTGCTGGGGCACACTTTGCGCGTTACCAGCGCCTTAGCTTCCAGCTTATCCACAATGCGCGAGGCATTGCTGGTTTTGTCGAGCATGCGCTCAATCAGCAGGTTTACGGTAGCCGGCTTAGGATGCTGCCCGCGCAGAATCCGCAGGATATTGAATTGGGGCAGCGTCAGGCCGTATTCCTTGAACATGGCACTCTGGCGCAGCTGCAGCCAGCCAGCCGTGAATACCAGGTTAATGTATGCTTTCTGGTAGTCGTCTTTGAAAGCCGACTGCTTGATTTCGTCTTCTATCTTCATGGGCCGTGGGAAAAAGCCGAATGGTGCTGCAAATATATGTACATACATTTAATGTTGCAACACCATTGCTTGTATCCCGTAAAATAATTTCTGCTACCCCATGTTTTGCCTCCATGGTGCGGGGCAGGGGTGTCAGAACGCGGCGGGGCGAATACCGTACACAGGCGGGTATTCAGCTCCTACCCTACGCCCCATGAAAAACCTCGTGCTTCTGCCCGCTCTGGCTTTTAGCTTACTTACCGCTTCCGCAGCCCTGGCCCAGGGCGGTGCTCCCTCCGGCGTGGCCGGGCCGGTGGCTACCAACCCCTCCGATAGGTTTATGCTGCAGAACGGCGAGGTAGTACTGGTTCAGGGCAAGCGCCCTACGCCGCTTACCAAAAACGTGCTACTTTCTAACGGCACGAAAATTAATTATAAGAGTGGTATTGTGGAGCTGCCAGGTGGCAAAATCACGACTTTGAAAGAAGGCGACTACGTGCGCCCCAACGGTGATATTGTGTTTGCTACCCCGGCCAGCGCCGCCCAGTCCCGCGGCGACAACTCGGTGCCGGCCACGGCCAAGTTCGAAACCTACCTCGATCCGCGCCCGTCCCCGGCTACCCCCGCCGCCATGGAAAGCCGCCTTTCAGAGATGAACAATAAAATCAGCCTCATGGCCGAAAAGATTCAGCTGCTGAATCAGAAAATCAGTGTACTCAGCAGCAACTCCCAGCGCCCCGCCGATACCGCCGCTCTGGATAAGCAGATTGAGGCCATTGACGCCAAGCTGAAAAGCAACTAAATAAGTGATTAAATGAGAGTATCTATGCCCCCGGTGTTTGCTCATCGGGGGCTTTGTGCTTGTATCGGGGGTAGGAAGCTGCCGCGGCGTAGCCTCATCCTCCCCCTCTTATTACTCAGCTACTCGGTTACTTCGTTACTCTCAGGTGCCCGTTTTCTTCCTGTACCAGGCCAAAAGGCTCGTTTTGCACGATCAGAAAGCCATCCAGGTCGCACACGTCGGCCAGGGCACTGACCTGCAGGGCCGAGCGGATGCCCAGCGAGGTTTCCACCATGCAGCCCAGCATGGTTTGCAGTCCGTGGGCACGGGTTTCACGCAGAATGCGCAGTCCGTTGAGGTAGCCGCCCGCCTTCATCAGCTTCATGTTTACGCCATCGAACTGCCGGGCGATATCCGTAAAGTCAGCCGCGTCGGTTACCGATTCATCGGCGAATACGGGCACGCCCAGGCGGCCTTTCAGGTAGCGGTAGTCGGGGGCACAGGCCGCGGGTAGGGGCTGCTCCAGCAGACGGGCGCGCAGGCCCGGCAGTTGCCGGATGCGCTCCCAGCTTCGCAGCAGGCTATCGGCATCAGGCCAGGCTTCGTTACCGTCGATGAGCAGCTGGTGGCCCGGCAGCAGGCGTGTTACTTCACGCAGCAGCTCCAGGGCGCCCTCCTGATTTACCTTTATTTTTAGCTGCGGAAATCGTTTCAGCCCCTGGGCCTGCACAAACTCAGCCACCGCTCCCGGCTCCATAATGGGTAGGGTGCAGGCCGTGGGCACCTGCCGGGCCGGTGCGGCAAGGCCCAGCCACTCGGATACCTGCTGCCCGGCCCGGACCGCCTCCCAGTGCACAAACGCCGACTCCAGCGCGAAGCGCAGCGCGTAGGTCGGGGGCTGGTTGGTGAGCAAACAAGTGAGTTCCGGCAGCGAGGTGCACTGCCCCAGTCCCGCCCGTTGCAGCCCTGCAAACTCGGCCTGCAGGCCCTCCGGGGTTTCGCCGTAGCGTACGTTGGGAGCGGCCTCGCCCAGGCCGTAGCTACCATTGCCCTCCACCCGCACCAGCAGGTTGGTTTTGGTGGTGGAAGCATTGCGCGAGATTTTCCAGGTGTAGCGCAGTGGCAGCACAAGCGGGGTGAGGGTCCAGGCGGGCATAAAACCAGAGGGAGTTTTGGCGAAAGATAACCCGAGAATACATGCCTGGGGCGTCGAGCCGGGCGGCAGGACAGTGCTTTTTACCGGGCGGCTGGGCCGCGGCGGCAGGGTAGTCCTTACTCCGCCGCAGAAGCCTATCTTTGCGGCATTCCCGCTACCCCCTTTTCCCCCGAATTGCCGCGCATGAAGTTTTCGCGACTCGCCCCCCTTGTTCTTATCCTGTTTCTGGTAGCCGCCGTACTCACGGCCGCTACGGCCCAGGGCTGGCTTACGCTGGACCCGGTTATTGCCATGGCCGCCCGTTGGCTGGCTATTCTGTCGGCCATAGCGCTGGCCGTGCAGCGCCGCTCCATCACGTTCTGGATTGTGGTGAGCATGCTGGTCGGTGCCGAAATCGGCCACGACTTTCCTACCCAGGCCGTGCAGTTGAAAGTGCTCAGCGACGTGTTCCTGCGGCTGGTGAAAACCATTATTGCCCCGCTGGTATTCGCCACCCTAGTAGTGGGCATTGCCGGCCACGCCGATCTGAAGCAGGTGGGCAAGATGGGCCTGAAGGCGCTGATTTACTTTGAAGTAGTTACTACGTTCGCACTCTTTATCGGGCTGGGGGCCATCAACCTGACCCGGGCCGGTGAGGGCGTGGACCGCAGCGGCATTGCCGCCGATACCGAGAAGCTGGAAACCGTTAAGCAAACCACCGCCGACATTATCCTGCACATCTTCCCCGAGAACATTGCTAAATCGGTGGCCGAAGGGCAGGTTCTGCAGGTGGTGGTGTTTGCCATCATCTTCGCCATTGGCCTGGCTATGGTGCACCAAAAGCACCGCCAGCCCCTGCTGCAGGTAACCGAGAGCCTCTCGGAGGTGATGTTCAAGTTCACTAACGTGGTGATGTTCTTCGCCCCATTCGGGGTAGGCGGCGCTCTGGCATACACGGTAGGCAAAATGGGCTTTGCCCCCTTGTTGAACGCCTTTAAGCTGCTGCTCACGCTGTATGGCGCCCTGGCCGCTTTCGTGCTGCTGGTGCTGGTGCCCATTGCCCTGATTGCCCGCATTCCGCTCAAGCGCTTCGTGCAGGCCATTACCGAACCCGTAAGCATTGCCTTTGCCACTACCTCCTCGGAGGCCGCCCTTCCCCGGGCCATGGAAGCCATGGAAAGTATTGGCGTACCGCGCCGCATCGTAGCCTTCGTAATGCCCACGGGCTACTCGTTCAACCTCGACGGCACCACGCTTTACCTCTCACTGGCGGCCGTATTTGTGGCCCAGGCAGCGGGTGTGGAGCTGTCGTTTGGGCAGCAGCTCGTGATGGTGTTCACCTTGATGCTGACATCGAAGGGGGTAGCCGGCGTGCCACGCGCCTCCCTGGTAATTCTGCTGGCTACGGTGGCTTCATTTAACCTGCCGGCATGGCCTGTGTTCATCATCCTGGGCATTGATGCCCTGATGGACATGGCCCGCACTGCCGTAAACGTGATGGGCAACTGCCTGGCTACGGCCGTGGTAGCCCGCTGGGAAGGCGAGTTCGTGGACAACTTCGTGGCCCCCGACCCGGTTTTGGACTTGGCCGAGGCCGACAGCAGCCTGAGCCAGCACGCCCACTAGGCCCGGTCTTTTTTAAGTCCAAAGCAGGCACTCCGCCCTGCACGGAATAACTGCCTGAATACCTTGCCCTTCTTTATGAGAGGCAAGGTATTTTGCATTTACTCAATACTGATTTACATCCTGCGCATAGGCCTAATAATTATAGAAGAAAAATCATATATTTTAATTGTAAATCATAAATCAAATTGTGCTTTTCTGGCGTTCCTGTGCTGTAATTTTGAAATTCCGCTGTGCGGCAGGACTCTGATTGTGTTACATATGCTTCGTTCTTACTCTTATGTATTTCTGGCGTTAGCCGGCCTGGGCCTGGCTAGCTGTAAATCCACGGAGAAGGCCGTGTTCCGGGCCATTCGCTCCAACAACTCGGTGGCGCTCGGTCGGCTGCCCCAGTTGGAAGCGGTAGTGGAGCCTGGTCCGCTGAACACCACCGAGGGCGCCTATCCCGACGACGCCAGCAAGGTGTTCCGGCAGGAGCTGTCATTCCACCTGGCCGAAGCCCAGCCCGACACCGTGAAGTACGGCTACGCCAAGCTGCTGGTAACCCAGGCCCAGGTGCAGCGCACCGGCCGCGCCCTGCAGGCCTTCCAGATGCTGACGCTGATGACGCCCAGCCTACTGGGCATGCCTCTGGAGTGGTACCGCACCAACGTGAAAGCCGAAGTGCAAATCATAGATTCCAAGGGCGAAGTGGTGCGTACCTACACCGGCGCCGGCCGCAGCAAGGTGCGCGTGGCCATGTACCACGGCTACAGCCAGACCAAAGCCGCCCGCCTCTCCGACGTGCAGGCCCTGCGCCTGGCCCTGGACCAGATCCGGCCCCAGCTGGACGCCGATGCTGATACCCTGCGTCAGCAGCTGGCTACTTCGGGGCCGCTGGAGGAAATCATTGGTCAATCGGCCCATTCCGCTGACTCCAGCGGCGTTAACTAACCCTATCTATTTCGAATTTCGCGCTTCCCCGCTTAGCTGGCTCCCGAGCCGCTTGAGCGGGGAAGCCTTTTTTAGGGGATTGTCGAAAGCAGACCAGGCGCAACCGTAGCGGCAGATTTGGTTACTTTGACGTGGGTCGCACTTTTCAGTACCGCAGCCCGCAGCTCACTTTTTCCATTTCTGATGAAACACGCAGTACAGGCGTTTCTGCTAGGTACGGCCCTGCTGACCGCCGCGCCAGCCGCCCAGGCCCAAAAGCAGAAAGCCGCGCCCAAAGCCGCCGCTACTCCCGCCGCGGCCACCAACGCCGCCTTCCCCTACCCCATCCAGCAAAAGCAACTCCCCAACGGTCTGAACGTGGTGACTGTGCCCTTCGACTCGCCGGGCCTGGCCTCATTCTTTCTGGTGGTGCGAGCCGGCTCCCGCGACGAGGTGGAGCCGGGCCACACGGGCTTCGCCCACTTCTTTGAACATGTGATGTTCCGGGGCACCGAGAAGTACTCCAAAGACCAGTACAACGACGTGCTGCAAAGCATCGGGGCCGCGGCCAACGCCAATACCTCCCTCGACCGCACCGTGTACCACATGACCGGCAACGCCCGCATGCTGGAGAAAATGTTTGAGGTAGAAGCCGACCGGTTTCAGAACCTGAAGTACCCCGAACACGACTTCAAGGCGGAAGCCGGGGCCGTGAAGGGTGAGTACACCAAGAACTCGGCCTCGCTTTACACCCAGCTCAACGAAAAGGTAGCCGACGCCGCCTTCGACCACCACACTTACGAGCACACCACCATGGGCTTCTTCAAGGACGTGGTGGACATGCCTAATCAGTACGACTACTCCCTGACCTTCTTCGACCGGTTCTACCGCCCCGAGTACACGACTCTGCTGGTGGTCGGCGATGTGAAGGCCGACGAGGTAAACAAGCTGGCCGACAAGTATTTCGCTAACTGGAAGCGCGGCACCTACAAGCCCGACATCAAGTCCGAGCCCGCCCAGACGGCCACGCGCTACGTGCACATCCAAAACCCTAGCTTCCCGCCCTTGGTAAGCCTGAGCTACCGTGCCCCGGCCTTCTCCGATCAGCAAAAAGACCTGCCGGCGCTGGACGTGCTGACTACCCTGCTCTTTGCCGAAAACTCGCCGCTCTACCAGCAGCTGGTGGTGAAAGAGCAGAAGGTTCGCTTCGTGGGTGGCTCGCCCAACTACACCCGTGACCCGTACTTGCTTACCATCCGGGCCTCGGTGGTGAAGGCCGAGGATATGCCCTACGTGAAAGAGCAAATTACCAAGGCCCTGAACGAGATGAAAACCAAGCCTGTGGACGCCAAGCGCCTCGCCGACACCAAATCGGCGCTGAAGTACGGCTTCCTGATGGGCCTCGACGCCCCCGACCAGATTGCCAACGCTCTGTCGCAGTTCATCTGGCTGACCGGCGACGTGAACTCCCTGAACCGCTTCTACGCCCTCTACGACCAGGTAACGCCCCAGGATATTCAGGCGGCGGCCCAGAAGTATTTCGTGCCCGAAGGCCTCACGGTGGGCACCATCGGCCCGAACGCTACCGGCGGCGTGCAGTAAGCTCTTTCTCTTTTCTTCCCTGATTTTCTTCTCATGCGTTATACATTCTTCCGCTTTCTGCTGGCCGCCGCCCTGCTCGGCCCAGTAGCTACTACGGCCACCCGCGCCGCTGAGGTAGTGGAGCTGCGCCAGCCCAACGCCGCCAAGGTGGTCGTGAAGCTGCAGTT
The DNA here is from genome assembly GCF_006352025.1 of Hymenobacter sp. DG01. Lineage (NCBI taxonomy): Bacteria > Pseudomonadati > Bacteroidota > Cytophagia > Cytophagales > Hymenobacteraceae > Hymenobacter > Hymenobacter sp. DG01. Next base: position 2,445,481 of record NZ_CP040936.1, read on the forward strand.
CCGCAACGGCTCGGCCGCCGACCCCGTGGGCAAAGAAGGTCTCACCTACCTTACCAGCCAGCTTGTGACGGAAGGCGGCACCAAAGATCTGACCTCGGCTCAGCTAAAAGACTTGCTTTACCCCATGGCGGCGCGCTACTACGCCACCACCGACAAGGAAGTCACGACTTTCACCTTCGAGTTTCACAAGGACTTCATCGACAAGTTTTACCCGGTGCTGCGCGGGCTCATGCTCACGCCCAGCTTCACCCAGGAAGACTTCGACCGCCTGAAAAGCAACCAGCTCAACTACGTGGAGCAGGTTATTCGGGCCTCGTCGGATGAAGACTACAGCAAGTTTGCCCTGGAGGACCAACTGTTCCGCGGCTCCCGCTACCAGCACATGACGCGCGGTACGGCCGCTGGCGTCAAGAGCATCACCCTGGCCGACGTAAAGCAGTATTACGCTACCGCCTTCGGCACCGATAACCTGACCATCGGGCTGGCCGGCAACTACCCCGCTTCGTTTGCCAAACAGTTGGAAGCTGACCTGAAGAAGCTGCCCAAAAGCTCGGTAAAAACGCCCATTCCGGTGGCAGCCATGCCCAATGGCATCCACGTTGAAATCATCAGCAAGCCCGATGCGCTCGGCTCGGCCGTGTACGCGGGTTTCCCCATCAAAACCACCCGCGCCGACGATGATTTCGCGGCCCTGATGGTGGCCAATTCCTGGCTGGGTGAGCACCGCAAAAGCTACGGCAAGCTCTACGACAAAATCCGCACGACCCGCTCGATGAACTACGGCGACTACAGCTACATCGAGTGGTACGAGGCGGGCGGCTCCAACATGCTGCCGGTGCCGGGTGTGCCGCGCCACGCCAATTACGCCAGCCTCTGGCTGCGCCCCGTGCAGATTGCCGAAGGTCTGCGCAAGCAATACCCCAGCGAATTGGGCGACCTGAAAGTAGGCCACGCCCCGTTTGCCCTGCGCTTGGCCGTGCGCGAAATGGACAACGTGGTGAAGAATGGCCTGAGCAAGGAAGACTTCGAGCGGACCCGCACCTTCCTGCGTTCCTACGTGAAGCTGTATGGTACTACCCCCGCCAAGCAGCTGGGCTTCCTGCTCGATTCGCGCTTCTACGGCCGCAAGAACTGGCTGCAGGATGTGGATGCCCAGCTTGCCAAGCTCACCCTGGACGACGTGAACCGCGCCATGCGCAAGCACTGGCAGGTGCAGAACATGTTCGTGACCATCGTGACCGACGACAGCGAAGCCCAGCCCCTGGCCGACGTGCTCAAGAACAACACGCCCTCGCCCATGAGCTACGCCAACGTAGTAAAAGCCGGCCTGCCCAAGGAGGTGGTAGCCGAAGACGCTGAAGTAGCCAACTACAAGCTCAACGTGACGGAAGTCAAGGTGATTAACACCAACGACACGTTCCGGTAGCCTGTCATTCCGAGCGATGTAGAGACGCAGACTCGTGTCATGTCGTTGAACAATGGTGTCCACACGGCACGGACGATAAGACGCGAGTAGGCGTCTCTACACTGTTTAGGAAACCAATTCATATATAGCAAAACCGCTTTGGATAGCCTCCGAAGCGGTTTTTCTTTTTTATGAATTAAACCCTACCCCCACCCCGGCATCTATGCCAATGAATCCGGATACAACATCTCTTCCCACTAGCGTTTACGTCTTCATGAAAGCTATTACCCTCGCGCTGGCTCTGTCGCTGCTCCTCGGCGGCTCGGCCGTGCAAGCCCAGAACACCCAGGCCCGTCAGGGCGCCCCGGCCCGCAAGGAGCTCCTCGCCTACTACCAGCAGAACGTGCTGCCCGTGGTGCGCCAGCAGCGCCAGAAGCTGGAAACCCAGCTGACTACTTCCGACAAAGCCCAACTCACCCTATACCGGGCCCAACTCAAGGAAACCCGCCAGAAAGCCAAGGCCCTGCGCCAGAGCTTCCGCCTGGCCGGCACGCCCGCCGGTACCCGCCCCGAGCTGACCGAAACCCAGAAGCAACAGCTCCAGCAGCTCCGCACCGAAACCAAGGCCATTCTGCAGAACGTAAGCCAGCTGGCCCAGAAGTACGAAGGCGACATTGCCAAGCTGGCCCAGGAAGTGCAACCCCAGAAGGAAAAATGGCAGGCCGACACCAAAGCCATTCTGGCCCGCACCACTACCCCCGAGCAGCCAGCCAAAGCCGGTAAGGGCAAGCACCAGCGCCACGCGGGGGGCGTGCGGCGCTACTTCCAGCCTACCTCCTTCCTGCTGCTCAACCCCAACGCGCCCACTCAAAAGCCTACCCCCACGGAGCGCGGCAACGCGGGCGTGTACCCTAACCCTTCCGTGAGCACCAACCAGCTGGAGTATGAGGTGAAGAAAGCTGGCCCCCTGACGGTAGAGCTGCTCGATGGGCGCGGCAACACCCTGCGCACTGTAGCCCAGGAAGCCAAGGTGGAAAAAGGCCCCCACACGCTGCAGGTAAACGTGGCCGACCTGCCGGTGGGCACTTACTACTTCAAAGTCACCACCCGCTCAGGCGCCGAAACCAAGCGCTTCGTGAAAGAATAGCCAGCTGCCTCCTACCCCTCAATAACTAGGGAAACCCAGCGTTACACCAGCCGGACTGCTTTGGCAGTCCGGCTGGTGTTGTTTTGCGGCAACGCCATCTTTCGGCTTGGCGGCGGGAGCTGCTGAGCGGCGTGTTATCTTTACGACCTATGCTGCGCTCCTTCCTCTCCTGGCTTCTTGTTCTGACCTCCACTGTGCTGGTAGCGGCCTGCTGTGGCTCCGTTGCCTGCGAGTGCAACGACACCTACGCCGACGCCATCGGCCTGCAGTTCAGCGCCACTAATTCTCAGGACAGCCTGCGCGGCTTTTTTCCCTCTTACATCGATACGGTGTACCTGATCCGGAACCCGCTCGACACCACCCAGCGCCCGAGCGCCGATACCGTAACCTTTACCCGGAGCCGCGCGGCAGTGTTTACCCAGCCCATCATCATCAATAACGCTACCCCCTTTAGCCTGGCTACCGGCCGCAAGCTCGACGCCTACCGCTACACCCTGTACCTGGCCAAGCGGCGCAGCCGGGTTACCCCTACCTACACCTACAGAATAGACAGCATTCAACTCAGGACCCGCTACCAGGGCGACGGCTGCTGCACCTGCTACCAGAACTCCAGCAAAAAGGTGTTTGTTACCAACCAGAAGGGCACCGCCCAGCAGATCGACCTGACGGACACCAACGGCAATAATGAGCTGAAGCTCATTACGCTTGAACGGTTTTAGCCCAGCTGCGCCCTTAGCGGCCCCCGCCTCTTTTGCTCCCTAAGGCTGTTGCACGTCCGCGGGGGCGGCTGCTGCCGTATATAGTACCGTGCTACGTCTAGCAGGCCCCAGTCCCGCCCGCGACAGTAGCGCGCTTCTGGTTTATGCTGAAAGAACCCTCTGCGGCTGTTACGCCCACATTTCCCTTCCAGACCACGCTTAGCCTGGAGCCCCTGATTGCCTACTGGCAGAGGGGCGAAAATTCCCAAAATGTGGGGGTAGCCATGCTGGCCAAGGCCGTCAGCGAACAGGTAGCCACCGCCGATTGGTCGCGGGGTAATATTGAGGATCTGAAGCTGCTGGAATGCAACTGCGACCTGGTAGAAACCCTGATGCTGGCCGTATTTCCGCCCGCCTCCTTCGATACTGACATTGCCGGCGCCATTGCTCCGTTTCAGCGCCATAGCTTCTACCACACCCCGCGCTTTGCCGAGGTGCTGCTGAACCCGTCCAAGTCGATTAAGCAGCCGCTGAATATTGACATGCGGACGCTGGAGGTCTATACCACCCGCATGGCCTACCAGCTGATTCTGGAGAAAGTGTACGGGGTGCACCTGCCCCTGCAGGGCACCATTATCTTCACCGTGCCCGACTACAGCATTGGCCTCTACCGTCACTATGGGGTAGAGTTCAACTCAACGTTCGTGGAAATCAGGGTGCACGGCAACAAGCCGGAGCTGACGCCGGAACAGCTCGACCACCTGGCCCGCAACCCCCACCGTGCCGACTTGTGGCAGCAGATGCTCCCGCCTCACCACTTCGAGCTGGTGGGCTTCAACATTCTGCACCTGGTAGATGTAACGGAGCAGGAAATTCTTTCGGAGCTGAAGTACGATTTGCTGGAGCGCGACGTGCTGCAGGCCTCCGACCGCCTGGAGCAGATACAGGAAAAGCTGCGGGTGCTGTTCGGGCGGCCGTTTCTGCAGCTGGGCATTGCCGCCTACGACGGCAAAAAGCGGGCTTTTGTGGATTTCGGCCGCAAAATAAACCACAGCTTCCTGACCAAGCAGCTCCACAGCCCCGATGCCGGCTCCGGCTTCCGCCAGATTTACAGCCGGCTGTGGGCCGACCGCCAGCCGCTGGTGCTGGAAAACGTGGAGCAGGCCGATATTCCCGAGGACCTGCGCCAGCAGATTCTTAGTCTGGGCATCCGCTCGGCCATTCTGGCCCTGCTGCCCTACGGCGACGACACGGTGGGCCTGCTGGAGCTGGGCTCACCCAACGTGGGCGACCTGAATGAGTTCAGTTTGGAAAACGTAAACCAGTTTGTGCCCTTGTTCGCGGTAGCCGTGAAGCGCAACGCCGAGGATATCCAGACGCGCGTGCAGGCCATCATCAAGGAGAAATTCACGGCCATTCATCCCACCATGGAATGGCGCTTTACCGATGCCGCTCAAAACCTGCTGCAAAAGCTGGAAGACGGTAACAAGAGCGCCGAAATGGAGGACATCGTGTTTCACGACGTGTACCCGTTGCACGGCTCCAGCGACATCAGGGGTAGCAGCACAGCCCGCAACGAAGCCATCCAGGGCGACCTGGTGGAGCACCTGACCCTGGCCGGGAAAGTCCTCAAGAAAGCCTCCGAGTTTCAGCAACTCCCCATCCTGGATGAGCTGAAGTTCTACGTCCACAAAAACCTACGCCGCCTGCGCGAGGGAATTTTGTCGGGTGATGAGGTCAGCATTTTCGAGTCGCTGCGCACGGAAGTTGAGCCTCTGTTCGAGTATCTGAGTCAGAATACGCCTGATCTGCGGCCCATTATTCGTCAGTACTGGTCCAACATCGACCCCGAGCTGGGCATCCTGTACAAGCGCCGCAAGGCCTTCGAGGAAACCACCACGCTGCTTAATGATGCCGTCAGCAGCTACCTTGATGAGGAAGACGCCAAGGCGCAGGCCATGTTTCCGCACTACTTCCAGCGCTTCAAGACCGATGGCGTAGAGCACAACATCTATGTGGGCGCCTCATTGGTGGAAAACAAGCCGTTCGACCTGGTTTTCCTGAAAAACCTGCGCCTGTGGCAACTGCTGGTGATGGTGGAAATTACCCGCCGCACAGCCGCTTTGAGCCCTACCCTGCCCATGCCGCTGGAAACCACCCAGCTGATTCTGATTCATAGCCAACCCCTGAGCATCCGCTTCCGGCAGGATGAGCGCCAGTTTGACGTGGACGGGGCCTACAACATCCGCTACGAAATCATTAAGAAGCGCATCGACAAGGCCACCGTGCAGGGCACCGGTGAGCGGCTTACCCAACCCGGCAAAATTGCCCTGGTGTACTCCCAGCAGCGCGAGGCCGATGAGTACGAGGAATACATCGACTACCTCCAGGACCGCGACCTGCTGGAGCCCGGGCTGGAATACCTGGAACTGGAAGAACTCCAGGGCGTAAAGGGCCTCCTGGCTCTACGCGTGACGGTGAAACTGTGATTTAAGGTGATGAGGTAAATGGTAACAGGTAACAGGTAAAATCCGACGTCAGTCCCCCTTCACACTTTACCTGTCACTTGTTACTTATCACCTCATCACCCCACCACTTTCCCGCCACCAGAGCCGCAAGGCCGTGCGCAGCAGAATCAGCCAGAACAAGCCCGCTGCGAAACCGGCCAGCACATCGGTAGCGTAGTGCACATGCAGGTACACCCGCGTGAGGCCAATGAGCAGGGCAAATAGCAGCAGCAGCGCGGCCCAGATGGGGTGCCGCCGGTGCCGCCAAAGCAACCAGGCCAAACAGCCGTAAAGAGCCAGCCCGATCATGGCGTGGCCGCTGGGAAAGCTCAGGCCCTGCTGAAAGACAAGCGCCGAAGACGGCCTTACGCGCTGGAAGTGAGTTTTGAGAAGTTGGTTCAGCAGAGCAGCTCCGGCTACGGCCAGAAACACCTCCAGCCCCTCGCGCCGGTGCCCACGCACCCGCAGCAGCACCGGTATGCCTACCCCCGCTCCCACCAGAAAGGGCAGGGAAGCAAAAAACGTCAGGCCATAGACCAGAGTAGTCAGGCTGGGCCAGGCGGCGCGCAGCACGTCTATCTGCCCAAAGGCCCACTCATCAAAGCTCACGGAATGCTCCACGAACACGACCCGCGTGAGGTAGAAGAACAGCAGTGCTGAGAGCAGGAATACGCCTCCTACCAGCGCCACTTCCAGGGTCAGCAGGCTAAACAGGGCCAGTAAGCGGCCGGCGAAAGACTTCAGCATAGGAGGCAGCAGACGGATGGGGTTGCTGGCGGAACAGGGGGTAGGAAAGCAGCTAAGGTAACTGCTGCCGCCACGCCTGGCTAACCCGTCGAAACCAATTTGTAGCAAAGCCTTATCAAGCTTCCGGCTCGGCAAAGCCGCTTTACGCAAATCAACGACATGAGCCCAAATAGCGCGAATCCGGGATAAAACAAAAAAGCCGACCCATTTCTGGATCGGCTTTCGTGCGCTCGGAGAGACTCGAACTCTCACACCTTTCGGAACTGCCGCCTGAAGACAGCGCGTCTACCAATTTCGCCACAAGCGCAGCTCTTTTTATCATCTGACCGCCGTGGTGGTTGTCATTTGATGCTGCAAAGATAGGGGCCTTTTTCGACCCGTGTCAAGCTTTTGCTCAAAAAAACCTGATAAATTTTTTCAAAAAAACCTTGATTTAACGCTATATAGGCTGTTTTTCAGCTGATTGCAGTTGCTTTTTAAATCGTTTTTTTACTGCAATTTCCAGGTGCTTCAGCAGCGGAATGGCTATAATCAGCCAGCCGGCTCCTGCCGTGAAGCCCGCCAGCACGTCGGTGGCGTAGTGCACCCGCAGGTACACCCGCGTCAGGCCGATGAGCAGAATCAGCAGCAGCAGCGCGGCTACCAGGGGGTAGCGCACGGCCGGCCGCCGCACATGCGTCCAGACCAGGTAAATAAGCAGCCCGTAGAATGAAGCCGATATCATGGCGTGTCCGCTGGGGAAGCTCAGGCCCGAGGCTGAGGTAAGCGGCAGCAAGGGGCGCGGCCGGTGGTAGAGCTGCTTGAGCACCAAGTTCAGGGTGATGCTACCCAGGGCTACCACCGGTATCAGCAGGGAGTACCAGCGGTGACGCTTGGCTACCAGAAACCAGCCAATCAGTAGCAAAGCCGCCGCGGAAATAAAGTTGCGCGAAGCCAGAAACGTAATGCCTTCCACCCACTGCTGCCGGTCGGGGCCCAGCAGCTGCCGCGACCACCGAAACGCGGCGGCATCAAATGTGGCCGCATCCTGGTCGAACACTTCCCGGCTCAGGGCCAGAAAAAGCACCACGCCCAGCGTGCCCAGCATAAGGGTAATAGCAAATTCGGTTACGAAAAGGGTAATTCCGGCCAGCAGCCGGCGCAACGTCGTCGTCATAGCTTCTGATACGATGCGGCCGGTAATTTGTCGATGCGCCCTCCTACCCCGCTAAAATCTGCAGTAGCGCGAAAATCCGTTTCGCGACGAGCGCGGCGAGTATTTGGAACTGCGCAAAACCGGATACTCGCCGGCGGCTCGTCGCGAAACAGATTTTCGCGCTAGTGTTTACAGCTCTAGCTTTGCGTATGCCTCGTCTTCCTGATTCCGGCTTCGATGCTGTGGCCTCCTTTTATGACCCACTGGCCCGGCTGGTGTACGGGCGCAGCCTGCGGCAGGCGCAGCAGGCCGCGCTGGAAGCGGGTTTGCCCACAAGTGAGGGCCGCGTGCTCATTATTGGGGGCGGCACGGGCTGGGTGCTGGGCGCGGTGCTGCGGCGCCGACCCAACGCCCAGGTACTGTACCTGGAAGCCTCGCCCCAAATGCTGAACCGCAGTCAGGCCTGGCTAGCGAAAACCCTACCCCAGCACATAAGCCAAGTGGAATTCAGGCTGGGAACGGAGGCTGCTTTGGGAACTGATGAACAGTTTGCGACGGTGGTGGCCTTTTTCTTCTTGGACCTGTTCGAGCCCCATCGGCTGCAGCGGCTGGTGCAGAGGCTGCACGCGGCGCTGGCCCCGGGCGGGGCCTGGCTTCTGGCCGATTTTGCCGCGCCCCAGCGCTGGTGGCACGCGCTGCTGCTAGGGCTAATGTATTGGTTTTTCGGCCTTACTACCGGCATCAGCGCGCGGCGGCGCCCGCCCATAGAAGCGGAGCTGAGGCGGCTGGGCTTATCGGGAGTACCGGCCGGCCGGTTTTTCGGGGAGATGATAGAGGCCAGCGTGTGGCGGTAGGCAGCTGCGTCTGCCCGAAACCACGCACCCTTCTCGAGTTTCTGACCTCAATGCTGTCAGCTCTGCCGCAGACGTGTTAGGTTAGCGTTTCCTTTCTATTCCTTTTCATTTCTCTGCGTATGACCCTGCGGAAAACCGCCGCGCTGCTGCTGCTGGCCCTACCCCTCACGCTGGCCCGAACCACGCAGGCCCAGGCCCCGGTTCAGTACAATCTTTCCTTCCCGAATGCGGTACACCACGAGGCGCGCATTACGGCCACGTTCCGGGAGCTGCCGGCCGGGCCGCTGCAGGTGCGCATGGCCCGCTCCTCGCCCGGCCGCTACGCCCTCCACGAATTCGCCAAGAACGTGTATGACGTGCAGGCCACGGACTCCAAAGGCAAGAGTCTGTCTGTAGTGAAGTCGGACCCTTATGGGTGGACGGTAGCCGGCCACGATGGCACCGTGACGTTTACATACACCCTGTTCGGCGACCGGACCGATGGCACCTATGCTGGCATCGACAGCCGCCACGCCCACCTGAACGCTCCCGCTACCCTGGCGTACGCTCAGGGCCTGGAGCAGCGCCCGGCGGAGGTGAAGTTTGCCCTACCCCAGGGCTGGACGGTAGCCTCCCAGCTGCGGCCCGACGCGGGTGGCGCCACCTGGTACGCCCCCAACCTGCAGTACCTCATGGATTCGCCTACCTCCCTGGGCCCGCAGCAAGTGCGCACCTGGCAGGAACAAGGCAAAACCATTGAGCTGCAGGTGCTGCACGATGGTACGCCGGCCGAGCTGGATGCCTACACCGAGCAAACCAAGAAGATTGTGAAGGAGGCCGCCGCCATTTTCGGAGGCCTGCCCGACTACGACTTCGGGCGCTACACCTTCGTGGCCAACTACCTGCCCCAGACCAGCTCCGACGGCATGGAGCACCGCAACTCCACCAGCCTCACCAGCAGCCGCCCCCTGCGCGGCTCCGGCGCCATTGATAACCTGGGTACCGTCTCGCACGAGTTTTTCCATAGCTGGAATGTGGAGCGCCTGCGCCCCCAGGACCTGGAGCCCTTTGACTTCCAGCGCGCCAACATGAGCAGCAACCTGTGGTTTGCCGAGGGCTTCACGCAGTACTACGGCGAGCTGCTCCTGCGCCGGGCGGGCATCTACACCGATGAGCAATATTGCCAGGAAGCCCTCAGCGGCATTGTAGATGCCATGCTGACCATGCCCGGCCCGAAGCGCTACTCGCCGGTGTACATGAGCCAGCAGGCGCCCTTCGTGGATGCCGCCGCGGCCATCGACCCCAGCAACCGCTCGAACACCTACCTGAGCTACTACTATATTGGGGCGGGCAATGCCCTGGCCCTGGATCTGCAGCTGCGGCAGCGCTTCAAAACCGACCTCGACACGTATATGCGCGCCCTCTGGAAAGAGCACGGCCAGCAGCAGAACTATGCCCCCGCCAAGCCCTACACCCTCCGCGACCTGCAGCGGGTGCTGGGCCTGGTAACCAAGGATACCACCTTTGCCGGTCAGTTTTTCCGCCAGCACATTACCGGCCACGAGGCGCATAACTACGAGCAACTCCTGGCACCGGCTGGGTTGCTAGTGCGCCGGGCCCAGGCGGGCCAGGCCACCCTGGAAGCCCGGATGCAATTTAACCCCGACAGCAGCGCCACCCTGGGTACTACTCTGCTGGGCAGCCCCTTCTACCTCGCTGGCCTCGACCGGGAAGATGTAGTACTGAGGCTGAATGGCCGCAAGCCCACCAATGCCAAGGAGGTGCAGAAGCTCCTAGCGGCTCATAAACCCGGCGACGTAATTCAGGTGGAAGCCCGCGCCCGCGACGGGGTACGCACCGTGCCGGTTACCCTCCAGGAAAACTCCGACCTAGAAGTCGTGCCCTACGAACAGGCTAGCCGCCCTCTGACCAAAGCCCAAAAGAAATTCCGGGACGAGTGGCTGGGCAGCAAAGCTCCGGTAAAGTCGAAGCGGTAATTTCCTACCCCTTCAAAAACCACAAACCCCTGCCTTGCAGTTGCGAGGCAGGGGTTTGTGCATGTAGCCCGGACCAATAGGCCAGAATACTATTACTGACCCGCGTAAAAGCGCCAGGCCAGCACCAGCAGGAAGCCCACCGCGCCCAGCGCCAGAATGCGCAGGCCGTGGGCACGGTCCTGAGGGAGGAAGCCGTACACTTGCCGGCCATCAGGCAATTGCTTTTTGTGCGAGTACAGGTGCCAGCCAATAAACAGGGCGATAATGCCGCCCAGCAGTGCCGTTACGTAGCCAAATATCACCCAGGCTTTTTGGCGGGGCTCGGGCTGGGCCAAATCCTGAATGCGTTGCTGCCGCAGGCGCTCCGTCAGGGCCGGACTAACGTCGTGGCCGCGCTGGCGCAGAATACGGCGGGCCAGGGCCACATCAAAGCTGTTCCACTCGTCGGGCTTGAGCAGGATGTCGAGTAGCTCGTCGTCGGTGAAGTTGAACAGGTAGTGGTCGGCGGGGGCGCTGGCGGTTAGCTCGTCGCTGGCGGCCAGCTCCAGGGCGTGGGCCCGCTCAAAGTCCTCGGGGCGCAGCTGCACCACGAAGTAGGTGCTGGTGGGGTTGAAGGCAAACGAAGGGTCGATGCGCGGCTGATCGAAGACGGTTTCGTAGGGAATGTCGTGCTCGTGCAGCAGCTGGAGCAGAGGCTGGGCCGCTTCCACGGAGGCAAACCGCTGATAGGATTGATAGTCAGACATAGGGTAGCAAGGTAAACGGCAGTGAAGGTGGCAGTTTTTTCCGGGCCGGGCACGGTAACGGGCCGCCCAGCGTTTCGTACCTTAGATGCCGGTTCACCCAACGGTTCCGGCCGCCTCCTTATGCTCCGATGCCTTTCCCTTCTCACCTTCGGCCTGCTGCTGGCCGGCGCGGCTCAGGCCCAGGCGCCTGAACAGCCCGCCCCTACCCCCCGGCTGGGCCTGAAGCCTTCGTACAGCCTCAACGCCGGGGCTATGTTTGCGGGCCGCTACGGCTCGGCTACCTACCTCAGCCCTACGGTTTCCGTGCCGGTTACCAACCGCTTCTCGGTGTTTGGCGGCGTTACCTATATGCGCGTGATGCCGGGCGCGGCGTACATGCCTTTTGGCGAGGCTGGCCGCTTCGGGGCTACGGCCCAGAACCGCTACCTCATTCAGGGCGGTGGCCAATACGCGTTATCGCCGCGCGTAACCCTAACGGGCTCGGCGTGGAAAGACCTGACGCCTACCTCCGGTTTTCAGGTGAACCCTTACGCCGGTTTTGGGGGTAACCTGGGTTCCGGCGTGAACCTGCGCGCCGACTACCACATCACGGAGAACTTCTCGGTGTCGGGTGGCGTGCGGGTGAGCAACGGCGCTACGGCTTACCCTGGTGCCTATTCGCCGCTCTACGGGCCGGGCGGGTACTGGTAACTGTATATCCCCTCGTGTCATCCTGAGCACAGCGAAGGACCTCTACCGCTGACTAACTTAGAAATGAGTTACTCACAGTAGAGGTCCTTCGCTGTGCTCAGGATGACACGAGGATTTATTGTGTTTCTTTTGTCCCATTCCGTCTTTTCTATCATGTTCCGCCGCGCATGGCCCCTACCCCTCGCTTCGTCCGCAACCCGCAACTGGCCACCATCAAGCCCAATTATCCCGGCAACAAAATGATAGGGGCCGAATACTGCAACGGCGAGGATCTGTACGAGCCCAATTTCGGCACCGTTATTAAGTGGCAGCTGAGCGAAAACCCGCAGAAGGAAGAAAAAAAGGCCGATACCTGGGTACCAGAGGTGGTGGACTGCACGTCGTTTCTGCAAAGCCAGGAAGATGGCTTGGTGTGGCTGGGGCACGCCTCGTTTCTGCTGCGCATCGGTGGCAAAACCATTGTTTTTGATCCAGTGCTGTTTTCGTCCATAGGGTTGCGCCACCGTCACCCGCTGCCCTGCCGCCCCGAGGACCTGACCAACCTCGACTACCTGCTGCTCAGCCACGGCCACCGCGACCATCTGGACGAAAAATCCATCAAGCTGCTGGCCCGCCAGAATCCGCAGCTGCGGGCGTTCGGGCCTCTAGGTATGGCCGGACTGGTGCGCGGCATGGCCCGCACCTTGCCCGTACAGGAAGCCGGCTGGTGGCAGCAGTTCGATTTAGGCCCCGATGCGCCCTTCGAGCTGTTCTACCTCCCGGCCTCGCACTGGCACCGTCGCGGCCTCTTCGACCTGAACACGGTGCTATGGGGTTCCTTCCTGCTGCGCCTGCCCGATGGCCGCACCCTATACTTTATGGGCGACACCTCCATGGCCGACCATTTCGAGGCCATTGAAAAGCAGTTTGGCCCCCTGGATGTGGTGCTGCTTCCCATCGGGGCCTACAAGCCGCCCTACATGATGCAGATGAGCCACGTAAACCCGCACGAAGCGGCCAAAGCGGCCAACCTGCTGCGGGCCGGCCACTTGGTACCCATGCACTACGGCACCTTCGACCTGAGCGACGAACCGGCTTCTGAACCCATTCGGGAGCTGCAACTAGTCGCCAACGGCAAAATGCTGCGCGGGGAGCTACACGTACCGGCCGTGGGCGAGGTGCTGCGCTGGCAGGAGTGGGAGTAAGCTCAGTTGTTGGTTGAGGGTTGCCAGATGTCAGTTGGGGCATTGCGCACGAGTATGCGCTTGAGTATGCGCTATTGTTGATTGGTTGTTGGTAGCTTTGAAACCTGTTTTCAACTGATGCGGCTGCTACCGGTCGGTTTGCTCTGAAGCATACTGACAACCGGCAACTGACAACCGGCAACTGAATCCCCCATGTCTCCTACCCTCGTGCTGAGCCTGATTGCGGGCTACTTCGTTGTTCTCATCATCATTGCCTACCTCACCTCCCGGAAGGCAACCAGCGAATCGTTCTTTATTGCCAACCGCAACGCGCCCTGGTACATGGTGGCGTTTGCTATGATTGGCACGTCGCTCTCGGGGGTGACGTTTATTTCGATTCCGGGCATGGTGGCGGGGCAAAGCTGGAGCTACATGGCCGTGGTGCTGGGCTACATAGTGGGCTACCTCGTAATTGGCACCGTGCTCATGCCGCTGTACTACCGCCTGCGTTTAGTGAGCATCTATACTTACTTAGAGCAGCGCTTTGGCTTCTGGAGCTACAAAACCGGGGCCCTGTTCTTCCTTATTTCCCGGGCTGTGGGGGCGGCATTCCGGCTGTTTCTGGTGGCCGGCGTGCTGCAGTTTGCCGTGTTTGATCAGTTGGGGGTGCCGTTTGCGGTTACCGTAACGGTCAGCATCTTCCTGATTTATCTCTACACGTTCCGCGGAGGCCTCAAAACCATTCTCTGGACCGATACCTTCCAGACCCTGGCCATGCTGGTGTGCGTGGGCGTGAGCATTTACCTGATGGCCGATGAGCTGAACCTGGGCTTTGCCGGGCTGGTGAAAACGGTCAAGGAAAGCTCCATGTCGCAGATTTACTTCTCGGACCCCAAGGACGATAAGTTTTTCTGGAAGCAATTCGCCTCCGGGGCCTTCATTACCATCGTCATGACCGGCCTCGATCAGGATTTGATGCAGAAGAACCTGAGCTGCCGCAACCTGCAGGACGCCCAGAAAAACATGTTTTGGTTTACCATTGCCATTGTGCTGGTGAACGTGTTCTTCCTGTCGCTGGGCGTGCTGCTCTACCAGTTCGCGGCGGCCAAAGGTATCAGCCTGCCTACCAACCCGGCCACCGGCAAAGTCATCGGCGACAATGTGTTTCCGCTGCTGGCCACCAACCACTTCTCCCTGTTTGCGGGCATTGTGTTTATCCTGGGCATCATTGCCGTAACCTACGCCTCCGCCGACTCGGCCCTGACGGCGCTTACTACCTCCTTCTGCGTGGACATGCTGGTAATTAGCCGCTACCCCGAGGCCCAGCAGAAGCGCATCCGCCAGGCCACCCACTTCGGTTTCTCACTGGTGCTCATTGTTATCATCCTGATTTTCCGGGCCATTAACGACCAGAGCGTGATTACCTCGGTGTTTAAGGCGGCGGGCTACACCTACGGACCGCTGCTGGGGCTTTACTCCTTCGGTATCTTCACCAGCCGCGGCCTGCACGATAAGCTGGTGCTGCCCGTGTGCGTGGCGGCCCCGCTGCTGACCTGGTTTATCAATGCTAATTCAAAAGACTGGTGGGGCTACGAGTTCGGGTTTGAGATTCTGATTCTGAATGGGTTACTTACTTTCCTTGGGCTGCTGGCAATTTCGCGTCCGCGCAACCTGGAATTGAACCCTGTTGCGTAGGGGTTGTTTAGGGGAGCGTACCTTTGCATTCCGCTCGGAATGACAAGGCCAAAGATTACTTACTAGTCGCTCAGCTCCCTGTCCTACCTATCCTATGAAACATCTTTTCTTCATCTTCCTGCTCGTAGCTTTGGCCGCGGGCGGGGCCCAGGCCCAAACTACCGCTGGTAACGTGCCGGCTAAGCAGCCCATTGAGCTGAAGCCCGGCCGCATGCAGCCCCAGGCCAAGCCCGCGCCCAACCGGCCCGACGCCCCGCCCCAGTTTCCGGGCGGTGCCCAGGGTTTGAACACGTTTTTTCAGCAAAATCTAAAGTATCCGGAAGCGGCCAGCGTCAAGCAAATCAGCGGCAACGTGGTGATGACCTTTACGGTGGAAGCCGACGGGCACCTGACTAACCCCTCGGTGGTGCAGCCTCTTTCGCCGGAGTGCGACACGGAGGCGCTGCGGGTGCTGGGCCAGATGCCGGCCTGGAAACCCGCCACCCGCAAAGGCCAGCCCGTTGCTACCCAGGTGCGCCTGCCCATCCCCTTCGGCAACTCCGAGGGGCTACAGGTGGAGCAGGGAAAGCCTAAATTTGAATAACTGAACTCCAGACATGAGAAAAGAGAAGTGAGAACCCAAAGAGCGTTCAGCTAGTCCTGAGCCCTCTTCTGGTTCTCACTTCGCTGTTCTCACTTCTAACACACAATGGCCCGAAGTGGACTGAATACCAGCGGCGCTGACGCGGAGAATGCGCCCGAAAAAAAGAAGCTTACCAAACAGAGTTTTCAGCAGGGGCTGCGCATCTTTCGTTTCACCCTGCCTTACCGTGCTAAATTTATTGTAGGCACGGTGCTCCTGACGCTTTCCAGCGCCACCACCATTGCCTTCCCCTGGATTATCGGCAAGCTGGCCGACACGGCCAGCGGCAAGCCCGTCATTCTACCCAATGGCGCGGCCCTAACCATCAACCAGCTGGCCCTAGGCTTTGCCCTGCTGATTCTGCTGCAGGGCCTTTTCTCGTTTGGCCGGATCTGGTTTTTCACGCAGGTTTCGGAGTTTACCGTCCGGGATATCCGGCAGGCCCTGTATCAGAAGTTTGTGAGCCTGCCGGTGCCTTACTTCGAGAAGAACCGGGTAGGCGCCATCACCTCGCGCATTACTTCTGATGTAGGCATCATTCAGGATTCCTTTTCCCTAACACTGGCCGAGCTGTTCCGGCAGGTGACGACGCTGGTCGCGGGCATCGTGTTCATCATGGTGGTATCCGTGAAGCTGTCGATGTTTATGCTGCTCACGTTTCCGCCCATTGTGGTGCTGGCCATGGTGTTCGGCAAGAAGATCCGGGTGCTGTCTAAAACCACTCAGGATGAGTTGGCCAAAACCAACGTCATCGTAGAAGAAACGCTGCAGAGCATCAATACGGTAAAGGCGTTTACCAACGAGCAGTTTGAAACCGGCCGCTACAACGCCTCGCTCAGCAAAACGGTGCGGGCGGCTCTCAAAAGCAACCTCTACCGCGGCGGCTTTGTGTCCTTCGTGATTATTGGGTTGTTTGGAGGTATTGTGCTGGTGCTCTGGCGGGCCGCTACCCTGGTGCAGGCCGGCCAGATGACCATCGGCGACCTGACCCAGTTTGCCTTGTACACCATGTTCATTGGGGCTTCGGTAGCGGGCCTGGGCGAATTGTACGGCAAAGTACAGAGCACGCTGGGCGCCTCGGAGCGCATCCTGGAGATTCTGGAGGAGCCTACGGAGCCTACCCACCTGCCCGGCGCCACGCCCCTGCAGATACACGGCAACATCGAGTACCAGCACGTAGCTTTCCGCTACCCCACCCGCCCCGATCTGGCCGTACTCAAAGACATCAGCTTCGACATTCAGGCCGGCGAAAAGATTGCGCTGGTGGGTCCGTCGGGCGCAGGCAAATCAACCATTGTGCAGCTGCTAATGCAGTTCTACGAGTTGAGCGGAGGTAGCATTGCCATTGATGGCCGCGACGTGACGCAGTACGACCTCACGGAGCTGCGCCGCCACATCGGCATCGTGCCCCAGGAAACCATTCTGTTCGGGGGCACCATCCGCGAGAATATTGCCTACGGCAAGATTACGGCCACCGACGAGGAAATCATGCAGGCCGCCCGCAAGGCCAACGCCTGGCAGTTTATCAGCTCCTTCCCCGAAGGACTCGACACGGTAGTGGGCGAGCGGGGCATCAAGCTTTCGGGCGGGCAGCGCCAGCGCGTGGCCATTGCCCGCGCCATTCTGAAAAACCCCGCCATTCTGATACTAGACGAGGCTACCTCCTCCCTCGACTCGGAAAGTGAAAAGCTGGTGCAGCAGGCCATGGACGAGCTAATGCAGGACCGCACCAGCATCATCATTGCCCACCGCCTCAGCACCATCCGCAAGGTGGATAAGATATTGGTTATCGATGGCGGCCGCATTGTGGAGCAAGGCACCCACGACGAGTTGGCCCACAGCGAAAACGGCCTCTACGCCAACCTGCTGAAGCTGCAGTTTGAGCTTACCTAAATCACTGATCTAGACGGATTTTTCGGATTGAACGAAACGGGCGGCGCGGGTGCGCCGCCCGTTTCGTTTTCTAGCTTATTATCGTGGTTATTGAATTCAAATAACTCCCGCATGCCTAGCCTTCGCCTCCCAGCTACCCCGCCCACCTTTGCCGAGTACCAACTGATTCATCAGACGCAGCAGCAGCGCCGCTACCCGGACCGACCGAATTCGCGCCGGCCGGCTACTTCTGACTCTTGGAAGCAGAAAGTACAACTCTGGCTGGCCGGAGTTTTCGGAGGAAGCTTGTACTTCTGGCTACAAGGGCCTGGAGCCTGGCTTGCGTGGGCACTCCTGACAACGCTGCTTACAGGCCTCGGGCTTTTGCATGAGTGGTGGGAATACCGCAAAGCGTACCGCGAGTACCAGCTGCGCCCGGTACCCACGGGGTTTCAGCTGAAAGCCGAGGGCTTGGTTGTCGAGCAGGCTACAACCCGGCAATTCTATCCCTGGAGCAGCTTCTACCGCATCCTGCACCTCGATGATTTGCTGCTCTTCTACACCTCCATTGAGTACTGCTTCTACCTTGATCTGCGCCGGGTGCCACCGCCCGCTACCCCCGCCGATGTGCTGAACCTGTTGCGCCACCCCGAAGTTGCCGGGGCCTGAGTTACTTTCGCGGGGACTATGGCACCTTCCGCACCTTCCCTACCCCCTTTGCACCTGGCAGCCGTGCGCATGTCGGAGGCCGATTACGTGGCCGTGAACTTTCGGCTCTGGCAGGCCCGGCCGGCTACGCGCCGCAACCACTGGCTGCTGGGCGCGGCAGTGCTGCTGCTAACGGTTAGCATTGGGCTTGATGTGTGGGAACATGGGCGTATCGAAACGTGGTCCACGCTGCTGTTTTTGGGGGTAGCGGTGGCATACGGCGCGCTTCGGGTGGGGCTGGTGCGCTACCAGCTGCGGCGCGGCTATGCCCGCAACCCGGCCGCGCAGGCACCCACCGACTACACCCTGGCGGCCGATGCCCTGCGCGGCCAGAGTGCCGACGGCCGCTTTGCTACCCCCTGGGCGCGCCTGAAGCGGGCCGTGTGGGTGGGGCCGCACTGGCTGCTGCTCTATCCCACCGAGTTGGCCTGCTACTACCTGGACGTGCGCCGGCTGCAGGCTCCGGCCACGGCTGCCGAGGTGGCGCAATTTCTTGATCAGCAACAGCTTTCGCAGCAACGGCTATGAAGCCGCCGCCTGTGGCATTAGCAGCTGGCTAACTTCTTGAGCCATCTGCTGGTTTTACCTACTTTTACCCCATCATCCCTTCTCTCACTTGCTTTTTCTATGATTAGCTCGACTTTCCTGCACTCTTCTTCCCGCGCCCTCGGTGCTACCTTGTTGGTAAGCGGCGTGCTGCTCTCCTCGGCCGCTGAGGCCCAGATCAGCACGCCCCAGGCCAGCCCCAAAAGCACCGTGCAGCAGCGCGTGGGCCTCACCGATGTAACTATTACCTACTACCGTCCCAGCCTGAAAGGCCGCCTCGGCTTCGGAGAGGCTGCCAGCAAAGCTCTGGTACCCTTCGGCCAACGGTGGCGCACGGGTGCCAACTCTACTACCAGCATCAAATTCTCGGACGACGTGATGGTAGAAGGCAAGAAAGTACCGGCCGGCGAGTACGGCATCTACACCGTTCCCGGCAAAGCTTCCTGGACGGTGGTGCTAAACAAAAATACCAAGCTAGGTGCCAACGTGGACGGCTTCAAGGCTGAAGACGACGTAGCCTCCTTCACCGTGAAGCCCGTGAAGCTGGCTAACAAAGTGGAAACCTTCACCATCAACTTCACCGACCTGACGCCCGCCACCGCTACCGTGGACATGCAGTGGGAAACCACCGCGGCCCGCTTCAAAATCACCTCCGATGTTGAGTCGAAGGTAATGGCCCAGATTGACGAGAAGGTGCTGAAGAACAGCAGCCCTTCCAACGGCGACCTGGCCGCCGCCGCCGTGTACTACCTCGACAACAACAAGGACCCCAAGCAGGCTTTGGAGTGGATGCAGAAGGCCAACGCCACCGACCCCAAGTTCTGGAACGTGCACACGGAGGCTAAAATCCGCATGAAAATGAAGGATTACAAAGGCGCCGTAACGGCAGCCGAGCAGTCGAAGAAACTGGCCCTTGAAGCTAAAAACGCCCAGTACGCCCAAATGAACGACGAGTTGATTGCCGACGCTAAGAAAGCCGGCAAGCTGTAAGCTAGGTAGCTGAGTAACAAAGAAAAGGCCTTGCTTCCCCGTGGAAAGCAAGGCCTTTCGCTTTTCAGATGACTTTTGAGCAGTTGGTTCCCAGCAAGTTAGCACAAAGAAGACTAAGGGCCTGCCCTTAGCCAACTACGCTGTTGTTGCTGGCCTGCCGCGCTGGAGCAGCAGGCTGCCTACCACCACTACCCCGCAACCCAGGATGTTGTACCAGAGGTAGCCAATATCCGTGGCGAAAAACAAAATCAGCACAATGGTTTGGGCTACTACCGCCGACCAGAAAACGGCCGAAGCGCCTACCTTTTTCAGGAAGAAAGCCACCATGAAGATGCCCAAAATGGTGCCGTAGAACAGGGAGCCCAAGATGTTTACGGCCTGAATCAGGTTTTCAAGGCGTGCGGCGAAGGTGGCGAAACCGATGCCGAGTACGCCCCAGGCCACGGCCGCCACCCGTGAGGCTTTCACGTAGTGCGCTTCGGGCTGCTCGGGCTGACCGGGTTTATAGAGGTCCACCACGGTAGTGGACGCCAGGGCGTTAAGGCCGGCGGCGGCCGAGCCCAGGGCGGCGCTGAGCACCACCGCAATCAGCAAACCCACTAAGCCCTGGGGCAGGTAATTCAGCACGAAGGTCAGGAAGACGTAGTCGGTGTCCTTGGCTTCGGTGGCGGGCACGGCCTGTTTCAGCAGCTTCTGGGCCTGCTGGCGTAGGCCTTGGGTAGCGGCCTGGGTGGCCTGGACGTGAGTTTGCGCGGCAGTTGCGGCTTCCTGGTTATTAGTCTGCAGAGCGGCTACCAGCTGGCCGGTAGCGTGGCGGCGAGCCTCAAATACGGTAGCGTGTTCGCGCTCCAGCTCGCGCAGGGCGGGGCCGTACTGCTCGGAGTGGGCCACTTGAATGTACACCGGCCGGTTGAAAGTAAGCGGGGCCAGGTTGAACTGATAGAACACGAACAAGAGCACGCCCAGCAGCAGAATCCCAAACTGCATCGGTATTTTCAGCAGGCCGTTCATCAGCAAACCCAGGCGGCTTTCAGTAATGTCGCGGCCGGTGAGGTAGCGCTGCACCTGGCTTTGGTCGGTGCCGAAGTAGGAAAGTGCCAGGAACAGGCCGCCCGTCATGCCCGACCAGAAGTTGTAGCGGTCTTTGGGGTCGAAGTGGAAATCGACGAGGTTGAGCTTGCCCTGGTGGCCGGCCAGGCGCATGGCATCCGTAAAGCCGACCCCGGCCGGCAGGTAGTGCACCAGCAGGTAGCCCGCCACCAGCAGCCCCACGAAAATCACCAGCACTTGCCCCTGCTGGGTTACCATTACGGCCCGCGTGCCACCTGATACGGTGTAAGCAATCATCACCCCACCCAAGAGCCACACCGTCAGGTGGATATTCCAACCCAGGATGGCCGACAGCACCAAGGCCGGGGCGTAAAGCGAAAGGCCATTACTGAGGCCGCGCTGCACCAGAAACAGCAGGGCTGCGAAAGTGCGTGTACGTCGGTCAAAACGACCTTCCAGGTATTCGTAGGCCGTGAACACGCGCAGCCGGTGGTAGATGGGCACGGCAAACACAGCAATCAGCACCATGGCAATGGGCAAGCCAAAGTAGAACTGAATAAACCGCATGCCGTCGTCATAGGCTTGGCCGGGCGTACTCAGGAAGGTGATGGCCGAGGCCTGGGTAGCCATGATGCTCAGCCCGATGCCCCACCATGAGGCTTGGCGCCCCCCGAGCAGGTAGCCATCCAGGGTGTCGCCGGCGCGGCGGGTGCGCCAGGTGCCGTAGCCCACGATAAACATGAGCGTGCCGCCCAGAATCAGCCAGTCGAGCCCACTCATGCGAACAGCCGCGTCAGGTACACGAACAGGCCGATTTCTACTACCAGAGCGCCCAGCACCAGCACGTACCAGGCCCGCCACGAAGGCAGCAAGGGCGGTTTAGACTCCGGAGCGGGGGCGGGGGTAGCACTGAATGACGACACGGAAAGAACAGCTAGCGCAAAAGTGAGAGACGCAAGATAGGAACTCAGGCGGCAGCAGGAACGCTCGGCGCTCCGGAAAAAGTACCTTTCGGCCGTAGCCACCAGGTAGCTATTTCAATGCCGCAGGTAAGCACTAGCGCCAGGCAAACCGCCGCCACTACATCGCTGAGCCAGTGTACTTCCAGCCCTACCCTGCCCATGCCCACCAACCCGATGCCGGCCAGCAGCCAGGGCCGCGCCTTCGGGAACCGCAGGGCCAGGGGTAGCAGCAGGCCCGCCACCCAGGCCGTGTGCCCGGACGGAAAGGCATCAAAACGGCCTACCGGCTGCCAGAAGTCAGAATTCGGAGTCTGGTAAGTTAGTATAGCCAGCGGGCGGGGCCGGTTAAAGTATAGTTTGAGCAGGTTGCCTACCCCCTCGCTACCCACCGTGGTCAGCAGTACCACCAGCCAGATGGTGCAGTGGGACCAGCGGCGGAAGCGCGTCACCCCGAACAGCACCAGCAGTAAGGGCAACGACAGCGGCACTCCCAGCGGACTAGGCGCATGAAACAGCCACGAAAGGTAGTCGGTAGCAACCATCAGCGCGGCAAAAAAAGGCTGGACCGGCGCTCCTTGCTTGTGCACCAGACGGGCCAGCGGCTCATCCACTACAAAGATGCAAAGCAAGGTAAGCGGAACCAGCACTACTAGGCCTTTCAGCAGCAGACGGAGGTAGAAATAAATAGTCACGGTAATACTGCTTGGGCGGCTCTCACTGCTGTCATCCTGAGCATGTCGCGCATCAAGCGAGGACGAAGGATGACAGACGATTTCATCTATCCTGCCTCCCTACTTGCCCAATGACACCATGTTGGTGAGCAAGCGGTAGGCGCCGGGCACGCCGGCGGGCAACTCCCGGAACAGCGAAAGGCCGGTATAGATGTAGTTACCTTTGCCATACTTCGCCACTAGAATGGCGCTTTCCTTAGCTTTCTCGCCGGGGTCGGCGGAGCTGATGACGGTTTGGTACTTCGGGTCCCAGGCACTGGGGTAGTACAGGCCCTGCTCTTGCACCCAGCCTTCAAAATCCTTGGCGGTAATTTTGTTGGGCGAGTTGAGCAGGGGCTGCTGGGGATTCAGGAAGGTGACGGCCGCGTTTTCCACCGTTACGCGGTCCGAAGATAGGGTAAGGGGGTAGGGACCGATCTGGGGCAGGACGGTGCCGCGGTTCACGGTGTACTGCACCACCAGGTTGCCACCGTTTTCCACGTAGCGGAGCAGGGTGGGCTGCACGGTTTTGAGGCGGTCCACGGTGTTGTAGGCCCGCACGCCCAGTACCACGGCATCGAAGCGGCGCAGGTTCTGGTCGGTGAGGTCCTCGGGCTTGAGTAGGGTGACGGTGTAGCCAATCTGGCGCAGGGCGTCAGGCACCTCGTCGCCGGCCCCCATGAGGTAGCCGATTTCCTGGCCCTTGCGCTTGAGGTCCAGCTTCACCAGCGGGGCCACGGCTTCGGGGAAGAGCACCTGGGTTGGAATGTGGGTATACTCGATGGCCTGGTAGCCGCGCGAATAGGTTTGCCCGTCCACGGTAGCCACAGCCCGCAGCTCGGTTTTGCCGTCCTTAGCCCCACCCCCCGGCTGCACCCGGAACTGCACGGTTTGCTCGGCGTCTTTGCTGGCCAGCTCGAAAGAAATGCTCGCCGGCTCCGACTTCCAGCCCTGCGGCAAGGTCAGCGCCACGGAGCCTTTCACGCCCGCCTTACCGGCCCGCAAGGTCACGGGAATGGTTTTGGGTTGGTTGTCGGCGAAGACATAGGCGCGTCCACCGATGTTCACGGCCACGGGCGGCACCACCACCAGCGGGCGATACTTCTCTCCTTCTACTGGGTCAGTGCTTTTGTATTGGAGAGGTTTACTATAGATGATTGGAACCCCAGCTATTTCTAGTTCAAAATCTACGTCAG
The DNA here is from genome assembly GCF_006352025.1 of Hymenobacter sp. DG01. Lineage (NCBI taxonomy): Bacteria > Pseudomonadati > Bacteroidota > Cytophagia > Cytophagales > Hymenobacteraceae > Hymenobacter > Hymenobacter sp. DG01. The sequence continues at coordinate 2,468,900 of NZ_CP040936.1, forward strand.
CCACCGGAAAGTTTTCCGGTTCACCTAATACACTGGTTCCTTCAATTTGGATAGAACCGTGTAAGTCACTGGTGAGAGTTACATCCTCTACTACACTAGGAATCTTATACATTCCGATTGTGCCCATTTCACGCAACCAGTAAGGCTGTGAAACAGAATACTTAGCAGGTATAGTGTAGGTTAGTTGCTTGCTAAAGAGTTTGTTAGCCAGCAGTTGTTCGTTGATAGTAGCCGGTAATCTTTTATTCAATAAAAAAGAATTTACTATTTCATCATCATTAAAGGCAGTTGGTTTAAGCCATCTTAAATTCACAGGAACAGAAGAGCGGTTTAATGCCTCAATTGTTAAATGCAGCTCACCACCAGAAGGCATGGAAGTTTCCTGCACTACTGCTGATAAGCTTAAGCCTAAGCAGGCGTATATCAATTCATTAACTTCTCTACCTTTCTCACTATCCCAAAAGGATGCCTCTTTGGGCAGTTTTTCACAAGCAGCCCGCACCTTCAGCAGCCCCGCCACACTGGCACTGGGGTTGCTGGGGTCATACTTCCGAATAACCTCGTCTATCAGCTTGCCCACGGCCGCGCCGCCAGGCACGCGGTTCCAGCTCATGTCGATGCCCTCGAAGGGGTCGGACTTGGCCTTGTCGCCCTTCACGTATTGCAGGTACTCCAGCGCCTCGCCGCGCTGGGCCGCCGAGCCGAAGCCCTGGCTTTTATGCTGGGAGCGGCTGCGGGCGGCAATTTCGCCGTAGCTCTGGCCCAGCAAGGGGTTGTAGGCACCGGCATCCACTTTCAGGTAGCCATCCATGTTTTCGCCGGGCTTCACGAAGAAGCTGCCGGTATTCCAGAACAGTCGCTTGGGCTGCCAAGGCTGCACGTATTTGAGCTGCTCGGGGAAGCGTTTTGGGTCGCCGGCAGCATCGAAGGCTTCGGCGGCCAGGATGGCGGAGGCGATGTGGTGACCGTGGCCGGCCCGGCTGTCGGGCGGGAAGCGGGTGATGAGCACATCGGGGCGGCGCTGCCGAATCACCCATACCATGTCGGACAGCACCTGCTCCTTGTCCCAGATGGTGAAGGTTTCATCGGGGGTTTTGCTGAAACCGAAGTCGTTGGCACGGGTAAAGAACTGCCTACCCCCATCAATGCGCCGAGCCGCCAGCAGCTCCTGGGTGCGTATCACGCCGAGCTGTTCGCGCAGCTCCGGACCGATGAGGTTCTGGCCGCCGTCGCCGCGGGTGCAGCTGAGGTAGCCGGTTTCCAGCAGGCGGCCGTTGGCCATGTAGGCAATGAGACGGGTGTTTTCGTCGTCGGGGTGAGCGGCAATGTAGAGCACTGAGCCCAGCACATTCAGCTTCTTGAGCCCCAGCAGAATCTCGGACGAGGAGTAGGTTTTGGGCGCCTGGGCCTGGGCAGTGAATGAGTAACTGAGTGACTGAGTGAATACTGCTGCCAGCAGGACGGTGCGGAGAAAGCGCAAGGGGTGGAAAGGCATACGGAAGGGCATCTTGAGGGCGTGAAGATAACCGCACGCCCCACATGGTGTTTCACTACCCTCGTTTCTTCAGCAGAAGTATAACTATTGCCACGCCTGTCACTACTTAGCGAAACGCCGTCGGTTATCTTCACTAAAGGTGATAGGTGTTACCCACTTCAGTGGCCTCCAACGCCCAAAGCGGTATGTGGCTCCCCAGTCGCGGGAAGCTACCTGGCGGGCAGCTTGCAGAGCTACCGCATCGTATGGGTCGCCAGCGCTTTTTTGAATTACTACTCGGCAGCTTTTGCCAGTGCTATCAGGCGTGAACTGCACAAACACCCGGTAAGTAGCAGCTGGCTGCTTAAGAATCTTTTGCCAGTCGATGGCGCGGTAGAGTTGCGCCGTAAAATCTTCATCGGGCAACTTATTTACTTGATTTCGATAGGTACGCTGACCTACCAGCCGACCACGCCGAAACGTCAGCAGCCAGTCTTTTTCATAGATAGATTCATACCCCAGATGCTCATAGCGCAGTAGTTTACCCAACGGCACATCTAAGGTTCCTTCTACCCAATCAGCTGCCACGCGCCCCTTTGTATCTAGTTGAAACCATTGTTCCAAGTCAATGGCAGCCTTTTTTTCATCGCAGCCAGGTTTGACTTCTAGCAGAAACAGTTGGCCATTCTCCAACTGCCACGTTGCCTGATACCCGCGCCAACAAGCCGTAGAACCTTTTGTCAGCTCTGCGGGCCGCTGCTTCTTTTTGGCGAGCCATTCTTCCAACGGGTTAGAATGCAGCAAATATTCTTTACCCTGAAACCGCAGACGGTCTGGCACTTGTGATGTAGCTGCCGCGTAACGAATATCCAGCAGTAAGAGCAACACAGCTAATACATAATATCTCATTATAGTAGGCATTGTGAACATAAACCGACCGGCTTGCTGCATAGCGTCAGGCGGCACAAAGCATCCTTTCGCCCCTCAAAACAGGTTTCCAAAGGGCTTTCTGATAGATACAGCGTGTCGCCCTGATAGAGCAGGATATCGGGTATCTGGGTGGTAGCCTGCGCAACCACCGGCGCCGCCCACCCGACTATCATCAGCATAAACCACTGTATACATTTTCGCATTTGGGAAGATAAGAGGAGACGCTTCAGCTGCGCTTCATCCTGTGGCGCGGTCCTTGCGTACATCCTGCTTTCCTTTCCGTTTTGAACTCCCCTTGCATGGCGTTTCCCCTCACTTCCCGGCTGCGGCTGCTGGGCCTCTCGTTTCTGCTGCCGGTGCTGGCCGCTTCTGCCCAGACTCTCCCTCCCGCCGCTTCCAACTCTGCCGCTGCTACGCCCCAATGGTATTTGCTTGACCCCGAGCAGGATGGGGGCGTGATGGGCATCAGTGCCCGGCGTGCCTACCAGGAGCTGCTCCAGGGCAAAGCCTCTACCCCGGTCATCGTGGCGGTTATTGATGCCGGCATCGATACGGCCCACGTGGACCTGAAGCGCGTGCTCTGGCGCAACCGCAAGGAAATTGCCGGCAATGACAAAGACGACGACCAGAACGGCTACGTTGATGACGTACTGGGCTGGAGCTTTCTGGGCGGGCCCGATGGGCGCAACATCAACGTAGAAACCCTGGAGGAAACCCGTATCCTGGCCAAGCTGCAGCCGCTGTACGCCGGCAAAGTGCGTACCGCCGTGCCCGCCGCCAAGCGCGCTGAGTTCGACCTTTATCAGAAGGTAAAGAAAAGCTACGACGCCAAGGTGAAGGAGAATACTCAGCGCCTTAAGGAGTTCAACCAGGCCTACCTCGAAAACTCCCAGGGCGCTGCTGGCCTCAAGCAGGCGCTGGGGGTAGCCCGCCTCGATACGGCCACCCTGCGCAACCCGCCCACCCAGGACCCGGAGCTGCGCCAGATTACGCAGGGCCTCTACGCTACTTTGGTGCAGACGGGCTTTGCCTCGCTGGATGATGTGCTGGAAGAAATGAAGAAGGGCCTGAAGGAGACTCAGGACCAGCTTGACTACGGCCTTAACCTGAAATACAACCCCCGCCCCATTGTGGGCGACCGGCCCGAGGATACCAAACAGCGCGACTATGGCAACCGCGACGTACACGGCCCCGACCCTATGCACGGTACCCACGTAGCCGGCATCATTGGCGCCGACCGGGAAAACAACCAGGGCGTGCTAGGGGTGGCCTCCAACGTGCAGATTATGGCCGTGCGTGCCGTACCCGATGGTGATGAGCGGGACAAGGACGTGGCTAACGCCATCCGCTACGCCGTGGACAACGGGGCCCAGATCATCAACATGAGCTTTGGCAAGTACTACTCGCCCCAGCGCCCGGCCGTGGAGGAAGCTATCAAGTACGCCGCCAGCAAAAACGTACTGCTGGTGCACTCAGCGGGCAACGAAAACGAGGACCTCGACAAAACTCTGCAGTACCCGGCCCCGGTGTACCTCAGCGGGCAGCGCATCCCTAACATGATTACGGTGGGCGCCTCGGCTCGCACCAACGATGAAAACCTGGTGGCCGACTTCTCGAACTACGGCAAAAATCAGGTAGATGTATTCGCGCCCGGCAACCAGATTTACGCTACCCTGCCCGGCAGCCGCTACGGCAACCTGAGCGGCACCAGCATGGCTGCCCCTGTGGTAGCGGGCATTGCTGCCACCCTGAAATCGTACTACCCCCAGCTAACGGCCGTGCAGCTCAAGCGCATCATTCTGGAGTCGGCGGTGCCCTACCACACCAAGGTGCGCAAACCCGGCTCCACTACCCTTGTCGATTTCGCGGAGCTCTCCCGCACGGGCGGCCTCGTGAACCTCTACCGCGCCCTGCAACTGGCCCAGCAGCCCACGCCCGAGCCGAAATAACCCGGCAGTTTCTGCAGCTTTTACGCAACCCTGCCCTTCCGGAGGAGTCTCTAAAATAGAGAACTTACTCCGGAAGGGCAGTTTGTTTTGAAGGTTCCGGGGGCTTTAGCCGGTGGTCTGCAACCGGTTAGCGGCCCCGTGGCGGGTAGCGAAGGGCTGCCCCGGCAGCAGCAACAGCGCCACTAAAAGCAGGGCATTCAGGCCCGGCACCAGTAGCAGCAGGGCATACCAGCCGCTGCGCCCCACATCGTGCAGGCGGCGCACTGCCAACACCGCCACCAGCGCGGTAGCCAGCAGCCACAGCCCCGAGGCCAGCCACAGCGGTGGCACCTGGCCCTGGGGCGTAAAACCATACAGCAACGCCAGCGGCAACACCACCGGCACCAGTTCAAATGCAAATTCCTTCCGCTCCTGCCGCCCCCATAACACCGGATACTGCTCTAACAATGCCATAAATACTACTCCTGTTTTCGTGGGCCTACGCTGGTCCCCTGAAAAAACTTTTCCAAATTCCAGGCCAGTCCCCTGCTGCCGGGCCGGGGTGCCTTAATTTTCAACATTCAATCACGCGGCGCCGTACCTGATGGCACTGCGTTTTCCTGTTTCGCCTATGACTGATTTCCATCCCATGCCTTCGTCCGAGTTACCTGCTACCCCTTCTTCCGGCGGCACCAGCCTGAAACGCCCGGGCCCCAGTGCCCGCTCTGCCCGCGACCGGCGCTGGTGGCGGCGGCAGGTGGCCAACACCTTATTAATGGTAGTGGGAGTGTTTTCGGCGGGGTTCGGGTTGGAGAGCTTTCTGCTGCCCGGCGGCTTCCTGGACGGGGGCGTAACCGGGGTTTCCCTGCTGATAGTCAGGGTTTTCGGCCTGCCCCTGCCGGCGCTTATCGTGGTCCTGAACATTCCATTTGTGCTCATGGCCTGGCGGCAGCTCGACCCCGGCGTTGCCATCCGGACCCTGCTCGGTATTCTGGGCTTGGCCTTGGTGCTGGCCCTGATTCCCTACCCCATCGTCACGCAGGATAAGCTGCTGATATCGGTATTCGGGGGCTTCTTCCTGGGGGCCGGCATCGGGCTGGCCATGCGGGGCGGGGGCGTGCTCGATGGCACCGAAATTATGGCCATCTATTTGAGCAAACAGTCGAGCATGAGCGTGGGGGATATCATTCTGGTATTCAACATTCTCATTTTTGGAGTGGCGGCCTGGGTGCTGTCCATCGAAACGGCCCTGTACTCCATCCTGGCCTACCTCTCGGCGGCCAAAACCATCGATTTTATTATTGATGGTCTGGAGGAGTACACCGGCGTCACCATCGTATCGGGCCGCTCCGATGCCATCCGCCGCATGATTACCGAAAAGCTGGGCCGGGGTGCTACCGTGTACACCGGCAAGCGCGGCTACGGCACCCGCGGCGAGCAGCCCAACCCTGTTGATATCGTCTTCACGGTTATCACCCGCCTCGAAGTCTCGAAGCTAAAAGCCGAAGTAGAGCAAATTGACCGCCAGGCCTTCATGGTCATGCACAGCGTCCGGGACACCAAAGGCGGCATGATCAAGAAGCGCCCCCTGCATTAGACAGTTGTGAGTTGTGAGTTGCCGGTTATCAGTTGCCAGGGGTAGCGCTTATCGGTAGCAGGTCCTACCCCTTCACTCTGACCAAAGCCCCAGCGGGGCGACACCTTCTCGTTGAACGAGGAGGTGTCGCCCCGCTGGGGCTTTATTGTTTCACTTCCAATTCTCTACCAATACGCAGCCCCTCCAGGGCTTTGGTCAAACTGAGAGGGTAGGAATACAACCGGCAGACCGCCCCGCCAGGATCTACCTCTGACAACTCACAACCGACAACTCACAACTCATAACTGGCAACTGATAACCGGCATCTCACTATTTCCCATCTTTGCGGTATGGCTGCACCTCTCCTTCTCTCCGACCTGTACATCTACCCTGTTAAGTCGCTGGGCGGCATCCGCGTAGCGGAAGCGGCGGTGGAGCCCCGCGGCCTCCGCCACGACCGGCGGTGGCTGATTGTGAATGAGCGCAACCAGTTCATGACCCAGCGGCAAACCCCCGCCATGGCTCATCTGAAGGTGTCGGCGGCCTACAATGGCTTCCTGCTCAGCCACCTCGCCCGCCCCGATCTGCTGCCCTTGTTCGTGCCCTTTGAGGCTACCCCCGAAAAAACCCTGTTCGTTACCATCTGGGACGATATGGTGTTTGCCTGGCGCGCCCGCCCCGAGTGCGACGAGTGGCTTTCGGAAGCCCTGGGGCAGCCCTGCAAGCTGGTGTACATGTCGGATATGGTGCGCCGCGACGTGGAGCGCGACTACAACCCGGAAGGTAAGCTGGTGAGCTTCGCCGATGCCTACCCCTTTCTGATGATCGGGCAGGAATCGTTGCAGGAGCTGAATGGGCGCCTGGCCGAGCCCGTTGGCATGGACCGCTTCCGCCCTAACCTGGTGTTCAGCGGGGGTCAGCCCTTCGGCGAGGATGCGTGGCACCACTTTCTGATTGGGGAGCTGCCGTTCCGGGCCGTGCGGGCCTGTGGCCGGTGCGTGCTCACCACCATCGACCAGTGCACTGCTACCCGCCACCCGCTTGGCGAACCCCTGCGCACTTTGGCCGGCTACCGCTCGGAGGGCAACAGCGTGAACTTCGGGCAGAACGTGACCGGCAGCGGCCAGGGCCTGCTCCGCGTAGGAGACGCCATCCAGGTGCTGGACTACAAAAACTAACCTTTTGCCTTGGGCGCGCCGGTGGGTGCCGTGTGTTCCTTTCGGGCTTTTCGGCCGTAGCCAGGACTATGGGTATGGGCTTGGAACTAGCTAGCCGCGCCCCTATCTACGGTTCAGCTTGGCATTTGGGGGCGGTACGTTACGGGCAGTAACGGCCCAGCTTGCCTTAAATTCAGCGAATAGGACAATTTTCGAAAAAATTTCTGTTATTTTTCTATAATATTAAGATAATGCTAATACATTTGAAAAGTCAATCGGGTCTTGATGTAGTGATACTCAGCCGGCTGATTCTCCGCTCCCCAATCGAGTAGTCTTCTATTGGAAGAACAGGTGGCTCCCAAGCTGGCCCATCTGCTCTTACCTTTGTTGCCCTCGCTCCCCGCCCCTATTGCATGCCTCGTCAGTTTCGTTTTTTACCCCACCGGTTTGTATTCCTTTGGCTGTGTCTGCTGGCACCCCTTCTGCTCCGGGCCGAGGATAACAACACCCTGCAGCTCCTGCACGAGCCCTGGGGCCGCCTGTTGCACCACCATGTAACCTCCGATGGGCGCTTGGACTACGAGGCGCTGATAGACGAAGAAGATAAGCTGCTGGACTACCTCGAAAGCCTGCGCAAAGTAAAGCCGGACCCCAGCTCCTGGACCCACGACGACACCGAGGCCTTCTGGCTGAACGTGTACAATGCCTCGGCCACCTATTTAGTACTGCAGTACTACCCCGTTGCCAGCATCAACGATATCCGGGTGAAAACAGTGAGCGGCGTGAAGTCGCCGTGGGAAGCGCCGGTAGTAAACGTGGGGGGCCAGAGTTACTCCCTTAACCAGATTGAGCGGCAAATGCTGCGCGACCAGTTTCATGACCCGCGCGTGCATTTTGCCCTCATGTATGGGGCCGCCTCCAATGCCCCCGTGCTGGCTGAGCCCTACGACGGTGCTCACCTCGGCGCTCAACTGGATGCGCAAGCCCGGCGCTTCATCAATGACCCGGCCTTCAACCAGCTTACGCCCCAGCGCGTCCTGCTCTCGGGCCTGTTTCAGGCGTACGCTACCGAGTTCGGGACGGATGCTCAGGTGCTGGCCTTTGTGAACCGCTATGCCCGCACCCCGGTACTGCCTACCGCTCAGGTAGAGTATCAGTCGTTTAGCTGGGCCCTCAACGACCGGAGTGTGCTCAGCAGCTCCCACGCTCTGAACAAACGCTAGTCGGCCTGCCAACCCGCGCGTAAGCTGCCCCGTACCGCCTAGCGGTGCGGGGCGCTTGTCTGTTGGGCCCTACCCACCTCACGTACGCCTTCCGCTCGTTTATGAACCTGACTCCCGTTCTGGAATTTCTGCGCCATCTCGCGGCCAACAACAACAAAGCCTGGATGGACGCGCACCGCGCCGACTACCACCAGGCCCGCGCCGAGTACACCGCTTTCGTGGCCGAGCTGCTGCGCATGGCTTCCCTCGATCTGGAGCCTGGGCTGCGGGGCCTCAACCCGTCGGATGTGATGTTCCGCATCAATAAAAACGACCGGTTTCAGCAAAGCGACGAGCCTTACAAGCGGCACATGGGCGCGGGCCTTAAGCCCGGCGGACGGCATAGTGCCTGGGCCGGCTACTTTGTGGCCGTGGAGCCCGGCGGCGAAACCTACGTGGGAGCGGGCCGCTGGCTGCCCGAACCGGCTCAGTTGGCCCGTATCCGCCAGGAAATTCACTACAACGCTCCGGCCTTTCATGCCCTGCGGCAGGACGCTGCGCTGCTGCGCCAGTTTCCTGATGGGCTGGACATGTCTCAATCCCTGAAAACGGCCCCCAAAGGCTATGACCGCGCCGACCCCGACGTGGAGTGGCTACGCCTGAAAAGCTTCTTCGTGTGGCGCTCCTTCCCCGATGCTGAGGTACGCCGCCCCGACTTCGCGGCCCGGGTGCTGGAAGCCTGGCAGGCGGCCCGCCCCTTCGTGCGCTTCCTCAATGAAGCCATGCGGGAGGAAGGAAATTAGGTGAGGAAGGCCGCAGGGTAGGCGTTATCGGTTGTCAGGGGTGCACCGCTCTATCGGGGCAGCTTATCGGTCCTCTCCCTACCCCATCCCTTTGGCTAAAGCCCCGGAGGGGGCGGTATATCGATAGAAAAAGGCAATATGTACAGGAAAGCCCCAGCGGGGCGGCACCTAATCGTTCAACGAGTGGTGTCGCCCCGCTGGGGCTTTGAGTATTTTCTGAAGGTAGGGCCTGCTACCCATAGGCTGCCCCCTAACAACGGGCAACTTACCTTCTAAAACAGCCCGAACAGAGTGCTGTTAATCTTTTCGATGATGACGCTCAAATCCTCGGGGTTGTTGACGTAATCGAGGTTGTTAACATCTACGATGAGCAGCCGGCCGGCCTTGTACCCGCTGATCCACTCCTCATAGTGCTCATTGAGGTGTTTGAGGTAGTCGATTTTGATGTTGTTTTCGTAGTCGCGGTTGCGCTTGTCAATCTGGGCTACCAGCTTGGGCAGGTCGGCACGCAGGTACAGCAGCAGGTCGGGCGGGTTCACCATGCTGATCATGGAAGTGAACAGGCTCAGGTAGTTCTGGTAGTCGCGCTCGGTCATCAGGCCCGACTGGTGCAGGTTGGCCGCGAAGATGTGGGCATCCTCGTAGATGGTTCGGTCCTGAATCACGCCCTTGCTGGCCTGCTGCAGGGCTTTAATCTGCTGGGTCTGGCGGAAGCGGCTATTGAGGAAATATACCTGCAGATGAAACGCCCAGCGGGGCATGTCGTCGTAGAAATCCTTGAGGTAGGGATTGTGGTCCACGTCCTCCAGGAACACCTCCCAGTTGAAGTGGTGAGCCAACTTATTGGCTAGCGTGGTTTTGCCGGCGCCAATGTTACCGACGATTGCAATGTGCATGAGCGAAGCGCAGAAAAAAACGGAGCGGCAAAAATAGCGGATGCCAGCCGAACCAAAATAGTAGATGAGCTTAGATCCGAATCAATCTTGTTTTCAGTATATTCAGTAGGTTCGTGCTGCTTTTCCCTCGTCCCGCTCCCAATGGACTCCCTACCCCTTGAATCACTTGGAACCCTGACCGATACGCACGGCAACCTCATCATTGAGCTGCTGCACTCGCCTGCGCACCGGCTGTTGTACATCCGGTGGTTTGGAAACCTGACGGGCCGTGAGATATCGTACGCCTCGCAGGAGGTAGCGCGCGTGCAGGCCGAGCTGCACTACCCCCTGCTGCTCAACGACAAAAGCAACGCCACCGGCGACTGGAGCGAGGCCATGGACTGGGTAGAGTACGAGGTGCTGCCGCAGGTGCTGAACTCGGGCTTACGGGCCATTGCCTACGTCTTCTCGCCCGATATGCACAACCAACTTATCAGTCTGCGCTTTTTTGAGCGGATCAAGCAGTACATCCCCATTCAGATGTTCTATGATCTGCCCTCGGCCTGGCAGTGGCTGCGCCGCTACCACCTGCCGCCCAACCCTGCCGCCCTGGAGCCAGACCCGGCCTGATGGGCCGCGAGCCTTCGGGCTTCAGAAAAAAGCCGTGCCGCCTTTAATCAGGCGGCACGGCTTTTTTTTTAGGGACCCGAAGGCGAGGGCGCTTTTATTCCCGAATTACGTCTTTCACGTCACGGGCTTTTTCCAGGGTCCGGAATTCGCCCTGCAGGCTCCGGATGCGTAGGCGCTCCTCCAGGGGCAGTTGCTCCCGTACCTGCTCGTAGCGGGCGTTCAGGCGGCTAAGCACGGCGCTGGCAGCACTCCAGTCGGCCTGGGTCCAGTTCTTGCGGTCGGTGCGCATGGTTTCAATGAGGCGGAAGTACAGATCGGGCAGCTCGGTAGGCCGGGCCCGGCTGATATTCACGTCTTCGCCCAACAGGCGGCGCTGGGCCTGGTCGGCAGTGGCCGGGCGGCTGGCGGCGGCATCCAGGCTATCCTGGCGGGTAGCCCACTTTTTGTAGCGCACTTTCTGGATGCTGTATTCGCGCTTGCCTTCTACCGTCAGGCTGTCCACGGCTTTATCAATGCGGCGGCTCTGGCGGTCAAACTCCTCCGTGAGGCGGGGCAGCTCGCGGCGGGCTGTGGTGGCCGCCTGATCTACCTTGCTGTTCACCCAGTCGCTGAACACGCGCAGGTCGCGCTCCACGCCGGCCGTAGTAGAGCTGGCCGAGGGCGCTTTGGTGGTTTTAGGAGTTTGCTGGGCCACGGCAGCCGGAGCTATCAGCAGGCCAGTGCCCGTAAGCAGGGCAAGCGAAAACAGGAAAGGTTTCATAGGCAGGTAGGCGTAGTCGGGAGGAAGGAAAGGATGGTGATGAAGTAAAACACGAAAACGACCCCGGAGCCGAACTCGTGTAGCTGAGGCAGGCAATTTCCGGCCCAAAACGAGTGAAACCGGACCTGGGGTTCGGTTTTGCGCCGAATAATGCCGTTTTTTGCCTGCTATGTCAGTCTCTGCCGCCGCTCCGCTTCGTATTCAGCCCGCCACCCTCACCGATATTCCTACCATCATTGGGCTGGCGGAAGCAACCTGGGAGCCTACGTACCGGTTCATTATTTCGCGGGAGCAGATTGACTACATGTACCGCGTTATTTACACGCCAGCCTCGCTGGAGCGGCAAATGACCGAGCAGGGCCACACGTTTCTGCTGGTGTACGTAGAGGGCGAGCCGCAGGGCTACGCCTCCTTTTCGGCCCAACCTACCGCGGGGCTCTACAAGCTGCACAAGATTTACGTACTACCCTCGGCCCAGGGGCAGGGCCTGGGCCAGCACCTGATTGGGGCCGTGGAAGCGGCCGTGCGCGCGGCCGGGGGCCACGCCCTGGAGCTGAACGTAAACCGCCACAACCCTGCCCTGGCCTTCTATGAGCGGCAAGGCTTCCAGCTTCACCGCGAAGAAGATATTGCCATCGGCCCGTACTGGATGAACGACTACGTGATGCGCAAAGAGCTCCTGTAGCCCAGGCAGCCGGCTGCCGGCCTGATCATACGCCCCGTTTATTCGTTACCCGTACCCATTTACCCCTTCACTTCTTCACCTCATTACCTCAAATATGGCAACCAAACTTACCGTTCTCAGCAACGGCTCTCTGCGGGTAGAGGGCACCGATTTCGAACTAGTAGATGCCCAGGGCCAGCCCTACGGCCTGGGTGGGCGCGAGCGAATCAGCATCTGCCGCTGCGGGCTTTCCAAGAACAAGCCCTTCTGCGACGGTTCGCACAAAGGCCATTTCGAGCACAACGCCGTAGCCTTCGACCTGCCGACGCCCGGTGGCGCGCCCGCCAATCCGGCTCCGGCCGCCCCTACCCCGCCCGATGCTGGTAACCAGCCCCTGGCCTAGCCTCACCACGCGGGTGGCCCAGAGAAAAGCCCGCTGCCAGGTTCTGGCAGCGGGCTTTTTTGTATTGATTCGTATTGACGAAGGCAGCTCTTAGAACAGGGAGTTTACGAAATCAACATACTCCTGGCGGGCTTCGTCCTGGGATTTACCGCGCAGGCCGGCCCAGGCGTCGTACTTGGCAATGCCTTTGAAGTCGAAGCCGCCGGGCCGGTCGCCGGTTACGTCGCCTTCGCTGGCCTGCTTGAACAGGGCGTACAGCTTCAGGAGGGTAGAGTTATCGGGCTTGCTGGGGAGCTGCTGCACGCGCTGCTGAGCGGCTTCAAAATCGGCGGTAGTGGCCATGCGAAGAGAGGAATGAAATGGTAAAACAGTAGGCTTGCGGCTCTGCCGTAGCAGAACCGGTGGCAAAAGATACGGATTGGGCGGGAGTTAGGCTGCATGCAGCGTTTTTCTGCGTTGTATCTTCCCCGCTCTACTTCACCTCACTGCTCTCCTATGTTCCCAAAGCTACTTTCCGGCCTGGCCCTGAGCGGGGCCCTGCTGCTGGCTCCCGCCGCCTGGGCCCAGAAAACCTACCTGCACTGCGGCCGCCTGCTGGACATGCGCCAGGACCGCGCCCAAACCGAAGTAACCGTGGTAGTTGAGCAAGGCCGCATTGTGGCGGTAGAGCGCGGCTACACTACCCCGGCCACCGCCCGAGACCGGGTAGTGGACCTGAAAAATCGCACCGTTCTGCCCGGCCTCATCGACTGCCACGTGCATCTGGAGGGCGAAACCAGCAAGGACAACTACCTGAAGGAATTCACCCAGAACCCCGCCGATGTGGCCTTCAGCTCCCTGGAGTACGCCCGCAAAACCCTACAGGCCGGCTTCACTACCGTCCGCGACCTGGGCGGCTCGGGGGTTAACCTGGCCCTGCGCAATGCCATCAACCGGGGGCAGGTAACGGGGCCGCGCATTTTCACGGCGGGCAAGGCCATTTCGGGCACCGGTGGCCACATGGACCCCACCAACGGCTACCGCCTGGACCTGATGGGCATGCCCGGCCCGGCTGAGGGGGTAGCCAACGGCCCCGACCAAGGCCGGCAGGCCGTACGCGAGCAGTACAAGCGCGGCGCCGACCTGATTAAGATTGCCAGTACCGGCGGTGTGCTTAGCGTGGCCAAAGACGGCTCGGCCCCGCAGTTCACGGAAGAGGAAATCAGGGCGGTGGTGCAAACGGCCCGCGACCTGGGTCTGAACGTAGCCTGCCACGCCCACGGCGCCGAGGGCATGAAGCGGGCCATCCGGGCGGGCGTGACCAGCATTGAGCATGGCACCCTGATGGACGACGAAACCATTCAGCTCATGAAGAAATACGGCACCTGGTACGTGCCCACCATCACGGCCGGCAAATCCGTAGCCGATTCGGCGGCCAAAAACCCTACCTACTACCCCCCGCTAGTGACGCCTAAGGCCCTGGCCATCGGCCCCAAGCTGCAGGGTACGTTCGGGCGGGCGTATAAGGCCGGGGTGAAAATTGCGTTTGGCACCGATGCCTCCGTATTCCGGCACGGCGTAAATGCCCTGGAGTTCCGCTACATGGTAGAGGCCGGCATGCCGCCCCTGCAGGCATTGCGGGCCGCCACCGTAAACGCAGCCGAGCTGCTGGGCCAAACCCCAAACCTGGGCACCGTGGAGGCCGGCAAGCTGGCCGACCTAGTGGCTGTGGAGGGCGACCCGGTGCAGGATATCAACGCCATGCAGCGCGTCCGCTTTGTGATGAAACAGGGGGTAGTGTACCGGCAGGACTAGGGCAATGGGGCTCTCAACCGGGTAGCCCTGCCAACCTCGACTATAACATTTGGGCGGCGTATTGGCGTAAAGCCGATACGCCGTTTTTTATTTTCTGATGAAGCCCAACGACCTGAACACCCTCGCGCAGAAGTTTTTGCAGTATAAACTTACCCTGGCTTTTGCCGAAAGCTGCACGGCTGGCCTGCTGGCCTCCGAGTTTGTAAAAGCCTTCGGCAGCAGCGAGGTGCTGCTGGGCTCTGTGGTAACCTACCACCCCATTGCCAAACAGCGCCTGCTGGGGGTGAAAAAGGAAACCCTGGCCCTGTACACCGCCGAAAGCCAGCAGGTGACCAACGAAATGGTAATGGGCTTGCACAAGCACCTGCCTACCGCCGACATTTGCGTGGCCGTTACGGGCCTGTGCGGGGGCGGAGCCTCGGAATCGGAGGAGAAGCCGGTGGGTACCATGTACTTCACCGTTCTGCATCAGAAACGTGCCTACGAGCTCCGCGAGCAGTTCACGGGCGACTGTGACAAGGTGCGCCTGCTGGCCGTAGACTACATTTTCAACTACCTCAACACCCTACTCGATGAGTACGCCGAGCAGCACGCCGGCTCCGCCATTGAGGAGAAAATGAAGTGATTTTGGTGATGACAGGCGTCATGGCGAGGAGGCACGACGAAGCTATCCGTCCTGACCACCGCCCTACCGCCCTCATGATGTGACAAGCCCTTGACGCTCGCACAGTCGTCAGGAGGCTTGGGTGTTTAGCAGGATTATTATAGAAGACAGGAAGGATGGCGTCGGTGCCCTCGCCATGACACTTTACTCAGTCACTCACTCGCTCATTCACCTTTTCCCTCTTCCCAGGGTCAGCAGCAGGTTCAGGCGCACTACGTCGCCCATGGAGCGGCAGGCGCTGAATTGCCCGGTGCGGTGGTGCTGGTTGAGCTGGGTTTTTAGTTGGGTTACTTTTTCCGGGGGCGACACTTCATCCTGGCGCAGGCAGTCGATGAGGTCTTTGAGGCGGTAGCGCTCCGAGCGGGCCCGCCGGGCCATCAGGGTGCGCTCCTCGGTTTGGTACTGCCGGATGGTTTCAGGCTCCAGCAGCTGGCTGCACAACATCACCACGGCCCGGTTATCCTTGAAAAACTGGGGTAGATACATGTTTTTCTTGCCCTCATAGCACTGCTGATCGAAGTCGATGGCGCGTACCCGGTACTGCTCATCCTCGAAGTCGGGCGTTACGTCAATAACGTAATTGTAGGCCCTCATATCGCCGAGCAAGCGGGCAAAGCACCGCTCGTTAAACTTCACGAATTCCTTGGCTATGCGCACCTGGTTAAGGTGGGGGCGTTGCAGATGGTCGCGGATGAAGTCGTCGCCGGGGATGCCAGCAATGTGCTCCTCAATCAGCGTATCGCCGTGCACCAGATAGTTCATGCTGTTGGGCGAAAGCAGATGTTCCAGCTCCAGGCCGTACACCCGCGAGGCATCGGCCCGCTTCACGTAGAAGTAGTCGTAGTTATCGTTGAGTTGATTGACGATGCGCACCCGAAACGGGTTGGAGTTGCCGAAGCGGCAGTAGTCGATGCGGTCAGCAATGAGGTGGTCGGTAAAGGAAAGGTCGCCGGCGGTTTTCAGCAGGGCGTACACCTGGGCCAGCCCCTCGCTCAGCTCGCGCAGGGCCTGCGGCTCGTAGAATACCGTTTCCCAGAGGGTGTCGCGCCCTTTGCGGTCCAGCAGCGGAAAGGCCCCGCTGATGCGCGTCAGTTCCAGGTAGGTAACCGGCAACTGGCTTTCCCGGTCGTAGTCGCGCAGGTAGTGGCGCAGCTTGTCCTGGATGGGGTAAGTAATTTTCTTTTTGGAGATGAGTGTCACGGGGCGGGGGTGGGAGGTTGAGGCAGAAAGGGCGGATACCAGCCCTGCATACGAGCCGGACGGGAAAGATGCAGCCGTTTTGGCCGAAAGCCATCCGCTGCTCCTTTATCGGGTTGAAAGCACAACCAAGGGTAGCACGCCCGAGATTTACGGGCTGCCAGCACCGTCTGTAGGGGCACATCTTGCCGGCAAAAGTCAGCACATCAAGTGCTTCGGTTGTACCTTTGCCATGCTTTTCCTTGTTGTTGCGCTGCTCTTATGAGAAAACTTCTGCTCACTCTCTTTGTCGTGCTACTTTGCCCGGTATGGTCGCCGGGCTGGGGCGTTTTCGGTCATCGCACCATCGCCCAGATTTCGGTGTATGCCTTGCCCTCCGCTATGCGCGGCTTCTACTACCGCCACCTGCCCCAGCTGATCCGGCTGAGCACCGCCGCCGATGAGCGCAGCGACCAGGACCCGCTGGAAGCCAGCAAGCACTTCATTTACATGGACCATTACGGCGACGACCCCTTCGGCCTCATGCCCAAGGCCTGGGATAAGGCCGTAGCCAAGTACACCGCCGATACCCTGCGCAAGTACGGCACCCTGCCCTGGGCCGTGCTGGAAACCAAAACCAAGCTGACGGAAGCCTTCCGCCAGCGCGATACGGCCGCCATTGTGGCGCTTTCCGCCGACCTGGGCCACTACGTAGCCGATGCCTACGTGCCCCTGAACATGACCGTGAACTACAACGGCCAGAAATCCAAGCAGGAAGGCATTCGGGCCCTGTGGGACAGCAAGCTGCCGGAGCGCCACATTGCCAAGTACAAGCTCGACAGCGAATCGGCGGACTACTCCAAGGACCCACTCAAGGACATCTGGCAGGCCGTGCAGGACTCGTACGGCTTCCTGGGCGACACCTTTGATAAAGAGGAGGAAATAACCCGCAAGTACACCCCTGAAACCAAGTACGTATTCAGCCACAAGTACGGCAAAACCCGGCGCTCCTACTCCGATGCCTTTGCCGACTCTTACCACGAGAAGGTAGGCGGGCAGGTGGCCTACCGCCTGAAGCTGGCTCCTACCATGGTGGCCTCGATGTGGCTGACTGCCTGGAAGGATGCCGGCAGCCCCAACCTCGATGCGCTACTCAAGAAGGCGCCCACCAAAGAAGAAAAGGAGAAACTCTCGCAGGAGCTGAAAATCTGGAAAGATAACGGCCTGGTGGACGGGCAGATGCTCCTGTCACTGCAGAAATACAAAGAAGCCGAGCGCCCCGACCTGATTAATGCGGCCAAGGACATGCAGCCCCTTCCCGCCGACGCAGAAGCTGCTCCCGTGGTGGCCGCCCCGGTGCCCGGCGCCCCGGCCCCGCCCGCCGGCACTACCTCGGTTAAGGTGAAAAGCAAACCCGCCACCGGCCCGGCTCAGAAGCAGAAAACCAAACCTGAGCAGCCTGCCAAACCCAAGAAAAAACCTGCTTCTGACGGGTGGGATACTCCCGCTGGCTCAGGCTGGTAAGCACCTCCTCAGTAGAAAGAACAATAACGGGGCGGCGTCGGCAAATAAGCCGGCGCCGCCTTTTTTTGCTTATACCTCAACTCATTCATCTTTATATTATTGATAATTAATGCGTTGATGTTACAGATACAAAGATCCGGCAATCCGCGCCGTAACGCTACAGGCAGCTCCGGTCTGGGTTTACTGCTATAACCAGCCAGCGCATTTATACGCAAACTCATAATTATCATTAACATACAAGTGAATAACATTCCGGTATTCATCAACCTGCCGGATAAACTGCCGTTAACTATAGCGCTCCGCTACAGGCGGAGGATAGCACTCGTTTTTCACCTCAAACCCAAGTTGCTATGATTCTGCGCTATGACCGGCTGGCCGTTGAGCTGCCCAAACCCAAAAACCCCTCTCCCAACGACGCGGCGGCCATTCAGGAGCTGCTGGGCGGTAAGTACGGGGAGATGTCCACCCTGATGAACTACACGTTTCAGTCGTTCAACTTCCGGGGTCGGAACCGGTTGCGGCCGTTCTACGACCTGACCTGCAGCATAGCCGCCGAGGAATATAGCCACATTGAGGCCGTTTCCTACGCTATCAACCTGCTCCTGACGGGCCAGACAGTACGGGGCAAAGACCCGGTGCCGGCCCCGCTGGCCGATGCCAAGGATGCCCGCAACAGCTACCACTTCCTGAGCAGCGCCCAGGCCGCCGTGCCCTTCGACTCGATGGGCAACCCCTGGACCGGCCAGTACGTGCATGCCAGCGGCAACCTGAAGCTGGACCTGCTGCACAACTTCTTCCTGGAATGTGGAGCCCGCGCCAATAAGATGCGGGTGTACGAAATGGTATCGGATCCGTGCGCCCGCACCATGGTGGGCTACCTGCTGGTGCGCGGCGGCCTGCACGTAGTGGCTTATGCCAAAGCCCTGGAAAAGCTGACGGGCGTGGAAGTAAGCAAGCTGGTGCCCGTGCCCGAGCTCAGCAACGACGCTTTCCCGGAAGCCAAAAAGCTTCAGGATCAGCAGAAGCTGCACCTGAAGCTCTACACCTTCAGCCCCGACGACTACAAGCAGGCCGGCATCATCTGGAACGGTACCCACCCCGAGGACGGTCAGCCGCTGGAGGTTATTCAGGGCGGCTTTGAGGGCGTACCCTACCCCGTGCTGGAAGAGGAACCCCAGCTGAACTCGCCCGGCGCCGACGACTACGACCCGCAGATGTTCGCGGACATCGCCAAGAAAATGGGCATCAAGCTCTAAGCTGACTGTTCTGCATTCATCTTACAAAGCGGCTACCCCTCAGGCGGGGGTAGCCGCTTCTACTTTGTGCACTGTCATTCTGAGCGTCACGTAGAATTGGAGAACTCACAGGAGGCTAACCCAGATTTCTTGCTCCCCTCGGAATGACAAGCGGCGTAGTGTGTTTTTTTCCCTGACGAAGCTGCTTTCACCCGACTGCGGCGCGGTTCGTATCATTGCACACCGCCACTTGTGCTGCTCACCTGCTATGCTCCAGTCCTTTTTTCGCGTCCGCCGCTCCGCCGTGCTGCTTGGCCTGGGTCTGCTGGCCGCCGCCTGCAACCGCACCCAGCCCGAAGCAGCCGCACCCCCTACCCCTGCCCCGGTCAACATACCTGGCCCCGACCTGATGAGCCTCACCGACTCCACGGCCGCGGCGTTGTTGCTGCCTTACGGCCGCCAATACCCTGGCCAGGAGGTGCTGCTGCAAACGCGCCACGGCAACATGCGCATTCGGCTCTACGAGGACACCCCCCTGCACACGGCCAACTTCCTGCTGCTGGCGCGCAAAGGATACTTCGACCAGACTGTCTTTAATCGGGTAGTCAAGGATTTTGCTATTCAGGGCGGCACCTCCGACCGCCTTACCATGCGCCTGAGCCGCTACCGCCTACCCCCCGAAATCAGGGCCGGGCACTTCCATAAGCGCGGGGCCGTGGGCATGGCCCGCTACGACGACGAGCAGAACCCCGGCAAGCTGTCCTCCAGCCACGATTTTTACATTGTGCAGGGCCAGAAGCTCACCGCCTACCAGGCTCAGTCCAGCACCTACCGCAAGCTCACGCCTACCCAACTGCGCACCTATGCTACCCAAGGCGGCATCCCCAGCCTCGACGGCGAGTACACGGTGTTCGGGGAGGTCGTGGAAGGCTTAGAGGTTATCGATAAGATTGCCAACGAGCCCGTCGGCTCTGATCACTGGCCCACCCAGGACGTAAACATCAAGATGAAAGTGGTGCGGTAAGGGGCCGCCCCTACCCTCGCCAAGCGCCCAAACCCTGAAAACGCGAGCAGCCTTACCGGCGCACTTCTATCAGGCGGCTATGCTGCACGTCGCCGGGTTGCTCCTGCAGCAATTCCCGGGCTTCGGCACGGGTGTAGGGCAGGCTTTTCTCCTGGGCAAACAGGTTGGGCGCTACTGCATCGGGGGTAGCTGCATCCGTGCGAGCCGGGTGCAGGTACACGCTGTCGGGCGTAACGCGGTGGATCTGGTAGAAGAAATACCGCGTTTCTGCTCCGCCCTGGGGCTGAAACTGCACCACGTACACGTCGCCTTGCTGGGGATTTTGCACCTGTTCTTCCAGGGAAGGCTGGCAGGCGGTCAGCAGCCAGGCACCCAGCATACACGCGCCGCACCCACGAATAAATTGTTGCATGCGGCAAGGTAGCCCCGCGTGGCCCACAAAAAAAGCGCCCCGCACTGAGTGCGGGGCGCTTATCAGGGTAGGCTATCTTCTTAAAAAGACTACCATACTTTGGCGCGCTCAGCCTGAGCACGTACCATTTTAGCGTCTTCTTTGCAGCCGAAGGCCTCGTAGAACTGGGGCATGTTCATGAGCGGGCCGCTAGTGCGGAACTGAGCCGGCGAGTGCGGGTCCGTCATGACCTGCTGGCGCAGGTACTCGGGGCGGGCGTTGGTACGCCAGATCTGAGCCCAGGCCAGGAAGAAGCGCTGCTCCGGCGTAAAGCCGTCGTACTTGGGCGCGTTGCCGTTCGGGTACTGTTTTTTGAGCTGCTTCTGCAGGGCCGTGTACGCAATGTTCAGCCCGCCGAGGTCAGCCAGGTTTTCGCCCATGGTCAGCTTGCCGTTCACGAATACCGAGTCCAGCGGAGAGAAGGCCGAGTACTGCTTGCCTACCATGTCGGCGCGCTGCTCAAACTTAGCGGCGTCCTCTTTGGTCCACCAGTCGCGCAGGTTGCCTTCCGAGTCGTACTGCCGGCCCTGGTCATCAAAACCGTGAGTGATTTCGTGGCCGATAACGGCGCCCATGCCGCCGTAGTTTACCGCATCATCGGCTTTGGGGTCGAAGAACGGGGGCTGCATGATGCCGGCCGGGAACACAATTTCGTTCATCGGCGGGTTGTAGTAGGCATTCACCGTGGGCGGCGTCATGCCCCACTCCTTCCGGTCGATGGGCTTACCGAATTTGTTGAGGTTGTCCATGGAAGCCCACTGCCGGGCGGCCAGCACGTTCTTCAGGTACGACTCGCGCGAGATGTTCAGGGCCGAGTAATCCTTCCACTGGTCGGGGTAGCCGATTTTCACCGTGAAGGCATTCAGCTTCTTGAGGGCTTCCTGCTTGGTAGCGTTGCTCATCCAGTCTGACTGCTGGATATGCTCGCCCATGGCTTCGCGGATGTTGGCTACCATTTCCATGGCCTTCTGCTTGGTTTCCGGCGTGAAGGCCTTGTCCACGTACAGCTGGCCGAAGGCTTCGCCCAGGGCGCGGTCAGTGGCGGCGTTCATGCGCTTCCAGCGGGGCTGCTGCTTTTTAGCGCCCGTCAGCACCTGCGAGAACCGGAACGACTCATCCCCGAACGCCTTCGGCAGGGCCGAGGTCAGGGAGGTCGTCAGGTGCCAGCGCAGGTAGGTTTTGACGTCGCCAATAGGCTCCTGCTTCAGCATGGCGCTTTCCTCCTTGAAGAACTCGGGCTGTCCTACAATAACGGTTTTCACCGCGCCCAGCTTCATGGCCTGCAACGACTGCGCCAGCGCCAGGTTCGGGAACTGCTTGTTGAACTCGGCCACCGTCATCTTGTTGTAGTTGGCCTGCGGGTCGCGCAGGGCTACGCGGGTGCGGCTGGCTTTGGCCAGGCGGGTTTCCAGACGCATCACGGCGGCGGCGTTCTTGGCGGCCGTGGCTTCATTGTCGCCCAACAGTTTGAAAGTGTTGGTGAGGTAGGTGGTGTAGGCCGCGCGCAGTCCTTTCGAGCGGGCGTCATCCTTCAGATAGTAGTCCCGGTCGGGCAGGCTGAGGCCGCCCTGGTAGAGCTGGAAAGCGTATTCCGTGCTGTTTTTCTCGTCCTGGCCCACGCCGGCGCTGTAAAAGGCACCGGTGCTGTAGAGTTGCTGACGCACAATTTCGCTTTGCACGCCTTTCAGGTCCTTGATAGCATTGATGCGCGCCAGCTCGGGCTGCAGGTACTTCAGGCCGGCCTGCTCAATGGCCATCGAGTCCATGGCCGTGGCGTAGTAGTCGCCTACTTTCTGGGCGTTGGAGCCTTTGGCGGCCGAGATGTTGGCAGCGGCTTCCTGCAGAATCTGCCGCATGAGGGCGTTGTTCTTGTCGGCCAGCTCATTGAAAGAGCCCCAGCGCACTTCAGCAGCCGGAATAGGGTTGTTTTTCAACCAGTTGCCGGAAGCGTACTGAAAGAAGTTGTCGCAGGCGTTAACTGAGTTATCAATGTTCGCCACGTTCAGGCCCACACCTTGGGGGTTGGCGGCCGGAGCGGGGGTAGCGGGAGCCGTGGTGGTAGCGGCCGCCGTGGGTGCGGCGGTTTTGCTGGAGGCACAACCGGCCAGCGAAAGGCCAGCCATTGCCACCGCTGCCAACTTCAGGCTATTGCGGTTTTTCATGAAAACAGGAAAATAGAAAGGTGGAACTAGGGTTATGTAAAGGCAAGGTAAAATAATTTCCGGCCGCAGCCACCTGCTTTGCCCAAGCGAAATGACGAGATGGTGCACTGGTGCGTTGGTTTTTCAATGAGCTGTGACAAGCAGCTCGGCGGAACTGGCACCCTCTATTCAGCGGTTTAGATTGCTTCGTTAGGCTTTGCACAAGCCGGACGGGTAGGGATGCCCTACCCCTCTGCGCCTTCAGAACCGCAAACTCACTAATTCACCACCTCACTTGTGCTTCTGCGTAACTTGCGCATCTGATGCCTTTGTACAACCGCCGCCCCGAGCCGGGGCTATCTTCGGCCCAATCACCATCGTTGCCGCCGGCGGCCTTGCCGCTTAGCGAGCTGCTGGCCCGGGTGCGCCAAACGCTGAGCGAGCGGTTCGCGGACTCCTATTGGGTAGTGGCCGAAATTGCCGACCTCACCCTACCCCGCTTCGATGGGGCGCATTGCTACCTCACTCTCACCGACCAGCACACCACGGCCCGCGGGGCCCAGCTCAAGGCCCAGGCCCGCGCCACCATCTGGAGTCAGCGTTTTCAGCAGCTGAGCGCCGTGTTCGAAGAGCAAACCGGCCTTACCCTGCGCATTGGTTTGAAGGTGATGCTGCGGGTACAGGTAAAGTTTCATGAGCAGTTCGGCCTGAGCCTCGATGTGCTGGCCTTGGACCCAACTTATACCGTCGGCGACCTGGCCCGGCTGCGCCTGGAAACCCTGCGGAAGCTGCAGGCCCAGGATCTGCTGGAACGGCAGAAGCGCCTGACCTTGCCCATTGGGGTGCAGCGGGTGGCCGTTATTTCGTCGCCGACGGCTGCGGGCTGGCAGGATTTCGTGCAGCAGCTCCAGGAGACCCCCTACGATTTCTCCCTGACGCTTTTCCCCGCTCTCATGCAGGGCGACGATTCGCCGGCCAGCATCCGGGCGGCTCTGGATGCCATCCGCAGCCGCCGCGACGAATACGATGCGGTGGTCATCATCCGGGGCGGGGGCTCCAAAACCGATTTGCTGGCCTTCGACGACTACGGCCTAGCCGCCGCCATCGGCTCCTTTCCCCTACCCGTGCTAACCGGCATCGGCCACGAGCGGGACGAAGCCGTGGTGGACCTGACCGCACACACCGCCCTCAAGACGCCGACAGCAGTAGCCGCCTTCCTGATTGAGCGCCTCGCCCGCCTGGAAGCGGCGCTGGAGGGCTACGGCCTGCGCATTCGGGAGCTGGCCCAGGAGCGGGTGCAGGCCGAAGGCACCCGCCTTAACCGCCTGCTCCGCCACGCCCACCTGGCAGCGCACAACCAGCTCCAGGACCAGCGCGAGGCCCTGCACCAGCGCATCCGGCAGGCCGCCGCTACCCCCCGCGCCCAGCTGCGGCAGCAGGAACATCAGCTGATTCGGCGCCGTCACCAGCTGCACCGGGCCGCCCGCACTACCCTGCGCCACCAGGAGCAGGGCTTGCGCAAGCGGGGCCGTATTCTAGCCCGGCACTTCCGCCGCCTGCACCGCCGCCGCTGCGAGCAGCTCCTGCGCCGGCAGCACCAGCTGCAGCTGGCCGCTACCCGCCTGCTGCACCGCGCCGAGCTGCGCCTAGCCCGGCTCAATGCCCAGCCGGCCAGCGGCACCATCCGCCTGCTGACGCCCAAGGGTCAGCCCTTTACGGGGCCCCTGCGTGCGGGGCAGCAGGTGCTGCTGCGCCTCCCCGACGGGGTAGTACCGGCCCGCATTGGGGGTCAGCTTCCCCTCCTTCTTTCCTAAGCAATTCCTATTATGTCGCCCCAAAACCTTACCTACCGCCAAGCCATCGAAGAGCTGGAAACCATTCTGCGCGCCCTGGAAACCGATGCCGTGGATGTGGACGACCTCACGGCCCGGGTGCAGCGCTCGGCCGAGCTGATTCGCCTGTGCAAACAGAAGCTGCGCTCCGCCGAGTCGGCCATTGACCAGGTATTTGAAAATCTGGAGGAAGAGGATGAGGAAGCATAAATATGTTATGATTTATACCTGACGCAGCTATTGGCATAGCCGTACTCTTATATTTGGTCATTGTTTCTGCCAACTAACCCACACCTATGACCAACAACGACGCCTTGAGCCAAGCCAGCGCCTGGACCCGCAATTATCGCAATCAGAACTTCGGTGGTATTAAGGGCCACTGCCTTCCCGCTGAAACACTGCAAGCAATACTCAGCCAAGAGGGTTGTGTTGGCGTGCGGGCTTACTACGGACTCACCGACGACAATACGCCTAAGCTGATTCTGGTAGGTTACGATACTAATGATAATGATATCTTATCAAACACAATCAGTGCTGCCCGCAGCTCAGTAGAAGCCGAATCGGTTGCGGGAACCAGCCAAGTTGCTATTGATCTGCCTCCCTGCCCTCCCTGCTGCAGCGTAGAAAATCCCATCAATAGCTAACCTCTAATGTCTGACTGGTTCATTACATTTTGTAAATCTCTAGACTTACTAGTGTATTGGGCAATGATAATACCTTTTGCCGTAGCGTTTCGGTACCGTTCATCATTAACAGGGGGAATGCGCACCCTTCGCTGGGTCCCCCTATTTTTGTTTTTGATGTATTGCTTATTGCAAATTTCGATTAAAATATGGCATTATGGCCTCATCATTAATCACATCAATACAGTAGGAGAAACTCTTTTATATATCAAAGTATATCACGACGAATTCAATAGCAAGAAAACTAAGCGTTGGATTCGCATTCTAACAGTATGTTTTCTAATATTTGCTGCTGTAGATTCTTTCTGGATAGAGGGTTTTGATAGTATAAATTCTTATACAAACCTTGTTGAAAGTATTATAGTAATAAGCTTAGGGATTTTGTTTTTTGAACACATTATATCAAAGAGCAACCACCAGCAGATTCAAAAAATACCTATGTTCATTGCCACTGTTGGCATATTATTATACCTCTCTGGAACAGTGCTTTTGTATTTAGTAACGAATAATTTTATAGCATCAAATGACGAATACAGCACACGACTCATGTATCTATTAAATTCTATTTTACTTCTCTTGTTAGCTATTATTTTTTTGAGAGCTTTCTTTCTGGCCCGGAAGAAGACCCCAGCCGCCCCGGTTTACGCCGGCTAACGGCCCTACTTCTGGCTCTAACCCCAAAATGTGCCTCAGCTATATTGTGTAAAATACAAATACGAAATATGCACTCAATTCTAAAGTAAACTACTCGAATTCTCAAGTGCTCATATAGCTGTTTATTTCTCTAAAATTTTCGATACACCTTTCAACACATAAAAAATAATCACAAACTGTTCTTCATGAGACATAAATCATTACTACTCTTGTTAAGCGGCCTTACTATTGGCGCTTTGTGTGGCGTAGGTTGCCAAAAGACTGAATCAGTTGCCCCTATTGCTGATTTAGCATCTAAACAAGACTTTAATACCCAAGCGGGTCATTTCTTTCCTAGCGTAGCAGAAGCTGCTAATTGGACTCGCAACTACCGCAACAAGTATCCCCGCCTTTCTTCAGATGGACATACTAACAAAGTTTTATACTCCACTTATTTTGGCAGTAGCTTCCTGCGTCAGATAATGGACCAGCCCGATTGTGTAGGCATACGTTTCTATAAAGCTATAGATCCAAAGGGAGACGAGCACATCCTAGCGGTAGGAACTGATGCTAATGGGAATGATCTAGTGCTACGCAGGAAAGTAAATACTACTAATAACACCAGTAGCATTAAAGGTACAGAGGACACTGAAGTAATGGTAGGAAACTGGGGACATCGCTGCCCTGACTACTGCAGCACCGGAGAGCTATCTGGCAACTAATTTAGTTTAGCAGACGCACCTCCGTGAACGTAGTATTGGAGATAGAATAATATATGTTTTGCCTCTTTCATTTAATAAGTTTATCTCACAACACTACCATATCATACATATGACTATATTTAGCGATTCACTTTCATACTATTAAACATTTCTTACAGATCATGAAGTTGTTACGTAAGCGTTTCTCCACCGAACCAGCAGAAAGAATCTCATCTCTGGAACAGGCACGCACTCTAATTCAAGAGTTTCAGCTAGCCAATCCTAGTGCAGTACAGTCTCATTTCATTGGTCGTGAGAAACTAGAGGCACTTTTAGCGCAGGATAACTGCAAAGGAATTCGATTGTATTTCGGTCTGGATGATGCCGAACACCTAAATTTGCTGGCTGTAGGCACTAATAGTCTGCTCAATGATATGTTGCGGGGTCCGGTCGCTGTTAGCACGCATCCTAACCTACCATTTAGCGAAGCAACTGTAGCCCACTTCACGGGCAAGGAAGGTCGGTTCATCAACAAACCATTAGCGGCTAATTGGACAGCTAGTTATCGGCGTAGCGTAGCTGGCCGAGATGCTTTTTTTGCCATACTGTTTCCTGTCCATTTCCTTCAGCAGTTCTTTAGCCAAGCAGATTGCCAAGGCATCAGTTTCCACTATGCGCTCGACTCGCAAGCTCGGATGACACTAATACCAATGGGCGTTACCTCAGAAGGAGCTAATCTGTTCTTCAGCTATGATTCTGATACACACCAACCTTGTCCACCCTGCTGCAGCTTGGAAGACTGGTGGAGCATTCTTGGCTTTTCGCTTAACCAAGATGCGCCACGGAGTCAAAAACTCCGGGTTGCTACTGCTGTTTGCCGAGAAAACCGCTTTGCGTAACACTGCACCAATATTTCGCCTTTAAACTTCTCTATTTCAAAGCCCTATCTATGATATAGATAGGGCTTTGTTTAGTATGGTACAATCGCACATAATATATCAGGCTGCACTAATGTTACGGATGATCCTTCTTCTCACCGTTCACATAACCTAGGGCACACGCTATCAAAGTGGCTGTTGTTTTAGCTTAGGTATTGCCCGCACATTTAGCTGGATAAATCCCCGTATCTTGGTCCATTGAATATTCTTTATCGGCTGCTGCATCTTTCCTAAATGCCTGACGCGCTTATTCCGCTAGTTCTCGTGACGCCCATTCTGCTGCTGCTGGCGCTGGGCATCGTGGGCTTCGTGGTGCGCTACCAGCGGCGCCTGATTCAGCAGCAGCTGGAAATGCAGGAGTTGCACGAGGCCGCCCAGCAACAGGCCCTGGAAGCGGCCCTGCTGGCTCAGGAAGAAGAGCGCCGCCGCATTGCCGGCGACCTGCACGATGGCGTGGGCACTACCCTGGCTATTGTGAAGCTCCACCTGAACACGCTGGACCAGCCGGAGCTAACCCAGGAGGCATCCTCCCTGCTAGACCAGGCCATTAATGAGGTGCGCCGCATCTCCCGCAATCTGCTACCCGCCGCCCTGCAGAAATTTGGGCTGCCCTTTGCCCTGGAGGCCCTGGCCCGCACGGTTCCCGCCGATGGCCCTACCCGGGTGGAAGTAGAGCAACGGGGCCAACCGCGCCGCCTCGACCCTAAGTATGAGCTGATTGTGTACCGGGTAGTGCAGGAACTCTTGGGCAATGGCCTGCGCCACGCCTACGCGGCCCATATTCACATCGTCGTGGAATTTGGAGCCGACCAGCTCTCCCTGCAGTATTCTGATGATGGCGTGGGCTTCGACCCTACCCTGCCAGACCACCCCCCGGCTCCTGGAACCCGTACCGGCCTGGGCTTAACCAACTTACGCAGCCGCGTTGGCGTATTACGCGGAACGTTGCGCCACGAATCGGCTCCGGGCGAAGGAACCCGGGTTTGGATTTGCTTACCCGTTCCGTACCTTTCTACAATTCTACCTGCTCCCTCTTCCGTCCTATGAGTTCTACCACCATTCGCCTAGCCGTAGTTGATGACCATATCCTGTTCCGCAAGGGGTTGCGGGCGCTCATCAGCGGCTTTCCCGGTATGGAAGTGCTGTTTGAGGCCGGCGACGGTCAGGAGCTTCTGGAGCGGCTAGACCAGGGTATTATTCCGGATGTAGTGCTGATGGACCTGCAGATGCCGGTGCTGGATGGCCTACAAACCGTGCGCCTGCTACGGGCCCAGTACCCGCAGGTGCGCTCCATTATTATTTCCATGCACGATGAGCCGGAGCTGATTGACTCCCTGCGGGCCGAGGGCGCCCACGGCTACCTCCTGAAAAACGCCAGCCCGGAGGAAGTGCGGGGGGCCATTCAGAACGTGGTGGATAACCGCCCTAACCCCGATAGCTCCCGCTTTTTGCTGACTACTACCTTTTAAGCAGCCTACCCCACCGGGTTGCGGCTGACACAGATTTTCCCTGTTCCTGGGTGTAGCCACCCGGGAACAGGGCTTTTTATTCCAGCTCAGTGGCGGGGTCCCAGAACAGGCGCTTGAACTCCACTACCTGGTCTTCTTCCACCCGGATGCCCTCAGCTTCCAGGGCTTCCTGCATGGCCGTAGGCGAGGTATAGTGCTGGCGGCCCGTGAGCAGCCCATTGCGGTTTACTACCCGGTGAGCCGGCACGTAGGCATCGGCGGTATGCGCGGCCATCATGGCCCAACCCACCATGCGGGCGCCGTGCCGGGCACCCAGGTAGTGGGCAATGGCGCCGTAGGTAGTCACGCGGCCCAAGGGCACCAAACGTACAACTTCATGCACTTCCTGGAAAAAATTACGCTGCTTTTCGGTGGGGTTGCGGGGTAGGGACATAAAAAGGCGGTTGGCTCCTGCGGCTGGTTTCCGGCAAATAAACCAGGACCTGGTATAAGCTACTAACGGCAGGCCCGGGAAAGTGGTATGGGTTACTTGCTGCCGGCCACCGGCAAGCAACCCACACCACTTTTTTGTGTCTTACCCCCATTATCCGACTCCCCCTCCCCTGATCCAACTTAATACCGGCGGTTAGCGTTGTGACGGTTGCACCCACAGCCGCGCGCCGCGTTGGGTAGGGCATCACACTCGTAGTAGCTACATGCAAACGCAGCAAGAAACTGAACAAGAAGTAACTGACAGCCGCTCCGGTGGCGCTGGTCGTCGCATCATCTGGATGCTGGTGGCCCTGGCCGTAGTAGGAGCCCTGGCTTTCATCAAGATAAAGTACTTTCCCTCCCAGGGTGCCGAGGGCAAAGGTGGCGGTGGAGGCGGCAAGGGTGCCGCTGCCGGTGGTGGCAAGGGAGCCCCCGGAGGGGCTGGTGGCAAAGGCGGAGCCGGCGGCGGCCAGAAGCTGCCCGTGCAGGTGTACGTAGTAAAAGCTACCAACCTGGCCGACGAAGTGGCCGCTACCGGCTCTATTCTGGCCGAAGAGTCGGTGGTACTGAAAAGCGAAATTTCGGGCAAGATTACGAGCCTCAACATCCGGGAGGGCCAGCCGGTGCGCAAGGGCCAGCTGCTGCTGACCATCAACGCCGACGAGATTCAGGCCCAGCTGCGCAAGCAGGAGTACAACATCAAGCTTTTCCGCGACCAGGAGCGCCGCCAGCGTACCCTGCTCGACAAAGAATATATCAGCGCCCAGGAGTACGAGCAGGCCAATAACCAGCTGCTCACGGCCCAGGCCGACCTGCAAGCCCTGCGTGCTTCCCTGACCAAAGCCTATATCCGGGCACCTTTTGATGGCGTGCTAGGGTTAAGCACCATTACGGTAGGTACGTACGTGAGCCCGGGGGCCGAAATAACGACCCTTTCACGGGTGAAGCCGGTGAAAATCAGCTTCACGGTGCCCAGCCGCTTCTCAAACCTGGTACGCACCGGCGACCCCATTACCATCACCGACGAAGCTTCGAACAAGAAGTACGAAGCCAAAGTCTATGCCCTTGATCCGCAGATTGACCCCGTGAGCCGCACCCAAACCGTGCGCGCCCGCTATGCCAATACCAGTAATGAGCTGCGCCCCGGTGCCTTCGTGAAGGTGAATCTGCAGCTGGGCCAAACCTCGGAAGCCCTGCAGGTGCCCACGGAAGCCGTAATTCCGGAAGCTGCCGGCTACAGCGTGTACACGGTGCAGAACGGTAAAATGGTCCCGAAAAAGGTAAAAATCGGGGTCCGCTCTGCCCGCCTGATTCAGATTACCGAGGGCATTGCCGTGGGCGACTCGGTAATCCGCACCGGCATTTTGCAGGTTAAACCCGGTGATGCTGTGCGCGTTACTAAGTAAGATTTCTCGCTGAGGTTCGCTGAGGTTTTCGCTGAGGTTCGCGGAGGCCGTACACTGCAAACCTCAGCGAAAACCTCAGCGAACCTCAGCGAGAAATAACACTATGAGCTTATCCTCCACCAGTATCAACCGGCCGGTGCTCGCCATTGTGATGAGCCTGGTCATCGTGATTTTCGGGGTGATTGGGTTTCGCTACCTCAGCGTCCGGGAGTACCCGAGCGTTGACCCACCCATCATCACGGTATCGGCCTCCTACACCGGCGCCTCCGCCGACGTAATGCAGGGCCAGGTGACTGAGCCCCTGGAAGAAGCCCTCAATGGTATTCAGGGCATCAAGAACCTGACCTCGAACTCCCGCGACGGCCGCACCCAGATTACGGTAGAGTTTGACCTCGACGCCGACCTGGAAACGGCAGCTAACGACGTGCGCGATAAGGTGTCGGGGGCCCAGGGCCGCCTACCCCGCGACATCGACCCACCCGTGGTGAGCAAGGCCAACGCTGACTCCCAGCCTATTGTGATGACCTACCTCAGCTCCAGCCAGCGCAATTTGCTGGAGCTGACCGATTACGCCAACAACACCCTGAAAGAGCGCCTCCAAACCATCCCAGGCGTGTCGGAAGTGCGGGTGTACGGGGAGCGGAAGTATTCCATGCGCCTGTGGCTGGACCCCGTGAAGCTCTCGGCCCTGGGCGTGAGCCCCGTGGATGTGCAGGCCGCCCTGACCCGCGAAAACGTGGAGCTGCCCAGCGGCTCGGTGCAGGGCGAAGCTACTCAGCTGACCCTACGTACCATGGGTCGTCTGTCGTCGGTAGAAGACTTCAACAATCTGATTATCCGGCAGGATGAATCAGCCCTGGTGCGGCTCTCCGATATCGGCTACGCCGAGCTCTATCCCGAGAACGACCAAACCATCTTCAAGGTGAATGGCGTGCCGATGGTTGGCTTGGCCGTTATTCCGCAGCCGGGCTCCAACCAGATTGACATTGCCGACGAGTTCAACCAACGCATTGCCCTCTATGGCAAAGACCTGCCCAAGGACCTGGTGCTAAAGCCGGGCTTCGATAACTCAGTGTTTATCCGCAAGTCCATTAACGAGGTAGAGCACACCATCATTGAGGCCTTCGTGCTGGTGGTAATTATCATCTTCCTGTTCCTGCGCGACTGGCGTTCTACCATCATTCCGGTGGTAGCCATTCCGGTGTCACTCGTCGGTATCTTCTTCGTGATGTACCTGATGAATTTCTCCATCAATGTGCTCACCCTGCTGGCCGTAGTGCTGGCTATTGGTCTGGTAGTGGACGACGCCATTGTGGTACTGGAGAATATCTATTCTCGCATTGAGGGCGGCGAGGACCCAAAAACGGCAGCTATTAAAGGCTCCGAGGAAATTCTGATGGCCGTTGTCAGCACGACTATCGTACTGGCGGCGGTGTTCCTACCCGTAGTGTTCCTGACCGGTATTACCGGGCGCCTGTTCCGCGAGTTTGGCATTGTGGTGGCTGGTTCGGTGCTGATTTCGGCCTTCGTGTCCCTTACCCTGACGCCCATGATGTGCTCGGTTCTGCTCAAGCGCGAGGAAACGCACAACTGGTTTTACCGCAAAACTGAGCCCTTCTTCGAGAAGATGATTGGCGGTTACCAGAGCAGCCTGGAAAGCTTCCTGCGCAACCGCTGGATGGCTTGGCTAATGGTAGTTGGCACGGGGGTAGGCATCTGGTTTTTCATGAAAACCATTCCGTCCGAGCTGGCCCCCATTGAAGACCGAAGCCGGGTGAACATCAACGCCACGGGTCCGGAAGGTGCTTCGTTTGAGTTCATGGACGCCTACATGGCCCAGCTCACCCGACTGGCGATGGACTCTACCGGTGAGCAGAATCTGAGCAGTGTGTTTGCCGTAACCTCGCCTGGTTTCGGGGGCGGCTCTAACTCCGGCACAGCCCGTGTACTCCTGCTCGATGCTGACAACCGGAAGATAGGCCAGCAGCAAATATCAGATAAGCTGAGCGCCGGCGTAAAGAAACTAACCGCCGCTCGCACCTCCGTGTCGCAGGACCAGAGTATTGGTGGCGGCGGTGGTGGCCTACCTGTGCAGTTTGTTATCCAGACCCAGGATTTCGACAAGCTGCGCACCGCCGTTCCGAAGTTCTTGGATGCCGCCCGCCAAGACCCCACTTTCCAGTTCGTGGACGTGAACCTGAAGTTCAACAAGCCCGAGCTGCGCGTGAACATCGACCGGGAGAAAGCACAGAGCCTGGGCGTGTCGGTGCAGAGCATCAGCCAGACGCTGCAGTCGGGCCTGAGCGGACAGCGCTACGGCTACTTTATCCGGGAAGGCAAGCAGTACCAGATTATCGGGCAGGTAGCGCGCGAAGACCGCAGCCAGCCCCTGGATGTGCGCCTGCTGTCGGTGAAGAACGCCAACGGGGAGTTGATTCAGCTGGATAACGTCATTCGACTGGAGGAAAGCAGCACCCCGCCCCAGCTCTACCGCTTCAACCGCTACAACTCGGCTACCTTCTCGGCCTCCCTGGCCCCGGGCCGCACCCTCGGCGACGGTATTGCTGCCATGCAGGCCATTGCCGACAAAAACCTCGACGATACCTTCTCTACCGAACTCGCCGGTGCCTCCCGCGACTTCCAGGAAAGCTCTTCCTCGCTGGTATTTGCTTTCGGCCTGGCCCTGGTACTGATTTACCTGGTGCTGGCGGCGCAGTTCGAAAGCTTCCGCGACCCGGTGATTATCATGGTGACGGTACCGCTGGCGTTGTCGGGGGCCCTACTCAGCCTGTGGTATTTCAACCAGACCCTCAACCTGTTTTCCCAGATCGGCATTATTATGCTGGTGGGCCTGGTAACGAAAAACGGTATCCTCATCGTGGAATTCGCTAACCAGCAGGTAGAAAACGGCAAAGACTACATGACCGGCCTGATTGAAGGCGCTACCGCTCGTTTCCGCCCCATCCTGATGACCTCTTTGTGCGCCATCTTGGGTATTCTGCCCATTGCGGTGGCTACCGGAGCGGGCGCGCTTAGCCGTCGGGCCATGGGCATTGGGGTAGTAGGTGGCCTGTTCTTTGCCACGGCGCTTACCCTGTACGTGGTGCCGGTGATGTACTCATACTTCGCCACGGCCAAAAAGCACAAGCAGCCTGAAGCCGCCGAGCGAGAGGCCGTAGCCGCTTAATTGTGCCGTATCCTTTTGTTATACAACCGCCCTGTTTTCAGCAGCTGATTTCCTTCATGCGTCGTTCTTTTCTTGCTGCTTTTCTGCTCGCCGCTCCCCTACCCCTGCTTGCCCAGCAGCCGGTGCTGCCCTCGCGCCAGCCTACCACCCAGCCCCAAAGCAAACCCCAGACGGAAAAACCCGAAACGGTAGCTCCGGCGCCTTTCCTGACCCTGGCCGAAGCCATTCGGGTAGGGATTGAGAACAACTATAACATCCGGCTTTCGCGCCAGGACGAGCGCATTGCCGAAAACAACGTGACCCGTGGCAACGCCGGGCAGCTGCCTACGGTAAACGGTAACTTCACCCGGACCTTCAACCGCAACAACGTGCGGCAGGAGTCATCGAGCCGGCCTGAGCCCAGCATTGCCAACAATGCCAAGTCGAACCTGCTGAACGCCAACGTGGCCGCTACCTGGACCATTTTCGATGGTTTCGGGATGTTTATTGCCTATGACCGCCTGCAGGCCCTGGAGCAAAGCCAGCGCCAGCTCACGCGCGCTACCCTGGAGGAAACGGTAGCCGCCATTACGGACGCCTACTTTGTGGTAGTGCGGGAGTCAGGCAAGATTAACTCTATTGAGGAAGCCCTGAAAATCGGTCAGGCCCGCATCGACCTGACCCAGGCCCGGGTGGATGTAGGCGTGAGTGCCAAAGTAGAAGTGCTGACGGCCCGCGTGGACTATAACGCCGACCGCTCGGCCCTGATTCAGCAGCAGGAAGCCTTAAAAACGGCTAAAATCAACCTGAACAATTTGTTGGGCCGCAACCCCAACCTCAACTTTCAGCCCCAGGACTCCATTGTGGTCAGCCCGGATCTGAACCGGGATGTTGTGCTGCAGGCCGTGCGCCAGAATAACCCCCGTCTGCAACAAGCCCGCATCAACACCGAAGTAGCCACATACGACCGGCGTCTGGTACGGGCCTCGCGCTTTCCACAAATCGGCCTTACTACCGGCTACGGGCTGAACCGCAACATCAACGGCGCGGCGTTCTTCGGCTCCCAGCTGGTAACCAACACCGGCCGGACCTACGGCCTGAACTATGGTGTAGTAGCCTCGGTGCCTATTTTCGACGGCTTCAACCGCAACCGCCTGGAGCAGAACGCCCGCATTGTGGAGGAGCAGAGCCGCCTGCAGCTCGACCAGACCCAGCTGCAGCTGGATGCGGATGCCGAGCAGGCGTGGGCTCAGTACCAGAACCGCCTGGAGCTGCTGGAGCTGGAAGAAGCCAACATTCTGCTGGCCCGCGAAAACGTGGCCATTGCCCTGGAGCGCTACCGCCTGGGCCTGCTCACGCCCATTGCCCTGCGCGAGGCCCAGCGCACCCAGCTCGACGCCGAAGTGCGCCTGTTGGACATCCGCTACCAGGCCAAGCAGGCCGAAATTGTGCTACGCCGCCTGAGCAGTGGCCTGGTGCAGCAGGGAACCGCTCAGCCCTGATTTTCGGTTTACTGCGCATATCAAGCAACTGTATTTCACGCTATGAACTCTGCACTGGCTTCTTCTTGTGCTGATTTTTTGGACCTCGGCTACCGTGCAGATATCAAGGTACTGACGGTACGCTGGCTACGCTCGGTTTCGCGGGAAGAGCTGCAGGCTGGGTTTGAGCAGGCCCGCCAGCTGAGCCTGGAGCAAGAGGCAACCCGCTGGTTGGTGGATGTGCGTCGCCGTTCCTCGCTGGACGCGGTTTCATCGGCCTGGGTGGCCCAGGATTTTTTACCTATGGTAGCCCGTGGTCTGGGCAGCCGGTTAATGATTGCCTATCTTCTGTCACCGGCCCGGGAGGTTGTTCTACGGATTGACCCGGGTATGCGCGCAGCAACAGAGGCAGCCCTGAATTCGGCTCAACCCTACTCCCTTCAGACTTTCATAGATGAAGGGCCGGCTACGCAATGGTTACTGGCGTAGTTAGTGTAGCCAAGCCGTGCTCTCTTCTGATTTTACCCTGTCAGGGGGGCAGAAGGCAGTAGCATATTTCTCTAATTGAGAATCACGTTTGCCTGTTAAAAACGCCTTTTCACTGGGGAAACGCCCCCACACAGCGAAGAGATTCTACAAGTGGGAAACTCAACAGTAGTTTTGTTTCATCAACAACGCTACTCTCCTACTGCACATGCTTACTGCTCTCCGCCTAGCGCTCGTTTTCTTTGTACTGTCGTTCTGCTTGCCGTCTGAATCAGCCGCCTCTACGTTGCGCGGGCGGGGCTTGCTGCCTGCCGCGCGGGCCAAAGTGAAAGGTCAGCGTCATGTGCACCGCCCGAACTACCGCATTTATCGCCCCAGCCGTATCCGGTAGCTACCGCCGAATGAACTGCCGCTACTTGACCTGCACGGCCCGTAGCTGCTCCAGCGCGGCCAGGGTTTCCCGGCGCTTTTCTTTTTCGTCTTCATCTACCGGTTCGCGAGCAGGCTGATTAAAGAAACTCAGCAAATGTTGCTGCTGAGGCGCGGTCAGGTGGTCAAACTTTTTGTCGGCCAGTTTGCGCAGCCACTCCCCATAGGTTTCATCGGTGAGGGCGTACTCGCCCAGCCGGGTAGGCTTGCCAGTGTCGAAGTCGGCATTGGGCAGGCGCGGCGCCAGGGCTGTGGTGTCGCGCGGCTCCTGCTCCAGTAGTGTGCAGTAGTTGCGCATCACCATCCGGAAGCTCCCCTTAAACAGTTCCTGCGCCTCTGGGGTAGGCAGCTTGAAGGCAAATGGCCGCAGTGGCCCAATTTTGGGCAGCACCCGCACGAAATACGACAGTACGCGGGCGCCGGTGCCGGGGTGCTCGTAGTCGGTGCCGTAGCGGCGGCGGTATTCCCGCTCACTTTCCTGGTACACATACTCGCGGCGGCGGGCCTGAGGGCTTAGCCGCCGGATTTCTTTTTTCTGGGACTGCCAGGCGGCCCGGCTGGCAATTGGAATCAGGCTGCGCACGGCAAACCGGAAAGAGCTAACGGCCAGATCCACGTTGAACACCACCTGGCCCAATTCCAGACCATACGTTTTCAGAAAAGCCTGCTCCAGCACCGGCTTACTCACCTGAAACCCGATGTAGCGCTGGTAGTCGGCGGTACGGTAGCGGCCGGCTGCTACCTGCACCACGTCAAAGGCAAACTCCAGCTGGGTATGCTGAATGGGGGCTTCCTCGTAGGTAATGCTATTGCCGAATTTCGCCTTTAGCTCCGGATAGACGCTGGGCATGGCGCGGTTGGTGCCCTCGGGATGGCCATGGATGTCGGCGGCGTAGTGGGCCAGGGCCCCCAGGGCAAAGGCATACTCATTCCGGCCGTGGGCCTCATCCAGCAGGTTGCGCACAAAGTCGCCGGAGCGCACGTAGTGGGTCAGGTTCGTGAACAGCTCCGAGCCGAAGGGGTAGTAGCCCATATCTTGCAGAATGGAGCCCCCGTAGGCGTAGCTTTTCGCCTCATTCAGCTGCTGCTCGGAGGCACCGGGGTAGCGCCGCTGCAACAGCGGCAGCAGGCAGCGCGTCCAGCTGGAATCCACGTTGGCCTGGTGGGTAAGCACAGAGTAAGCGGCCGCCGGTTGCGCAGCCAGTCCCAGCAGAACCGCCACGCCAAGTATCCATTTCAGCATAAAAAACAGGGCCTAGTCAAGCGAAATGGCTCAACCGCAAGCCCTGCCTTTACGCGGCTCCGCCGGCCATGGTTGTAGCTACACGGGTACCGCCGAAGATAAGCTCGACAGGAACGTTATTTCGCCGGTTTTTCCTACCCCCTCAGCCGATGCAAAGCCCAGGAGCCCGCTATTTTTCGGCGGGCCTGAAATCATATTGATTCCAAATTTGCCCTCGGCGTGCGTTTTCCTGAACAACTCCCTGCCAGAGGAGTTACCTTTGCCGTGATGAAACCCGTGGTGGCCTTCTTTCTGGGAATGCTGATGCTCGTGAGCGGCCTGGTGCCCCAGAACGACCTGTCGGAGCTGGGGAAGCTGCCGGAGCTGGCGCGACACTACCGCTACCACCGGGCCTTATCGGGTGGAAGCCTCTCGCCGCTGGCGTTTCTGGTGCTGCACTACGGCCCCCACGGCGCCGACCACCGCCGCCACCCCTACTCTGAGCGCGACGCTCAGGACCATCACAAACTACCCCTGGAACAGCATCATCACGACTGCGTGGTGGTGAGCTTTGTGCTGCCCACGGGCCGGGTACTACTCCCGCCCCCGCCCCAAAGCTGGCCTGCCCCCGACTACCACATGATGGCCGGGCCGCTCTACACCTTCAGCGTCAGCCAGTCGCTGCTGCAGCCACCCCGAGCCTAGCGGCCCCAAGCCCCCGGGCGCAGTGCGTCCGGCTGCTACCCCCGTTGCCGTGCGCAACCCTTCTTCTTTCTTGCTGATTTCGCCTCCGCCATATCGGTGTAATGACACCATTCGTCATTCCGAGCAGCGCGAGAAATTTGGGTCGAGCCGTTGGATGGCTACCTCAGGTTCCTCCCGTTGGTTGGGATAACAAGTGGCCCCTACCCCACGCGAAGGCTGCAACCCTTTCCTTTATGCTTTCCCGCATTATCCGGGCCAGCATCCACAACAAGCTGTTTGTGGTGCTGATGCTGGTGGCGCTGGTAGGCTGGGGCGGCTACTCGGCCGCTCACCTACCCCTCGATGCCATTCCCGACGTTACCAATAACCAGGTTCAGGTTATCACCCAAAGCCCCGCCCTGGCTGCCCAGGAGGTAGAGCAGCTGCTCACGATTCCGCTGGAGCTAAGCTTGCGCACTATTCCGGGCGTTACGGAAATTCGCTCCACCTCGCGCTTCGGCCTCTCGGTGATTACTGTGGTGTTCGAGGACGACATCAGCACCCTGCAAACCCGGCAGCTGGTGGCCGAGAAGCTGCGCACCGCCGAAGCTGACCTGGGCGCGGACCTGGGCCGCCCCGAAATGGCGCCCATCACCACCGGCCTCGGCGAAATCTACCAGTACAGCATCGGCATCAAGCCCGGCTTCGAGAAGAAATTTTCCCTGGCCCGGCTGCGCGAGGTGCAGGACTGGATAGTGAAGCGGCAGTTGGCCGGCGTACCGGGGGTAGTGGATGTCAGCAGTTTCGGGGGCTACGTGCGCCAGTACGAGGTGAGCGTGAACCCGGAGCGCCTCAACGCCAGCGGCGTAACCATGAGCGAGCTGTTTACCGCTCTGGAAGCCGGCAACGCCAACACCGGCGGCTCTTACCTGGAGCGTGGTCACAATGCCTATTTCATCCGGGGTGAAGGTCGTGCTACCTCCCTGCAGGACGTAGGCAGCATGGTTATCAAGCAGGTAAACAATGTGCCCATGCTGGTGCGCGACGTAGCCGAGGTTCGCTTCGGCCACTCCGTGCGCTACGGGGCCATGACCTTTGATGGCAAGGGAGAAACCGTGGGCGGCATCGTACTGATGCTGAAGGGAGCCTCCTCCGAACAAACCATCAGAGGCGTGAAGGCCCGGGTAGAGGAAATCAACCGCCAGCTGCCCGAGGGCCTCTACGTTCGTCCCTTCCTCGACCGGACCAAGCTGGTGGACACGGCCATTCATACCGTCGCCAAAAACCTGATTGAGGGCGGCGTGATTGTGATGGTGGTGCTGCTGGTACTGCTGGGCAACTGGCGGGCCGGCCTCGTGGTGGCCTCCATGATTCCGCTGTGCATGCTGTTTGCCCTGGGCCTGATGAGCACCTTCGGCGTATCGGCCAACCTGATGAGCCTGGGCGCCCTGGACTTCGGGCTGATTGTGGACGGGGCCGTGATTATCGTGGAAGCCATGATTTTCCACCTCGTGCACTTCCGCCAGAAAGCCGAGCACGAAACCATGGACCAGGTGGCCGAAACCGCCGCTACCCGCATGATGCGCTCGGCCCTGTTCGGGCAGCTCATCATCCTCATTGTGTACCTGCCCATTCTGGCCCTCACGGGCATCGAGGGCAAGATGTTCCGGCCTATGGCCCTGACGGTGAGCTTTGCCATCATCGGGGCCATGCTGCTGTGCCTGACTTATGTGCCGGCCGTGTCGGCGTGGGCGCTGCGCAAGGATATCAAGGAGGAAGGCACCCTGGCCGACCGCATCATGAAGTTCCTGTACCGTGGCTACCGGCCCATTATTCACGGGGCCTTGCGCCTGCGCGGGCTGGTGGCCGGGGCAGCCGTGGGGTTGCTGGTGCTGGCGGGGGTAGTGTTTGCGGGTATGGGCGGCGAGTTTATCCCGCAGCTCGATGAGGGCGACTTTGCCGTGTACGTCGGGCTGCCGCCTGGCTCTTCTCTGGCCCAGAGCATTACGACCACCACCCAGGTGCAGAAGATTCTGCTGAACAAGTTTCCGGAGGTAGAGCAGGTAGTCAGCAAAATCGGCACCTCCGAAATTC
The DNA here is from genome assembly GCF_006352025.1 of Hymenobacter sp. DG01. Taxonomy (NCBI): domain Bacteria; kingdom Pseudomonadati; phylum Bacteroidota; class Cytophagia; order Cytophagales; family Hymenobacteraceae; genus Hymenobacter; species Hymenobacter sp. DG01. The sequence continues at coordinate 2,509,006 of NZ_CP040936.1, forward strand.
CGACTGACCCCATGAGCCTGGAAGACTCCGACCAGATTGTAGTGCTCAAGCCCCAGGCCGAGTGGACCTCGGCAGGCTCGCGCGAGGAGCTGGCCGGTAAGATGAGCGAGGCCCTGGCCGGTGTACCGGGCGTGAGTCTGGAGTTTCAGCAGCCCATCCAGATGCGCTTCAACGAGCTGATTTCGGGGGTGAAGTCCGATATCAGCATCAAGATTTACGGCGACGACCTGGGCCTGCTTTTCGACAAAGCCAACGAAGCCGCCGCCCTTATCCGCCCTCTGCCGGGGGTAGGCGACCTGAAGGTAGAGCAGATTGCCGCCCTGCCCCAGCTGCGCGTGACGTACAACCGCCCGAAAATGGCCCAGTACGGCCTGCGCGTTTCTGACCTGAATACGCTGTTGCGCGCCTCCTTTGCCGGCGACGTGGCCGGCCAGGTGTACGAAGGTGAGCGGCGCTACGACCTGGTGGTACGCCTCGACAGCCTCAACCGCCGGAGCATCCAGGATTTGCGCGCCCTCTACGTCGATCTACCCAACGGCGAGAAAGTACCCCTGGAAGAAGTAGCCGCCGTGGACTTCCGCAACGCTCCCATCCAGGTGTCGCGCGATGATGCCCGCCGCCGTATCAACATTGGCGTGAATGTGCGCAACCGCGACGTGGAAAGCTTGGTGACGGATATTCAGCAGCAGCTCAATGCCAAGCTGAAACTGCCTGAAGGCTACGCGCTCAAGTACGGCGGGCAGTTCGAGAACCTGCAGCAGGCCAAGTCGCGCCTGGCCGTGGCGGTGCCCGTGGCGCTCCTGCTGATTTTCGTGCTGCTCTACCTTTCCTTCCACTCCGTCAAGCAGGCCCTGCTGATTTTCACGGGCATTCCGCTGGCCGCCATTGGTGGTATTCTGGCCCTGTGGATGCGCGGCATGCCCTTCAGCATTTCGGCGGGGGTAGGGTTTATTGCTTTGTTCGGGGTAGCGGTACTGAACGGCATCGTGCTGGTAGCCAGCATCAACGAGCTGGCCCTGGTAGGCATTACTTCCGTGCATGAGCGGGTGCTGAAGGCCACCGCCGAGCGGTTCCGGCCGGTGCTGCTCACGGCGGCCGTGGCCTCGCTGGGGTTCCTGCCCATGGCCCTGAGCAACTCGGGCGGCGCCGAGGTACAGAAGCCCCTCGCTACGGTGGTAATCGGTGGGCTGATTTCGGCTACCCTGCTTACCCTGGTGGTGCTGCCCGTGCTTTATACTTTTTTCACGAAAGATGGCGAGGCCAGCCCCGTGGAGTCAACCCCGGAGGCCCTGGCCGATGCCCGCGAGAATCATGAACTGTAAGCCCGCCACGCGGTACCTCATCAGAGCAAGCCACGCCGCGCTTAACCCCCAACTCCCGCTCAGAAAACCTATTATGCTCTATCGTTTTCTGTTTCTGCTGCTCGTCGTGCTGCCCGGCTTCCTGTACGCCCAGACGACCCCGCGCACCCTACCCCCTCCAACCTCCGCAAGCCCGGTAGCCTCACCCGATGGGCCGCTAACGTTGCAGCAGGCCCTGCAAACCGGCCTCGGCCAAAGCCTGCTGGTGCAAACCGGCCGGCTGGAAGTGGAGCGCCAGCGGGCCCTCTCCCGCACTGGCTACGACGTACCGCGCACGGTGGTGGACTACCAGGTGGGGCAGATTTCGGGCCCCCTACGCGACCAAAGCCTGAATATTGTGCAGCAGTCGGCGCTGCCGGGCGTGTACGGGGCGCAGCGGCGCTTGCTGGAAGGCCAGATTATGACCGCCGAGCAGCGCGTGCGTAGCCAGCGCCGGGAGCTGGTGCACGCCATCCGGAGCACGTATTATGAATTGCTGGTGAGCTACCGCCGGGCGGCTTTGCTACGCCAGCAGGACAGCTTGTACCGCCGGGCGGCCCGGGCAGCCCGCATCCGCTACCAAACCGGCGAAACCAACCGTCTGGAACAGGTTTCGGCTGAGGCCCGGATGCGGGAACTGCAGAACCAGCTGGCCATCGTGCTGACGAACCGGCAGGTGCAGCAGCAGCAGCTTGGGGTCCTCCTGAACCTGGGCCGCCCCGCCTCTATCGACACGACAGCAGCGGCCGTAGCGCCTCTCTCTCCCGCTGACACGGCGGGCCTTACGGCAGCCTCCAATCCTACGCTGGCCCTGCTGGAACAAGAAATTGACGTGAGCAAGCGCCAGACCAAAGTGGAGCAGTTGCGCCGCCTGCCGGACCTGCGCTTAGGCTACTTCACCCAGACCATCAACAAAGAAAACGGCTTCCACGTAGCCCAGGCCGGCATTGCGGTGCCGTTGCTCGGCGGCATCCAAAAAGCCCGCATTCAGGCGGCACAGCTAAGTGAGCAGGCTGCTGAGGCTCAGCTGCGCTACGCCACTACCCAACTGCGCGGGCAACTGGCGGGGCTGCGCCAACAGTTGAGCCGGGCGCGGGCCTCGCTCACGTACTACGAGCAAACCGCCTTGCCTCAGGCCCGCCTTATTCTGAGTACGGCCGAGAAAAGCTTCCGGGCCGGCGACATCGACTACGTGGAATACGTGGTGAATACGGAGCCTGCCTGGCAGATTCGCACGGCCTACCTCGAGCAGGTCCGGCAGTACAACGAGCTGGCCCTTTCCCTCCAGACGCTGACCGGCCCGGACGTGCCATAACCTTTCGTGCTACCCCTTACATCGGCACGAACCCTCCTTAAATTCTCTATGAAATCGACCTACTTCCTGCTGCTGGCTTCTTTACTGACCGCCTGTGGCACCGATAAATCGGCTCCCACCGAGACGGCCGCTGCCGCGCCCCCTACCCCTGCTACCCCCGCCAACCCCGACGAAATCAGCGTGAGCAGTGCCCAGGCCCAGGCGGCAGGGCTGGAAACCGGCTCTTTCGTCTGGAAAAACATGACTACCGACGTGCAGGCCAACGGTAGCATTGACGTGCCCCCGCAAAACCGGGCGTCGGTATCGGCCGTGATGGGCGGTTACGTGCAGTCGGTGGCCGTGCTGCCGGGGCAGCAGATAGCGCGCGGCGGCACCGTGGCCGTGCTGCGCCACCCCGACTACCTCCGCCTGCAGCAGGACTATCTGCAAAGCAAAGCCCGCGTAACGTTTCTGCAGAAAGAGCTGCAGCGCCAGCAAACCCTCGACGCCGAAGACGTGGGCGCCAAGCGCAAGCTTCAGCAGGCCCAGAGCGACTATGCCTCCGAGCAGGCTACGCTTCGTGCCACGGCCGCCCAACTCCGGATGCTGGGTATCTCGCTCAGCCGCCTCGACCGGGGCGAAATTGCGCCCACGGTGCCGCTGGTGTCGCCCATCAAAGGCTACGTGAAGTCCGTCAATATCAACCCCGGTCAGTTCGTGAATCCGCAGGATGTGCTGGTAGAAATCGTGGACCGCTCCGACCTGCACCTGGAGCTAAAGGTGTTTGAACGGGACATTGCGCGGGTGAAAAACGGGCAGCGCATTCTGTTCAAAATTCCTAGTCGTGGCTCCAATGAAGACTTGGGAGCCCGCGTATTTCTGGTGGGCAAAGCGTTCAACGACGACGCCCGCACCGTGAGCGTGCACGCCCACCTGGAGCCCGAGCGCGACGACGTGCTACCCGGACAATACGTATCGGCCCACATCCAGACGGCCGGCGCCCGCCAACGCACCCTGCCCGAAGACGCCATTATTCAGGCTGGGGAGTTTAGCTATATCTTCGCCCAGACCGGCCCCACCTCCTACCGGCGCTACCGCGTCCGGACCGGCGCCACAGACAGCGGCGACGTAGCCATTACCCTCCTCGACCAACTCCCCGACACAACTCGCCTCGTCCGCCACGGGGCCTATTTTCTGGATGCCGAACTGAAAAAAGGCCAGGACGCGGAAGAGTAAACGAGTGAGTGAGTGCGTTGTCATGGCGAGTGGAGCAAAGCCATCCGTCCCGGCCAGCGCCCTACCCCCTTGAAACGTGCCAAGCCCTTACCTCCGTGCTGGAAGTAAGGGCTTGTCTGTTTAGCAGGGTTGTCATATAGCAGAGGAAGCATGGCTTCGCTTCTCTCATCATGACACTTCACTCATTCGCTATTCCCCCAGCCGCTGGCGCAGCTCCTGCACTTCCCGCTCCAGGTCGAGAGTGCGGAACATGACTTTAGCTTCGAGGTCGGAGTAGGCGCGCTCCAGTTGTTCCTGCAGCTGCTTTTGCTCCGTGATGTCGGTATTGGTACCGCACCACCGCACAATACGGCCTTCCTCGTCGCGCACGGGTAGGGCGCGGCTCAGGAACCACCGGAATTCGCCGTCGTGGCGGCGGAGCGGGAAGGTGTCTTCCCACTTTTCACCGTTGCTTAACGCCTGCTTCCAGCCGGTAGTTACCTGCTCCACATAGTCGGGGTGCTGCACGCTTTGCCAGCCCCAGCCCAGCATTTGCTCCTGGGTCGTGCCCGTAAACCGGAACCACCGGTCGTTGTACCAGAACAGAGAGCCGGTTTCATCGGCCATCCAGGCCAGCTGCGGAATGGCATTGGCCAGGGTCGTGAAGTCCTGTTCCCGCTTGCGCAGGGCCAGCTGCTGCATTTTCTGGTCGTGGATGTCGGTGCAGGTGCCAAACCACTTCACAATCTCACTGGCTTCGTTGCGCACTGGCAAGGCCTGGCCCAGAAACCAGCGGTAGTCACCCTGGCGCGACTTGAAGCGGTATTCTATTTCGTAGAACTCGCCGGTAGCCAGCGAATGGCCCCACACCTCCCGCGCGTGCTGGCGGTCATCGGGGTGCAGCAGGTTGTTCCACATATCGGGCCCTACGCTGTCAGAGAGGGTATAACCCGTAAAATCGGTCCAGCGCTGGTTGAAGTAGGTATGAAAACCACTGGGGTCCGTGGTCCAGACCAGCTGCGGAATAAGCTCGGCCAGGAAGTTAAAATCGGCGGGCGAGTCAATTCCGCCGGCTGCGCTGCCTTGCCGCAACTGCTCTACGTCCATGGTGCACACAATCCACTGGTGTACTTGCCCGGCCTCGTTCAGCTGCGGATAGCCGGAGCTTTCCACCCACCGGTAGCGCCCATCGTGGCGGCGCATCCGAAACCCGATCTGGTAGGTCTGGCCCGTAGCCAGGGCCTGCCGCGCCTGGGCGGCCACCCGGTCCTGGTCGTCAGCGTGCACCAGGGTCAGCCACTCCGTACTCAGCTGGGGCAGCGACAACCCTGTAAAGCGCAGCAGTTGCGGGCTGGCGTACAGGGTCGAGCCGGCGGCGTCGGCAATACTCAGCAGCATGGCCTGAGCCGGCTCCGTGCTGGTGGGCATGGAGGGGCTTTCGGGGAGTGAAGCCAGATTTTCCGGAGTATCAGAATGGGCAAGGTCCATACGGAAACAAGCAGATTAGCGTGGGAAGGGAATTTACGGGCGGGTGAGCTGCATCTCCATCCCCGACTGAAAGTAGAGGTTGAGTTGACTTACGCTGCCGTCGCGGGAGCGGCGCAGGCGGGTAATCAGGGCGCGGGTCTGCTCCTGGCCTGTGCTTATTTCCAGATAAGGGCGGTTCAGAATATTATCGCGCTGCACCAGCCACTGGCCGGCATCCTGCACTCCGGGCGCCTGAATCTCTAACCGCCCAGGCTCCAACTGCAAGCGCTCGGCCTGGGCCAGGGTAGTGCCCGGGTCAGTGCGATTCAGCACACGGTCGGCTACCCGCCAGTTGCCCGTCAGGAAATCATCGGACAGCTGCTGCAGATTAACGTCAAAAAGCAGTTCAGACATAAAGACCACAAAGATACAGCAGGCTTCAGGGAAACACCAGCCCGGCCCAGAGGCAGGAGCTGGCAGGCGCCGGGGAGGATAGTAATATACTGCTAGTAGAGCACTTCTGCGCGCTAAAGGCAGGCCCTTTAACAGAACAACCTCCCGGCCCGAAGGTCAGGAGGTTGTTCTGTTAAAGGATTTGCTTGCCGTACCCGCTGGCATGTTGCAGAGGAGGAGGGATTCGAACCCCCGGAGGTTTAACCCTCAACGGTTTTCAAGACCGCCGCAATCGACCACTCTGCCACTCCTCTAAGGGGTAAGCCTAGCATGCCATGCGGGATGTGACAAGCAAGAAAAAAGGCTTTTTCACGAGCTGAAAAAACCAGTGCAGAGAGGGGGGGATTCGAACCCCCGATACCCTTGCAGGTATAACGGATTTCGAATCCGTCGCATTCGACCACTCTGCCACCTCTCTATAAGGTTCCAACTGAGCGGTTTGGGATGGCAAAAGTATTGAGGATTACGCAATGCGCAATACGGCCGCGCACTTTTTTTACGGCATAAATTCTTACCACCTCATTTTCAACCACAAATCATTTTCGTCCGGCCGACGCAGCCACGGGCAGCGGGCGCTTCAGCCGGCCCGTTACGGCATCAATGCTTACGTTTACTTCAAACCCCAGAATCAGGGTCATACACACAAAATCAAGCCACACCATGAAGCCTACCAGCGTGCCAATGGAGCCGTAAAAGTGGTTGTAGCTGTCGAAGATCTTGACGTAGAGAATAAACAGGAACGACACCAGAAAGATAAGCAGGGTAGCCACCACCGAGCCAGCCGAAAGAAACGGCCACTTGTCGTGCACGGGGGGTACGTAGTAATACACCAGGCAGGTAGTGAGCAGGAACAGCCCGACTACCGAGCCGTAGCGCAGCAGGGCAATCAGCTGATCCGTCAGGTGCTCAGGCACGATTTCGTGGTACACCAGCGCATCAATAATGTAGGTACCAAAGAAGATACCGGCCACGGAGAACAGCAGCACCGAGGACAACACTACTGTCAGGAGGGTAGCAATAACACGCTTCCGGACGTAGGTGCGCTTCTTGAACGAAGGGTACTTCTTCTCGAAGGCATCGAGCAAAGCCATGATGCCGTTGGAGCTGAGCACCAGGGCCGTAGCAAAACCAAAGGACAGCAGGCCGCCGTGCGGAATGTTCACGATATCCTCAATAGTCCCGGAAACAGCCACGTACATCTCCCGCGGAATCAGGTCGGCGAGGAACTGCAGAATGTCGAGGTTGAGGTTGGGGACGGGGATGTACGGAATAAGGGTGAACAGAAAGATGATGGTGGGGAAAATGGCAATGGTAAAGTTGAATGCCATGTAACTGGCCCGCTTGGCAATGCCATCCAGCTTGATTTCCTGCAGTAGCCGGTCCACCACATCATACACCGAGGCCTGCCCGCCATGAAAGCGCAGCCGCTTCAGCAGCACAATAAAGCGCCGGTAGCTGCGGCGGCGGCGCACATCGGGTAAATGATATCGACGAACAGGAAGGCGCATAGAAAGAGTAAACGGCGTAGCTGAGTAACTGAGTAACCGGCAAGGCAGTTCGCCGCGGGTAAGCACCCGGTTGCTGAGTAGTAAGCAGAAAGCAGGTGGCGCTGACCCTATACTCTGTTATTCCGCTGCTCTACTTCAGGAAAGCGGCGGGTGCCGGGGCATCGGCGGGCGTTTTGGGCGGAGTGAGCGGGCCGGCCGTTTCGTCATCGGTGAAATAGGGCGCCAGCTTGGCCTGAATATCGGCCGGAATGGCCACGGGCCGGCCGGTAGCCATGCTCACAAACACCATCAGGGTGTGGCCTTCGGTCAGCAGCTCGTCGGCCTCATTACGGATTTCATATTCAAATAAAATCCGGGAACCCTCGGGGGGCTGCCTCAGCAGCAGGCGCACGGTCAGTAAGTCGTCGTAGCGGGCGGGGCGGCGGAAGCGGGTACGGATTTCTCCTACCGGCATGCCTACCCCATCGGCCTCCAGATCCTTGTACCGGATGCCCAGCTGCCGGAAAGCCTCGGTGCGGGCTACCTCGAAGTATGCCGCATAGTTGCCGTGGTACACGTAGCCCATCTGGTCGGTTTCGGCGTACCGGACGCGGATGTGGGTGTCTGATTGATACATAGTCAGTTGCCAGTTATCAGTTGCCGGTTGCCAGTTTTGGTTGTCATCAGCCCTCAACCGGAAACCGCAGTTACTTCATAATGCCGGCCCGGCTGAGGGCGGCCTGGTAGCGGCGGGCATTTACGAGGTGCTCCTGCTCGTTGCGGGCAAAGGCGTGGTAGCCGCTGAAATCCTCTTTGGCGCAGAAATAGAGGTAGTCGTGGCTCTCGGGGTTCAGCACGGCATCGATGCTGGCAATGCTGGGCAGATTGATGGGGCCGGGCGGCAGGCCAGCGTATTTGTAGGTGTTGTAGGGCGAGTCTTTGGCCAGGTGCACGTTCAGTACGCGCTTAATGGTAAAGTCGCGGTTGGCGTACACCACGGTCGGGTCGGCCTGTAGCTTCATGCCGCGCCGGAGGCGGTTGAGGTACACGCCGGCCACTCGGGGTCGCTCGTCGGGGTGCTGCTGCTGCTCGGCTTCCACAATGCTGGCTAATGTGCTGACCTCAGCTCGGCTCAGACCCAGCTTTTTGCGCTTGGCGTCGCGCTCCGGGGTCCAGAACTTTTCGTACTCCTTTTTCATGCGGTGCATGAGGTTGTCGGCGGAGGTGTTCCAGAGCAGCTCATAGGTGTTCGGAATGAACATGGTCAGGATGCTCGTGGTATCGAAGCCCAGGCTTTTGGTGTAGGCCGGCGAAGTCAGCAGGGAGTCAAACTGCCCGGGGCGCGCATCAATGGTGGTGCTCAGCTTGCGGGCCAGATCCTGCCGCAGCCGGATGTTCTGAAACGTCAGCATCAGGGGCAGCTTGTTGCTACCCGTGCGCAAATCATTGATCAGCTGCCGGTTGGTGTAACCATTTTTCAGCTCGTAGCGACCGGGCTTCACCAACTGGTCGTACTTAAGCAGGCGGGCTACAAAGCGCAGGCTCAGCTTATCAATCACTACCCCGGTAGCCTCAATGGAGTCGAGCACGGCCTTGGCCGACTCCCCCCGCCGCACGACCACGTAGGCCGGCCGGCCCTTGGTATCAATGTTGGGCGTAAAGAAAACCTGGTAGAAATAGTAGGAGAAGGTAACAAGCAGCAACCCAAAAATGCCGGTAACGTATGCAAACCGGTTGCGGCGGCGCGTGGCGTTGGCTTTATAATCGATGCGGGTTTTGGCCATGAAGCGAAAGAGGTAACAAAACGGTAACATTGCGTATCCAATCTTATATTGGACCCGACAACGGTTAGCAGGTAGATTTGCTGCTCAAAAGTACGAGTTCTAATTCTTCACCCCCCCTTCTCTTTTCTTTTATCATGCAACACTCTTACACTTCTAAAGCTGCGTTCCGCGGCCTCCTGGGTTTGCTTCTGAGCGCAGGCGCTTGTGTTTCGGCCTCAGCGCAAACTGTTACCCCCGTTAGCGTAGCGGCTGGCGCTATTTACACCCAAAACTTCGACGGTGTTGGCGTAACGGGTACTGCGTATCCGGCGGGCTGGAGTGCTGTACGTCTGGGTGGCACTGGTACCCTGAACCAAGTACTGGATCTTTCTGCCTCTGATGGCAACAGCACCTCGGGCGGTATCTACAACGTAGGCCTCGCCAACGACCCTGACCGTGCATTTGGCACTATTGCGTCGGGCTCCACCGTACCGGCTTTTGGTGCTGCCTTCACCAATGGTACGGGCGCCGCTGTAACCCGGGTAAACATGGCCTTCCGGGGCGAGCAGTGGAAGTCCGGCAGCGCAGTTGACATAACTGAAGTGCTGGCCTTTGAATACAGCCTGGATGCTACCAGCCTGACCACCGGCACCTGGACAGCTGTTACGGCTCTTAACATCACGGAGGTAGCTAACGCCAACGTATCTACGGCTCCTATTAACGGCAATGAAGCGGCTAACCGGGCTGCCATTGCTGGCTCAATCAGCAACATTACCTGGCCGGCCGGCGCTACCATGTGGATTCGCTGGAAAGACACCAACGATGGCGGCACCGATGCCCTGCTGGCACTGGATGATTTCGCTATTTCTACGGGCACTACCGCCCTGGCTAGCCGCAACGCTATTGCCGCCAGCAATGTAGCCATCTTCCCCAACCCCACTGCCGAAGCCGTAACCATTCAGGTTTCGGGCCGCGCTCAGAAGGCAGCCGTTACCGTTTCGGACCTGATGGGCCGCACGGTACTGCGTGGCACCGCCGCCGCCGATGGCACGTTCAGCCTCCGCTCCCTGCAGGCTGGCAACTACGTAGTGAAGGTACAGAACGGTGACTCGTTCAGCACCCACAAAGTAACCAAACAATAAGCGTATTGCCCGTTCATTAAGAAAGCCCCGGTGCATGTCGCCGGGGCTTTTTTTGTACCAAAGCCTCAGGCGGCTACTACCCCAGGGGCAACCCGCCCGAAGTTTTTATCGAAAAGAGTAGCAGGTCTCTGTAGGGCCTTGTACCTTGACCGCCCCCGTCGCCCGCCGGCGCCGGGTTTGCTGCTCACTCAACTGCTTTTGCTATGTCTGCAACCCTGCTTCGTATTCACCCCGACAACCCGCCTCAGAATCGTATTGCGCAAGCCGTGGAAGTGCTTCGAAACGGAGGCGTTATTATTTATCCGACGGACACAGTGTATGGCCTGGGCTGCGACATTCATAACGCCCGCGCCGTGGAAAAGCTTTGCCGGATCAAGGGCATCCACCCCGAGAAGGCCAATCTGTCGTTTATCTGCTCCGACCTTTCGCACATCACCGACTACGCCAACGGCATTACCACACCCGTGTACAAGGTGCTGAAGAAAGCGCTGCCCGGCCCGTTTACCTTCATTTTTGAGGCCAGCACGAAAGCCCCTCGCTACGGCGGAGTTAAGCGCAAAACTGTTGGTATCCGGGTGCCCGATAACCAGATCTGTACTACCCTGGTGCGCGAGCTGGGCAACCCCATCGTCTCAACCTCCATTCACGACGACGATGAAATTCTGGAGTACAGCACCGACCCCGACCTTATTTTCGAGAAGTACCGCCCGCTGGTTGACCTGGTCATTGATGGCGGCTTCGGCAACAATATTGCCAGCACCGTGGTGGATTGTACCAACGAGGACTTCGACATCATTCGTCAGGGTGCCGGCGACATTGAACAGTATCTGTAGAGAGTGATGGGGGTAGGAACCCAGCCGAATCCCTACCCCCAGTAGCTGCCCAAAGCCCGAGTGGGACGGTACCAGTCGTTAAACGATCAGGGGCCGCCTCACTCGGGCTTTTAGTTTTCCAGCGGTGTTAGGGCTCCGCTACGCCGCTGGTTGAAGCTGACTAGTGGGCCGCTTTAGTACTTTGGCACTACCTTACCCGCTTATGCTTCCAGCGGCGGTGGGTCCAGAGGTAGTCAGAGGGACTAGCCTGAATATCCCGCTCCAGCTGACGGGCAAAAGCCTCGGTTAGTTGATGCTCAGCGGGCGGTAGCACATGCTGCCCATCGTGGAGTTCCGTGAACGTAATTTCATAGTAGCCGCGCCGCGCCCGTCGAATCCCAACGTACACTACTGCGCACTGAAATTGGGCGGCCAGCCGGTCGGCACCAGTATAGAATGGAGTATCCTGATGCAAAAAGTCGGTCCAGTAGGGGTAGTCTTCGGGGCCGGCGGCCTGGTCGGAAAGCAGGCTAAGCGTGCGCCCTTGCCCTTTGTGCTTCACCAAGTCGCGCAGAGTGCTGAGCATGGGCACCAGGTGGGCACCAAGACGGCTCCGTAACCGCAGCATAAAACTCTCGAAGAAAGGGTTCATTAAGGGCTTGTACACGCCGCCCGCCTTGCCGGGGTACTGCAGCGCCGCCGCCGACAGGATCCACTCCCAGTTGCCAGCGTGTGAACCCAGGGTAAGCACCTGCTTGCCTTCCGGAAAAAACCGACCCAGCACTTCTGGGTTCGTGAACCGAACCCGTTTCCGCAGCGCCGGCGCTGATATAGTACGCAGCTTCAGAATTTCTACAACAACCTGCGCGAAGTGCCAATAAAACTGGTAGGCCAGCTTCTCAATTTCAGCGGCCGATTTCTCGGGAAAAGAATGGCGCATGTTTTCCAACACCACCCGCTTCCGGTAGCGCGCTACGTAAGCCAGCAGCAGATAGAAGCCCCGGGCCACCGCGTAGAGCACAGGCAAGGGCAGGTACGAGAGGCCAATCAGCAACCACTCTACCGGCCGGTAATACCAGGGGTAGGGTTTGGGGGCTACGCGGGCCGCGCTCATCGGGACATAACGGCTCCGGCCGGAGCGTAATCGGCCGGGTTACGGCGCACGGTGGTAGTTTGGGTAGTCAGCACTTGGTTTTTAGCGTTTCGAACTTCCAGCGTGAGCAGGTACTCGCCGGCGGGCACTTTGCTTAGGTCCAGCTCTCCGGCCAGCACCGTGGGTTTGCCCTCCGCGCCCTGAGCGGCTCCCTGGCCGGTGGCAGCATCCTTGGCGGCTTTAGCAGCCCGCAGGCGGTAGCGAAGCACCAGGGGCTGCCCGGTAGGCGCGTTGTACAGCTCGGCGTAAAAGTACAGCTTATCCATGCCGCGCGCATACAATCCGCCCGGGGCCCGGGTCAGGCTCAGGCCATTTCGTATAAAATTATTAGCCTCCACGCTGGAGCGGCTGGCCGGCCTGCTGAGCAGCACTACGTCGCTCAGGCTGGGTTTTATGTTGCTGAACTCCATTACTAAAGGCCGTTCCACAATATCGGTGTTGGCGGCGCGGTACTGGTCGCGCAGGTGCCCACGCAGCAGGTAGCGCCCTTCGGGTAAGATGATGCGCTTCTGAAAGCTGATCGGGTTTTTGATGGCTGCGGTCGTATCGCGCAGCACTGGAGGGCGCAGGGTTACGGTTTCCTGGTAGATGGCCGAGCCATCGGGGCGCACAGCTTCCAGCGTAACGGTAGCTCCGGCCTGAAACATTTTGGGTCCGCGGCGCTGGTACGTCAGCTGCTTGCCCGCTACGGTAACGTAGATTTCTACTGTTCCGCCCTTCACGGCCACATCCGTGCTCCGGAAACGGGCTACGTCCAGCTGCAGCTGGTGTTGGGCCCGAGCCGCCGCGAAGGGTAGGCAAAGCAGGCAAATGGTCAGCAGAAGTCTAAATCCGGAGGGCATAGTGTCAGAATGTCGGTACATTGAAAAGGCAGATTCGCCTGAAACGGCGGTGGGCAAACACGGGCCTCTCTGATGGCGTTTCAAAAGTACTCTCCCACTTTTGTACAAACCTCCCCCATATTCGGAAGTAAGGCTGCTTCGGCCGGTCGGTTCCGGCATCTGGCCTCTGCATTTGCCTGTCGGGCCGTATTATCACGCTTTCCTTGCCATTGGTGGCACTAGTCTTTTTTTCATGCCCGCTATTCTTTTCGAGTCGCAGTACAATCCGCCCGCGGCCTTTTTTGCTGAACTTCTTGGCGCCAAGGCTCTCTACCTGGAAGCCCATGACAACTACCGCAAACAAACGTACCGCAACCGCTGTCTTATCCTCACGGCCCAGGGAGTACAGCCGCTGACCGTGCCGGTTATTGATGGCAACCGGAGCGAAAAAGTGCTGACCTCGGCTATTGAAATTGACTACCGCCAGAATTGGGTACACCGCCACTGGCGCACCCTGCAAACCGCTTACGGCGGCTCGCCGTATTTCGAGTACTACGCCGACTATCTGCATGATATCTACGTACAAAAGCCTCCGCTTCTGTTCGAGTTGAACCTGAGCTTACTGCAGTTGCAGCTGCGCTGTTTGCGGCTGCGGTTACCCATTCTCCTAACCCCCGAGTACTACCCCTCTCCTACCCCGGTTTCCCTCCTGGATCGGCGCGATTGGCTGACACCGAAAGCAGCGGCCCCGGCGGAACCTGACAGGACGTCGGTTCGGCCCTACCGGCAGACGTTTGGTAAAGATTTTGTACCGGGACTCAGCATCTTAGACCTGCTTTTTACGCAGGGCCCGGCCGCCGGCAGTTTTCTTACGTAGTGTACTAGCCGCCTCCGAACCTTCGCCCGCATCCTTCTGTTTTCAGAGTACAGCGGCCCAACCCGCCAGCGCCGAAACCGGGCTTGCGGGGTTCCGTTTTTCTTCACTACCTTATCTGCATGGAAGCTAAATTCTCAAATCGTGTCAAGGAGGTCATCTCCCTGAGCCGGGAGGAAGCCATCCGGCTTGGGCACGACTATATCGGTACTGAGCACTTATTGCTGGGCATGATTCGCGAGGGGGAAGGCACGGCCATTGGTCTGCTCAAGAAATTGGGCGTATCGGTGGACGAGCTGAAGTACGCTCTCGAACAGGCTACCCGCAATACCGCTACTCAGGGCACGAGCATTACCGGCTCTATTCCCCTGACGAAGCAGACCGAGAAAGTACTCAAGATTACCTACCTGGAAGCTAAAATCTTCAAAAGCGAAATCATTGGCACGGAACACCTGCTGCTGTCGATTCTGCGCGATGAAGACAACATTTCGTCCCAAATCCTGAGCAAATTCAACGTGAACTACGAATCCGTACGTGATTCGCTGGACTACCACGGTAACACGGCGAACAACCCCACCAACGGCCCCGAGGCTGACGACGACGACAACGACCGCCTCTTTGGTGGCAGTGCAGGCCGCGGCGGTGCCGGCGCCGGTGCTACCCCCAAGAAGGGCAACGAGAAGTCGCGCACGCCGGTGCTCGATAACTTCGGTCGCGACCTGACCAAGCTTGCCGAGGAAGACAAGTTGGACCCCATTGTAGGCCGCGAGAAAGAAATTGAGCGCGTAGCTCAGATTCTGTCGCGCCGCAAGAAGAACAACCCCATCCTGATCGGTGAGCCCGGCGTAGGTAAAACGGCTATTGCCGAAGGCCTGGCCCTGCGCATCATCCAGAAGAAGGTGTCGCGGGTACTGTTTGGCAAGCGCGTGGTTACGCTTGACCTGGCTTCGCTGGTAGCGGGTACCAAATACCGCGGCCAGTTTGAGGAGCGCATGAAGGCCGTGATGAATGAACTGGAGAAGTCGCCCGACGTTATCCTGTTCATTGACGAGCTGCACACGATTGTAGGTGCTGGCGGCGCTTCCGGCTCGCTGGACGCTTCCAACATGTTCAAGCCGGCCCTGGCCCGCGGCGAGATTCAATGCATTGGCGCTACTACGCTTGATGAGTACCGTCAGTACATCGAGAAGGATGGTGCCCTGGCCCGTCGTTTCCAGATGGTAATGGTGGACCCCACCACGCCCGAGGAAACCATCGAAATCCTGAACAACATCAAGGATAAGTATCAGGACCACCACCACGTTCTGTACACCGATAAGGCCATTGAAGCCTGCGTGAAGCTGTCGGACCGCTATATGTCGGACCGTTTCCTGCCAGACAAGGCCATCGACATTCTGGACGAAGCTGGTGCCCGCGTGCACATCAACAACATTGTGGTTCCCGAGGATATTCTCAAGCTCGAAGAGCAGATTGAGAACATCAAGACGGAGAAGAACCGCGTGGTGAAGTCGCAGAAATACGAAGAAGCCGCCAAGCTCCGCGACACGGAGAAGAAGCTGATTGATCAACTCGACCAGGCCAAGAAAGACTGGGAGGAGGAGACCAAGAAGAAGCGCTACACCGTGAAGGAGGAAAACGTGGCCGAGGTTATTGCCATGATGACCGGCATCCCCGTTTCGCGCGTGGCTCAGAACGAAAGCTCCAAGCTGCTGAAAATGGGTGAAGAGCTGAAAGGCAAGGTAATTGGCCAGGATAAGGCTATTGCCCAGCTCGTGAAAGCCATCCAGCGTACCCGCGTAGGCCTGAAAGACCCGAAGAAGCCCATCGGCTCGTTCGTGTTCCTCGGCCCGACCGGTGTAGGTAAGACGGAACTGGCCAAAGTGCTGGCTACCTACCTCTTCGACAAGGAAGATTCGCTGGTGCGGATTGACATGTCGGAGTACATGGAGAAGTTCAGCATCTCGCGCCTGGTAGGCGCGCCTCCCGGCTACGTGGGGTATGAAGAAGGTGGTCAGCTGACGGAGAAAATCCGCCGCAAGCCCTACTCAGTTATCCTGCTCGACGAGATTGAGAAGGCGCACCCCGACGTGTATAACCTGCTCCTGCAGGTGCTCGACGACGGTATCCTGACCGACGGCCTGGGCCGCAAGGTGGACTTCCGCAACACCATCATCATTATGACCTCGAACATTGGGGCCCGTGACCTGCAGGACTTCGGTGCTGGTATCGGTTTCGGCACCAAGGCTCGTCAGGAAAACATGGATGAGATTACCAAGGGCACCATTACCAACGCCCTGCGGAAAACCTTCTCGCCGGAATTCCTCAACCGTCTGGACGACGTTATCGTGTTCAACTCTCTGGAGAAGCAGGATATTCACCGCATCATCGACATTTCGCTGTCGAAGCTGCTGGGCCGTATCCAGACGCTAGGCTACCGCGTGGAACTGACCGATGCCGCCAAGGACTTCGTGGCTGAGAAAGGCTACGATCCTAAATATGGCGCGCGTCCGTTGAACCGGGCTATCCAGAAGTACATCGAAGACCCGATTGCGGAGGAAATCCTGAAAGCAGAAATTGCCCAGGGCGACGTTATTACGGCTGACTACACGGCCGGTGCTGAAGAGCTAACGTTTGCCGTAAGTAAGAGCGGTGAGCAACTCAACCTCGCCAGCGACGAGCGGCCCGAGGAGGCTCCTGAGCCCAACGACGACGAGCCCAACGACTCGAAGAAGAAAGGCGAGTAATCGTCTGGAATGAATAGAAACGGCCGGTTCCCGCTTGGAAACCGGCCGTTTCTGCTTTATCACTTCCTCGTTAAACCTTACTTCATTTTCCTTCACCAAGACTGACTGAACGCTTCTGGTTTAAGACAAGCGCCGCCCCACAATTCTGGTGCGGCTTTTCTTTACCCGTACGTTACCTTTGGCTTCTGACCTAAGTAGCACAACCGACTTCCTCAAGCCCACCCCGCATGTCTGATTCGCGCACTGAAGCCCAACTAAGTAAACTCGAAATCCTCGACCAGAAAAACCAGGAGGCCCTGCTCGGCGGCGGCCAGGCCCGCATCGATGCCCAACACAAGAAAGGCAAGCTCACGGCCCGGGAGCGAATTGACTTGCTGCTCGATGAGGGCTCCTTTGAGGAAATTGGCAAGTTCGTGATGCACCGCTCCAAGGACTTCGGCCTAGACAAAGAGTATTACCTCGGCGACGGGGTAGTAACCGGCTACGGCACCGTGAACGGCCGATTGGTGTACGTTTTCTCCCAGGATTTCACGGTGTTCGGCGGCTCGCTGAGCGAAACCCACGCCGAGAAAATCGTGAAGATTATGGACCTGGCCATGAAGAACGGCGCCCCGGTTATCGGCCTGAACGATTCGGGCGGGGCCCGCATTCAGGAAGGGGTAGTAAGTCTGGGTGGCTACGCCGACATCTTCTATAAGAACACCCTGGCCTCGGGGGTAGTACCCCAGCTTTCGGCCATCATGGGGCCATGCGCGGGCGGCGCAGTGTACTCGCCGGCCATTACCGACTTCATCCTGATGGTGGAAGACACGAGCTACATGTTCGTGACCGGCCCGAACGTGGTGAAGACCGTAACCCACGAAAACGTAACCAGCGAAGAGCTGGGCGGGGCCAGCACCCACTCCACCAAAAGCGGCGTGACGCACTTCACGGCTCCCAACGAGGTAGCCTGCATCAATCAGCTGAAGGCCCTGCTGAGCTACATGCCCCAGAACTGTGAGGAAACGGCTCCGGCCGTACCCTACGAGCCGCAAGGCGATGAAAGCCGGACGGTGCTGGACAGCATCATCCCCGAAAACCCCAACCAGCCCTACGACATTCGGGAGGTGATTGAGGGCATTATTGATGCCGACTCCTTCATGGAGGTGCACCAGAACTTCGCCGAAAACATTGTGGTAGGCTTTGCCCGCCTGGGTGGCCGTAGCATTGGCATTGTGGGCAACCAGCCCGCCGTGCTGGCCGGCGTGCTCGACATCAACGCCTCTACCAAAGCGGCCCGGTTCGTGCGCTTCTGCGACTCGTTCAACATTCCGCTGCTGGTGCTGGAAGACGTACCTGGCTTCCTGCCCGGCACCGACCAGGAGTGGCGCGGCATCATCACCAACGGGGCCAAGCTGCTCTACGCCTTCTGCGAAGCCACCGTGCCGCGCATCACGGTTATTACCCGCAAAGCCTACGGCGGAGCGTATGACGTGATGAACTCCAAGCACATCGGGGCCGACATGAACTACGCCTGGCCGACCGCCGAAATTGCCGTAATGGGCGCCAAGGGCGCGGCGGAAATTATCTTCAAGCGGGAAATTGCTGCGGCCGAAGACCCCGAGGCCAAGCTGCAGGAAAAGGTAGATGAGTACCAGCAGAAATTTGCTACCCCCTACCGCGCCGCGCACCGTGGCTTCGTAGATGAAGTGATTCTGCCGTCGCAAACACGCCAGAAGCTCATCCGGGTGTTCAAAATGCTGGAAAACAAAGTAGATACCTTACCCCGTAAGAAGCACGGAAACATTCCGTTGTAACCTTAGCGGCCCCTAGTATGGACATCTTTTCAGCCAGCAACATTCTTCCCGCTATTCTACTGATGGCGGTAGGCGCGCTTATCGTGTTCTTAGCACGGTCTGTGCGGCGTGGTAACGTTGAAATTTTGTCTGGATACGATGCGGCTCGCGTAACCGACAAAGCCGGACTAGCATCCTGGGCCGGACGAGGTTTGCTTCTGCTGGGCTACTGGCAAATAGCCGCTGGTCTGATAAGTTTTGGCAATGTCTCTATTGGAGGCACCCTCTTTTTTCTAGCAACAGTCATCTTGGTGGGTCGGACCGTAATAGGTGCCCAACGGTTCCAGCACTAGCCTTGTCTTTTCTCCTTTCTGTAGCTCCTGACTTTTATGCGTCAAGAATCATTTGACTTCCTCCAGAAATACCTGAATAACCCCTCTCCTACTGGCTTCGAGAAAGAAGGCCAGCAGCTGTGGCTGGAATACATCAAGCCCTACATCGACGAGTACTTTGTGGATACGTATGGCACCGTGGTGGGCGTTATCAACCCGGAGGCCAAGTACAAAGTAGTGATTGAGGCCCACGCCGACGAAATCAGCTACTTCGTCAATTATATCACCAAGGAGGGCTATATCTATCTGCGCAAGAATGGCGGCTCCGACCCCTTGGTAGCTCCCAGCAAGCGTGTGAACATTCACACCAAGAAAGGCATCGTGAAGGCGGTGTTTGGCTGGCCGGCCATTCACGTACGCAAGGTAGAGCAGGACAAAGCGCCCACTATTGAAACCGTGTTCCTCGACTGCGGCGCTTCGAGCCGGGAAGAAGCAGAGGAAATGGGCATCCATGTGGGCTCGGTGGTGACATTTGAGGACGAGTTTACCGTGCTCAACGACCGGTTTTACGTGGGCCGGGCCCTCGACAACCGCGTAGGTGGCTTCATGATTGCCGAGGTGGCCCGCATGCTGAAGGAAAACGGCAAGCAGTTGCCTTTCGGCCTCTACATTGTGAATGCGGTGCAGGAAGAAATTGGCCTGCGTGGCGCGGAAATGATTGCCCACCGCATTCAGCCCGACGTGGCCATCGTGACGGACGTAATTCACGACACGCAGGCCCCGATGTATGAGAAGAAGACCTCCGGCGACCTGCACTGCGGCAAAGGCCCCGTTATTACCTACGGTCCGGCCGTGCAGAACAATCTGCGGGAGCTCATCATCGAAACAGCCCAGACGGCAGAAATTCCGTTCCAGCGCGCCGCTGCCACCCGCGCTACTGGCACCGATACGGATGCCTTCGCCTACTCCAGCGCCGGTGTAGCCTCGGCCCTGATTTCCCTACCCCTCAAGTACATGCACACCACCGTGGAAACGGTGCACAAGGATGACGTGGAGAACGTAACCCGCCTCATCTACGAAACCCTGCTCCGCATCGAGGACGGCCACGATTTCCGCTACTTCAGCTAATCACAGATTCGAACGGATGCATCGGATTTCTCGGATTATTTCGCTCCGATGACGTCATTCATTTACCCAAAAGAGCCGCTCTTACCGGAGCAGCTCTTTTGTCTTTACATCCCTTGCATCAGTCATCCGAAATCCGATGAATCCGTTTGAATCTGTGATTCCGCTGACCGTAACCGATCAGATGAACCGGCGGGTAGCGGTGCCGTTTCCGCCGCGCCGGATTATATCGTTGGTACCTTCGCAGACCGAGCTTTTGTTTGACCTGGGGCTGGGCGAGCGGGTAGTTGGCGTCACGAAATTCTGCATTCACCCGGCGGGAGCCCGGCGGTCGGCCACAGTTATCGGCGGGACCAAGAATTTTCACTTCGAGCAAATAGATGAGCTGCGCCCCGACCTCATCATTGGCAACAAGGAAGAGAATTATCAGGAAGGCATTGAGCAACTCGCCGCCCGCTACCCCGTGTGGATGAGCGACATCCTGACCCTGGCTGACTCAGCGGACATGATCCGACGGGTGGGGCTGATTACAGGTCGCAAGGAAGCAGCAGAACAGATCAGCCAGGAAATTCTGGATTCCTTTGCCGCCCTACCCCCTGTGACGGCCCCAACCACAACTGCGTATTTCATCTGGCGCAAACCCTACCTGGTAGCCGCTTCCGGAACCTTCATTGATGATATGCTGGCGCGGGCGGGCTTCCGCAACGTGTTCGGCCACCTAGGCCGCTACCCCGAAATTACGCCCGAACTCCTGCAAGCCGCCGCTCCCCAGCAGATTCTGCTGTCCTCAGAGCCCTACCCCTTCGGCGAAAAGCACGTAGCGGAGTTTCAGGAAATATGTCCTGAGGCCCGCATCCGAATGGTAGATGGAGAGCTGTTCAGCTGGTACGGCAGCCGGCTGCGGCATTCGGCGAGGTATTTCTGGGAGCTTACGCACGGCTAACAGCCTGGCCCGGACCAGAAAGACAGGCCAGCTTCAAAAACGAATTGAGCAATCAGGATATACGTATGGCTTCTACTTCCCGCGAGAATCCGCCCGCCGCTCTTACCCCCGAGTTGGGTGCTCCAACCTTCTACCACCGCACGAAGGCCAATCTGAACCTGGGCGACCTGATTGAACCCGGATTTGCGTCAAACTATGGACAGCGGAAGAAGGCGGCTTACGTCTACCTGACTGCTACCCTGGACGCGGCCGTTTGGGGCGCCGAACTGGCCCGGGGCGAAGGTCGCGGCCGAATCTATATCGTGGAGCCCACCGGCCTCATTTAGGACGACCCCAACCTGACAGACAAGAAGTTTCCGGGCAACCCCACCCGTTCGTACCGCACCCGGAGCGGGCTTCGGGTTGTTGGTGAAGTTACAGAGTGGCAAGGGCACCCGCCTGAGCAGCTCAACGCCATGAAAGCCCACCTGGAACGCCTAAAGCAGCAGGGTATTGAGGCCATTGAGGACTAGGCAAGAAGGTATCAGGTGCTTACAACCTCACCTGCCCCGACCTCATACCTCATTCGGGGCCATTAAGTAAAAAGCCGATTTCTGAATCAGAAATCGGCTTTTTACTTAATATATGCGGCACTAATACACGGGCGCCGGCTCGGGGTCGGTCCGGAACCCTACCTGCTCCAGTTCCTGCCAGAATCGGGGGTAGGACTTGCGCACTACCTGCGGGGCCTCCACCGTTAGGGGCCCACGCAGGGCCAGGGGGGCGAAGGCCATAGCCATGCGGTGGTCGTGGTAGGTAGCGACGGTTTGGCCGGCCACCCGGAAACCTTGGGCTGACACCCGGAATCGGCCCTCTCCCTCATCGGTCAGGGCGCCGCCAAACTTGGCCAACTCTATCTGTAAGGCCGCAATTCGGTCGGTTTCCTTGATGCGCAGACTCTCCAGACCGGTCATTTCCGTGGGGATACCCAGGGCCGCTGCCACCACGGCTATGGTTTGGGCTAGGTCGGGGCAGTCGGTGAAATCCTGGGTTAGCGAAGCAGCCGGCTCCACCTGCGTGAGACGCACGGCTTCATCGGCCAGAAACTCAGTCTTCACGCCCAGCTTTTCCATGATGCCCACAATGGCCTGGTCGCCCTGCCAGGAGTAGCGACGCAAGGTGGGCAGAGTGAGCGAGGAGCCAGCCGGGGCCAGGGCCACCATAGCGTACCAGTAGCTGGCTGCCGACCAGTCGCCTTCCACGGTGTAGTTGGTGGGCTGATAGGCCTGGGGCCGTACTTCCAGCACCTCGCCCAGGTCGCGGCACTGGGCCCCGAAGTGCTGCATCAGGGCCTGCGTCATTCGGATGTAGGGCCGGGAGCCCACCTTGCCGGTCAGCCAGATACGCAAGCCGTGGGGCAGGGTGGGCCCAATCATCAACAGAGCTGAAATGTACTGGCTGCTGATGTCGCCGCGCACGGTCAGCTCCGTGAAGTCCGCATCCTCTTCGGTAGCGGGCTGGGGGGTGCGGCCTTGCAGCCGGAGGGGGGGGTAGCCCTCCTGGCCGGTGTACTCGATGCGGGCTCCGAGCTGGCGCAGGGCATCTACCAGCACGCCAATGGGCCGCTCCCGCATGCGGGCCGTGCCGGTCAGCTCGGTTTGGCGGCCCGTCATGGCCAGGTAGGCGGTCAGGAAGCGCATTACGGTGCCGGCATCCTCGGCGTCGAAAATGGGGGCCGTGGGGTCTTGGAGCAGGCGCCGCATCAGGCGCGTATCGTTGGCGTCGGAGAGGTTACCTAGTTCCCCTCCTCCCGCCAGGGCTTGAATAATCAGGGCGCGGTTGCTTTCGCTTTTTGAAGCCGGCACCTGCGCTTTGCCGCGCAGCATGCCGCCGTCCCAGGAAAGTGCTATGGAAGAGTTGATGACAAATGAATGTTGCAGGGCAAAGCTCCAGCCTCGCACCTCATGAAACGATAAGAAGGCTGCCCTACCGCAGGCAGCCGCAGTGGCAAAGCTGGAGCTTTGCGCGGGGGCCGGCTACAACCGATGGTAGTAACGAAGCGACGCCGCAATTTCCTCCAGCGTTACGGGCTGGTTGTACACGCCCCGGCCAATGCCTTCCAGCAGCGTGCAGTTGATGATGTCCGCCTCGTTTTTCTTGTCCTGACGGGCAAAGTCAGCAATGGCCTCGGTTTCCAGGGTCACGAACTGGGCCTTTTCAAACACCGAGAAAATGAAGGTTTCTATCTGGTCCAGCTCCTGGGCGCTGAGCAGTCCCTTGTGGTGGCTCAGCCAGGCCTCGCAGATCATGCCGGCGGCCACCGCCTCGCCGTGCAGAATTTCACGGCCGGGCTGGGTGAGCAGGTAGCTTTCGAGGGCGTGCCCCACCGTGTGCCCGAAGTTGAGCAGCTTGCGCGGGCCGCTTTCCAGTGGGTCCTGGGCCACAATGCGCTGCTTCAGCGCCACCGACTCCTGAATGATCGGCGTCCAGTCATCCACTACCACCCCAATAGAACGGTTGTGGGCGAAGGCCGCGGCATCAGCAATCAGCCAATGCTTTATTACTTCGGCGTAGCCTGATTTCAGCTGGCGTGGGTCCAGGGTCTGCAAAAAGCGCGGCTCGATGCACACGGCCAGGGGCTGCTGAAATACCCCCAGTTGGTTTTTGAATCCGAGAAAATCGATGCCGGTTTTACCGCCCACGCTGGCATCTACCTGAGCCAGCAGGGTAGTAGGCACCTGCACGAACGGAATACCACGTTTGTAGAGTGCGGCGCAGAAGCCTCCCAGGTCCGTTACCACTCCCCCACCCACATTTACCAACAGCGCGTGGCGGTCGGCCCGGGCCTCAGTCAGGGCGTTCCAGACGGTTTCGCAGGTAGCCAGCGTTTTATATTCTTCTCCGGCCGGAATTTCAATAGGGGTATAACCCGAAGGCAGCTGTCTTTCCAACAGGGGCAGGCAGCAACGGGCCGTATTGGCATCCAGCAGCACAAACACCTGGCGTACGGCTGGCCGGCGCAGCAAGGCTCCCAATTCGGCCAATGCCTCGGGTCCTATGAACAGGTTTTCGTTCAAAATAATATCGTTTTAAAAAAAGTCCTGTCAGCATTAAAAGAAATCGGACAAAAATAGCTTGCTTTGATGCAACTATTCAGCCTGAATTCTGCTCATACCAGTGCAACTTACTTTCTATTCAGTTATGACTTCTTTTGTACGTGGTGTATTTCTAGTAACGCTAGGGGCAGCGGGGCTGCTTACCGCCGGCTGTAGCCGCGAATCGGTGCCCACCGTGGAGGAAAAGCTGGTGGGCCGCTGGGAGTGGCAGCAAACGGAAACCGGCAGGCAGCAGGCACTTACGCCGGGCAATACCGGCCACCGGGTGCTGGTAGAGTTTGACCGGCGCGGGCGGGCTCGGTTTTACCAGGACGGGCAGCTGGTTAGCGCAGCCGCCTTTTCGGTTCGGCGCGTGATGAGCGGCTTTGGGCAGCCTTCGCAGCACGTCATTATTTACCGGGGCTACCAGAACAACCAATACTATTCGGTTTCGGGCAACCGCCTGCACCTGCAGGATGCCAGCGGCAAAAGCTCGGCCCACACCTACATCCGGGCTACTCCGGAAGTTTCGGCGCGGTCGGCGGTTCCAGGCGTTTTGTAGCGCCCTTTTCGGGGTAGCAGGTACTGGCCCGGGGTAGGCCGGCGGCAGGCACGTAGCGTTGGGCTAGAGGGAGGCAACTATCCGGTTTGGAACAATGTTTACCGGTTATCTTTGCGGTACCAACTCCCACCCGGTTGCCACTTATCCCCTACCACCCCACGATGCCCACTACGCAAGCCCCACCCGTTTCCTTCGACGATACTGCCGTTGCTTTCGCCTCCAAGTCGGATGGTGAGCTGCGTAAGATGTATGCCCTGTTCGCGGCCATGAACAACAACTCGCTGGTAAAAACCGGCGGGGGCCTGATGAAAGCCGCCCTGAAGTGGCAGCTGCCGGGCACCAAGTTTCTGATTAAGAACTCTATTTTCGAGCAGTTCTGCGGGGGCGAGTCCATTCAGGAGTGTTTGCCCGTTATTCAGGAGCTCGGGCGCTACCACATCGGCACCATTCTCGATTATTCCGTGGAAGGGGAAGGCAACGACAAGAGCTTCGATGCCACCACCACCGAGCTGCTGGCTACCATTGATCTGGCCCACCGCTCCCAGAACATTCCGTTCTCGGTGTTTAAAGTAACGGGGGTAGGCGACGCGGCCATTCTGGAGAAAGTGCAGCAGGGCACGCCCCTGTCGCCGGCGGAGCAGGCCAGCTTCGAGCGGACCAAAAAGCGTATTAACGCCATTTGTGCTCGTGCCCACCAGTATGGGGTGCGGGTTTTCGTGGATGCCGAGGAAAGCTGGTTTCAGGAAACCATTGACCAGCTTACCTATGAGATGATGCAGCGCTACAACCGCGAGTCAGCCATTGTCTGGAATACGTATCAACTCTACCGCCACGACCGGCTCGATGCACTGGCGAAAGCCCACCTCGATGCGGAGCGCGGCGGCTACTTCCTGGGCGGCAAGCTGGTGCGCGGAGCTTATATGGAGAAAGAAGGGCGCGTAGCCCAGCAGCAAGGTCGCCCTAACCCCATCAACCCCAGCAAACAGGCCACCGACGACCTCTATAACGAAGCGCTGCGCTATTGCATTGAGCACGCCGACCGCATCAGCATTTGCGCGGGTACGCACAACGAGGCCAGCTCGCTGCTGCTTACGGAACTGATGCAGGAGCACGGCCTGCGCCCCAACGACTCGCGGGTGTGGTTTGCCCAGCTCTACGGCATGAGCGACAACCTCAGCTACAACCTGGCCCATGCTGGGTATAACACGGCCAAGTACGTACCCTATGGCCCCGTGGAAGCCGTGATGCCCTACCTGCTGCGCCGGGCCGATGAGAATACGGCTATTGCGGGCCAAAGCAGCCGCGAGTTTCTCCTGATTCAAAAAGAAATGAACCGGCGCAAGGCCCGGGCTTAATTGCTATATAGCTGATCGGCACAGTTTTGGTTAGCGGCCACCCGCTGCCCGGGTTTTCTCCTGGGGCAGCGGGTGTTTTTTTTGCTACATTCC
Source organism: Hymenobacter sp. DG01 (assembly GCF_006352025.1). Lineage (NCBI taxonomy): Bacteria > Pseudomonadati > Bacteroidota > Cytophagia > Cytophagales > Hymenobacteraceae > Hymenobacter > Hymenobacter sp. DG01. Next base: position 2,534,830 of record NZ_CP040936.1, read on the forward strand.
GCTTTCACTTTCCCCCGTTTCCCACTCATGACCGGCCGAGTACGCAGCCATTTGATCCGATTTGCCCGCACCCAGGTAGGTACAACCAGCTACCTGAATCTGGTTCAGGAAGCAGAGTTAGGCCTGAACCTGGACATTTCCCACGAGAAAGCCCGTCTTAATGAGATTCTGGCGGAGATTACGGAAACCGAGTTCCGGGCTGGCCGCCCCCTGCTGAGCTGCCTGGTGAAAGTAGAAGGCTCCAAGGGCCAGGGCGACAACTTCTATAAGCTCTGTGAGCGGCTCGGCCTGGGAGAGTGGCGGACACTGAAGCAACAGGAGGATTTCCTGAAAACCATCCGGCGCGAGGCCCGCGAGTTTTGGAAAGACAATAGCAACTTCGAAAAATTTGGATAGCCTAAAAGGCTCATAAGGGCTTCAGGAGCCTTTTTTGAATGGATGTGAGCAGAAAAATCAAAAATATTTCTGCAACCCCATAAGAGGAGCTGCCGTTAAGCAACTCGAAACCGATGTTGGATTATTTTCTTCATTAATAGTCCGCATCGGAGGTACTCTCTCCTTTCCATTCAAATTCAATTCCACCCTTATGAACACCAACGATTCGAACAACCCGATGAACACCGGTACTGGCTCAGGCGCTAACTATGGTACTGGCTCGGCCGGTACCGGCTACGGCGCTAACACAGGTAGCGGCACTTCCAGCGGCAATATGGGGAACTCCAGCATGGGCGACTCCTCTAATCAGGGTGGCCTTGGCTCAACTTCCTCTTCGTCTTACGGATCTTCCGATACCAACCCCCACCACGACCACGACGCTACCCGTAAGGGTGCTGCCATGGCAGGCACTGCCGGTGCTACGGTTGGCGCGGGCATCGATGCCGTGCAAAACGCTGCCGGCGACGCTGGCCGTGCTATCACGGGCAACAGTTCTACCTACGGCTCGTTCCGCGACCGTGACAGCGCTGAGCGTGCTTACCAGTCGCTTTCGTCGCGTGGCTACAGCAAAGACGATGTAAACGTGCTGATGTCGGACGACACCCGTAAAACTCACTTCGGCGACCACACTCCTGACACGGAGCTGGGCGATAAGGCCATGGAAGGCGCCGGCGTAGGCTCGGCCATCGGTGGCACGGCTGGTGCTATCATTGGCGCTATTGCTGCCATTGGTACGTCGGTAGCACTGCCCGGCCTGGGCTTGGTAATTGCCGGTCCGATTGCTGCTGCGCTGGCTGGTGCCGGTGCCGGTGGCCTGACGGGTGGCCTGGTAGGCGCCCTGGTAGGCTCGGGTATCCCGGAAGAGCACGCCGCTGAGTATGAAAGCGACGTGAAAAACGGTAACATCGTAATGGGTGTGCGTCCGCGCAACGAGGAAGATGCCCGTTACTTTGAAGAAGAATTCCGCCGCCACAGCGGCGACAAAGTACGTCGCTACTAATCTGGCAACAGGTTTGCAATGAAAAGCTCTTCCTGCCTCCGGGCAGGAAGAGCTTTTTTGCTTTTCAGAGGCTGCGGGCTGCAACTCATTCCCGATTCCGTGCTTACTTGCTAATCGGCATATATTCGGGAGGCGCTGATTATGGCGCGTGCAACCTCTCCGGCTTCTTTTTCACCTTTACCCTGATAGCAAAGACCCCACGCGGGCACTTATTTCCTTACCCCTAACGTTTTCTTCTAAACCGCCGGCATTGCCTGTGCGTAGCCTGTAGCAGGCACCTTTTCTCCGACTTTTCTTCATTTCATCCCCCGTTAGTTCATGTCTTCCCCCCGACTCAAGATAGGCTTGTATGCCTCGGTGTTGCTGGCGGTGTTCGTGTTGGCTTCTTATAAGCTATACCGGCGCAACGATGGCCGCTCACCCCAGAAGGATGAAGTTCTTATCAAGGCTATGCTCCAGGGCCTGAGCCAGGCTCATTACCAGCCTGAGCGCATTGACGACGCCTTCTCCAAACGGGTTTTCGACCTGTATCTGAAGCGTCTGGACAGCAGCAAAAAGTTTCTGCTGCAGTCCGATGTGGAGCAGCTGCGCAAGTACCAGAACGATATCGACAACCAGGTGCAGCGCGGCACCCACGAATTTATGGATCTGGGCACCCAGCTGATGGCCCAGCGCGTGAAGGACATCCAGGGCCTGTACCGGGATATCCTGTCGAAGCCGTTTGACTTTACCACCGACGAAACCTTCGAGACGGAATCAGATAAGGTGACTTTCGCCGCCAACGCTGCCGCTCAGCGCGAAGAGTGGCGTAAGTTTCTGAAGTACCAGACCATGGTGCGCGTATCGGAAATGATGGATGAGCAGGCCAAGAAGAAGGATAAGCCGCTGGCTTCTACTTCCGCTACCCCCTCGCCCAGCACCACCTCCGAGCCCATGCGCACACCGGCTCAGATGGAGGCCGAAGCCCGCAAGCGCGTACTGAAGTACTTTGATGACTACTTCAAGGGCCTGCAGCAGACGGATGCCAATGACCGTCTGGCGATGTATGCCAATACCATTGCCAACACCTACGACCCCCACACCGAGTACTTTGCTCCCCGCGACAAAGAAACCTTTGATATTGCCATGACTGGCCGCTTTGAGGGCATTGGTGCTTCTCTGCAGGAAAAGGATGGGCAGATCAAGGTTTCCGACATTATCCCGGGTAGCGCTTCTTACCGCCAGGGCGAGCTGAAGGCCGGCGACATTATTCTGCGGGTAGCCCAGGGTTCGGCCGAGCCGGTATCGGTGGAAGGCATGCGCTTGGAAAAGGCGGTGTCTATAATTAAGGGCAAGAAAGGCACGGAAGTACGCCTGACGGTGAAAAAGCCTGATGCCAGCACCAAAATCATCTCTATCATCCGGGATGTGGTTGTAATTGAGGAAACCTACGCGCAGTCGGCTACCATCAACGACAACGGCACCAAGCTGGGCTACATCAAGCTGCCTAACTTCTACGCCGACTTCAACGACAACGGGGGCCGCAGCTCGGCTGCCGACGTGAAGAAAGAGCTGGAGAAACTGAAGGCCGAAAACGTACAGGGCGTAGTGCTCGACCTGCGCTTCAACGGCGGGGGCTCCCTGCAGGACGCCGTAGAAATGGCGGGCCTGTTCGTGGAAAGCGGCCCGGTAGTGCAGGTGCGCAACTCCCAGGGTGCTCCTACCATCCTCAACGACCGTGACCCGCGCGTGCAGTACGGCGGTCCGCTGGTGGTACTGGTAAATAAGTACAGCGCTTCGGCTTCCGAGATTCTGGCCGCCGCTATTCAGGACTACAAGCGTGGGGTTGTAATGGGCTCGGCCAGCACGTATGGCAAAGGCACCGTACAGCGCATCTTTGACCTGGATGAAGCTATGCCCGCCGAGTTTAACAGCATCAAGCCTTTCGGTTCGCTGAAGCTCACGACCTCGAAGTTCTACCGCATCAACGGCGGCTCGACGCAGTTCAAAGGCGTTATTCCGGATATCATCCTGCCCGACGCGTACAGCTACCTCGACCAGGGTGAGAAGGAAACCGACTACCCCCTGAAGTGGGACGAAATCACGCCGGCCCGCTACCGCGCCTGGAACGCGGCTCCGGCCATCGACAAGCTGCGCCAGGCCAGCACGGCCCGGGTTAATAGCAGCCCCAGCTTTAAGCAGCTCTCCGATATGGTAGCCCGCATGGTGAAGCGTAAGGACGACACGAAAGTATCGTTGAAGCTGGCTAACTACCGTGCTGAGCAGGAGCAGGCTAAACTGGAATCGGATAAGTATGAAGCCATCCAAAACGCGGCCCAGCCTATTGCCATAGCCCCGCTGACCTTTGATCTGCGCCAGTTGGGTGCCGATACGATTAAAGTAAACCGCGCCTCCCGCTTCGTGAAGCCCCTGAAGAAGGACATCACCCTGCGCGAAGCCGTAGCTGTGCTGAAAGACCAGATCTAGTCTAGATACCAGTTCCCTTAGAAAGCCCCTGCACACTGGTTGTGCAGGGGCTTTTTTGGCTCTGGGTCAATGCCTCATGTATCGTTAGCAAATCGACACTGAAAAACTTATTTCACACCGCCTCATTATCATTTATAAATGTCTAATAATCAGCATTATAATTTTAGTAAATCATGTCAATATTTTTAGCAAATAAGAACTCAAAACCTGCTATCTTGGTTTATAAAGCATGACAACGATGAACACAGAAACGACCATTATTCCGCTCGTAACGGACGAGCAGAAGCAGGCTGAGGAAATCTGGCGCAAATCCATTCCGGCCCAGGTGTTCCTGAACTACTTCTTCGCCATCAACTACCACATCCAGGAGGCTGACGACGCCATGGGCGGCCTGCAGCACCTGCCTTTCTTCCGGGCCCACCAAGCTGAGCTGACTGAGGCCGACGTACAAGCTATTACCAAGCTGCTGCACGCTAGCTGGAGCACCGAGTATGCCCTGCGCGCTACCGCCGAGCTGGGCGACGAGGACTACCTGCGCAACGCCCTGCACTGGACGTTCCCACAGGCCTATCATACCATCATGGCTGGGCTGCAGGCCTTCCTGTACACGGCCGGCGTACGCAGCAACAACCCTTCCCTGATCCGCAGGGAGGTAGGACGTTTGGTGGTGCGCAATGCCTACCCCCGCCCTATTTCCTTCTATGCGGCTGGCGCCTACGGCGACTTCAGCATTCACCGCCTACCCCTGGCGGGCTATAAAGCCGGGCTGCACATTGCCAGCAAGGAGATTGATGCTCAGGCTCAGATCGGGCAGTTCCTACGCACTACCCGCAAGCTGAAGGCACAAGCTACCCGCCAGCAGGTACAGGCTAACCCGAACACGGCATTGCGCAGCCAGAAGACGGGCAAGGTGCTGGATAAGTGGACGGCGGCTCACTGGCAGCAGATTACCTGGCGCCTCGGCTACACTACCATCTTCGACCTGCTGGGCCGCCTGCGCATTTCCCAGACCAGCCGTGAGATTGAGCGCTTCGTGGAGGCTGAGATTGACTTCAAGCTGTTCCACCAGTCCTTGCTCAACATTGTGAGCTACCTCAACGGCATCCACGAAACCTACGTGGCCAAGGCTATGGGGCTGGAGCGCTACCAGCAGCTGGTGGCGGAGTTGCCGAAGCACCTGCAGAACTCCTTTATGCAGGAGCGCCTGCAAACCCGCGTTGAGCCTCAGCTCCGCGACAACGAGCCGACCATGCGCATGGCGGCCTAAGGTACCCGAGCTGTTTTAGTAGTCCAACTGCATATACACGTAAGCGCTGGCCCCCTGGGCCGGCGCTTTTTGTTTGTGCTGACCTTACCACCAATACATTTTGGCCAACTATCCAACTCTTAGGTGGTTTATGCAAATAAGTGTTAGAGCCGCGCTACTTTTGCAGCTTGACTTTACCGGCCCCGCGTGGGCTTTCTTTTTAGACCTTGTACCATGCAGCACCTCAGCGAACAGGAGATAATCCGTCGTGGCAAATTGGAAGAGCTCCAGAAGCTCGGCATTGAGCCCTACCCCTCCGAGCTGTTCGACGTGAACTTCTACGCCCAGGAGATTCTCGAGAACTACCACCCCGAGCTCAACAACTTTCAGGACGTAAGCCTGGCCGGCCGCCTGATGTCGATTCGGGTGAAGGGCAAAGCCTCGTTCGCGGAGCTGCAGGACGCCTCGGGCCGGATTCAGCTCTACATCAACCGCGACGAAATCTGCCCCGGCGAAGACAAGGAACTATATAACACAGTATTCAAGAAGCTCGTGGACCTCGGCGACTTCGTGGGCGTGAAAGGCCATGTGTTCAAGACGATGGTGGGCGAAACCTCCATCCACGTAACCGGCTTTACGCTGCTAAGCAAGAGCCTGCGCCCTCTGCCCGTGGTAAAAGAGCGGGTTGATGAGGCTACCGGCGAGAAAATCACCTACGACGCCTTTACGGACCCCGAGCAGCGCTACCGTCAGCGCTACGTGGACCTAGTAGTGAACCCGCACGTGCGCGACGCTTTCGTGAAGCGGACCCAGCTGGTGCAAGCCATGCGCAACTACCTTAACGACAAAGGCTACCTGGAGGTGGAAACGCCTATCCTGCAGCCCCTGTACGGTGGCGCGGCGGCTCGTCCCTTCAAAACCCACCACAACACGCTGGACATGACGCTGTATTTGCGCATTGCCAACGAATTGTACCTGAAGCGCCTGATTGTGGGTGGATTTGATGGGGTGTACGAATTCTCGAAGGACTTCCGCAACGAGGGCATGAGCCGGTTCCATAACCCGGAGTTCACCCAAATGGAACTGTACGTAGCCTACAAGGACTACTACTGGATGATGGACCTGGTGGAGGAAATGGTGGAGCGCGTGGCCCTCACGCTGCACGGCAAAACAGAAGTGCAGGTAGGTGAAAACCTCATCAACTTTCAGCGCCCCTGGAAGCGCTTTACCATGGCCGAAGCCATTGAGCACTACACGGGCTTCAACATTGATGGCAAGAGCGAAGACGAGCTGCGCGCCGCCGCCAAGGACCTGAAAGTAGGCCTTGACCCGAGCATGGGCAAAGCCAAAATCATCGACGAAATCTTCGGGGAACATGTGGAGCCTAAGCTGATTCAGCCCACGTTCATCACTGATTACCCCGTGGAAATGTCGCCGCTGGCCAAGAAGCACCGCAGCAAGCCGGGCCTGGTAGAGCGCTTTGAGGCTATTTGCAACGGCAAGGAAATTTGCAATGCCTTCTCGGAGCTCAACGACCCCATCGACCAGCGCCAGCGTTTCGAAGACCAACTGGAGCTCGGCAAGCGCGGCGACACCGAGGCGATGGTGCTCGACGAAGACTTCCTGCGGGCTCTGGAGTACGGCATGCCGCCCACGGCCGGCCTGGGCATCGGTATCGACCGCCTGAGCATGATCATGACCAACTCCAACTCCATTCAGGATGTGCTATTCTTCCCGCAAATGAAGCCGGAGTACACCAAGTCGGAAAACGCGCCGAAGCCAGAGGCGGAAGCGTAGTTTCCTACCCCCTGAAACGTCAGAAAGCCTCCCGCTCTGTACAGCGGGAGGCTTTCCTTTTTAACTGACTAATTCTGTCCGTTGAACAGCCTTTGCCTGAAGAAGCTTGCGATGGGCCTGTACGATTTTACTGCCAAGGTTTGTTAACCATTCCTTTGCAGAAGCTCTACAGCCGGCAATTTTACAACAGGTGCGTATCCAACTTCTTGTAAGCCGGTTATGATATCTTTAACGGGGTAGCTCAACCAGGGTTACACGCCGGCGCAAAATTTTTCAGGAAAGTAGTGGGGCCGATACTCCTACTCCGGAAAAGCAGAAAGCCTCCCGCTAAATAAATGCGAGAGGCTTTCCTTTTAATACAACTGGCTTACCCTTCCGAATGGGTTTACAGAAGAAGCTTGCGATGGACACCGCTTGATTTTACTGACGGGTTGTTTGACCAGATCCTGTCAGAAGCTCAACGAGCCGGCAATTTTACTTGCTGTAATTTCTCCAATCTTCTCTTAAGCCGATTGTATATTCTTTAACGGCGCTTAGGGGGTAGGGTTACAAACCGCTGAAAATATTTTCAGGATTTGTAGCCAGGGTAGTGCCGCGAGTCGCCGCCCACCCCATCGTAGTCGGAGTCGGCATCGGCGGAGGTTGACACTTCGTAGGCCGAGTCGCTGAGGGAATTCAGGAGCGTATCGGCGGCGGTGCGGTCGGTGCGCAACTGGTCGGAGGCGGGTTCCTCGGCCTTCAGGGAGCCCAGGCCGAATTTGCCCTGCTTGAGCAGCTTGTTCGGGCCGTCGCCCCATTTGGAGGCCGATTTCTTGAGGTTGGCCCGGGTGGCGTCGCCGGTTTCGGGGGCCAGCAGAAGCCCGGCTACCGCTCCGGCCGTAGCCCCAACCAACAGGGAGAGAATAACTTTGCCTTTCGTGTCTTGCATAAGACAAAACATGGTTAAGATGAGCACACTAGGTCCGGCCACGCACCGGGCTACCCCTGTACAACGCGAAAAGCATAGCGTAGGTTAGATATTGTTATCGGCCGGGTTTAGCCGCCTGCCGGGGGTAGGCGCCCAACAAAAAGCCCCCGCCAGCTGAGCTGGCGGGGGCTTTTTAGCTTCAGAAGCCGCAATGGCTTACAGTTCGTTGAGCAGCTTTACTACTTCCTGCTTGGCTTTGCCGAGCTTATTTTGCAGACGGCCCACCAGCTCGTCGCCCTGGCCTTCGGCATACTCCAGGTCTTCGTCGGTGAGTTGAGCATACTGCTGCTTCAGCTTGCCTTTCAGCTCGTCCCAGTTGCCTTTCAGCTTCAGTTTAGAGCCGGCGCCGGTGATGCCCATGTCTTCGAGCTTCTCGATGTAGCCTTTGAAGCGGGAGTCGAGGTCTTCACCGTATTTCGAGAGCTGCTCGCCCAGCTGGCCGCTGTACTTGGTGGCAGCGCTGCCCAGCTTGCTGCGGGTAGCGGCGCCTTTGTCGGGGGCCATCAGCAGGCCGGCAATGATACCAGCACCGGCACCAGCCAATGCAGCGAGGAGAATTTTACCCGAGTTGTCTTCTTCGTGGTAGGACATGATTCGTAGGGGAGAGAAATGAAAAATAGGGTTCGAGGTAAATCCTGACAGTTCCTCAGCAGAAGCGGGCCCAGACGATCAATCAGCAGGCCATTGTACAGGATATGGGCCTCTATACGGCGCGGCGCGGTCGAGGTTTTGCGCCAATATAAAAATTAGCTTAGCAAAATATTCAACCGTTTATATATCGTTTGCGTGTGGCAACAGTCCTTTACCTTTAAGGCCACACGCTTCCCCTGCCTTCTATGCGAAAAATCCTTGTTTTCGGAGCTTTTCTGGTTTCTACAGCGGCCTGCCAGCGCAATCCGGCTTCTACGGCCCAGGCTTCCTGCATCGACGAAAGCCGAATCCGGAAAGACGTTATGTGCACCATGGACTACAAGCCCGTGTGCGGCTGCGACGGCAAAACCTATGGCAACGCCTGCCAGGCCACCAACGCGGGCGTAACCAGCTCCACGCCCGGCGAGTGCCCCCCGAAAAGCAGCAACTAACCCCCTACCCCCTCACCACCGGCGAAGCCTGGGCTAAGGCCCGTGTTGCCCGTTATTTGCATTTCCTGTTATGTCTGAAAAGCGCTATTTCCGCCAGCAGAACCCGTTCATTGTCCCAACTACCGATGGCAAGCTGATAGAGGAACACATTGGCCTGGCCAGCACCGGCACGGGTCAGTACAGTGTAGCCCACATGGTAGCGCCTCCGCAGTGGAGTGAGCCCCACCAGCGCCCCGAGTTTGACGAGGTAACCATTGTGGTGCGGGGCCGCAAGCGGTTTGAGATAGACGGCGAGGTAGTAGAGCTGGGGGCCGGCGAATCGTTGCTGATTAAGGCCGGAGCCCGGGTGCGCTACTCCAACCCTTTTGGCGAGGAGTGCGAGTACTGGTCGGTGTGCGTGCCGGCCTTCAGCCCGGCTACCGTGAACCGGGAAGAAGAGTAGCCTTTTCTTCTGACAATAACAGCCCCATGGTGTACCGTGGGGCTTTTTGGTTTGTGGCGGGTAGGTTTTGAGCTCTTCGGCTTGCTTTCCATTAACCTGAGAGGGTAGCATCGGGGCCGGCTTATTGCTTACCTTTCATCTGGCTACTTTCTCACCCTTCACTTCCACTCTGCCGCTTATGGATCAGCGCATCATCAACCTGTTCGACGAGTACACGCACGCCCCGCTTACCCGCAAGGAGTTTCTGGACCGGCTGGTGAAGCTGGCCGGCGGCACGGCCCTGGCGGCAGCGGCGCTGACCGTGCTGGAACCCGGCTATGCCCAGGCCGCCACCATTCCCACCGACGATAAGGACCTGATAGTGGAGGAAGTTACCTGGCCCGGCGAGGCCGGCGTGACCATGAAGGGCTACCTAGTGCACCCCAAAGGCAAAAAGAAGCGCGGGGCCGTAGTGGTCATTCACGAAAACCGGGGCCTGACGCCCCACATCAAGGATGTAACGCGCCGCGTGGCCAAGGCCGGCTACCTGGCCTTGGGCGTCGATGCCCTGTCGGTATTTGGGGGCACGCCGGCCAACGAGGACGAAGGCCGCACCCTCATCGGCAAGCTCGATAAGCAGCAGAACCTGCAGAACTACCTGGCCGCTCTGCGCTACCTGCGCCAGCGCCCCGACTCCAACGGCCGCACCGGCTGCGTGGGTTTCTGCTGGGGCGGGGCCATGGCCAACAGCCTTGCTACCCATGATCCGCAGCTGAACGCCGCCGTGGCCTACTACGGCACCCAGCCGCCCGCCGAGGAAGTACCCAACATCAAAGCTGCCTTAATGCTGCACTACGCTGGCCTCGATGAGCGGGTAAACGCCGGCATGCCCGCCTACGAAGCCGCCCTGAAAGCAGCCGGCATCCAGTACGAGCAGTACGTGTATGCTAATGTAAATCACGCGTTCAACAACGACTCCTCCCCGGCCCGCTACAACGCCGAGGCCGCCCAGCTGGCCTGGAGCCGCACGCTGAAGCTGTTCAAGGAAAAGCTGGGGTAGGTTTCAGAGGCTACCTTTCGTAGCTCGCCTTTGCTACCCAACTCGAAAGCATAGAACCTCACACCCTTTGCCCAAGCTGTCGGCGCACCCGGCCGCTGGGTAACCATCCAAACAGCCCACTGCCCCGGAGGCGGTGGGCTGTTTGCTTTTACACAAGCCGAGGTTGAGTGCTGGGGCTACCCCTGCCAGGAGTGCAAACTGTTGGAGCAGGGTAGAAAACTTTGGCATTTGGGTGTTTCCGGATTGTTTTTTAGCCGTTCGGAGGGTTGCAATTTTCCGGGCAGGTAGCACGATAAGGCCCGCGCGGAGGGCTGGGCGCTCATGTGCCGTAAGCGTATAAGCTCGACTAACCGGGCTCCGGCAGATGACTTCCGGCCCTTGCATAACGGGAACCTGCCGCAATATCTTGGGTGGTGCTTCGTGCTGCATAAGGCTGATTGTAAGCCGTAATGCACCACTTTTATTAGCCTCCCGATTCCTGAAGTCTGTGCATCGCACTGTGCTTCTTCCCCGCTGCTCTTCTTTCCACCAACTCCCACACAACCAAATGAAACACCGGTTTACCTCCCTGCTGGGAGCGGCTGCACTATGCGTGCTCGGCTCCGCTTCCTCCCACGCCCAAACCTATCAGCAAGTATGGGCCGATGAATTCACGAACGGCATCAGCTCCAGCTGGGTATTTGAAACCGGCGGGGGCGGCTGGGGCAACAACGAGAAGCAGTACTACCAGCGCGCCAACGCCAGCGTAGTGAACGGCATCCTGCAGATTACGGCCCGCAAGGAAAACGTGGGCGGCATGCCCTACACCTCCTCGCGCATGAAAACCCAGGGCCTGAAGGAGTTTAAGTACGGTAAAATTGAGGCCCGCATGAAGCTGCCCCTGGGCCAGGGCCTGTGGCCGGCCTTCTGGATGCTGGGCAGCAACATCAACACCGTCAGCTGGCCGGCCTGCGGCGAAATTGACGTGATGGAGCACATCAACGCCGAAAACAAGGTGTACGGCACCGTGCACTGGGACAGCAACGGCCACGCCGAGTACGGCGGCAACCTCATCACGACTCCCCAGGACTACCACGTATATGCCGTGGAATGGGAGCCCACCTACATCCGCTGGTTTGTGGATGGGGTGAAGTACCACGAAATCAACATCAGCGGCGGCACGGGCAGCACCGAGGAGTTTCAGCGGCCTTTCTTCCTGCTCCTGAACCTGGCCGTAGCCGGCAACTGGCCCGGCCAGACCGTGGACGAGAGCAAGCTGCCCGCCACCATGTACGTCGATTACGTGCGGGTGTACCAGAAAAGCGGCACCACTACCCCACCACCCGCCGGCTCCAGCACCACCATTCAGGCCGAAAGCTACAGCTCCATGAACGGGGTGCAGCTGGAAACCACCTCCGACACGGGCGGGGGCCAGAACGTGGCCTACATTGACGCCGGCGACTGGATGGCCTACAGCAACATCAACTTCCCGACTTCGGGCACTTACACCCTGGAGTACCGGGTAGCCAGCCCCAGCGGCGGCACGCTGTCGTCGGACCTGAACGCGGGCGCCATTCAGCTGGGCAACACCACTATTCCGGCCACGGGCGGCTGGCAGAACTGGACGACGGTATCCCGGACGGTGAACGTGAATGCGGGCACCTACAACTTCGGGGTGTTTGCCCAGACTGGCGGCTGGAACCTCAACTGGATTCGGATTACAAAGTCCGGTAGCGCCCGTCCGGCGGCCGTTCTGGCTGCCACGGCAGGTAGCGAGGAAGCTAAGAGCCTGAACGTGTACCCCAATCCTTATTCAGCTGGCGCCCCCCTCACCATTCAGCTCCCAACCCAGCAGGAACTCTCGCCGGCCCAGGTGCAGATTCTGGATGCCCAGGGCAAGCAGGTATGGCAAACCACGGCCTTTGGCTCGGAGGTGAGGGTAGCAAAAGACCTTCCCCTGCGCAGCGGCATGTACCTGATTCAGGTAACCAACGCCGCCGGCACTTCTGTCCAGAAACTAATGGTGCGCTGATTAGGACACGCGGGAATCAGTAATAGGGTAAAGCAGGCTTTACATAGTAACTCTGCCTACCCTCATGCCTCCTAAAATAGCAAGGCCTTGACAACCATATTGGTGTCAAGGCCTTGCTAACTTTTAAGGGGGTAGGGGTTTGTGAAGACCGGATGGAGGCGGTTGTCTTTGCAACGGTTTGCCTCATTTCTTCCTCACCTCATTACCTCATTCTACATCCGCTGCTCGGGCTTGGCGGCGGGCAGGGGCTTGCGGGGCAGCTTGGCGTCGCGCATGGCAGCCTGGTACACGAAGGAAGCTACTACCACGGAGGCCTGCTTCATGTCGTCGGCGGGCAGACGCTCGTAGGTGTCCATATTGGTATGGTGGGTGCGGGTGCCGTAGTCCAGGGGGTCCTGAATGAACTGGAAGCCGGGCAGGCCCACGGCGTCAAACGAGAGGTGGTCGGTGCCGCCGGTGTTGCGCAGCGTAACGGTGGTAGCGCCCATATCGGCGAAGGGCTTGAGCCACTCCTGGAAGATAGGCGCGGCGGCTTCGTTGCCCTGGGCATAGATGCCACGGATTTTGCCGGCGCCGTTATCGAGGTTGAAGTAGGCGGCGAGCTTCTCGTGCTCGGGCAGCAGCTTCATGGTAGCGGGGTCGGCGAAGTGGTTTTTCACGTAGCCGCGCGAGCCAAACAGGCCCTGCTCCTCCTCACCCCACAAGGCAATCCGGATGGTGCGGCGGGGCTGCACGCCGGCCGCCTTCAGGATACGCACAGCTTCCATCATCACGGCGCAGCCGGCGGCGTTATCGGTGGCGCCGGTAGCGGCATGCCAGGAGTCGATGTGGGCGCCCAGCATCACAATTTCGCTTTTCAGCTTTTTGTCGGTGCCCGGAATTTCAGCTACCACATTGTAGCCTTTCAAATCCTGCGTTTGGAAACGGGTGCGGGTTTCCAGCTCAATTTCTACCGGAATACCCGCCTCGGCCAGCCGGATCAGGCGCAGCTGGTCTTCGGGAGCCATTTCCAGCTCGGGCAGTACCGGCTTGGCGTCGGCGGCGTAGGGGGCGCCGTTGCTGGTGAAGAACGTGCCATCGGAGCCGCCCCGGCTGCTCAGGACAGCGGCCGCGCCTTCGCTCAGCATCATCTCCGACATCTTGGTGCGCAGGGCCAGCATGGCACGGCGCTGGGCCATGCGCTGCTCCATTTCGGCGCTGGCTGAGTTGGCCGCAGCGGCCGGCGCTTCGGGCTTGTAAGCGGCCATCTTCTGCAGTTCGTCATCAGAGTAGCGCTTGGCGTCGGCCTCGAAGGAAGTTTTGGGCGCGGTTACGTCCAGCAGCACAATTTTGTCGCGCAGCTGGCCTTTGTACTTGTCCAGCTCGGCTTCGGTGGTGGCCTTCATCACTACTACCTGCTTCCGGAGGGCGCCGTTGGTGCTGGGTGTCCAGGCCTTGGGCGCCCCAATGAGCGTGTGGTAGTAGGGCGCCGTCATGGCGATGTACGACTTATCGATATCCCAGCCGCGGCCGAAGGTGCCCCAGGGCTCAATGGTGGCCTTGGCGAGGCCCCAGCTGGTGAGTTGCTTCTGGGTCCACTGGTTGGCGCGATTCAGCCCCTCAGAGTTGGCCAGGCGAGGACCGCAGACGTCGGTGAGGTAGAAGGCGGTTTCCATTACTTTGGAACGGTTCAGGCCTTCGTCCTTGATTTTAGCCAGCGTGGCCTGGTCGGCCTTGGTACCCTGTTGGGCGAGGGAAGGAGCAGCTACCGTGAGGCCGCCAGCTAGTGCAAGGAGCCGAAATGCGTTCATGCGGAGGAAGTAGTGGTGAAGAAGATGCTGGTTACTGGAAGCTAAAGAACCGAAATAAACCCTGGCGTTGCGTGTTCCCGTCGCAAATCTTAGCCCTGCCCAACATGAGTTCCCTCCTCTCACTCTGTACAAGCGAGGCGACATACCAAAGGCGGCCTGCGGGCTTGCTGGCTTATGCTTCCAATTTTGGCACTGGTTCCTATTTTGAAAATAAGTTGTCTTATTCGGTTATTTTTTTATCTATTGTTACGCATACATTTTACTTAGTGCAATATGGTCAATGTGCTAAAGCGCAATAACGTGCGGATGCTAGGGCGAGGGAAGCGAACTTTACTGTTTGTGAACGGCTTTGGATGCGACCAAAGCATCTGGCGCTACCTTATCCCGGCGCTGACGGAGCACTTCCACCTGGTGCTCTTCGACCACGTAGGCGCCGGCCAGTCGGATTCTAGTGCCTATGACGCGGAAAAATATGCCTCCCTGGACGGCTATGCCGCGGACCTGCTCGAAATATGCCAGCAGCTTAACCTGCAACACGTCACGCTGGTAGGGCATTCCGTGGGGGCCGTTATCGGGGTGCTGGCCGCCATCCGGCAGCCCGAACTGTTTCGCCAGCTTATCCTGCTCTGCCCCTCGCCCTACTACCTCAACGAGCCCGGCTACCATGGCGGCTTCGAGCGGATGGACGTGGAGCAGATGCTGCGCTTCATGGAAACCGATTACGTAGGCTGGGCCGACTCATTCGCTTCCTTCATTATGGGCAACCCCAACCAGCCTTCCCTGGTGGCGGAGCTCACGCACAGCTTCTGCCAGAACGACCCCGCCATTGCCAAGCAGTTTGCCCGCGTCACATTTCTATCAGACAACCGGGCCGATATATCTAAGCTGCGCGTGCCCTGCCTGCTGCTGCAGTGCGCCGAGGACCTAATTGCTCCCCTGGAGGTGGGCGACTACCTGCACTCCGTAATCCCGGACTCAACGCTCGTTACCCTGCCCGTGGCTGGCCATTGTCCTCACGTCAGCGCCCCTACGGAAACGCTGGAGGCCATAGAAGCTTATATAGCAGCCTGACGGCAGAAAGCCGCCCCAACCTCTTTCTTCCGCCCGCTGCCATGACCGTCGAGTACATTCGCTACCGCATTGCCGCCGAGCAGCAGCCTGCTTTCGTAGAGGCTATTCGCCAGGCCAATCAGCTCCTGGCTGCTGCGCCCGACTGCCTGCGCTACGAACTTGCTCATTGCGAGGAAGACGCGGAACTGTTCATCTGGCGCATCGAGTGGACCTCGGTGGAGCGGCACCTGAATGGTTTCCGCAAAAGCCTGGAGTTCGGGGCGTTTTTCCGGCTGGTGAAGCCGTTTTACCAAAGTATTCAGGAAATGAACCACTATGCGGTGGTGGGGTAAGCACGCTTGTGTCGGCGCTGCCCCTGGAGAGCATTCTTTCAGCTACCCCCGATAACCCCTACCCCCCTATGCTCGTCTAATCGGCTACCCCTTACCTAGCCCTGAATGATCTGATGAGCCTCTGGGAGATTATAAAACGCCTTTTTCCGTACGTGCGGCCCTACCGGGGGCTGGTGATTGCCACGCTGCTGCTCACGCTGGTAGGCTCCCTGGCCGCCCAGGTAAACCCGTTTGTGTTGCGCTATACCGTGGATACGGTGCAGGGCCTGCTCAACGGCAATGCTACGCTGGCGGCCGGTATGCCTATGCTGCTGCTGGTGAGCGGGCTGCTGCTGGGCAAGGAAATCATCAATACGTTTATTCAGTTCGGACAGAAATTCTACGGCGAGAAAATCCGCATCAACGTGTCCAGCACGCTCATTCAGGACGCTGTGCACAAGGTGCTGGGCTACCAGCTGGGCTTTTACGCCGACAACGGCAACCAGACCGGCAAGCTCCAGACCCGCATCGACCGGGGCGTGGAAAGCCTGATGAAGCTGGTGCAGAACTTCTTCATTGACATTCTGCCCCTGTTTGCCAATTCCATCGTGGCCCTGGTGGTTATGTTCACGGCCAACGTGTATGTAGGGCTGGTAGCCGTGGCCGTGCTGCCGGTGTACTTCTGGCTGAGCTACCGCCAGGCCGATAAGCTCAATGGCACCCGCCGGGCCCTGCGCGGCCTGCGCGAGGCCCGCAGCCAAGGCTTGGTTAACCTCATCGATTCGGCGGTGGTTATCAAGAGCTTCGTGCGCGAGGACTACGAGGAGCAGAAGCAAGCCCAGACCCAGCAGAACCTGCAGGAAGCTCAGTTGGAAACGCGCAAGACCAACTTTCTCTACGATGGCCTCAAGACCTTCACCGAACAGATAGGGGTAGTATTGATCATTATCCTGACGGCCTACCTGGTGCTTGATCGGCAGATCAGTATTGGGGCCATCATGTTCCACATTCTGCTGTTCAACAACGTGTCAGCCCCTATCCGGCAGCTGCACCGCATCTACGACGAAATGAACGACGCCCTCACCTACTCCGAGGGGTTCTTCGACATTCTGGATGCGGAAAACGCCACCGAGCCCACGGGCCCGCTGCAACCCGAGCACCTGCAGGGCACCTTCGATATCTGCAACGTAGACTTCACCTACCCCAGCGGTACCCAGGCCCTGCACGATGTGTGCCTGACCATTGAGGCGGGCAAAACCACCGCGCTGGTGGGCCTGAGCGGTGCCGGCAAGAGCACCATCATCAACCTGCTCTGCAAGTTTTACGCCCCCGACCACGGCAAGATGCTGCTCGATGGCAAGCCCCTGGCCGACTACGACACCCACGCCTTACGCCAGCAGATTGGGCTGGTACTCCAGAAAAACCACATCTTCAAGGGTACCATTGAGGAAAACATCCGCTACGGCGTGATGGACGCCACCTTCGAGCAGATTCAGGCCGCCGCCAAACAAGCCTACCTGCACGAGCAAATCATGGAGCTACCCAAGGGCTACCAGTCCGACGCCCAGCAGCTTTCGGGTGGGCAGCAGCAGCGCATTGCCATTGCCCGGCTGTTCCTGAAAAATCCGCCCATCATCTTCCTCGACGAGCCCACCGCCTCCCTCGATGCCATTGCCACCGAGCAAATCAAAAACTCCCTCGACGCCATCAAAAAGGGCCGCACGGTGGTCATCATCTCCCACAGCCTAGCTCAGATCGTGGATTCCGACTGCATCTATGTGATGAAGCAGGGCCGCATGGTGGAAAGCGGCACCCACGAGCAGCTCTACGACCTGCGCGGCACCTACCGCGAAATCTTCGACGCCTCGGCCCGCAGCCTCAACATCGAGAAGCTGGCCCGCGTGCTGGTAGATGACGGGGATGAAGTAGCGGATACGGCGGCGTAAATAGTGGCTTGTTGATCTATCTTCATCCATTTACCTGCCACTTGACTCAACAATCAGTGGCTGTAACACTAATTTAAATTTGCCCAATGCCTTTTGATAAAGTTCATTACCTGAATGAGATGCGTGCAATGATTGACAAAGCCTTTGCCAGAATGCACATAATTCATCCTATCTATGAAGTTTACACGGTAAGTATATGGACAGATCCAAACGCAGGGGCGAGTTCTATTAGCTTCGATAGCAAAATGCATTCAGATCAGCAAAATGCTAGATTTAATGAACTACTGCAGAGGCATCAGTTGCGTCTATCCGCAGTAGAAGATCAACAAAAATCTGAGGTTTTTGAGCCTCTTACCGGGCACAATGACAACCCCGCTGATTTTGAAATCCCGGATTTCGAAGAGGTTCAGCATGAGTGTATAGAACTCAATTGGGAATTCGATTCGGATGGAGAATGCTGGGACCTATTGGAGCCGGCGCTACAGGAAATAGGAAACTATGCCTTCGTACAATCACACCTGCTCCAGAAGCATCCTGAGTTTGAGCTAGCAGTTAATGGGCGGCACGATTGGTACGAATCAACTTGGCCTAAGCAATAAATGAGTTGAGGTCCGGGCTGGCGCGAGGTACAACTCGCGCCAAAAGGTAGCATAGGAGAAATTTAATTTTACTTCCTCAGAGGAGGTGATAAAAGATAAAGTAATTCATGGTGAGGTTGAACAGCGCGTGAGCCGCCACGGCGCCCCAAACTGAACCGCTTTTCTTGCGCGCCACCGAGAATAACAGGCAGGTAACGAACAATGACGCTACCCATAACAGCGCCGGGCCGGGCAACAGGCGCCAGCCAGACTCCGGCCCGGTGTAGATAAGTCCGAAATGCGCCACATGGACCAAGGCAAAGGCTGCGCTGTCAATCAGCGTGGCCTTTCGGTTCCCGAGCGAGTGCGCAAAGCACTCGTACACCAAGCCGCGATAAAATATTTCTTCACCGATGGGGCTGAACAACAGGCTTGGAACCGTGAAAATCAGAAAATAGAGCAGGCGGTTCTCGTCGTTGAGTACCTGAGCAATGTTACCATAGGTGCGCGAGATGTAGGCCAGGCTGTTGCCCTCCCCTAAGCCAAAGCAATAGGTAGTGAGGTAGAATAGCGCAGTGCAGCTCAGGGCGCCCAAAGCGCCGCCCAGCAGTACACCACTCCAGCGCGCAGGCCGCACCAGCCCTATTCTGCGGCGGCCTGCGCGCTTCAGAAGCAGGAAGGGCAAGGCTATCATAGCCACGAAGATGAGCGCCACCACCTGATAGCTCCGGGTAACGTTGGCCTGGAGCACCAGCGCGGACCGAATAGCGCTGAATAAGGCAATCAGCCAGGCACCTGTTTTCCAGTTGAAGCGAAACCGACGAGCCGCAAAGGATTTAACGTCCAGTCTTTCGGTGAGCACCACCGTTTTAGATACCTTACCCAAGATCATACTCTTTGTGCCGTAATATTATTTCGCAGCAACACCTCTACCATTGCCTCAGCTTAAAGATAGGATAAACTATATGTTTGCTAACCCTTTTTACTCTCCGGCTCACGACCTCAACATCATTACTCCATCATGACCCTCGACCTAACCGGCATTACCAGCAAAGCGGCCATACACCAGCTGTTCAAGGAAAAGCTGGGTTTTGAAGAATGGTACGGCCCCAGCTGGGACGCCTTCTGGGATTCTATCGTAGCCATTGTGAAAATGCCGCCCGTGCTGACGCTCATTAACTGGGAGGAATTTGCCCGCTGCTGCCCCCGCGACATGGAGATTCTGCGGCAGGTGATAGACGATTACGCGGTGGAAATGGCCCCGAAGCGCATTGTACTTGCCTAACGCTTCTCTATGCTCCGCGACAAATGTTGACAGACGTAATCAATCGGCCTTTCAAAAGGCTACGCCTAATAGCTGCTAACCGGTAACCATTTCCTGTTCCGGCTGTTCTTTGGGCTTCTACCTCGCAACATGGGGTAGCCCCTCTTACTCTGAACAGCATGACTTCGGATACCAATAGAATTGCCCTGGTAGTGGGCGCGAGCGGCATTATCGGCAGCAACCTCAGCCAGGAGCTACTGCGCAACGGCTGGACTACCTATGGTCTGGCCCGCAACCCCGGTACCGACGTGGAGGGCCTGCGCCCAGTGGCGGCTGATCTGCTGAATCCCGTCAGCCTGGAAACCGCCCTGGCCGATGTGCAGCCTACCCACGTTTTCATTACCAGCTGGCAACGCAACGACACGGAGGCTGAGAACATCCGCGTGAACGGAGGCATGGTGCGCAACCTGTTGGCGGCGCTTTCCCCGAAGAAATCGGTGCGGCACGTAGCCCTGGTAACTGGCCTGAAGCACTACCTGGGGCCCTTTGATGCCTACGCCAAAAGCGGCACCCTACCCCTCACGCCCGTGCGCGAGGAGCACCCGCGCCTCGACCTTGATAACTTCTACTACGCTCAGGAAGATGAGGTGTACGCCGCCGCAGCCCGCGACGGGTTTACCTGGAGCGTGCACCGCCCCCACACCGTAATTGGCAAGGCCGTGGGCAACCAGATGAATATGGGAACCACGCTGGCCGTGTACGCCACTATCTGCAAGGAAACCGGCCGCAAATTTCAGTTCCCGGGCTCCGAAGCGCAATGGAATGGCCTCTCCGACGTGACGGACGCCCGCGTGCTGGCTAAGCAATTGGTGTGGGCCGCTACCACTGAGGGGGCCCGCAACCAAGCATTCAACATTGTGAATGGCGACGTATTCCGGTGGAGCTGGCTCTGGGGCCGCCTGGCCGACTGGTTCGGGGTAGAAGCCGCCGGCTTCGATGGCACCGTGCGCCCCCTGGAAGCTGAGTTGGCCAACGATGCCGACCTGTGGCGAGAAATTGCTGAGCGCCACGGCCTACTTGAGCCGAATCTGAACCGCCTGGCCTCGGCCTGGCACACTGACCTGGATTTGGGCCGCCCCATTGAGGTAATGACGGATATGGCCAAGAGC
Source organism: Hymenobacter sp. DG01 (assembly GCF_006352025.1). Classification (NCBI taxonomy): domain Bacteria; kingdom Pseudomonadati; phylum Bacteroidota; class Cytophagia; order Cytophagales; family Hymenobacteraceae; genus Hymenobacter; species Hymenobacter sp. DG01. The sequence goes on from NZ_CP040936.1 coordinate 2,555,444, forward strand.
CGGAAGCTGGGTTTCCTGGTGTATCAGCCCACCGAGGAATCGTTCTTTGACCTGTTTGAGCAGCTGCGCACCGACCGCCTGATTCCGTAGTTGGTTACCTGATTGCAAGCACGCCGCTTCCCGCCGTTGACGTAGTTGCGGCTGGAAGCGGCGTTTGTGTTTTTGGGCTTCGCTTAGGCCATTGCAGATGCTTGGTGGTGCTGATAGCTCAATAACTCTATTCAGACAAAAAGGGAAAGCGCATTTCGGGTAATCTTTGTGCGGTTTCTGTTTTTCAGTTGCTTCCGCGTTCCATGCTGCCATCCTCCCGTTTTCTCTTTCTTGTCCTCCTGATGCTATGGGCCGCCTCAACCCATGCTCAGAAGGCACCATTTAGCATCCAGGCCGTTAGTCTGCCCGCGGAAATTGCCGACCGCAACAACCAGTTTTCCGGGCTATTTATCCGCAACAACCAGCTGCTACTGCTCTCGGAAAGCCGCCTGCAGGAGCGCGCCGAAGCCAAAGTGTACGCCCTGGACCTGGCCAGCCTCGACGCCCAGCTAAAGCAGAAGATGGGGGAAGTGAAGTACCGGAAATATGCCCTTCAAAACCTGGATAAGCTGCGCGCCCGCATGGACAGCGCCCACCAGGAGTACGAGGGCCTGGAAGGAATTACCATGGTGGGCGACACGGCTTACTTCACCGTTGAAACTACTACCCCTTCGGCATACTGCTACCTGATCAAGGGCGAGCTGGACGACGCCGCGGCTTCCATTCGTCTGGATCCGCGCTACCTCGTGCCCCTGCCTAAACCGGTGCTCACCGATGGCACCCACATCCACAACGCCGGTTTTGAGGCTGCCGCCGATTACGACCAGAGTCTGCTCCTGCTCTTCGAGTACAACTACTTCTCCCACGACAACTACGCCTTCCGGCTGCCCACCGGCGCGGCCCCTACCCCTGACATTCCGCGCTACGTGCCCGTGGCCCGCCTGCCCTTCCGCGTAACGGACCTGGTGCACACGGGCGGTAACCGCTTCACGGCCATTAACTACTTCTTCAACGGTGCCGAGGACAGCGTGTACCGCACCCCGGCCCCGGACCCCAATGCCCGCCTGATCCGCAATGGCAGCAACTACCAGAACTACTGTCGCCTCATCAGCCTGCGCTACCGGCGCGGCCGGGTAAGCTGGAAGCCCCTGTTCGAGCTGCCCCGGGAGTACATGACCTACAACTGGGAAGGGCTGGCGGCTTACCGGGGCGGCTACTTCCTGATCAACGACAAGTACGGCCCCTCCAACCAATCGACGCTGCTGTACCTGCGCAAGAAATAAGCGGAGCATCGGGGTTCAGGCCAAAGGCGGGGGTAGCAAAGTTGGGCGCAGGATGGTATTATTACTGTTCCACCTGCTGCCGCCCGTTATGCACCGCTACTTTCTCCTGCTGCCGTTGCTGCTGCTTTGCCAGGTAGTGCTGGGGCAGCGGCCCGTGCCTTACGGCAACAACCCGGCGGCTGGCCGCTACGCCCATGTGCGCGGCCTGAAGCTATACTACGAAGCTTACGGCAGCGGCGCCCCCTTGCTGCTCCTGCACGGCAACGGTGGCAGCAGTCAGGATTTCGCCAAAACCATTCCTTACTTCGCCAAGCGCTACCGCGTTATTGCCCTCGATAGTCGGGCCCACGGCAAATCAACGGATGCGGCTGATTCGCTGAGCTTCGAGCAGATGGCCGATGATTGTGCTGCCCTGCTTATGCAGCTGCGCCTCGACTCAGCCTATGTGCTGGGCTGGAGCGACGGAGGTATTACGGCGCTGGTGCTGGCCCTGCGCCACCCAGGTAAAGTAAAGCGGCTGGCCGCCACGGGCGCCAACCTCTGGCCTGACTCCACGGCTCTTATGCCCGAGCTATGGCAGCAGATGCGGCGCGGCTACCGCGAAGGCAGCAGCCAAACATTTACTGACGCCAAGCGCCGCAATGATTGGAAGGTGTTTTTACTCGACTGGAATCAGCCTCACATTCCATTATCGGCACTGAGCCGCATACAGGCCCCCGCCTTTGTTATTGCCGGCGACCAGGACGTTATTCGACCTGAGCACACCCTGGCCATCTACCAAAGCCTACCCCGTGCTTGGCTGTGGATAGTCCCTAACAGCGGCCACGCTACCCTCCATGACCACGCCGACGAGTTCAACCGTAAAATCGACGAGTTTTTTCGGGCGAAAACCATTGTGGCCGGCAAAAAGTAACTATTCCGCCAAAACCTGCTTTTCCGCTATGCCCGGCGAAACCGACCTCACCCAGCTTCTGCGCACCATGAAACCGGAGCTGCAGCCCGGCGCCTACGTATTCTGCACCGTTGCTTCCCCGGAAGCCTTGCTGCTGGCAGAGGCCATAGGCACATTCCGCGAGCGGGAAGGCCACACTGTCATTCTGCCCCAGGCCACCGCCGACCGGCTGGGGCTTCCCTACACCTTTGTGGCCGCCTGGATAGCTCTAACGGTGCACTCGGCGCTGGAAGCCGTGGGCCTGACGGCGGCTTTTGCCCAGGCGCTGGCCCAGGGCGGCATCAGTTGCAACGTGGTGGCGGCCTACTACCACGACCATATTTTCGTGGCGGCCACCGATGCGGAAAAGGCCATGCGCTTGCTCCAGGAATTGGTTGAAGGGAGCAGCCAGTTGCAGGAGCCCGGATAGACTTTCCGAAAGCAAACAGGTAATGAGTAGCTTAGTGGCATTATCCTTCTCCGTATTCTTATGCTAAGGCTATTGCTCCTGTGCCTGATTCAGGTGTTTTCTTTGGCTTGTGCCGCCCGCGACAAGGCAACCGTTGAGCTATCCATTCAGCCGGAGGCCCGCACCTTTTCCGCCCAATATACCCTCAACACCCGCGTAACTGGAGGCAAGCTTTTGCTCAATCTTAATAAGCCCTATCACCTGACCAACCTTACAGGGCCCAACGTCCGGAACTACACCTCGGCTTTGTTCTTTGATTCCTTCACGGGCGATACGCTACGGCAGATAACCGTTGAATTCCTCACTAAAAACCCTCGGCAGCAGGTTACGGTGCAGTATAACGGCACCATTGCCGCCCGTTTTGCTGCCGACAGCATGGCTGAGTTTACTGCGCACGCCAGTTGGGTCCCCACCATTCCAAATCAGGAATATGCGGTAGTGGATTATCGGCTTACGGTGCAGGTGCCCGATGCTTACCAGGTAGTAAGTACCCGGCCGGCGCGCTCCAGCACGCTGGGCCGCTACATCTTTGAAGGACGTACTTCTACCATTGAAATTGGGGCATTGGCAGCGCGCAAATTCTTTTCGCTTACCTCGCCTACCCCTGCCACGCTGGTAAACCTTTATAAAGCCAATCGCCCCTGCACCGCCTCCGACAGCCTACTGGTACGAAATGCCGGTAAGATCATTGCGTACTTCAATCAGATTATTGGGCGCAAAGACCCCATCCGGCACTTTACTTTTCTGCTGCCAGGTATCAACCGATCAGCCAGCGGCCTGTTGGATAAAGCGGCTATTATTGCCTACACCACCTTTGATACCCAAGACCCTGACGACCTCCTAATTCTGGCTCACGAAATTAGCCATAAGTGGTGGGGCTATGGAACCTGGAATACTTACGATAACTGGCTAAACGAAGCCTTTGCTACCTATTCTGGCCTGCTCTACCTGCAAGCGGCCAGCGATACGGTCAGCTTCCAAAAAGAACTAAGCAAACGTCAGAAATCAGCCGCCACGGCTCCTATCCTATTAGGGTTCGAGCCCCGCAACTACCCCTACCCTGTCCGGCGGCAAGTACTCTATGACAAGGGTACGGCCATCTTATTTAAGCTACACCAGCGCCTAGGCGACGAGCTATTTTTCCGGATACTTACTGCTACTGCCGCCGCCCAGGTAGCCACCACCGACCATTTCCTTCGGATAGTAGAGCGCGAAAGCTCCCTCGTTATTCGCCAATGGCTGCAAGCACAACTCAGTCAATAAAGTCAGCCTGCTTATACAACTGAATGTGGCTTACCATCGGGCGAAATTTTAATACCAGCCAGCCAAATGCTGCTTCCGCGTAACTATGTTTACTAGCTACGAGCAGATATCCCGACTGTGGCCCCTATGGGCGCTTACCTTCCGGGATGACCAACCTGTAATTTCGTTGCTCAGCTGGTTGGGCAAATCTACTAGCAACGGCCGCTGGTGCTGGCTATCCAGTAGCTCCAAGTGGAACACCTTAAGGCCAAACCTGCGCAAGAACCTCTCCCCCGGCAATACCGTGGTGACACAAGCAAATGAGGTAACCTTGCGCAAGCAGTAATGCTGCACAAGGTTACCTCCCTTATCTGGTGCTAGAAAGCGGTTAGCTAACTGTAGGCGGGTTGCGGTTTACTACCGGACCGGCGCCGGCCAGCTGGCTTACCATGTCATCGAGAATTTCCTTGCTGTAGCCAATGCGGTTGGCATACTCCATACACAGGCCGTACTCGCGGGGGTCAATCTGACCGTCCTGGAGCATCATCTGCACCAGTGTTTGCAGCTCCAGGGTGCGCTGCAGGCCATCGGCGGGCACCACAAAGCTCAGCACGCTGAGGTTGTCGGCCAGGGGCTGGGTTTGCTTGGAGGTCAGGCCCAGGCGGTTGCCAACCTGCAGCAGAAAGTCGCCTTCCTGCTCATCCAGCTGGCCGTCGGCGGAGGCTATCAGGAGCAAATTCTGAAAGAAGCTCAGCTTCTTCTGCTCGGTATTCAAAACCTCTTCGAGGGAGTGTTGCGACTGCATATCGGGGGTGGTAGAAGGTAAAGAAACCGCCCGCTTCGGGGCGTCATTTCATTTCAACGCGGCCTCCGGCGGAAGGTTATTCGATGCGCTCTACGGCTCAGCCGGCCAACATTCCCTGCCGCATGTCGTTACTTTGGGCATCATTGTTCGATTTATGTGCCTTGCGTGGGCACCGGCTATTTTTGCGCGCGTATTTTCATGACGACAACCTTACGACGAGGCGACGGCAGTATCTACCTGACTATTGAGCGCAACCTCCGCGACGACTGGGTGCACGCCCGCTGGCACGGCCGCCAGACCCTGGGCACCGTCATGGACGGGGGCCTGACCTACCTGGACATGCTGCGGCAGGAGCCTTGCGCCCGCCTCCTCAACGACCACCGCGACCTGGTGGGGGCCTTCACCGAAGCCAACGACTGGATTCAGCAGGTCTGGACTCCGCTCATTATCGGGGCGGGGTTACGCTACATCGGGCAGGTAGTATCGCCGGATGTGTTCGGGCAGTTTTCCATGGAAGACCTGCAGCAGCGCATCGGCGACCAGCTCCAGATTCATATGTTTGAGAATTTGGAAGCGGCCAAAATCTGGCTGCGGGCCCAAGAGTAACCTTCCAGGCTAGCGCCGAGGCTTCCAGCCTATGGGGCCCGCGAAGATGCGCCGGAGCGTGTACGTTCGCGCCTCGCGCGCGGAAAGCTGCCGGGCCCAGGCCACGCGCGTAGTGGCCGGTGCTGCCCCGGGGCCCGTGGAGCGGTACTCGGCGTAGCGGGCCGTTTTCTCACTTTCCGGCTTTTTCCAGTTGTCCCAGCCGGCGGGCCGGATGTGGGAGCCCATGTAAGTACGCAGGTAGGTTACCTGGGCGTGCGGCTGCCAGGGCCGCCCCAACGCTACGTTAGTAGCCAGCGCGGTATCGGCCGTGAGCCTACACTTCCGGAATACAAAGCCGTAGGGCTGCTCCGCAGGGGTAGAAGCGGCCGTGATGTGGGAATTTTTCTTGCTCCGGATGGTGCAGCCCTCGAACACAGCCGTGCTGCTTCCGAAAATAAAGTCGGTGGTGCCTTCAATGAAGCACCCAGAAAAATACTGGCGGGTGCCGGCCGCGGCCAGAAACAGCGTATCCTGGTCGCCGAGGATGCGGCAGTTGCGGAAAGTGCAGCGGTCAGCCTCTACGTGCAGGGCTACCGCCTGCCCGGCGGTACGGCCGGCCGTGTTCTGAAACGTCAGGTTTTCGGCCCGGAAATCAGCGCCCTGCACCAGCACCGAGTAGGAAGTGTAGGTGTTGATGGCTCCCTTGCCGCTATGGTCGTCGAAGGTCAGGATGGTCTGGTCCCGGTCTTCGCCCCGTAGGGTCAGGTGGGGTTTGGTGGCCGGTACCACCAGCTTTTCCTTGTAGGTACCCTTCCGGATGCGGATAATCACTTCCTGCCCCGACTGCGAAGGCGCCGCGTCAATGGCCGCTTGCACCATCCGGAACTGCCCGCTGCCGTCCTGGGCCACTATCAACTCGGGTGGGCGGGCAGCGGCCATCAGGGCCAGGGGCAACAGTAGGAAGAGCAGGACAAGCAGCTTTTTTATCATCACAAAAGAAATCAGGAGGCACACTATCCGGCCCGGCTAATTGCAGGGGCCGTAGGCCCTACCCCCGGTTCTGTCTTGAAACCTTAGTTCTGAGTAGGGTCCCAGCCGCGCAGCACGGTGGGCAGGGCATATTGGCTGGCTTCGGCATCGGAAAGCTGCCGGGCCCAGGCCACGCGCTGTTTGGGGGCCGCGCCGGGGCCGCGGCTCTGGTACTCGGCGTAGCGGGCGGTTTGCTGGTTGCTTTCCTTGTCCCAATGGTCCCAGCCCTCGGATTTAATCAGTTTGCCTAGCTCGCAGCGCAGAAACACGGTTTTGGCGTAGGGCCGCCAGGGCCGCCCGAGGTAGAAGCTGCCGGCGGGGGCGTCGCCGGTAAGGCGGCACTGGTTGAACACGTAGCCGTAGCGGGTGCTGTCGGGGGTAGAAGCGGCCGTGACGAAGCCGCCGGTTTTGCAGAAAATGGTGCAGCGCTCAAACCACGCCGTGCTGCTGCCGAAGATGAAATCTACGGTGCCCTCAATGTAGCAGTCCTCGTAGTACTGGCGGCTGCCGTAGCCGTAGGTGTAAAGCGTATCCTGAAAACCCAGGAAGCGGCAGTTCCGGAACCGCGCTTTGTCGCCGGCCACCCACATAGCCACGGCCTGCCCCACCGGCCCCGAGGAGTTCTGAAACGTGAGGTTTTCGGCGGTGAAGTCGGGGCCGTAGATGTAGCAGCTGGCCGAGCCGGAAGTGCCTTTGTCCTCCCCGAAGATGTTTTTCTTCTGGTTGTAGTCGTCGTAGGTAAGAATGGTTTTCTCCCGGTCCTCGCCCACTATTTTCACAAAGTGCTTGGAGCCGGCCAGAATGAGCTTCTCCTTGTACACGCCTTTCTTGATGAAGATGGTGGTGACTTTTTTGCGGAAGTCGGGCACTGCGTTGAAGGCTTCCTGCACCGTCCGGAACTGCCCGCTACCGTCCTGGGCCACCACAAAATCGTGGCCCAGCGTCAGCCAGAAGAGCAGGAAGAGAAGCAGAACGGGTTTCATAGCGCGTGGGTAGGTAGGGCGGCAACTTATCGGAAATCCGCTGGATTCAGCCGTTTCGGCCTCGCTATTTCCGCGCAAACGTTGTCGGGAACGTTGCCGCTCCCTACCCCTCCGTTAGCGCCAAAGCCCCCCTGGGTCTGGACCCAGGGGGGCTTTGGCGTGTAACCTCACACATTCCTACCCCTTGTGAAAGGGACAACCCATAGCCATAGCGGTGGCTTGCTCACTACCCGCGGCCGGCATGGGCAGGGCCGCCAAGGCGCCTTTGCCCGTAGCGCGTACATGGGTCATCACGAAGCCGGAGGCGGGCAGCGTGGGCATGCGGGTCAGGTCGTAGCTCAGGTCCTGGGTTGGCACATCATAGCGGATGCCGTCGTTGAGGAAGGCTATGGCTTGCTTCAGGGCTTCAATGGTAATCCACTCGCCGGCGCAGCGGTGGCCGGTCAGGAATTCGCCCCCGCCCTGTGGAATGAAGTCGTAGGGGCTGCGCTGCCACTGCCGGAACCGCTCGGGCCAAAAAACTTCCGGGTCTTGCCACTCCCGCTCGTCGCGGTTGGTGCCGTACACGTCCAGCAGCACCATCGTGCCCTTCGGAAACTCGAAGCCGTGCCAGGTAAAGTCCTCGCGCACCAGTGCGCCTACAAACGGAGTGAAGGGGAAATAACGGCGTACTTCCTGCACAAACAGCTCGGCGTAGTCCTCAGCGGGGTTGCGCAACAGCTGGCGGTAGGCGGGGTGCTCGTGCAGGGCCAGGGCCGCGAAGGTGATGTAGGTAGCAATGGCCACAATGGGCCGGGTGGCGTTCATCAGCTCAATGGCGGCCATTTGCACGTCCAGCAATTCGCCGTTCGAGTCCCGGTACCAGGCCACTGTATGGGCCGGAGAGCCTTCCTGCACCGGCAGCTGGCCCTTCCGGATGGCCCGGATAATGCCGCGCATCCACTTTTCGCCGCGGCTGCGGGCCTGCTTGCCGCGCCAGTGTCGGGGCCCTACCCCACCAAAGCCATCCACCATGTCGCCGAAGTCGCGGGCGCGCTTGCTTACTTCGTCTTCCGGTAGCGGCACCTCGGCCCAGGCGCAGGCCGCCCGGCACAGAATTTCCTGGGCTTCGCGGAACAGCACTACCCGGTCCATTTTCTCCCAGCGGTGAGCGTAGCGCTGCCACTGCTCGGCCAGCAGGCTCATCAGCCGCTCCCGACTGGCGGGCCCCATCAAAGCCATAAACATTTCCTTGCGGCAACGGTGCTCCCCGTTGTCGCGGGTCTGGATGGCATCTACCCCCATGAGCGTGGTTTGCACCCGGCGCGGCACGGCCCCCTTCCGGATGAAAAGCTTGGGATTATAGAACAGCTCGGCGGCCTCGGCTCCATGCAGGCAAATGGCCTTCATGCCCATCAGCCGGATCTGGAAGATGTCGGAGTCGAAGCGCTGGCTGCGGTTGTAGAGGAAGGGGTAGCCTTCGCGCAGTACATCCAGGGTACTATCGAAGCTCGGGTCGCGGAAAATCTTGGGCATAGCAGGTAGGTAGTAAGCGTGTGAGCCGCCGAAACGGATGCCTTTACCTTACGGGCCAGCGCCGCTGAGGATACTGTGGAGCTATGGGAAGCACCACCTTCGTCTTGGGCTTCCCATCATATCGAGCAACCTGTACTATGCCCCAGGCCGCCCGCGTCTTCGGGCATAGCTCTCCCCTAAATGGCGCATCCTGGCTCCGAAAAGTCGCCATACCAATCATTTTATAGCTCTGCGTTATGGAATTCAGGCAAGCTGTGCATCTACCCGATGTACTCTTTTCCCGTTTGCCATGAAGCACCTTTTACTTTTCGTCTTTTCGTTGCTGCATCTATCGGCTTTAGCCCAACAGGCCCAGGTTACTGGCCGGGTGCTTGACGACAAAACCGGGGCCGGCCTGCCCGGCGTTACCATTCTGCAAAAGGGCACTACCAACGGTATTTCCTCTAACGACGACGGTCGTTTTACACTAAGCGTAGCTACCAGCGCCGATAGCATAACACTTCAGATTTCTTCCATCGGTTTCGTAGCGAAGCAATTGCAGACAGCGCCCGGCGATACTATCATCGTTCGACTACGCCCCGACTCCCGGGAATTCTGTGACTTGTCGGTGGCGATGTATTCCAAGCTGGAGCTGAAGCTTTCCAGCGGGGTCCGGTATGCCCCGCTGGGCGGCAGTATCAGGGTTTTCAGCCCCCGCCGCTTCAGCAAGTCGTTGGCGGCTACGTTTGGCTACCAGACCAACCTTGACCGCAACTACGCCCTGACCGCTGGTGTACGCCTGCCCTCTCTCCTGAACAGCAACCGCCTTTACATCGAGGAAAATGTGGCGTATGAGCACCTGCGGGCGGAAGCAGCGGCTATTGACTTCCGCAGCTACGTAGCTACCGTTGCGTTAAGCCTGCAGGGCTACAACCGGCGTATTCCGGTGCTGCTGCTAGGCGGCGGCCATGCCAGCTACCGCACTTTGCCAGGAAGCCATGAAATTACAGACCGGACTGGCGCCGGATACACCGTAGGGCTGCGCCACGAGTTTCTGTCCTACCCCTTCCCGATTTTCGGCTCCGTTCAGGCTACCCGCTGGCCCGGCTACTGGCAGTGGCAGGGCCGGCTGGCTCACCCGCTGCCCCTAAACCTGCAGGCGGGGGTAGAAATCAACTCCCTGCGCACCTACACGGAAGTAGCCCTGACGCTCAGCCGTTTCTTTTACTAACCGGAAGGCGCCTACCCCAATCTAAACGCAAAAGCCCAGCCATGTAAGCTGGGCTTTTTTATTGTGAACAGCTGGCAGCCTAGGCTTTGCTATTGGTAATAACCTCCACGATTTCCTCCGAAATACCGGTGGTGCTGAAGCCGCCGTCGTGCATGAGGTTCTGCATGGTCACGTAGCGGGTCAAATCCGAAAACAGGCTGATGCAGTAGTCGGCGCAGGCTTCGGCAGGAGCGTTACCCAGGGGCGACAATTTATCAGCGTAGGTATAGAACGCATCGAAGCCGCTGATACCAGTACCGGCCGTGGTTTTGGTGGGCGACTGTGAAACGGTGTTCACGCGCACTTTCTTCAGCTTGCCGAGGCGCTGACCGTAGCTACGGGCAATGCTTTCGAGCACAGCTTTGGCCTGCGACATGTCGGTGTAGTCGAGGAAGGCGCGCTGGGCCGCAATGTAGCTCAGGGCCACCACCGAGCCCCACTCATTGAAGGCATCCTGCTTCTCGGCCACAGCCAGCATCTTGTGCAGCGACAGAGCCGATACGTCCAGGGTTTTCTGGTACCACTCGTAGTTCAGCTCGCCGTAGTGCTTGCCCTTGCGGATGTTGGCACTCATGCCAATGCTGTGCAGCACGAAATCAAGCTTGCCGCCAAGCTGCTCCTGAGCGCCGCTGAACAGCTTCTCCAGGTCCTCCATAGAGGTAGCATCAGCCGGGATGATAGGTGCGTTGCACTGCTCCGAAAGCTTGTTGATTTCGCCCATGCGCATGGCCAGCGGGGCATTGGTGAGCACAAAGCGGGCACCTTCGGCGTGGGCCTTCAGGGCTACTTTCCAGGCAATAGATTCCTCGTTCAGGGCACCCGAAATGATGCCGACCTTACCAGCGAGTAGGTTATTAGACATGTGGTGAAATGGTGAGATGGTGAAATGGTGAGTTGATGTTCTTGGCTCCACTGCACCGTTTGAAACTCCAGGTTAGCGGCTGCCAAGTTAACCATTCACAACTCACTATTTCACCATCTCGCTATTTCGCCCCTACCCTACCAGCTCCTCGCCGCGCATGGCCAGCAGCTCGCGGGCGCTCTGGTAGGCGTGCTGGCTGGGGTTGGCACCCGAAATCATCTGGGCAATTTCGTGGATGCGCTCCTCCAGGTTCAGCATCCGGATGCTGCTCACGGTGCGGTCGGCGCGGTCTTCCTTGTACACAAAGTAGTGCGCGTCGCCGGCGGCGGCCATCTGGGGTAGGTGGCTGATGGTGATGAGCTGATGCTTCCGGGCCATCTGCTGCATCATGCGGCCTACCTTCACGGCAATTTCCCCGCTGATGCCTGTGTCAATTTCATCGAAGACGATGGTGGGCAGGGCGGTTTTATCGGCCAGCATGTACTTAATGCAAAGCATGAGGCGCGAGAACTCCCCACCCGAAGCCGCTTTACTCAGGGTCTGGGGCTGAGCGCCTTTGTTGGCCGTGAACAGGATGCTGATTACGTCGATGCCGCTGGTGGCGGGCGGGCCTTCCTGATGCTGTACCACAATGCGGGAGTTGGGCATACCCAGGTCAGCCAACAGGCTTACCAGCTCCTTTTCAAACTTCGGGAACACCTTACGGCGCGCTTCCGAGAGGCGGCTGGCCTGCTTTTTCACCGTGGCCAAGGCACCTTCGGCGTCGCGGCGCAGGCGGGCAATCTGCTTATCCAGGTTAAGCACGGAGCCTACTTTGTCGCGCAGGTCGCCTCGCACGGTCAGCAGCCCTACCACGTCGCGGACCTGGTGCTTGCGCTGCAGGTTGTAGAGCACATTCAGGCGGCCCTGCAGTTCATCAATGCGGGCGGGGTCGCCCTCGGTGCGACGCTCTACTACCTCTATTTCGTCGGCAATGTCATGAAGCTCAATCAGGCAGCTGTCGAGGCGGTGTTTCAGCTCGCGGGCCTGCTCCGAGTAGCCGGTAATCTGGCCCAGCAGGGTAGCGGCCTCCTTCATGGCGCTGGTGGCGCAGTACTCGCTTTCCGTCAGGCTTTGCAGGGCTGAGGTCAGCTTGAACTTGATTTCTTCGGCGTGCTCCAGCTCTTTTACTTCCTGCTCCAGGTCGTCCTGCTGCTCGTTGTCGAGGCGAGCATCTTCCAACTCACTGAGCAGAAAGCTGTGGTAGTCCAGCTCCTTATTGGCCTGGGCCACCTGGTCCTCCAGTGTTTTCAGGTCGGCTTCCAGCTTGCGGTACTGACGGTAGGCATTGCTGTACTGGGCGCGGGTAGGCACCAGTCCGGCGTACAAATCCAGCAGGTTCAGCTGAAACACGGCATCCCCCAGCAACAGCGTGTCGTGCTGGGAGTGAATGTCCATGAGGTTAGCCCCAATGTTACGCAGGGTTTCCAGGGTCACGGGCGTATCGTTCACGAAGGCCCTGGACTTGCCGGCCGGACTAATCTCGCGGCGCAGAATACACTGGGTATCGTAATCGAGGTCTTCGGCCTCGAAGATATCCTGGAGTTGGTAGCTTCGGATATCAAACTGGCCTTCAATCACACACTTCTTCTCCGTATCGAAAAGCATGCGCGAATCGGCCCGGTTGCCGAGCAGCAGGCCAATGGCGCCCAGCATAATGGACTTGCCCGCGCCGGTTTCGCCGGTAATGATATTCAGGAGGGCCGAGGGTTGCAGCTGAAGCTGCTCAATCAGGGCGTAGTTTCGGATGCGCAGGTCAACGAGCATAGCAATCCACAATGAGGGCCGCACAACCAGCCGTAGCTGACAAAAGAGAAAAGCTACGGGCCGGCCACAACCGGGTCTAGTAGCTTTAGCAAAGCTACTAGCTCATTTAGTTAATTGCTAATTTATTTTGACCTCGGATAAGAACGGTTGGTAGAACGGATAGCAGCAGATAAGGCAGCTACCTTGAAGAGCAAGTTATTTATCTATTCCTATCCAAATCCGTTCTTATCCGTCACACTATCCATTGTAATCTATGGTCAGCGCAGAATGGCCTGGTACTTGGCCGAGTTGGTCGGGTCGGTTTCTGAGAGCAGGGTAGCCACTGTTACTTTCTGGTCCTGATCGGGACTGGTGCGGAAGATGTTGGCCATTTCATCGGCCTTGGTGGAGAAGAACGCCCGGGCCAGCAAGGTGTTAGGCCGCCGCACCACAGCCTCCTGAATACCGCGCAGCGAGGTGGCAATGTTGGCGCGGGCCTCTTCGGGCTTGGTGATAAAGATATCCATGCCCTGCCGGTGGTAGGCGTAGAGCGTAGCCCGGAAAGCCTGCAGTTGCGGATCCTGAAGGTTATTGAGCAGATTGTAGCGGTTGGCGTTGTTGCTGTCCTTCCACCCCTCGTCGGCCTCGGTAGTAACGTTCTGGGAGGCGGCATTGGTGACAATGGTGCGGGCTCGGTCGTAGTAGGGCGAGCCGCTCAGGGGCGCGAAGCTGTCCTGGTCCATCCCGATAATGATGTAGGCGTAGAAAGACAGCAAGGACGACAGATTGCCGACAAAGGTGTTTTCCGAATAATCAATCGGGTTCTGGGGCGAGTAATTGAAGATCCAGCCCCGATCCGCAAAGCTCAGCAGGTTGGTCTCGTAGCCGGTGCCGTACACGGGCCGTGTGCTCACAATGCGCACGGTAGCACGGTAGGTGCCGTTCTGCGGAATCTCCGTGATGCCCACGAAAAACCGGCACCGAATCCGCTCCTCCGGCCGGTAGGTTTGGTTGGTGAAGGTGCGCGTGTTCAGAAACGTCTGCATGTCGTTGCGCATCTGCTGCACCAGCTGCCGGTCCGAAATATTCACGTTTTCGGTGGTTACGGTTACTTCCGCCTGCAGCTCCTGCGCCCGGGCGGGGCGCGTGAACAGCACGGCGGCAAGCAACAGACAGAACAGCAGCGGAAGATTACGCATGGTGGGGCAGACGGGCTAGAACGGTTTGCACAATGTCGCGGGCTACTTCAGCCTTAGGCTTCAGCTCAAAGGTAGTCACGCGGCCATCGGCTTCCAGCAGGGTTATCTTGTTGGTATCGTGCCGGAACCCGGCCCCGGCATCGCGCAGAGAGTTGAGAACCACCAGGTCGAAATTCTTGCGTTGAAGCTTGCTGAGGGCGTGGGCCCGCTCATTTTCCGTCTCCAACGCAAAACCCACAGAAAATTGTTCGGGTCGCTTGGTTTTGCCTAGGGTGGCGGCAATATCCACGTTCTTCACCAGTTCAAGCGTCAGCGTATCGCCGGCCTTCTTAATCTTGTTTTCCGCCACGTGGGCCGGTTTGTAATCGGCCACGGCGGCGGCGAATACCCAGATGTCGGCGTCGCCGGCCAGGGATGCGGCCGCGGCATACATCTCATCGGCGGTCTGCACCCGCTGCGTCCGGATACCGGAATGGCTAGGGTCGGGCAGGCTGGTTGGGCCGCTAATCAGGTGCACCTCGGCTCCGGCCGCCGCAAAGGTTTCGGCCAGCGCGTAGCCCATTTTGCCGGTGCTGTGGTTGCCAATGAAGCGCACCGGATCGAGGGGTTCGTAGGTAGGGCCGGCCGTAATCAGAACACGCATGCCAAAGGAGTTGGAAGAAAGCGAATAGGTGGAGGGGTTACCCCCGGTCAGACGTTAAAGGTAAGGGCTGCCGCATTTCCTACCCCCTTCCCTTTCGTAAACCTGTTTCAGCCGACTGCTTTCAGCCCGGCTCTAGCTGAAGAACCGCTCCAGCTCAGCTACTATTTCCTCAGGTTCCAGCATGCGGCCGGGGCCGCTGAGGCCACTGGCCAGCTCCCCGGCCGGCGACTCCCACACGGTATTTCCGTACTGGCGCAGGCGCCCCAGGTTAGCCTGGGTGGCGGGATGCTGGTACATATCTAGGTCCATGGCCGGCGCCACGAATACCGGGCAGCGGGCCGACAGATACACGGCATCCAGCAAGGTGTCGCAGAGGCCGTTGGCGAGGTGAGCCAGCGTATTGGCCGAGGCGGGCGCTACCACCAGGGCATCGGCCCACAGGCCCAGGTGCACATGGTTGTGCCACTCGCCGGCCTGCTCGTCTTTCAGGAAGCCCTGCAGCACCGGATTTTTCGAGAGCGTGCCCAGGGTCAGGGGCGTAACGAAAGTGGCGGCGGCGGGCGTCAGGATAACCTGCACCTCGGCGCCGGCCTTCACCAGCAGGCGCACCAGCACCGCCGACTTGTACGCCGCAATGCTCCCGCTTACGCCCAGCAGAATTTTCCGACCCTGCAATACAGATGAAACTGAACTCATTGGCTTTTACCGCTTTTCTGACCGATGCACCCGGCACCGCGCTGCCTACCCCAGTCGCTTGGCGGAAGGGTAGTGAGGCAGGTACAAACAAAACGGATTACACAGACGAGCGGCTTGCTACCCCTGTGTAATCCGTGAATCTATCTGGCCGAAGCCTGAGTACTACTCTGCTTTGGGCTCCTCTTCGGCGGGGGTGCGGAAGTGCACTTTGCCTTCCAGGAACTCTTCCACGGCCAAGTTGGTGGGCTTGGGCAAACGCTCGTAGTGCTTGGAAATTTCGATTTGCTCGCGGTTTTCAAACACCTCTTCGAGGTTGTCCACGGTGGTAGCAAACTCGGCCAGCTTGCCGTTGAGCTCTTCTTTCAGCTTCACGGAAATCTGGTTGGCGCGCTTCGAGATGATGGCAATGCTCTCGTACACGTTGCCGGTCTCGTGGGTGAAGTCCGACATGTTGCGGGTCACAATGGAAGCGGGTACGTTATTCGGAGTCTTCATATGCTTGATTTGCTGAGGTGTTATGTATGGAATCCTGCTGGGGCGGCGCGCTATTTGGCGGCCGTCGATTCGGCAGATTTAATCTTGGCTACTTCGTCGCGGGCGTTTTCGTACATGCGCTCCGCTTCCTTCAGGCTTTTGCTTTGCGGGAAGGCATCCACAAAGTTCTGGTAGAAGGAAATGGCTTCCAGGTACCGCTCACGCTGCTTTTCCTCCACGCTTTCCCGGGCCAGGTCATACTGGGCACTGAGCTTGTAGAAGGCGGCCTGCTCGGCCAGGCCCGAAGCCGGGTACTGCTGCTGAAAGCCCGTGAAAGCAGTTACGGCCGACTGATAGTAGCGCAGGTCGTAGTAGAGACGGGCAGCGCGGAAGTCTTTGTTCTCCAGCTTCTTCTGCAGCTCCTGCGACATACCCTCTGTTTCGGCCCGGAACCGGCTCTCGGGGAAGCGGTTCAGAAAGTCCTGAATCACCTCCAGGGCAGCAACCGTATTGGTCTGGTCGAGCTGGTAGTCGGGCGAATCCCGGAACAACGACTTGGCCTGCATAAAGGCCGATTCTTCGGCGTACTGCGAGTTGGGGTAAGTTTCGTAGAACGTCTTGAAGTAGTAGGCGCTCAGGGTGTAGTTGCGCTGCTGAAAGTTGGTGTTGGCAAAGTAAAACTGAGCTTTTTCGGCCTCGGGGCGCCCTTTCAGCAGGGGGTTCAGCTCCTCAAGCAGGGTGCCAGCCTTGAAGTAGTCGCCTTTGTCATAATACTGGATGGCGGCTTCATACTTCTTGTTCACATCGGTGCTCTTGAGCAGCTTCTGGTAGCCGGAGCAGGAGCCGAGCAGCAACGCGCTCAATAGCAGAACAAAAAAGGCAGGGCGAAAAGACAGCATAAGGACGCAAAGGTAAGAATAATCGGTGAGGCAAATCAGTTGCCCGTTGCGAGTTGTTAGTGGTCAGGGGTGGGCAGCATACCGATGCCGGGAAACGGCCGGCGCGCCGAGCCCCGGCGGGATACTGTCCGGCTTATTTCTGCCCCGGTCTGGCAGTTGATTTTGGTTTACCAGAGGCTGATTTTTTCGGGGCGGCCTTTTTGGTGTTTTTGGTGGAAGTGGTTTTTTTCCTGACCGGTGCGGCCTTCTTTTTGGGCTTGGCGGGCAGGGCAAAGTGCTTGCCTAACGTCTGGCGGCGGGTGGGGCGTTCCGTAGCCCGCCACCGGAAGTCTTTCAGCTTGGCATCTTCGGGCTTGAGCTCATTGGGCGGAATGAAGCTGGCTTCAGGATTGGTCAGAAAGCTGATGGTTTGCAGCTTGCTTTCCGCAAAGCGCAGGGCCATGGTAGCCGAGAGGCTTTTATTGACCCCCGACACGGCCGTATCGCCCTCAAGAGCATAGTAGAGGCTCTCGGCGTTGCCAAGCACGTCAATTTTTTTTATCGACTTGTCGCGGAAGTAAGCCACCATGTAGCGGCCCTTCACTTGGTTGAAATTGAGCAGGGTATCCTGCCCGATGCTGAAGGCGTGCCCGTACAGGCGCATCTGGTCGATCTGGCCCCGGCGCTGCTGAATCTGGATGGAGTCGGCGGTGAGCTGGTTTTTCTGGTTCCAGAGCACCGGGTCGTGGCTGAGGTAGATGACGGAGTCCTGCCGGTCGTAGGTCAGTGAGTCGCAGCGGCCCTGCAAATCGGCCCGGAAGATGGCCACCTTGCGGTAGGCATAGATGACGCCGGCCTTGTTCTGGGGTGGGCGCCCCTCCACGCTCACCAGCGTATCGGCGGTGAGGTAGAGCGTATCCCGGTTAGAGATATTGCGCATCACAGGGCGGCTGCCGTACACTTTGGCCCGGCCCTGCGTGCGCCAGTAGCGGCCCACGTCGCCCCGAATCACAAGGTTATCTTTCTTGGAGGTCATCGAGACGTGGCCCGTAGCTACGCCGTACTGCCGGGCTTCGTCGTAGAACAGCTTGTCGCCGCCGAGCAGGTAGTTGGGCGTCTCAATCCGGGCGTTGCGGGCGAAATTGGACACCTTGGTAATGGTGTTGTAGGTGCCGTTTTCGGCGTAGAGGTTGCCCTGCTTGCCCCGGATGCGCGTCGGCCCGAAGAAGTAGGCAATCTTGCTGACCGTGTTGTACTGCAGCGTATCGGTGTCGATGTTGTTTTCTTTGGTCACCAGCTTCACGTTGCGCTTGAAGCTGAACACCTTGCTTTGGGTGTTGTAGTAGCCAAACTGACTATCGAGGGTATTTTCGGGGTCCTGGAGGTGGCCACCGGTGCTGTAATAGGCCAGGTTCTGGTTCAGGTCGTAGTCGAGCAGCTGGGTGGTGAGCGTCATGCGCGGGTCGCGCATGGTCACGTTGCCGGTCATGCGGGCCTTGCGGGTGTCGCCATCATACGTGCCCCGGTCGCCAGTAATCGTGATAGTATCGTTCTGAATAATGCGCACGTTGCTGAAGGCCTCCAACGCATTGCGCTCCGTGTACTGGTAGGCCGAGTCGCAGTAAAGCAGCGTAGTACCCTGCCGGAAGCTGACGTTGCCGATCAGCTTCCGAATCTCCACGCCATTGAAGGTCCCTCCTTGAAGTTGGCCTGCGCCTAACAACTCAATGCGCTGACCTTGCGGAGGGGTAGGCTGGGCTCCGGGCCGGGCGGCCGGACGTTGCTGGGCCCACATGAGGGTAGGCAGCAGCAGGAGCAGAAAGAGAAAAAGAGGCTTCAGGAACGACATTTAACGGCAAAGGTACAGAAGGGCCGTTGCTAACGGTTTTCTTTGTGGAATAGTACAGGTATTCAATTTCAAGAATGAACATCATGCTGAGCTTGCCGAAGCATCTCTACCGCTTCGCCTGAGCAAGTAATAGGGGTTAGCTAGAGGTAGAGATGCTTCAGCAAGCTCAGCATGACAGCCTTTTCCTACCCCTCATGCTCGACCGAATTCAAGCCTACATACAGGAACACTCCCTCTTCTCCCCTACCGATAAGCTGCTGGTAGCCGTCAGCGGCGGCCTCGACTCCGTGGTGCTCGCCCATGTGCTGCACAAGCTGTGCGTAGAGTTTGCCGTGGCGCACTGCCATTTTGGGCTGCGGGCCGAAGAAGCAGACGCCGACGAGCAGTTCGTGCGCAAGCTGGCCAAGCAGTACGAGGTGCCTTACTTCGTGGAGTTTTTCCAGACCAAGAAGTTTGCCGAGCAGGAAGGCATTTCGACCCAGATGGCGGCCCGCGCCCTGCGCTACGAGTGGTTTGAGCGCATCCGCCAGACTCAGGGCCTCGACTACGTTGCCACGGCTCACCACCAGCGCGACACGGCCGAAACCATGCTGCTCAACCTCACCCACGGCACCGGCCTGGCGGGTTTGCACGGTATTCGGCCCAAAACCGGCCACCTGGTGCGCCCCCTGCTGGCCGTGAGCAAGCCCGACCTCTACGACTACGTGGTAGAAAACCGCCTGATCTGGCGCGAAGATGCCTCCAACGACTCGCCGGTGTACCAGCGCAACCGCCTGCGCCTGGAGGTGCTACCCGTGCTGCGCGACATCAACCCCTCGCTCGATCAGACCCTGAGCATTACGGCTGAGCGCGTAGGCGGGGCCGAGGAAATTGTGCGCCGCTACGTGGAAGAAACCGCCGCCCAGGCCCAGCGCACCGAACCCGAGGCTACCTACCTAGACATCCGGATGCTGCAAAAAACGGCCGCTACGGCAGTGGTGCTGCACGAGCTGCTGCGGCCCTTCGGCTTCAGCTACTTGGTCGTGAAAGACATCGTGCAGAGCTTCGGGGCCGAGTCGGGCCGCCGGTTTGAGTCGCCGACGCACTTGCTGGTGAAGGACCGGGAGCAGCTGGTTATTACTCCGCGCAACCTCCAGAAGTTTGGCACCCAACAACTGCAGGCCGGGCAGGAAGCCCTCAAGATTGACGGCCTACACCTGCGCACCGAGCTGCTGGAAATAACCGAAGGCTTCGAGGTGCCGCGAGGCAAAGCCGTGGCCGCTCTGGATGCCGATGCCCTGAAGTTTCCGCTCACGGTGCGGGCCTGGCAGGAAGGCGACTGGTTTATGCCCATCGGTATGAAGGGCAAGAAGAAGCTCTCCGACTTCCTCATCGACCAGAAAGTGCCCCTCAACCTCAAAGACAACGTGCAGGTGCTGGTTTCCGGCGACGGTAAAATTGCCTGGGTTATCGGCTTCCGCCCCGACGACCGGTTCAAGGTGACCGAAGAAACCGAGCGGGTGCTGGTGGTGAAGCGGATGTAACGGACGGGGCTTTACGATGTCACAAATAGGGGCCTTTCGTCCTTGACCCTGCAGCTATTTTGAGATTTAATTAGGACATCCTTTCACTTAACCCTTATAGTATCATGAAAAAATTATTCTAGTGACTGCCCTGCTGGGCGGTGTGTCTGTGGGATCTGCCAAGGCGGAAACATCAATAAAAAGTACAGCGCCTCTGAATAAGTTAGAGAATACATCTGTTGAGCTACATACTCTTGAGGCTGCTCGACTGATCTTCCAAGCCCGCACCTATCATCTAATTGCTTGTGGGCACAATGAAACATTATATGCAGCAACCAAAGAAGCTGCTAAAGAATACATGGCTTGGATGATAGAAGCGTACTGTTAGCTTTTTTGACGACAGTATATTTAACATACTGACAGTGACCTTGAATATCCAAGGTCACTGTCAGTATGCTTTGACTAAATAAATATCATGAAACACTGCATCATAGTTATACTCCTTCTTGCATTTCATGCGAAACACAACTTAATCGCACAGACAGATCCATCTAATTCGACATCAAGATCAATTACTTGTATATATAAATTAACTTATCAGCCTGACTCATTGAATAATGACAGAAAAACAGAATTGATGTCACTTACTATTAACCCTAACTTATCTAAGTTTGAAAGTCAGTATTCCTATAAAGCAGACTCTATTATGGAAAGTGTAAACTTTAGCCAGGCATCTGTTGACTTATTGGGAACCTATCTTAAAACAGGCTTCTCCTATGAGCTATACAAGTTGTCGTCGCCCAAAACCATAAGATATTATGATAAGATCGGCAGGAAGCGTTATGAAATAGCTCAACAACGCACGGATATGAGGTGGCAAACCACAACTACCACCAAAAAAATAGCAGGCTATAGTTGCCGAAAAGCTATTACCACTTTTGCGGGCCGACACTGGGAAGCATGGTTTACTACTGAAGTTCCCGTATCAGAAGGACCTTATAAATTCAGCGGACTGCCAGGTTTGATTATTGAGATATACGACACCAAAAACAACTATCATTTTGCCCTGATTAGCCTAAAAAATAAAGTAAACTCACCTGCTCTAACCCCGCCCACCAACCTGCTAAAAACTAACGAAACCACTTTCAAGAAGGCAAAGCAAGATTATTTACTTCAAGGTGTAACTACAGTAATAAAAAATAATTCCAGCAACTCTCCAGCAGATGTACAAAAGCAGCTTCAGGCGTATAAAGACAAGGCTGCCCGGCGAAATAACCCTATCGAGTTGAAATAGTAGTAGCCATGCTACTCTTATAGTACAGTATCCTTACTCGGACCTAATGCCAGGCAAGCTTCTACTGACAGCGGCTGTACTGCTGGGGCTCTGCTGGCACTCTGCTGCCCAAACCACCCTTACGGGCACCATCACCGACACGCAGCGCCAGCCTATTCCGGGGGCGCTGGTGGAGGTGCAGCCCCTACCGGCCCTGAATGAGTCGGCGGTGGCCGTCACGGATGAGGCCGGCCGCTTCACGGTGCGCCTGCCGTTTACTGCCGACTCGGTGTTGCTGAGTGCCCGCTCCCTGAGCTTCCGGGAGCAGACGCGGCGGCTGCGCAACCAGTCGCAGGCGGTTACCCTGGCCCTGCCGGCCAGTACCACCGCGCTTAAGGAAGTCACCATCAAGGCCCCGCCCATCCGGCGGGAGGGCGACACGCTAAGCTACCGCGTGTCGGCGTTTACCGAGCAGAAGGATCGGGTACTTGCCGACGTGCTCAAAAAGCTGCCGGGCGTGGAGGTAGAGGCCGACGGGCGCATTCTGTACGAGGGCCGACCCATTCAGAAGTTCTACATCAACGGCGCCGATTTGCTGGAAAACCGCTACAGCCAGGCCAGCAACAACCTGCCCGCCGAGGCCGTGCAGGACGTGCAGGTGCTGAAGCGCCACCAGCCCATTGCGGCCCTGCGCGGGGTGCAGAGCACGGAGCAGGCCTCCCTCAACATCAGTCTGAAAAAGAAGGTAACGGCCACCGGGCAGGCCCGGCTGGGGCTGGGCGCGGCCCCGCTGCTCTGGAACGCCAACCTCTCGCCCATGCTGTTCACGCCCCAACAGCAGCTGCTGGATACCTACCAGACCAACAATACCGGCCAGGACGTAGCCGCCGAGCTCAGGCCCCTGGGCTTCGACGACCTGCAGCGGCTGCGGGAGCCCGGCCTGCGCAAACCCGAGCTGACGGGCATTCAGGACCTGGGGGCACCGCCGCTGCCGGCCAGCCGGTGGCTGTTCAACCGCGTGCACCTGCTGAGCGCCAACCATCTGGTGCCCTTCAGCAAGGAAGCCCAGCTCTGCCTCAACGCCTCCTACCTCACCGACGAGCAGACGCGCACCGGCACCACCCGCACCCGCTACACCCTGCCCGATGGCCGCGTCATTACGCTCCGGGAAGACAAGCGCAACATGCTGCGCCCCCGTCAGCTCACCATCGACCTGGCCTACATCCGCAACGTACAGCAGTACTACCTCAAGAACACGCTCAGCCTCGTGCGGAGCTGGGACGAGCAAACCGGCCTGCTCACGCGCGGCCCCAACGGGGCCGAGGTTTTGCGCCAACAGGCTCGCAACCCGTTCAGCAGCCTCAGCAACCGGCTGGCACTGGTGCGGCCCGCCGGCCGTGGGCGCATGGTGCAGGTCAGCTCTGAAATAGCCCTGGCTGGTAGTCCGCAGAGGCTCTTGGTGGAGCCGGGGCCCCTGCCGGAGGTTCTGGCGGGTGGGCAGCCCTACGCCCAAGCCGTGCAGGATGCCCGGCAGCGCAGTTTCTATACCAGCAACTCGGCGGCGCTGCTGTGGGGGCGGGCGCACTGGCACTATACAGCCACGGCTGGCTTCACCCAGGAAATTCAGGGGCTGACTTCGGAGCTGGGTGTATCATCGGGGGCCGAAGCGCCTACCCCCGATACGCTGCGCAACCGCCTCCGCGCCCACCAGGCTCACTACTACCTGCGGCCGGCGCTGGAATACAAAACCGCCCGGTGGCATCTGGAAGCCGAAGCCCCGCTGAGCTACCGCACCTTCCGGGCCACCGACGCCCCGCTGGCCGCCGCCCAGCACCGCCGCTGGTTTACGCTGGAGCCCCAGGTTTCGGGACGCTACGAGCTGAGCGGACTGTGGAACGCCAGGGCCAGCGCCGAGCTGACCAACCAGCCCGGCAGCCCGGAGCAGCTGTACTACGGCTACCTGCTGCGCGACTACCGCACTCTGCAGCGCAACGCGGCGCCTCTCACCCAGGAGCGGGTTGTTAGTTCGCGCCTGGGACTGTACTACGAAAACCCCTTGACCTCGTGGTTTTACCAGGCCACGTACAGTTTCAGCAGCAGCACCCGCAACCAGCTGCTGCGCAGCCTGGTGCGCCCCGATGGCACCCTGACCACCGTGGCCGTGGCCCGGCGCGCCACGGCGCCCCGGCACACCCTGGCGGCCCAGGCCAGCAAGTTCATCAGCCCCTGGAAAACTACCTTCACGCTGCAGCTCAGCGGCACGGTCAGCCGGCAACCCCTACTCCTCAACGCTACCCCCACCACCACCCGCAACCAGTCGGGTACGGTGCGGCTGCGGGCTAATGCGGCGGCTTTCAGCTGGGGGAGCCTGGAATATGCGGGGCTGCTGACGGTACTGCGGAGCCGGGTGGGCGCGGCCGCCCAGCCCACCACGCGGCTGCAGGAGCACCGCGCCAGCCTGGCCCTCTACCCCACCGAGCGGCATCAGCTGCTCTTCGCCACCGAATACTACCAGAACACGGGCACCGGCGCCACCATCCGCACGTTTTTTGCCGACGCCAGCTACCGCTACACCCTACCCACGGCCCGCAAGCTCGATGTGGAGCTAAAGGCCAGTAACCTGCTCAACAGCCGGGCTTACCAGTACGCCTTCGTGTACGACTTCGTGCTGGTGCAGAACGAGTATGAACTGCGGCCCCGGCAGCTGCTGGTTTCGGTCCGGGCTTCTTTCTAGGCCCGGTGAAAAGTGAAGAAACAACGCTCTGTAGAGGAATAATGCGTGGGGTCGTTGCCAAAGTAACCGTTATGTCGAGCCTTGCGAGACATCTCGCTCGGTTAACGTCTGAATTACTACAGCAACGTCAACACGCGGGATTCCTCGGCTGCGCTCGGAATGAGGGGCTTTTATCTTGCACTCTGCACGGCCTCACCGCAAAAGCCCTACCCCCTGCGCAGAGCGCAACCTTTCTTTCAGAACGCGAGGCAGTTGCTGAGGCACGGTGCAGTTTTATGCGGTCAGGACTTGCCGGAACGGGTTTTCGGTTAGCTTTACGACCTCATCCCTTAGTTCACACCCAATTCCTCACCCAATGAAAGTTACCGTAGTTGGAGCCGGCAACGTGGGCGCAACCTGCGCCGATGTACTGGCCACCCGCGAAATTGCCAACGAAATTGTTTTGGTTGACATTAAGGAAGGTTTCGCCGAAGGCAAAGCCCTCGACATCTGGCAAAAAGCCCCCATCATCGGCTACGATTCCCGCACTGTAGGCGTAACCGGCGACTACAGCCGCACCGCCGACTCTGACGTGGTAGTAATTACCTCGGGCCTGCCCCGCAAGCCCGGCATGAGCCGCGACGACCTGATTTCGACCAACGCCGGCATCGTGAAAACGGTAACCGAGCAGGTAGTGAAATACTCGCCCAACGCCATCATCATTGTGGTGAGCAACCCGCTCGACGTGATGACCTACCAGGCCCACCTCACCTCGGGCCTGCCCCGCGAGAAGGTGTTTGGCATGGCCGGCATTCTGGACACGGCCCGCTACCGCGCCTTCCTGGCCGAAGCTCTCAACGTAAGCCCCAAGGACATTCAGGCCGTGCTCATGGGCGGCCACGGCGACACCATGGTGCCCCTGCCCCGCTACACTACGGTAGGCGGCATTCCGGTAACGGAACTTATCGGCAAACAGGAGCTGGACGCCATTGTGCAGCGCACGGCCGTAGGCGGCGGCGAGCTGGTGAAGCTGATGGGCACCTCGGCCTGGTATGCGCCCGGCGCGGCGGCCGCCCAGATGGTAGAAGCCATCGTGCGCGACCAGCGCCGCGTGTTCCCGGTGTGCATTGAATTGCAGGGCGAGTACGGCATCAATGGCGTGTACCTGGGTGCTCCGGTTATCCTGGGCCGCAACGGCATTGAGAAGGTAATTGAGCTGCAGCTGAACGACGAGGAAAAAGCTCTGCTGGAAACCTCACGCGGCCACGTAAAAGAGGTAATGGACGCCCTCGACAACATGAGCAAGGCTTCAGCCTAAGCAGCTCAGCCCAAATCATAAATTCCTGACATAAAAAAGCCCGCTGAGCAATCAGCGGGCTTTTTTATAGGGTTGAAGATCTGAACGAGGGTAGCGTCTTACCGCTGGCTGGCCCGGAACAGCTTCTGCTTTTCATCCTTGGAAAGGCTTTCGTAGCCGGAGCGCGAAATCTTGTCCAGAATCAAGTCGATTTCGTCCTGCTCGGGCTTGGCCAGCACTCCCTTTTTGGGCGCGGCAGCCGCTGGAGCCGGAGACGCACCGCCGCGGGTTACGCGCAAGTTGGGCCGGCCCGTCACGAGGCGGGTAAACCAGTCGCCGATGGCCTGCACGGGGCGGCCCAGGTCGCGGCCGGCCTGCAGCTGCTTAATGAAGACGTAGCCCAGTATAGCCCCGCCGATGTGGGCCAGTCCGCCGCCCTCATTGCCCTGGTTGATGGCTATGAAGGACAGCAGAATAACCACGGCCGCAATGTACTTGATGCGTACGGCCCCGAAGAGGAAAAGCATAAACGTGTACTCGGGCAGCAGCGTGGCCGCCGCCATAATAACGGCCGTTACGGCCGCCGAGGCGCCCAGCAACGACACGCCCCCGGGCCGGTCCAGAGCCGGAATCAGGTTGAACGCCAGCAGAAATACCACCGCTCCGGCCAAGGCCCCCAGAATATACAGGCTCACGAGGCGCCGGTCGCCGAGGTACTCCCGAATCAAGGCGCCGAACCAGTACAGGTTCAGCAGATTGAACAGAATGTGCAGGAAGCCTTCGTGAGTGAAGGCGTAGGTGAGCAGGGTCCAGGGGTGGCGCAGCAAAGCGGCCAGGTCAGAAGGCAGCTGCAGTTGCCGGACTACATTGGGGTAGTAAGCTGCGTACGTGCCGCTCAGCTTCATCACGGTTTCAATCAGCACCAGGGCCACAAACACCAGCCCGTTCAGCAGCAGCAGCTGAATCAGGGCGTTGTCGCGGCGGCTGAAAGCAGTCCGGATATCGGTCAGAATACTCATGGGTGGGGCAGGGTTAGAGCCGGGCCGGGGGGTAGGAAAGGAAGCGGCACCGGGCGGTAATTTCTACAATTTTCGGGCAAGCACCTCACCCGCGCGCCGAGCCTGCCACTTAGTACAGGCGGGTGCGGTTGCGCTGCCAGAACAGCAACACCACCAGCCCCACCAGCATTCCGCCCAGGTGAGCAAAGTGCGCCACATTGTCGCCAGGTACGCGGTGCACACCAAAGTAAAACTCGTAGAGGCCGTAGAGCACTACGAAATATTTGGCCTTGATGGGAATAGGCAGCGGGAAAACCATCAGCTCCGTGTTCGGGAAGAAGAAGGCAAAAGCCAGCATAATCCCAAACAGCGCCCCCGAGGCCCCCACCATGGGGTAACGCACACTATCCGAATAAGCAGCCTGCATAGAAGTTACTACCCCTTGAATCAGGCGCTGGTCGTCGGGGGTTTGGTGCAGCTGCCGGATAACAGGCTGGTAAGCCTCGGCGTTATCCGACACGTTGTGGTCCACGAAATCCTGCAGGTGCAGGTCGGAGGGTTCCTGCTGAAACACCTCGATGTCGTGCTGCATGCGGCGCAGCTCGTAGGTGCGCAGGCCATTGTATAGGATGCCGGCTCCGAGGCCACAAATCAGCCAATACGTCAGGAAGCGCTTGGCCCCCCAGCGCTGCTCCAGCAGGGGACCCAGCGAAATCAGACCCAGCATGTTGGAGAAGATGTGCCCGATGTTGGCGTGCATGAACATATAGGTCGCCAACTGCCAGGGCTTGAAATTGGGGTTATCGAGGGGGTAGAGCGCCAGGAAATTGAGACCGCCGAGCTGCAAACTCAGAAAGAACACCACCACGTTGGCGATGAGCAGGTTGCGGACCATGGGGGTAAACTGAAACATGAATTGCGGGATTGACGCTGACAGGTGTGATTTCGCTCGGTACTCGTGCTTACGTGAACTCAACTGAATTTGCTGACTGCACCTTCGCCCAGGCTACCGGCAAGGCCGGCCTCAGGCTTCTTCTAACGTTGGTTGCTTACTGAACACTGCTGGCCTACCAAGCCAGAAACACCAGCGCAATCAACCTAAATCAGCGCCAATCAGCGGTTGAAGAGGGCCTGCACCTGCCCCAGCTCCAGCAGCACAATGGTGCGGCGGCCATCGGGGGTGTAGTTGGGCACCTGACAGGCAAACAGCTTATCCACGAGGGTGGTCATTTCCAGCTCCGAGAGGCGGGCCCCGGCAGCCGTGGTAGCCACGCGCCGGGCCAGCACCCGCGCCATCTGCTCACGGCGGTCCAGCTTTATGGGGCCGGCCGTATTCCGAAACTGCTCAATGAGGCCTTCTAGCAGCTCTTTCTCGTCGCGGGCCGGCACGTCGGCCGGAATACCCTCCACGGCAATAGTATTCTTGCCGAAATCAGTGAAGCGGAAACCCAGGGCCCGCAGTGGCTCCTCTACCTCCCGCAGAATGGCGAAGTCCTGAGGCGTGAAGGTGATAGTACGCGGAAACAGCAGGGTCTGGGAGGCACTGACTTCCCGCTCCAGGCTCTGAGCGTACTGCTCAAACAGAATTCGCTCCCGGGCCGCCACCTGGTCAATCAGCATCACCCCCGACTTCACGGGCACTAGCAGATACTGCTGGTGCAGCTGCAGCACTTTATTGCCAGGCCCCGTGGACGATTCGCGCAGGGGTAGCTCGGGGGTAGTATTGGGGGTGGCGGGTTGCGCGGGTGCGGCGGGGGTAGCAAAAGATGCGGCTATGGCCACACCCGCCTCCGCTGGGCCTGGCACTTCCGCTGCTGATTCAGTCGGGCTTTCCGGCGCAAGCGCCGGCCGGGGCACCGCCAGGTTGGCCGCCGAGGGCACAGGTACGCCTACGGCGGTGGCCTCATGCTCCACATCGGGCACGCTGATCTGGCTCAGGCTCTTGTAGAAGTTTTCCAGCTCGCGCTTGGCCTGCTCGGTCGGGCGGGGCGGCAGCTGGCGCTCGTAGGCATCGGCGCGGCTGGGCTTTTCGCGGGAAGAGCTGTTGCTGCCCGCCGCCTGCGCCGCCGCCGAGGCCAGGGCATCGGGCTGGAAGTCGTCGGCGAAGGGGCTTTTCTCATTGCCCGAAATGCGCAGCGGCTGAATGGGGGCAAAGTTCACGTTGCCATCGAAGTCCAGTGACGGGGCCATGTTGTGCAGGCCCAGGCTCTGCTTGATGGCCGAACGCACAATGGCGTACACCGTCTTCTCGTCCTCGAACTTGATTTCGGTTTTGGTGGGGTGCACATTGATGTCGATGGCCTTGGGGTCGAGCTCCAGAAACAGCACGTAGAAGGGGTGCGTGTCTTTGGGCAGCAGGCCCTCATAGGCGGTCAGCACGGCGTGGTTGAGGTAGGCCGAGCGGATAAAGCGGTTATTGACGAAGAAAAACTGGTCGCCCCGGCTTTTCTTCGCCGACTCCGGCTTACCGATAAACCCTTTCACCGTCAGGAAAGGGGTAACCTCTTCCACCTGCGCCAGCTGCTCCTTGTAGCCATTGCCCAGCAGGCTCACGATGCGCTGACTAAGCTTGCCAGCCGGCAGGTTAAACACTTCCAAATCGTTCTGAAACAGAGAGAAGCTGATCTGGGGGTTGGCCAGGGCTACGTGCTGAAATTCATCCAGAATGTGGCGCATCTCCACCGCGTTGCTCTTGAGGAAGTTGCGGCGGGCCGGCACATTGAAAAACAGGTTCTTGACGCTGATGCTGGTACCGTCGGGGCAGGCCACGGGCTGCTGGCTGCTGATCTGGGAGCCCTCCACCAGCAGCAGGGAGCCGGTATCCTGGTCGCGCTGCTTGGTCCGGATTTCTACCTGCGCCACGGCGGCAATAGAAGCCAGGGCCTCGCCCCGGAAGCCCAGGGTGCGGATGCGGAACAGGTCTTCGGTGGTGCGGATTTTAGAGGTAGCGTGGCGCTCCAGGCTCATGCGCGCATCGGTGGGGCTCATGCCCTGTCCGTTGTCCACCACCTGCACCAGCTGCTTGCCGGCTTCCTTCACGATGAGCTGCACCTGGGTAGCGCCGGCGTCCACGGCGTTTTCCAGCAGCTCTTTTACGGCAGAGGCCGGGCGCTGCACCACCTCGCCGGCGGCAATCTGGTTAGCTAAATACTCGGGTAAAAGCTGAATTATATCGGCCATATACGCTTGAAATCAGAAGAAAAACAGCCCCGCCGCCGGTGCCCGCCGCGGGGGCTATCCGCCTGATAACAACCGGCGTCGGGAAATTATCCGTAAGTTTGCGGCCAACTTTTGTGTGCGCGACGTGAGACGGTTTTGCTTGCTCATGCGTTGGAAGAGGCAGACGGCAAGAAGGGGAAGGCCCGCAGTTGAGGCCCGCCACTCCACCGAAAGCACCTTCCGGCACCCTTTTTGGAAAAGCAAAAGTAGGGCTTTTGGCTCGTCGTTCATCTCTCATACCCCTTCAGCACAGACCACCGGAGCCGATGCTCAAAGACTTTCGGATTGGAATCTTCCTGCTAGTACTGGCCGTCACGGGTCTGCTTATCTCCTGGTCGGCCCCGCGCGAAGAAGGCGGGCGCCCGATGTCGGTGGCGGAGCAGAACTGGGTTGACAGCGTCTTTAACTCGCTTACACCCGACCAGCGCCTGGGGCAGCTGTTTATGGTGGCTGCCTACTCCAACAAGGACCGCAAGCACGCCCAGTACACAGAGTTCCTGATCAAGAACTATAATATTGGCGGCCTGATGTTTCTGCAGGGCGGCCCGCGCCGGCAGGCCAACCTTACCAACCGCTACCAGGCGGCGGCCAAAGTGCCCCTGCTGGTAGCCATGGACGC
This sequence comes from Hymenobacter sp. DG01, assembly GCF_006352025.1. Lineage (NCBI taxonomy): Bacteria > Pseudomonadati > Bacteroidota > Cytophagia > Cytophagales > Hymenobacteraceae > Hymenobacter > Hymenobacter sp. DG01. The sequence continues at coordinate 2,585,572 of NZ_CP040936.1, forward strand.
CGAGTGGGGCCTGGATATGCGCCTGGATTCCAGCATGCACTTTGCCAAGGGCATGACCCTGGGCGCCATGGACGACGACCAGTACGTGTACCAGATGGGCCGCGAAATTGCCCTGAAGATGAAGACCCTGGGCGTGCACGTGAGCTTCTCGCCCGTTATCGACGTCAACTCCAACCCCAGCAATCCGGTTATCGGCAACCGCTCCTTCGGCGAAGACAAGGAGCAGGTTGCCAAGCACGGCATTAGCTACATCCGGGGCCTGCAGGACCACGGCATAATGGCCGTAGTAAAGCACTTCCCCGGCCACGGCGACACCGACGTGGACTCGCACGTAGCTTTGCCCGTCATCAACTCCGACATGGCCCGGCTCACGAACGTGGATTTGTACCCGTTCCAGAAGGCCTTCGACCAGGGCGTAATGGGCGTGATGGTCGGCCACCTCTACATGCCGCTGCTGGACACTGTCCGTTCCCTGTCGGCTACCATCTCCCGCAACCTGGTAACGGGCCTGCTGAAGGAGAAGATGAACTACCGCGGCCTCGTGTTCACGGACGCCCTGAACATGAAGAGCGTCTCGACGCTCTACAAGCCTGGCGAGTTGGATGCGCTGGCCCTGGCCGCCGGCAACGACGTGCTCCTGTTCTCGGAAGATGTGCCCATGGCCCTCCAGAAAATCAAGGAAACCATTGCGGCCGGCAAAATCGACCAGGCCGACATCGACCAGCGGGTGCGCAAGGTGCTGCGGGCCAAATACTGGGCCGGCCTGAACCGCTACCGCCCCGTGGATGTGCCCAACCTGATGCAGAACCTGAACCGGCCCCTAAGCCGCATGGTGCAGCAGCAGATTTATGAGCACGCCACCACGGTAGTCAAAAATGAGGACGACCTCCTACCCTTCAACCGCCTCGATACCCTGCGGATTGCGGCCGTAACCATCGGCTCGGATGCGCCCACCTATAAGGAGATTATGGGCAAGTATCAGAACGGACCGGTGTACGCCGTGCCCAACCGCTACGCCGTCGATTCGGCGTTTGCCCGCATTGCCGGCCGCCTCGCGCCCTACAACGTGGTAGTGGTGAGCCTGCATAATATGAACAATACGCCCACCCACAACTACGGTATTGGGGAAGGGGCGCTGAAGTTTCTGAAGGAGCTGCAGGCCAACCCCCGGATCAAAACGGTGGTGGTGGCTTTCGGCAACGCCTACTCCCTAAAGTATCTGGAAAGCAACCGCAACCTAGTGTGCGGCTACGAGGACAACTACGCCTCGCAGTTGGTGATGCCGCAGGTGCTGTTTGGGGCGCTGCCGGCTAAGGGTCGCCTACCCGTCACGGTTTCCGAAAACCTCAAAGCCGGCACTGGCCTACCTACCCCCGATTTCAAGCGCCTGCGCTACGGCACGCCCGAGGAAGCCGGCCTCGACTCACGCATCCTGTCCCAGATTGATAACGTGGCCCTGGAGGCCGTGGCCTACGCCGCTGCGCCTGGCTGCCAGGTGCTGGTGGCCAAGGATGGTATGGTAGTGTTCGACAAAAGCTACGGCTACTGCACCTACGATAAGTCGCAGCCGGTAAACAGCAGCACGCTCTATGACCTGGCTTCCGTGACGAAGGTAGCGGGCACTCTGCAGGCCATTATGTACCTCAAGGACCAGGGCAAGATCAACCTCGATGAGAAGGTAGCCACCTACCTGCCCGAGCTGAAAGCAACCAACAAAAAGGACATGACGGTGCGTGAGGTGCTCATGCACCAGGCAGGCCTCAAGCCCGGCATCCCGACCTGGGAGAAGACCGTTACCAAAGCCGGCCCCAAGCCTACCTTCTACGCCAGCACCGAGTCGCCGCAGTTTTCGCGGGAGGTAACTCCGGAGCTCTACAGCCTCAGCACCTCCGATGATTCCGTCTGGACCTGGGTGCAGCGCTCCGGCCTGCTACCCAAGGTGAAGGGCAAGTACCCAGTAGAGTACTCCGACCTGAGCTTTATCATTCTGAAGCGGGTAGCCGAGAAAGTGCTGAAAGAGCCCATTGATGGCTTCCTGCAGCGCACGTTCTACCAGCCCTTGGGCCTGGGCACCATGACCTACAACCCGCTCAGCAAATTCCCGAAGTCGTGCATAGCGCCCACAGAAAATGACACCTACTACCGCCGTACCCTGCTGCAAGGCACCGTGCACGACCAGACGGCGGCCATGATCGGGGGGGTAGGCGGCCACGCCGGCTTGTTCTCCAACGCCAACGACCTGGCCGTACTTATGCAAATGAACCTGCAGAACGGCCGCTACGGCGGGCAGCGCTACTTCCAGACGCCGGTGGTCACGGAGTTTGCCCGCAGCACTGAGGCTGGCAACCGCCGCGGCCTGGGCTGGGACAAGGGCGACCCGAGCAAGCCCGAAGGCCCTACCAGCAACCTCTCACCGGCCAGCACCTTTGGCCATACCGGCTTCACGGGTACCTGCGTCTGGATGGACCCCGAAAACAAAATCCTCTACATCTTTCTTTCTAACCGCGTGTACCCCGATGCGGGCAATAACAAGCTGCGTCAGTACAACATCCGGACCCGCATTCACGACGTGATATATAAGTCGTTGCAGAAAACATGATTTGTTGTTCCGCTTTCCTGTTTCTTTGATTCCGCAATCGGCGGTAAGCGCTTTCTGGAAGCGACTTGCCGCCGATTTTTTTGTCTGTAGCGCGAGGCTCTAGCTTCGCGCACCGTTGTACCGCTTTGGCGGCGCAACGTTGGCCCCTACTACCTCGCGAGGCTGGAGCTTCGCGTTACTTCTCCCCGCTCCCATGAACATCGGCATTGTTTGTTACCCCACTTTCGGCGGCTCGGGCGTCGTAGCCACTGAACTCGGTAAAGCCCTAGCTCTGAAAGGGCACCGCGTGCACTTCATCACCTACAGCCAGCCGGTACGCCTCGATTTCTTTAACGAGAATCTGTTTTATCACGAGGTCTATATTCCGCCCTACCCCCTCTTCCAGTTCCCACCCTACGAGCTGGCTCTGGCCAGCAAGATGGTGGACATCGTGCAGAACGAGAAGCTGGATGTGCTGCACGTGCACTACGCCATTCCGCACGCTTCGGCGGCCTACATGGCCAAACAGATTCTGCTTACCCGGGGCATTCGGATTCCGGTGGTAACTACCTTGCACGGCACCGATATTACCCTGGTGGGTAAGGATGCCAGCTACGAGCCGGTGGTAACGTTCAGCATCAACCAGAGCGACGGGGTTACGGCCGTTTCGGCCGATTTGCGACGCGAAACCTACGAGTACTTCGCCATTGAGAAGGACATTGAGATAATTCCGAACTTCATCAATCTGGAACGCTTCCAGAAGCTGAACAAGGGGCACTTCCGGGCGGCCATTGCGCCGGAGGGCGAAAAGCTGCTGGTGCATACCAGCAATTTCCGCTCCGTGAAGCGCATCGACGACGTGGTCAAGATTTTTGCCGGGGTGCGGGCCCATATTCCGGCCAAGCTCCTGCTGGTAGGCGATGGCCCCGACCGCCCGCGCATTGAAAAGCTCTGCCGCGAGGTTGGCTACTGCAACGATATCCGGTTCCTGGGCAAGCTGGAAGCCGTGGAGGAGGTCCTCAGCGTGGCCGATCTGTTCCTGATGCCTTCCGAAAAGGAAAGCTTTGGCTTGGCGGCCTTGGAAGCTATGGCCTGCGAAGTCCCGGTTATCAGCTCCGACGCCGGCGGTATTCCTGAGCTCAACGAGCACGGCGTGACCGGCATGGTCAGCCACATCGGCGACGTGGATGACATGGTAAAAAACGCCCTCTACGTGCTGCAGGAAGATAACCTGCCCCGGTTCAAGACCGCTGCCCGTGCCCACGCCGAAACCTTCGCGGTGGAGAAGATCGTGCCGCTCTACGAAGCCTGCTATCAACGCGCCATTGATGCTACTCTGGTGGAAGTAGTGAAATAATAAATGAGTGAAGTGTCATGGCGAGGACGGAGGACGACGCCATGACACTTCACTCATTTGCCCAAAGCCTGCTAAACAGATAAGCCCTTACCTCCAGCATGGAGGTAAGGGCTTGTTACATTTCAAGGGGGTAGCACATTGGTCAGGACAGATGGCGTCGGTGCCCTCGCCATGACACGTTACTCAATCACTCACTTACTTATTCACCGAATGGCTACTTAAAACATAGCCACGGCCTCACGCTTCACGGCTAGCAGGGCCGTGGCCGTGGGGTCGAACTGGTTGGTCATGAGGCCCTCCAGGATGTGGCGCGCCAACTCCGGGCCGCGGGCTTCCTGGGGGTTGGGCAGTGCCTGATAATGAGTGCTGATAAGGTTTACCACGCTCTCCTGAGCCTGCTTCACGGCGGCCCAGGTTTCGGGCTGCATGTAGAGCTGCTGGCTGAGATTGTGCTCTACCTCAGCCCGAATTTCCTGCAGCAGCAGGCGGTGGTAATCGGAGGCCGGAAGGCCAGCGCTGCTCACGCGCACCAGCAGGTTGTTCGGCGTGATGCGCTCCAGCAGCATGGTCACGCGCTCCAGAGCCTGCAGGCGCAGCGGCAGCGTGGTTTTGCTGGCTTCGAGACGCATTTCGACCAGGCGGCGCTGCTGCTCCTTTTCCAGGAATTGCTGAAAAAGAAAGTAAATGGCACCCGCCACAATAAGGGCCGGCAGAATAATCTTGAGCAGATCGAAGAGGTAGGCGGTGGAATCCATAGGGGCAGGTTGGGCCGAGTAGTAAGGGTAGGACGCCGGGGACGCCGGCGCCAAAACGAGGCATAAAGGGATAAACAAGCGGAAAAGGCAGCCGCCTGAGGCCCGCAAATATAGTGTGAACCGCCAGCCGCTACCTGCTGTTATACCTTCAATCGGAGCTTGAGTTTCGAGCAGGGCCTGCATCCGGGGTTCGGACGCATCAGGTGACTGCCGCGAGCTTCGTATATTTGTCGCCTTACTTCCCTAACGACGAACTCACTATGGCAACGGCCGTCTCCACGAAACTTGCTCCCATTAGCCTCACTCCCCGCGCACTGGAAGAGGTTCGGAATATTCTGATTGAGAAAAACGTGCCCGCTGAATACGGGCTGCGCGTTGGTGTGCAGGGTGGTGGTTGCTCGGGCATGAGCTACCTGCTCGGCTTCGATAAAGCCAAGGAGCAGGACGAAACCTTCGACCTCGACGGCGTACTGCTCATTATGGATAAGAAACACGCCATGTACGTGCTGGGCATGGAGGTTGACTTCCAGGATGGCCTGAACGCCCGCGGCTTCGTGTTCAACAACCCCCAGGCCAAAAGCACCTGCGGCTGCGGCTCCTCGTTCTCAGCCTAACCTATTGACTTGCGCTACCCAGGTAGCAAACTGAAAAGCCTCGGCCAGCTGGTCGGGGCTTTTTGTTTATCTACTAAACGCAGCTGACGGCACAGAGGCGGTGTATATCAGAGTTGCTGGCTACTTTAGGCCGCTCTTCCCTCCTACCCCCTTCTTATCCTCTGATGCGTTCCTTCCTAGCCCTGGGCCTTTTGCTGGCCGCTACCGGAGTACAAGCCCAAGCGTTCAGCCCCGCCGAAATTGCCCGCTGGCAGCAGCAAGCCAAGCAGGTAACCATCACGCGCGACACCTGGGGCGTGCCGCACGTACAGGGCCGCACCGATGCCGACGCGGTGTTCGGGCTGCTATATGCTCAATGTGAGGATGATTTTGCGCGGGTGGAAATGAACTACCTCGATGCCATCGGCCGGCTGGCCGAGGTAGAGGGCGAGTCGGCTATATACCACGATTTGCGCGCCCGCCTGTTCATGGACAGCACCCAGGCCGTTCGTCTCTACAAGAAAAGCCCGGGCTGGATGAAGCAGCTACTCAATGCCTTCGCCGACGGCACCAATTACTACCTCTACACCCACCCCAAAGTCCAGCCCAAGCTGCTACGGCGCTTCCAGCCCTGGATGCCTTTGATGTTTAGCGAGGGTAGTATTGGGGGCAATATCAGCGTAGTGCCCCTGGAGCGGCTGAAAAACTTCTACGGCAACCGGAAATCGACCTCCTGGCAGTGGCCCGATTTTGAGAAGGCCGAGCGGGAACCGGTGGGCTCCAACGGCTTTGCGGTGGCTCCGGCTAAAAGCGCCAGCGGCCACGCCCTGCTGCTCATCAACCCGCACACGTCATTCTATTTCCGCCCCGAGGTGCAGGTAAGCAGCGAAGCGGGCCTGAACGCCTACGGGGCCGTGACGTGGGGGCAATTCTTTGTGTATCAGGGCTTCAATGAGCACTGCGGCTGGATGCACACCTCCAGCCAGGCCGATTCCATGGATGAGTACCTGGAAACCATTGAGTTGAAAGACGGCAAGCCCTACTACCGCTATGGCCAGAAGCTGCGGCCCGTGCAGGTAGCTACCGTTTCCATTCCCTATCTGCAGGATGGCAAAATCGCGCGGCGGCAGTTTACTACCTACCGCACCCACCACGGCCCGGTGGTTGGCCAACAGGCCGACAACAAATGGGTGACGGTGCGCATGATGGACACGCCGCTGCAGGCCCTGGAGCAGTCGTACCTGCGCACGAAGGCCACCGACTACGCCAGCTTCCGGAAGGTGATGAAGCTCAACGGCAACGCCTCCAACAACACGGTATTTGCCGACAGCAAGGGCACCATTGCCTACTGGCACGGCAACTTCATGCCCCGCCGCGACCCGCAGTTCGACTGGAGCCAGCCCGTGGATGGCAGCAACCCCCAAACCGACTGGAAGGGTCTGCACAAAGTCGAAGACATTGTGCAGGTGATGAACCCCGCCAGCGGCTGGATTCAGAACTGCAACTCTACCCCCTTCACCGTCTCAGGCCCCAGCAGCCCCGATAAGAGCAAGTACCCCGCCTATATGGCCCCCGACGCCGAGAATTACCGCGGCATTAATGCAGTGCGGGTGCTCAGCCAGAAACCAGTGTTTACCCTGGATACGCTGATTGCCGCCGCCAAAGACCCCTACCTCCCCGGTTTTGAGGAACTGCTGCCGGCGCTGGCTAAGGATTTCCAGTTCGTGACGGACAGCCCTAACCCGCCGGAGGGTGAGGTAGTGGAAGCCATGAAAACCCTGCAGGCCTGGGATAAACGCTACGGCAAAGTCTCCGTAGGCCAGACGCTGGCTACTTATTGGGGTGAGCGGCTGTTGCGTCTGGCTCGTCCGCGCGTACCAGCCGGGCAGGTGCTGGACTACATCAGCCTCGTTAAGTTTACCATTGCCAACACCACGCCCCAGGAGAAGGTAACGGCCCTGCAGGAAACCGTGGACGAGCTAACCCGCGACTTTGGCACCTGGCGCATGCCCTGGGGCGAGGTAAACCGCTTCCAGCGCCTCACCGGCAACATCCAGGAAACCTACGACGACCAAAAGCCCAGCCTGCCAGTGGCATTTACCTCGTCGGCCTGGGGGTCGTTGGCGGCCTTTGGCTCCCGGGCCTACCCCGGCACCAAGAAGCGGTACGGCAGCGTCGGGAATAGCTTTATTGCGGTGGTGGAGTTCGGGCCGCGCGTTAAAGCCCGCTCCGTGCTGGCGGGCGGTAACAACAACCAGCCTACTTCCCCGCACTTCACCGACCAAGCCGGGCTGTACGCCGAGGAGAACTTCAAAGAAGTGTGGTTCTACCCCGAAGACGTAAAGCAACACGCCGAGCGCACCTACTCGCCGGGGCAGTAGTAGCAAGTATAGGGACGGTAAACCGTCATGTCGAGCTTGTCGAGACATCTCGCGTGCTGACGTTGCATTAGCATTACAACATCAGCACGCGAGATGTCTCGACAAGCTCGACATGACGGTTACTATTATGCCCGAAATGATGGTCTAAATTGACCTGACGATTTAAGAAAGAACGTCAAGTACTCTAATTAACACATCAGGGCGTTATTCTTTTCTACTTGAAATACTTGGCGTACTCGGCGGGCATGGTGTCCAGGGGCTTGATGAGGATGTCTTTGTAGAACACCTCGGCGGCTTCGCTTTGCAGCTGAATTTTGCCGTAAGTCAGCGGTTGGCGCTGCCCATTTACAATGGCTCCGGAGTTATTCACGGCCAGCACAACGTGGCCATTCACGATGTGCACACTCTGGCCGTTTACGTTGATGAGTTCCAGCTCATTCCACTGGCCGTTCGGTACTTCATAATTCGCCGAAGCCTGACAGAAGCCGGGCCCCCCGCGGCCCATGGTCACGGGGGCGGCCGTGGCGTTGTAGCGGAGCGTGTCCCGGGTTTTGTTGTAGGCGGCCCGGATGTCGGCGGTGGAGTTGGCAATGCACCAGAAGTCGCCCATGGCGTTGCCCTTCTGGTATTCCGACACCTGAAACTCTTGGCTGAGCATCCAACTGCGCCAGTAATCGACCCCGCACTCGCCCTGGCTGTTATACAGGATGCCACTGTCGAGGGGTTCATCGAGGCGGGGCGTCCACTTCTTGGTTCCCCATTTCACCTTCAGCTTGAGGGCGTAGTTGCGGAAATCCTGCTTCGTGAAAACGCAGCCGTATATCTCGCCGCTGATGCGCAGTACCGGCTCACCTTCCTGCATTACTACGGAAAAGACGTTTGCCTCATTTTTGCCGTAGCCGATGGGCGCCAGCGGCTTGCCCTGGGCGTCGGTGGGCTGCTGGCCCCGGTAGCCCACCTGATGGCGGTAGCTCTGAAACGTCTGCCACTTACTCAGATTTTTGTCTAGCAGCGGCTCCCACCCTTCGGGCGCTACCGAGGAGGTAGAGATTAGCAGCAAGATGGCCCCGCAAACCAGGGTAGTAGATTTTCTCATCGGGCGAAATAGATAGTAGATGGATAATGCGCCCAATCTACTGATTTCAAGCTACGATGTACCAGTAGCCTGCCCCAACTGAAACTATCTGCTACTTCCTGACAGGCTTGATGCTGATAGCGGCCCCGCCCCCGGCGGCGAGTGCTAGCTTGAGCGTGGTTTTGCGGTCCACTTTCTGCTTGCGAATCTGGTAGGCCATGGGGTTCTTGTCCCAGCTGGCTCCTTTGCCATCGGCGTAGATAGTGGCTTCGTAGGTAGTGCCGGGCGTGAGGAAATCGAGCTTAATGGTTTGAGTACGGGCATTTTCGTCGGTGATGGCGCCTACGTACCACTCCTCAGTACCTTTGGCTTTGCGGGCCGTGGTGAGGTAGTCGCCCGGCTCAGCAGCCAGAATGCGGGTGTCGTCCCAATCTACCGCTACATCCTTAATGAACTGGAAGGCATCGGGGTGCTGCTCGTAGGCTTCGGGCAGGTCGGCGGCCATTTGCACGGGGCTGTACAGGGTCACATACAAGGCCAGCTGCTTAGCGAGCGTAGTGTGTACCTGCTTGCCCTGGTTGCGCTGCGGGTTCCAGCCTTCCAGCTTAATCTGGAAGATGCCGGGCGTGTAGTCCATGGGGCCACCCATGAGCCGGGTGAAGGGCAGAATGGTTTCGTGCTCGGGCGGGTTACCGGTGCTCCAGGCGTTGAACTCGTTGCCCCGGGCCGCTTCTGAGGCCAGCCAGTTGGGGTACGTGCGGTGCAGCCCCGTTGGCCGCACTGATTCGTGCATGTCCACCATGATCTGGTTTTCGCCGGTTTTCTGGGCTGTGCGGTTGTAGTGGTTTACCATCCACTGGCCGTCGTGGTGCTCCCCGCGCGGGATGATGCGGCCCACGTAGCCGGTTTTCACGGCGTCGTAGCCATACTGCTTCATGAAGCGGTAGGCGGCATCCTGGCGGCGCTCATAGTTGGTGACGGAGGAGCTGGTTTCGTGGTGCATTATCAGCTTCACGCCCTTGCTGGCGGCGTAGGCCTGCAGCTCCTGCACATTGAAATCGGGGTAGGGCGTTACAAAGTCGAACACTTCTTCCTTCCAGTTATTCGCCCAGTCTTCCCAGCCCACGTTCCACCCCTCCACCAGCACGCTCTGCAGGCCGTGCTTGGCCGCGAAGTCGATGTAGCGCTTCACGTTGGCGGTGTTAGCGCCGTGGTGGCCGTTAGGCTTCAGCTTGCTCCAGTCGGTGCCGGAGAGCTTGATGTTGCTGGTATCGGCGTAGTTCCAGCTGGCTTTGTTGACGTGCATCTCCCACCACACGCCCACAAATTTCTGGGGCTTGATCCAGTCAGTGGTCGGGAATTTGGTGGGCTCGTTGAGGTTGAGGATGAGCTTGCTGGCTAGCACCTCGGGGGCTTTGTCGCTGACGATGATGGTGCGCCAGGGCGTATGCTCAGGGGCTTGCAGGTAGGCGGCCGCACCGGTAGCGGAAGGCACCAGGTGGCTGCGCAGCCCGAAGGTCTGGGGATTCACGTCCAGCATCATGGCGGGGTAATTGACCAGCGCCGCCTCGTGGATGTTCACGTACAGCCCCTCGTCGGACTTAAGCATGAGCGGCGTTTGGATGCGCTGGGGCGCCGATTTCTGCTGAATGGGCTCAATAGAGGCACTATTAACCTCGCTCAGGCGGGTAGTGCTGTAAGTGTATTCGTTGGAGTCGTAGTCGCCCGGAATCCAGAAGGCTTTGTGGTTGGCGGGCAGGTTGAACTCGGTTTTCTCTTCCTGCACCGTGAAATACTGCAGATTCGGCTGCTGCGGAAACTCGTAGCGGAAGCCCAGCCCGTCGTCGTAGAGGCGGAAGCGCACTACCAACCGGCGGCCGTCCGCAGAGGGCTGCCGCAGGGTCACGGCCAGTTCCTTGTAGCGGTTGCGGATCTGCTTTACCTCGCCCCATACGGGCGTCCAGGTATCGTCGTGCTGGCTGGAATCAACCTGCGCAACGGCCAGGCCCTTATCCAGAGCCGGCAGCCCTTGCAGCAACATGCCCAAGCGGCTCGGCTTGAGTACCGCCCTACCCCCTAGCCGCAGCTGATACGTTGGCTCGCCTGCCGGACTGAGCTGGAAACTCAGGGTGAGCTTATTACCAGGTGAGTGAACCGTTTGGGCTTGGACAGCAGAGCCCAGGAGGCCCGCCAACAGCAGGAAGGAAAGACGTTTCATAAACGAAGCCGGAATGAACAGGAAAGGTACGCCGTCATTTCCCAGACCCGCTAGGCCAGTGTTACCTGCTACTGGTTTTGTGTTACCCACCCGGCTGCCCGCCTATTTAGGCTTCTTATAAAGCGTTTCGAAGGCTTTGTACACCGCCCGGTGCAGAATAGTAGCGTGCGTTTCTTCCGGAAACGGTACGTATTCAATACGACTGCCTTTAGCCGGCGCGGCCCGCAGAGTCGCCACCATAGCTTCGGTGGCTTTCTTCATCTCGGGGCCTTCGTTGCCAAGCGCCACAAACACGTTGACGGGTGCCGCCGCTGCAGCCGGCTTGAGCAAGCCGGGGGCCTGGGCTACCAACGATTCATTATCCCACCACAGGCTGGGGCTGGCAATGATGTAGTTATTAAACAGCGTGGGCTTTTTCAGCAGCACTTCCATGGCAAACAACCCACCTAACGACTGACCTACCAATGTTTTTTGCCCATTGGTACGGTAGGTTTTCTCCACGTAAGGCTGCAGGTCCTTTTCCAGAAAGCGCATAAAAGCCGCCGACTTACCAGCCGTGGGGAAATCTTTCCGGTCCTTCTCATTGCGGGTTGGGAAGGTAAAGTCCCGCCGCCGGTCAACGGTAGCAATACCTACAATGATGGACTTAGGCAGCACGTCTATCCAGGGAAACGTCAGAAACTGCGCCAGCCCGACGATATGAATAAAATCTTCATCGGCGGACCCATCCAGCAGATAAATTACGGGGTAGGTAGCCTTGGGGTCGTTTGCGTAGCCCTCTGGCAGGTAGATGTTCAGTACCCGCTCCTCGTTTAGCTGCCCCGATTTGATTCTGTCGATGTGACCCAGCACGAATGGTTCGCGCTTTGGCGGCTGGCTTTGTCCGTGAGCTGCCGGCGGACACAGTAACAGCAGAAGTAGCGCGCAGCAGGCCAGGGCTGATTTGCAAAGGTTGGGGAGAAGCATACGTCTAAGCTAGCATAGAAACGGCTTAAAGGCACAAGACCCGCCCTGCTTTAGGTTGGCTACGAAAGCCTGTGAAATTCGCCCTGACAGGCCGGCAAATCAGAACTCCAGTCGCCGCCCTTGCTCCGGAAACACCAGCTTCAGCTGGAGCTTGTTGGCCTCGGTGAGCTGTTGGCGAATGGCGGCTTCATTCCCCGGCTTAGCGTGCGTGATAACCACCGGCAATCCGCGCAAGAACTCTGGCCCAGCCAACTGACCCAGCACCGCCATTTCCTGCATCAGTAGCGCCGGCGTAAGGTGACCGAAAAGCGGGGTTGTGGGCTGGGCGTTGGGGTAGGAAGCTTCAATGAAAATGGCCTTGAGCTGCCGGGCCTTAACCAGGGGCTGCATGGCCTGCCACACGGCACGCAACTTCTGGCTTTGCTCCACGGTATCGGCGCCGGTGTCGCCGAGGTAGAGTAGGTAGCTGCTGCCGCTGCGCACCAGAAACGCCGCGCTTTGGTAGAGTTTGCCGTGGCTAAGAGGGTAGGCCTGCACCTGCAGCGTCGTGTTTTCGATGGGCGTTTCCTGCTGGGGTTGCAACTCACGCAGCTGGTATTTCTTGAGGGCCGGCGGGGCGCCACCGTCGCCGAAATTGGGCCAGGCCCGCCAGTTGAAATAGTCGGTTTGGATGGTGGCGAGGCAGCTTTGAAGGCCATAGATACTTTTCGGCGTGTCGTCGGGGGCTCCGAGCAACAGGCCGGCTACATGGTCGAGGTGGGCGTGGGAAATGAGGTAGGCTTTGATTTGGGTGCGGACTACCTCACTGGCTGGTGCGGAAAACACCTTATTGCTAACAGCCTTTTCGACTCCGCTGTACACGGTTCCGGCATCCAGGCAGAGGTAGGAACTGGAGCCGGCCGGGGCCACCAGGTAGGCCGACAGGTTGCTTTCCTGCACGCCGCCCTTCACACCCAGCGGTACCACACTGAAGCTGGGTTGAGCCAAGGCTGGTAACCTCAACAGCAAGCTTACCACAAGCCAGCTACTTACTACCCTCATATAAAGGCTAAACCTTATGATGAATAATGAGCCTCTGTGGTTCATGCCGCCTACTTTATTCCGCTTTTCCGTCCCAGGTTCTTTCCAGTGTCATACGGCGATTCTTAATGCCGGAAAAGACCTCTACCCCACCTAGAGCAGTAAATTCTGAAAGCTTAGTTATCCCCGTTTCGTAGCAGTCATCCAAGCTCTCCACTTTCCACCTTACCAAATAGCCATCTGAGTTTAAATAAGGCTCAGAGTAGGTTGAACTAGCTGCCTCCACTCGGCCGTAAGCATCCTCTCTCGAGGAGGCCTTAATAAGAACAAACCGTTCCTCGCAGCCCTGCAAGCCGTCCTGTTTGCCTTCTATCTGAATAGCAACCGTCATTCTCACGCAGAAGAACTGGTGTACTTCTTTCTTACGGCGCACTATTCTCTTGCTTCCGGCTGCATTGCCAATGGTTACCGACTTAACCTGTTCAATGCTACACAAAACCGGAAGCTTAGCAGCCGGCAAGCTGCACCGCATGCCTCTAGGCCGACGGTTATCAGGCGAAGGAGAATGCGCTACAGGCTGAATCTGGCCGACTACCACCTGAATATTCTGCCGCATTATTTCATTTATCCTTTTCACCCGTTGGGCAGGCAAAAGGGGTTGTAGCTCCTCCGTGGGCGGGTAATTAAAATGAATAGAAACCTCTATCAAGGCATCCTCCGGCAGGCCACCTAGCTTCCACTCCTTCAAATTTGAAATTTTATTCGACAGCATTTATAACACACTCATTAACAAGCACAAATAACCTCACTATAATTACCTCTTCCACACCTCCACCCTCATTTCAAACCGAATTCCCCCCTTCTTGGTCCGGCCGGTGTCCTGCCAACCTTGGCGGCGGTAGAACTCTTCGGCGCGGGTGCCAGGAGCAGTGCTGAGCCAGACGGGTTCAGCGGTTTGGGCGAAGTACCAATCCAACATCCGGTCGTGCAGCTGCTTGCCGATACCCTGCCCGGCAAACTCCGGCTGCACGAACAGGGCCCAGATGCTGCGGCCCACCAGATCGGCAATGCCAAAGCCAACAACCTCGCCCGCTACCTCGCACAACCAGCCTTTACCGCGTTGCGCGAGGTACTCGGTGTAGTCCTGAGTTGTGATGCGGCCGGGGTCGGATAAGCGGTTCTCCTGCACCGACAGGCGCACCCGCGAGAGTTGCGGAATATCCGTTAACTGCGCTTCGCGAAACAGCATAGGCCTGATTAGTGAGAGTTTTGGCCCAGCCTACCAGCAGCCGGGTCCGGGCCAAATTATCTATTTCCCCGGCAATCCGTTGAGGAAGCAGAGCGGCTGGCTTATCGTGCCAGGCGTGCTACCCCTTCTATGTCACCAAACCCTTCTGCGTCCATCTTTCAGCGCGAAACGCTTTTGCAGCAGCTACAAGCCCAGCCGCTGTGGGATGTAGTTGTGATAGGGGGCGGTGCCACGGGGCTAGGCGTGGCGCTGGATGCCATCAGCCGTGGCTACAAAACCCTGCTGCTGGAGCAGGCCGATTTTGCTAAGGGCACCAGCAGCCGCAGCACCAAGCTGGTACACGGCGGCGTGCGCTACCTGGCCCAGGGCGACGTAGCGCTGGTGAGGGAAGCTTTGTATGAGCGGGGCCTGTTGCTGCAGAACGCGCCTCACCTCGTCAAAAACCTCGATTTTATTATTCCCAGCTATACCTGGTGGGGCGGCCCGTTTTATGCCATCGGGCTGAAGCTGTATGATCTGCTGGCAGGCAAGCTCAGCCTGGGCACCAGCAAACTGCTAAGCAAAGCGGAAACCCTGCAGCGCCTACCCGCCATTAGGCCCGAAGGTCTGCGCGGCGGCGTGCTTTACCACGATGGACAGTTCGACGATGCTCGCCTGGCTGTTAATCTGGCCCAAACGGCCATTGAGCACGGAGGTGCCATTCTTAACTACCTGCAGGTGAATGGGCTGCTGAAAGACGGTTCGGGCAAGATTACGGGGGTAGCCGCCACCGACCTGGAAACCGGCACTACCTACCAGGTGCAGGCCACGGCCGTCGTGAATGCCACTGGTGTATTTGTAGATGAAATTCTGCAGCTAGATGAGCCCGGCGCGCCCAAGCTGGTGCAACCCAGCCAGGGTGTACATCTCGTGCTCGATGCCTCCTTTCTGCCCGGCCCCCATGCCCTCATGATTCCGAAGACCGAGGACGGGCGGGTGCTGTTTGCCGTGCCCTGGCAGGGCCGCGTGGTAGTGGGCACCACCGATACACCCCTGCACACAACCCGCCTGGAGCCTCAGGCCCTCAATAAAGAAATCGAATTCATTCTGCGCACGGCCGCCGCCTACCTTACCCGAGCGCCCAAACGCTCCGATGTGCTCAGCATTTTCGCGGGCTTACGGCCGCTGGCCGCGCCCCAGAGCGGCTCTGCCTCCACCAAGGAAATTTCGCGCAGCCATAAAATTCTGGTTTCCCGTTCGGGCCTGGTCACCATCACGGGCGGCAAATGGACCACCTACCGCCGCATGGGGCAAGATGCCATGGACAAGATAACTGCCCTGGGCCTGCTACCCCCTGCCCCGAGCCAAACCGCCCACATGCCCATCCACGGCGCGGCTCCGGCCACTGACAGCGGCCACCTAGCCCGGTACGGCTCCGACTTGCCAGTTCTGCAAGAGCTTATTGCCCAACGCCCCGAGCTTGGCCGTCCTCTGGATGAGGCCCTTGAGTTTCTGCAGGCTGAAGTAGTATGGGCTGCCCGCTACGAAATGGCGCGCACCGTGGAAGATGTGCTGGCCCGCCGGGTGCGGGTGCTTTTCCTCGATGCGCGGGCAGCCATCCGGATAGCTCCGCAGGTAGCCAAGTTCCTGGGTCAGGAGCTCGGCCGGAACGAGCAGTGGCAACAGCGGCAGGTAGAAGCCTTTACAGCCCTGGCCCGGCACTATCTGCCCGAGCAGTCTGCGGATTAAGCAAACTGGTAGGGGTAGCCGATTTCCTGCAGATCGGTTTCTAACTGGGCCCAGTCTTCCAGCGGATCAATCAACTCTTTTACCAGCTCCCGGGCCAGGGGCTCGTGCTGATAAATACGGGCCACGGCATCGGCGTCTATCGGGTCCCGGTCGGTTTCGTCGATGTAGTACTCGTTGGCCCACTCGGCGTAGGTTGCAGGGTTGCCGTCGAAGATGAACAGGAGCTCTTCTGAGCCATCGTCCTCATCGGGCAAGATGCCGGTTTGCCAGCCGTGGGCCGGCGTGTACCAGAGGCAGAACGTGGTACCAATGGAGTTGACCGGCTCCCCGAGCATAAACTCATCAAAAACCTCGGGCAGGCCCCGCGTCACCTGAGCTTTATCGGGTTGGTCGTAGCCATCGAGGTAGCCGTTGATACAGCAGCCTTCCTCCCGGAACAGCACCAGCATCTGGTCGCCTTCTCCATCGTTCATTTCGAACAAAGCCTCGCCTTGGTCCCAGTTGGGGTCGAAGGTGTAGTAGCGGTATTCCAGGTCCTGGGAGTTGATGGCATCGAGCACGGCCAACGACTGGCAGAGGCGGCGCAAGCCCGCCATATCAGGGAGGGCGGCGTAGTTTTGAGTGGAAAGCATTGCAGAGGGGGTGAGGGGGTAGGCTTAATACGTCTTGGTCATATCCTGGGGTACTACCAGCACAAAATCGGCCTTCTGCTGATTCTCCTTATCCAGCTTACTGAGCTGCTCCTGGGAAACCGTGCTGATGGTCAGCACCTTCAGTTTGGGGTTTTGCTGGCGCAGGTAGGCCAGAATGCCGTCGTGGTTGTCGGAGTGGTATGCGCCGTTGAGGTGGAGTAGCAGGTGGCCTTCGGGGCGGGCCTGGTTGAGAAAGTGGGCCATAGTCGCATCCTTGAGGGCCTGGGCCTGAATAATATTCTGCACCCCGGCGGCGTGGGCCGCGTCGCCCCCAAACATTTTCGCCATGTTTTTATAGCCGGGCAGCTCATAATCTACCGCAAGCGGCAGGGGCGCCATCCAGGCCTTCTCCGAAGCTGGCAGCTCATTGAGCGCCGCGAGGCTGCCCTTTGCCACTTGTGAGGCGTAGCGGCGCGGCACGTTGGTGCCCACCACCCGAAACTTCTGCTGCTTGGCCAGCTGTAGCAGGGGCTTGTAGTCGGTGGCGTAGTTGGGCCAGGGGCGGCTTTGCTCCTCAAACTCTTTATCCGACAGCTCGCCGGTGGTGTACTGGTCCACCAGGGGTTGCACATCGCGCTCAAACATTTCCAGGCCCAGCACTAGTTGCCCTTGCCGCAGGCGCAGCAGGTCTTTGGTTACCTGCAGTTCCAGCCAGTGGGCCATGGGGTCGTTGTGCTGCTCCCCGAAGAATACCACGTCGGCGGCGGCCAGTTCCTTGAGCATCTTATAGTAGTCGGCGGCTTTGCCGACGGCCGTGAACAGGCGGTAGGCCGGCTTATCATCGGCCCGTAGGGTCAGGGAGGTTAGTAGCAAAAGCAGGGGTAGGAACAGGAATTTTCTGGTCATAGGAAATCAGGGCGGCCGGCAGAAGCTTGGGTGCAAGGTAGCAGAAAGCCCCGGCAGCTGCTTTTCAACAGCTACCGGGGCTTTCTGCGTTCAGTACCGATTTAGCCAGAAACTGGTTTAGCCTTTATAGAACAGCCACTTCGACAGTTCGCCGTAGGTTACCTTCTTGCCGTACATCAGAATACCTACCCGGTAGATGCGGCCCGCCAGCCAAATGGTGCCCAGGAACCCCAGAATCAGCAGGAGCATCGACAGGCCTAGCTGCCACATGGGCACGCCCCCAAAGGGCAGGCGCATCATCATGGCAATGGGCGAGGTAAACGGAATCATTGACATCCAGAAGGCTACCTGCCCGTTGGGGTTGGTGGTGAGGGTAGCCTGGGCCACTACGAAGGTGAGCACCAAAGGCATGGTCACGGGCATCATGAACTGCTGGGTGTCCGTTTCGCTGTCCACGGCCGAGCCGATAGCCCCGAACAAGGCACCGTAGAACAGGTAACCTCCCAGGAAATAAAACAGGAAGCAGCCGGCAATCATCCCGAAGTTAAGGTCAGCTTCTTTGAAGGCCTTTACAATTTCGTTGCCTTCCTTTTTGGTTTCTTTGGCTTCCACCGTAGCCGTGGCACCAGCAGCGGTATTCACCCGCTCCACGCGGTTCTGCACAATCTTGTCGGGGCTGACGGAGCCTGCTATGGCCGAAGTAATGCCAAACGACAGAATCACCCATAACGCTAGTTGCGTAAATCCTACCCCGGCAATGCCCAGCACTTTGCCCATCATCAGCTGGAAGGGCTTCACGGAGGAAATAACCACTTCCACGATGCGGTTGGTCTTTTCCTCCATCACCCCGCGCATAATCTGAATGCCGTAGATGAAGATGAACATGTAGATCAGAAAGCCGCAGGCGTAGGCCACGCCGGTGCTTACG
This sequence comes from Hymenobacter sp. DG01, assembly GCF_006352025.1. NCBI lineage: Bacteria > Pseudomonadati > Bacteroidota > Cytophagia > Cytophagales > Hymenobacteraceae > Hymenobacter > Hymenobacter sp. DG01. The sequence continues at coordinate 2,603,958 of NZ_CP040936.1, forward strand.
CCAGTGCTGGAGCTCCGCTCCCCATCTTCACTTAAGCTAATGGTTTTCAGGCTCACATCGGCCTTCATGGTCTTCAGTACGGCTTGGTCGAGGCCGGCATTTTTGAGGCGTTGGGCTTCCACCGCGTTTTCCACGGAACGCTCAATGTCTCGTTGCAACGTCATGCCCAGGCCTTTGCGCGAGAATACCTGAAACCCGTCGGGGTTGGCTATATCCAGCTTGGGCACGTACAGCAGGGCGTCGTACTTGGCTTTGTTGAACTCTGCTTTGGCGGCAGGCAGGTCTGCCGACACGCGCTTGAACGTAATATCATTCTGGGGGTCAGGCAGCTTATCCGTGAACAGCCCTCCGGCGTCGGCCACGGCCACCACCTTGTCCTTATCCGACAGGGTAGCAATGAGCACGGGCACGGCAAAAATGGCGGCCGTGAGCAGCGGCCCCAGCAACGACATAATCAGAAAGCTCTTTTTGCGCACCCGGGTCAGGTACTCGCGCTGCGCAATCAACCAGATTTTCGACATAGTAAAGGTCTTTTCAGATGCAGAAGGAAAGGTAAGTTGCGCTAAGCCAGAGCGGTATCCGTTTCGGGCACGTAATCGGGCTGGGTTTCGCGCACCCGCCGAATAAAGATGTCGTTGATGCTGGGCACCAGTTCCCGGAAGGCGTGTACCTCCACGCTGCCGGCCCCAATCAGGTAGCGCAGCAGGTCGTTGGGAGTGGTACCGCCGTGCAGGCGAATGATGTCGTAGAAGTGGCCGTTTTCGCGCTCCTGGTGTTTGAGCACCTCAAAGTCGGGGTGCATCACCATCAGCCGGCCTTTGCCTTCCACTTCGTACGTCTGGGCGCGGTAGGCGTCGCGAACCTCGCGCACGGAGCCATCGAGCACTTTGCGGCTGCGGTTGATGAGGGCAATATGGTCGCACATCTCCTCCACCGATTCCATGCGGTGAGTAGAAAAGATGATGCTGGTGCCCCGGTCGCGCATGGCCAGAATCTCATCCTTGAGCAGGTTGGCGTTGATGGGGTCAAAGCCCGAGAACGGCTCGTCGAGAATCACTAGCTCCGGCTCGTGCACCACTGTGGCAATAAACTGTACCTTCTGCTGCATGCCCTTGCTTAGGTCCTCGATGTTTTTCTCCGACCATGACTTGATATCGAAGCGCTCCAGCCAGCCTTTGATTTTCTGCCGGGCTTCGTCCTTGCTCAAACCTTTCAGCTGGGCCAGGTACAGGAGCTGCTCCCCTACCTTCATTTTCTTGTAGAGGCCGCGCTCCTCGGGCAGGTAGCCAATGCGCCCAATATGGGAGGGGTTCAGCTTCTCGCCCCGGAACAGTACCTCGCCCGCATCGGCCCCGGTTATCTGGGTGATGATGCGGATCAGGGAAGTTTTACCGGCGCCATTAGGCCCTAACAGCCCAAAAATAGAGCCCTCCGGCACCGACAGGCTCACGCCGTCGAGGGCGGTATGAGCGGCGTACTGCTTGCGCACGTCGCGCACTTCGAGGATAGGTGGTTTCACAGCAGAAAGGCAAATTGGTTGTTGATGTAATATTACAGGAACCCGATAAAGCAGAGGCATAAATTCCAACCAACCGGCAGATTACTGGCCTGAACTGTCAGAAACGTAGCCTGAACGGGCTGCCTCAGGCCTCTAACTCCCGTAGGGCCTCTTCCAGCCGGTCGAGGTGCTGGCCGTAGCGGCGCTGCTGCTTAGCCTTGCCCACAATAAACAGCGCCGTTATCACAAGCGCAACCCCGAGGCAGCCCAAAACGAACACCGTAACGTTCCGGCCCCAATGCTCGGCTCCGGGACTCAGGTAAGCCAGCAGCTCTGCGTGTGTTTTGTACAGAAACATCCCGCATACCACTAGCAGCGCCCCGATGCCCATTACCCAGCTCGTCCGCAACACTTGCCGCAGCTTCTGGGAAGTCGTCTTCAACTGGTTATAGAGGTCGGCGTTGCTGTCTTCCATTTGCCGCACCAGCTGCAAACGCCGGTACACAGATGCCGCCAGTACCACCAGCAGCGCCGCCACCAGCCCCACAGCCATGAGGCGCGACTCAGTAGTGAGAGTCTTCCGGCTCATGATGTTGAAGACGTTGAAAAGATTCAGCAACAGAATAGGAATGCTGAGCTTCATATCCCGCTGCACATTTTGCTTCAGCTGGGCAATAGGACCGATGGTGCGTTGGGCTAACATAGTGCGTAGGATTTGTTCAGTGGTTTCGGGAGTGGGTGCCGGGCCGGATGGCTGCTGCTGCCAGCGGCGGCGAAAATCATCGAGTTCCATCAGGCGGGTTGGGTTAGCAGGTGGCGAAGCTTGTCTTGCACGCGGTGCATTTTCACACGCACGTTGTTTTGGGTGATGCCCAGGATGTCGGCCATGTCCTCATAGGTGCGCTCTTCCAGATACAGCAGCACGAAGGCTTTTTCCACATCCGAAAGCCGCTCAATGGCTTGGTATAACTGGCCTAAGTCCTCGGCATCGGGGCCAGCGTCAGGGGGCGCGGCAACATCGGGCAGGGCGGCCCCGAAGCGCTCCGGCGGGGGCTTGCGCGTCCGCAGCCGCAAATCAGAAATAGCCACGTTCAGGGCCACCTGATACAGCCAGGTGCTGAGCTTGGCCGAGGCCCGGGTCTGATAGGCTGGCCACGCCCGCCACAGTTGCAGCACGATGTCCTGGTAGAGGTCCTGCTGGTCGTCGGCATCGGCGCAGTACATGCGCACCACCCGCCGCAGCAAGGGCTGGTACTGCTGAAGCAAGTGCAAGAAATCCGGCGTGAGAGCAGCAGGCATATGGTGGGGAAGTTTGCCGGATTTATCGTAGAACCCGGCCCCGCATTACAGCCGTCTTCAACTTTTTTTCTTCCTACCCGAGCCCAACACCAAAAGCTTCCGACCAGCCACCCCCGCACCGCCCGAACAATACCCCTACCCCATCCATCTGCCTAAACCCTTCCCGGCAAACGTCAGCAACATCAACCCGCCGGAGCCCAATAGGCTTTGCATAGCGGGCCGGGGTAGGAAGCCCAAACAAAAAAGCCTGCCTCCCCATCAAGTGGGAAAGCAGGCTCTGAGCAGGATCATCGGAATCCGGTGAATCCGTCTAAATCCGTGATTATTGGAAGTACTCCTTCACTTTCTCGAAGAAGCCTTTCTCGTTTTTACCGGGGTTGGGCGTGAAGTTGCGGGCATCGCGCAGCTTTTCCAGCAGCTCACGCTCTTCGCTGGTCACGTTCTTCGGGGTCCAGACATTCAGATGAATCAGCTGGTCGCCGCGGCCGTACCCGTTGATGTCCTTGATGCCTTTGCCGCGCAGGCGCAGGATCTTGCCGGGCTGAGTGCCGGGGTCCACCTTGATTTTCACCTTGCCTTCAATGGTCGGCACCTCAATGCTGGCGCCCAGGGCCGCATCCACGAACGAGATATATTGCTCGAACATGATGTTGTTGCCGTCGCGCTTGAGCACTTCGTGTGGCTCCTCCTCAATCTGAATTAGCAGGTCGCCGGGTACCCCGCCGCGCTCCGGGAAGTTGCCTTTGCCGTTCATGCTCAGCTGCATGCCCTCGGCCACGCCCGCCGGAATGTTGATCGGAATAACCTCTTCGTGCAACTGGCGGCCGTCGCCGTGGCATACGTCGCACTTGCTGGTTACCACTTTGCCCTCGCCTTCGCAGGTAGGGCAGGTAGAGGCGCTAACCATCTGACCCAGCATGGTTTGCACCACGCGCTTCACCTGGCCCTGGCCGTTGCAGGTGCCGCAGGTTTTGAGGTCGGTGCCGTTTTTGGCGCCGGTGCCCGAGCAAGTGTTACACGCCACGTAGCGCTTCACCTTGATCTTTTTCTCGACGCCGTTGGCTACTTCTTCCAGGTCAAGTTTCAGCTTGATGCGCAGGTTGGAACCCTTGCGCACGCGCCGCCCGCCCTGCTGGCCGCGGCCACCCCCTCCGAAGAAGCCTTCGAAACCGCCGCCGCCGAAAATGTCGCCAAACTGGGAGAAGATGTCCTCCATGTTCGGGCCGCCGCCATTACCGCCGCCGGCCTGGTGGCCGAAACGGTCGTAGCGGGCGCGCTTCTGTTCGTCGCTGAGGACCTCGTAGGCCTCGGCGGCTTCCTTAAACTTGTCCTCGGCGGTTGGGTCGTCGGGGTTTTTATCGGGGTGATATTTGATGGCCACCTTACGGTAGGCCTTCTTTATCTCGTCGCCCGAAGCGTTTTTGGCTACGCCCAACACCTCGTAATAATCTCGCTTCGTTGCCATGATCTTACTGTACTTGGCTTGTCATGCAGAGGCGCAGCCGAAGCATCTCGCGTGCTGACATTATAGGGTTACTGCTTTAACGATGCCACGCGAGATGCTTCGGCTGCGCCTCTGCATGACGTTCTGATTTTTCTACTGGCCCAGTACCACCTTGGCGTGGCGGATTACCTTGTCGCCGAGGTAGTAGCCTTTCTCTACCTCATCCACAATCTTGCCTTTCAGATCTTCCGACGGGGCCGGAATCTGGGTGATGGCCTCGTGCAGATCAGGGTCGAAAGCGCCGCCCTTTGCTTCCATGGAGGCAAGGCCCTTCTGGTTCAGGGTTTTCTGGAGCTTGTTGTAAATGATGTCAATGCTTTCACGCACGGTGCCAGCATCTTCCGTGTCCTTGGTGTGGTGGCGGGCCCGATCGAAATCGTCCAGCACGGGCAGCAAGGCCACCATCAGCTCCTGGTTGGCGGTCTTGAACAGGTCGGCGCGCTCCTTGGTGGTGCGACGCTTGTAGTTTTCAAACTCGGCGGCCAGGCGCAGGTATTTATCCTTCAGATCGGCCAATTCGGCATCAGCTTTGAAGCCCTGTTCCGGGGTAGCCTCCGCGCCCTCTACTTCCCCAATTTCGGGGGCATTGGGCTCTTCGGGCAGCTCGCCGGCAGCGTGGTTACCTGAGGCGCTGGTCTGGTCGAATTGCGTTTCGTCGGGTTGTGGAGTTTTATCGTCAGCCATTTTCGCTTGAAATCGTCGGAATGGGTTGAATCGGGAAGACATAGAGGCTACGCTGGGCGCAAGGAACTTGCCAAAGCTTGATTAGCTGTCATTGTGGCACAGAAACCTCCGGCGGCCCGCAGTTAGTTCAGCCGGAGTGTCGTATTCCGGGTAGCTCGACGGTAGCCCGAAGTTTGCAAAGTGACAAGGGGTAGCAGATTCTGCCTCTTACTCCTGCGCGTGCAGGGCCTGCCAGATCATATCCTTCAGGGGCTGGATGTTCTTGTTGGTCAGGCTGGAAATGAAAATGGTGGGCAGGTCGGTGGGCAGCGTTTCCCGGATTTCTCCCTCCAATTCCTCGTCCAGCATATCCGACTTGGTAATGGCCAGCAGGCGCTTCTTGTCCAGCAGTTCGGGGTTGAATTGTTCCAACTCGCTGAGCAACACCTGGTATTCGGCGTTGATGTCGGGCGAGTCGCAGCTGATCATGAACAGCAGAATGGAGTTGCGCTCTACGTGGCGCAGGAAGCGGTGGCCCAGGCCCCTACCCTCGGCAGCGCCCTCAATAATGCCTGGAATGTCGGCCATCACAAACGACTTATAGTCGCGGTAGGCTACTACCCCCAGGTTGGGCGTGAGGGTCGTGAAGGCGTAGTCGGCAATCTTGGGTTTAGCGGCCGACACCACCGACAGCAGCGTGCTTTTGCCGGCATTCGGGAAGCCCACCAGCCCTACATCGGCCAGCAGCTTGAGCTCCAGAATCACCCACTCATCAATGCCGGGCTCGCCGGGCTGGGCGTAGCTGGGCGCCTGGTTGGTAGCCGACTTAAAGTGGTCGTTGCCAAGGCCGCCGCGGCCGCCGGGCGTGAGAATGAGGCGCTGGCCGTGCTCCGTGATTTCCAGCTTTTTCTCGCCGGTTTCCGCGTCGCGGGCAATAGTACCGAGGGGCACCTGCACGATAATATCTTCGCCCTGGGCACCGGTGCGCAGGTTTTCGCCGCCGCTTTCGCCGGGCTTAGCAATCAGGTGCTTCTGGTACTGCAGGTGCAGCAGGGTCCAGAGTTGGGAGTTGCCCTCCAGAATAATATGACCACCCCGGCCACCGTCGCCGCCATCGGGGCCGCCGTTGGGCAGGCCCTTGGCCCGGAAGAAGTGGTGCGAGCCTGCCCCGCCCCGGCCCGAGCGGCAGTTGATCTTGACGTAGTCGATGAAGTTATTAGAAGCCACTGGCGTAGAATTAGGTATTAAGAATGAGGAATTAAGAATCAAGACATTCCTAAGTCCGCCTTCTTAATCAAATGGTCTGAAAACAACTGTCATCCTAAGCGCAGCGAAGGACCCCTACCTAACTCGTTGGAGGAAAGCAGTAGAGGTCCTTCGCTGCGCTCAGGATGACAGAGGGGTCTGCCGCTACGAAAGCCGTAGCAGCGGCAAAGTTACGCTTTTACTTCGTCGGTTGCCTGGCGGCTGCCTTCGGTAGTGGCGGGCTGGTGCTCATCGAGGATGGCGCAGATCTGGCCGAAGATGTCTTCGATGGCGCCAATGCCGTTCAGGGAGTGGAATTTCTGCTGCCCGGCGTAGTAGCCGGCTACCTGGGCGGTTTCGGTATTGTACACCGTTACGCGCTTGCGGATTTTTTCTTCGTTCTGGTCGTCGGGGCGGCCCGAGGTTTTGCCACGCTCCAGCAGGCGCTTCACCAGCTCTTCCTCATCTACTTCCAGCGCTACCATGCACGAAACGCCGGTATCGTGCTGGGCCAGCAGCTGGTCGAGGCTTTCGGCCTGGGGTACGGTGCGGGGGAAACCGTCGAAGATAAAGCCGGCGGCTTGCTTGTTGGCTTTCAGAGCGCTGTCAATCATGCCGATTACTACCTCGTCGGGAACGAGCAGGCCTTCGTCCATGAGCTTTTTGGCCCGCAGGCCCAGCTCGGTGCCCTGAGTAATCTGGGCGCGGAGCAGGTCGCCGGTGGAGAGGTGAACCAGGTTATAGCGGGCAATCAGCTTCTGGCTTTGCGTTCCTTTGCCGGCGCCGGGGGGGCCGAAGAGCACGAGATTCAGCATGAGTAGCGGGGAGTTACGCGGGGAAGAAGAAAATACAGGGGTTTAGGCAATATAAGCAACGGAAGGGAAAGCCTTTACGGACGCCAGCGAATTTTAGCTGACCCGGCGGGCAGTATTCCTCCTACACGGCTTTGTACACATCGGGGTAATTGCGGCCCAGGCCATCGTAGTCGAGGCCATAACCCACAATAAAATCATTGGGGATGCTCAGGCCCACGTAGCGGATAGACAGCTCATGCTGCAGGCACTCGGGCTTGAGGAAGAGGGTAGCCACTTCCAGGGAAGCCGGCTGCTTTTCGGCCAGCGTATCCAGCAGCATCCGCATGGTGTGGCCAGTGTCCACAATATCCTCCAGAATAATGACCGGGCGGCCCTGCAGGTCTTCCGTGAGGCCCAGCAACTCTTTCACTTCGCCGGTGCTGCTGGTGCCCTGGTAAGAGGCTACTTTGATAAAGCTCACTTCGCAGTCGAGCGTGATGTGCTTCAGCAAATCAGCGACGAACATAAATGAGCCGTTTAGAACTGCCACGAACAGGGGCGTCTGGCCGGCGTAGTCCTGGTTGAGGCGGGCGGCTACGGCCTGCACCGCTTCGGCGAGCTGGGTGGCCGACAGGTAGGGCTCGAACTGCTTGTTGTGCAGCGAAATATGGTCCGGGGTCATCCGTTTGGGGTTGGGCCGTAGGTGAGCGGGCGGGCAAAGGTAGTAGAAAAAAGCCGCCTTCCCGGTGAAGGAAGGCGGCCTGGGTAGTTGAGCTTATGGCGTTAGGGGGTGAAAACAGTTGGCTGACTTACCTGCGCTACCGGGCGGCTGTGCTCGGCGGTGAGCCGGGGTGTTTGCTTACCTGGTTCCAGCGTCAGGGCCCGCTCGGGGGCGGCAATGTGGGGCGCAATCACCAGAGACACAATGCTCATGAGCTTGATGAGAATGTTCATACTGGGCCCGGAAGTGTCTTTGAAAGGGTCCCCTACCGTGTCGCCCGTTACGGAAGCTTTGTGGGCGTCGGAGCCCTTGTACTCCATTTTGCCGTCAATCATCACGCCTTTTTCAAACGACTTCTTAGCGTTATCCCAGGCCCCGCCGGCATTGCTCTGGAACATGGCCATCAGCACTCCGGATACCGTAACACCGGCCAGCGTGCCGCCCAGCACTTCGGGCCCGAACGCAAAACCTACGATGACTGGCACAATGAGGGCAATAGCGCCGGGCAGCATCATTTCCCGGATGGCGGCCTGGGTGGAAATAGCCACGCACTTCTCGTACTCCGGGCGGCCGGTGCCTTCCATAATGCCCGGAATTTCGCGAAACTGCCGGCGTACTTCCTGCACCATACTCATGGCCGCGCGCCCGACCGCCGAAATTGCGAGGGCCGAGAAGATAAACGGAATCATGGCTCCCACGAACAGCCCGCCCAGCACCCGCGCGTCGCTGATGTCAATGGCCGAAATGTTGGCCGTACCCATGAAAGCAGCAAACAGGGCCAGAGAAGTAAGGGCGGCGGAGGCAATGGCGAAGCCCTTACCGGTGGCGGCGGTGGTGTTGCCCACGGCATCCAAAATATCGGTCCGTTCGCGCACTTCCTTGGGTAGCTCGCTCATTTCGGCAATGCCGCCCGCGTTGTCGGCAATGGGACCGAAGGCATCAATGGCGAGCTGCATGGCCGTGGTAGCCATCATGCCGGCCGCCGCAATGGCCACGCCGTAGAGACCCGCACACTCGTAGCTGAGCACAATACCCGCCGCCAGCACAATAATGGGTAGCACGGTGCTTTCCATGCCCACGGCCAGCCCCCCGATGACCGTAGTAGCGTGCCCAGTGCTGCTCTGGCGGACGATGCTGAGCACCGGCCGCTTGCCCATGGCCGTGTAATACTCCGTAATGATGCTCATCAAAGTACCCACTACCAACCCGACCACCACGGCGTAAAACACATCCATAGCATCAAAGGTGGTACCCCGAATGGTAAGGTCTTCAGCGGGCAGAATCCACTGAATGATGAAGTAGGAAGCCACCGCCGACACCAGCACCGACACGTAGTTACCCAGGTTGAGGGCGCCCTGCACATTGCCGCCCTCCTTCACGCGCACCATCAAAATACCAACCAACGAGGCCACAATGCCCATTCCGGCAATAACCATGGGTAGCAAGATGGGTGAAAGGCCCTGAAACTGGTCGCCGCGGGCCACTACCTCCCGGCCCAGCACCATGGTAGCCAGAATGGTGGCTACGTACGAGCCGAACAGATCGGCGCCCATGCCGGCTACGTCGCCCACGTTATCGCCTACGTTGTCGGCAATGGTGGCGGGGTTGCGCGGGTCGTCCTCCGGAATGCCGGCTTCTACTTTGCCCACAAGGTCAGCGCCTACGTCGGCGGCTTTGGTGTAGATACCGCCCCCTACCCTGGCAAACAGCGCAATGCTCTCAGCGCCCAGCGAAAAGCCCGTCAGAACCTCCAGGGCAGTTTCCATTTCGATGCCGTTGGCCGTGCCGCCCTTGCTCACCACGAACATCTGGTAGAACACGATAAAGAGTGAGCCCAATCCCAGTACGGCCAGCCCTGCTACCCCCATCCCCATCACCGAACCTCCCGAAAAGGAAACGCTCAGGGCCTGGCTTAGGCTGGTGCGGGCGGCATGGGCCGTGCGCACATTGGCCTTGGTGGCAATCTTCATCCCGACAAAGCCCGCCAGCGCCGAAAATACGGCCCCGATGATAAATGCCACCACAATGATGGGGCTTGACTTCTCGCCGGTGCTTCCCAGGTAAAACAGAAAAGCCGAAGCAATAAGCCCGAAGAAAATCATCACCCGATATTCCGCTTTCAGAAAGGCAATGGCGCCATCGGCAATGTAGCCGGCAATGGTTTGCATGCGTTCATCACCGGCTGGTTGCCTACCCACCCAGCCCGAGCGCAGCCACGTAAACAGCAAGGCCAGCACCCCCAGGGCCGGCACTACGTAAAGAATATTCATCATAAGCGGTGGGAATAGGTTGAGGTGGTTGGGAGAGTGAAACTGGGAAAGAACGATTGGACGGGTAAAATAGAAGTTATTCCCTAATCCTCAAGCCTTAAGGAATATTCCTACCCCCTTCACAAAGCGAAACCCGGCCGGCGCAGCCGAGGAAAACCTCCGCTACCCCGGCCGGGCCACTCAACCTTATCGGGCGGCCTACAGCTCCTGCATCAGTACCTGGTACAGGGCCAGCATGCTGTCGATGTCGCGCTTGTCCACGATTTCGTCAGGTGAGTGCACATGGTCCTCGGGCGCCCCGATGAAGCACCAGTCCCAGGGTTGAGCCCCGTGCTGCAGCTCTTTAGCATCGGAGCCGCCGCTGCCTTCTACCTCCAACTGGTGCGGAATGCCGGCCTCGCGGGCAATGCGCCGGATGCGCTCCACATAGCTGCGGCGCGGAATCAGGGAGTCGCGCAGGGAAATGGCTACCCCCTCGCCGGGGCGTACACCTTCCGTTACCCAAGTAATATCGGATATGAGCGCCTGCCGGACTCCGTAGGTTTCGTAGATGTAGCGGGCCAGGTAGGCCACCGAGCCCCCGCCGTGTTCTTCCCAACATGAGAAAGCCACGATGCCATCCTGCAGGGTTTCGCAGAGGCGCAGGGCGTTCCAGACCCCCAGCCGGTTATCGAGGTAGCAGCTCTGCACGGTGGTGTCGGTTTCGCGGAAGTCGCAACGGAAGGTAAGCTCGGTGCCGCGCTCAATGTCGCGGTGAAAATCGTAGCTCAGAGCCCCGGTTTGCTCGTTTACCACCAGCGTACACTCAATCTCGCCCTCCTTATCCCGGCCTACCAGCCGGTAGCCGGTTTCGGCATCAGGCCCGCCGATGGGCACTAGCTGCCGGCCGTAGCGTACCGTAAATCCAATACTGTCCAAGTGAGCGAATACGGCGGTACGCGGCCTTCCAAATATTAGAATAATGCAATCCTGGAACTCTCCACCGGCCAGCACGGTTGGTTGAGTGCTCCACGAAGCTTGGTGCTGACGAATGTAGTGAAGCAGGAATTCTGTCAGGGGAGCTTCGTGGCCGGAAGGCGCGGCTATCTGGCACAGGGCTTGTAAAAGCTGCATATAGTGTATCTTATTTGTCCAAAACTAGGTCAAATGTTCTACTTTAGCTGTTGTAATGGGCAGTATAGGATATTTCCTGATTTGTGGTTGAAGGCTGCCCTTCGTTATTCCTATGTTTAGACGACTCCAATTTGTCCTGTTACTGTTGCTACTACCCTTAGCGGTATGGGCCCAGCAACCCGACACGGCGCGCCCCGCGCCCCTACCCGACTCGGTGCGGCAGGTGCAATTGGAAAACATAGACGTGGCCCCGGGTGCCATTGATACCAAAAGCTGGCTGCTGCTGGACAAGGACATTCAGACGGAGCTGGAAGGGGCCGTGTTCAACCTCTACAATTTTAAATACGATAAGGCCGAGCGCCAGTTCCGAAGCTTACGCCGCCGCTACCCCAACCACCCCATGCCCTACTTCCTGATGGGCCTGAGCACGTGGTGGAAAATCATGCCGTCGAACATTGCCAACACGCAGTACGACAAGATTTTCTTTGCCTACATGGATACGGCCGTTACGAAGGGCGAAGCCATGTACCGGGCCGATAGCCGGAACTACGAGGCCTGTTTTTTCCTGGCCGCCAGCTATGGTTTTGACGCCCGGCTGCACGCCGAGCGGCGCGACTGGCGCAAGGCTACGGTGGGGGCCAAACGCTCCCTCGACTACCTCGACAAAAGCAAGGAAGCCAATGGGCTGAGCCCGGAGTTTTTGTTTGGGCAGGCTTTGTTCAACTACTACGCTGTCTGGATTCCCGATAATTATCCGCTGCTGAAGCCTGTGCTGCTGTTTTTCCCGAAGGGCAACAAGCAGCTGGGCCTGCAGCAGCTGCGCAACGTAGCCGACAATGGCTTTTATGTGGGCCCTGAGGCACGCGTGTTTCTCATGCGCATCCTCATGAACGAGGAAGACAAGCCGGAGGAGGCCATGCCCATTGCCCGCTATCTGGCCACTACCTACCCCGATAATGGTTACCTGCAGCGCATTTACGCCAACGCCTGCTTCCGCCAGGGCGAATTCCGGGAGTGCGAGCGGGTTAGCCGCGACATTCTGGAAAAGCTCAACCAGGGGCTACCCGGCTACGAGGCCAACAGCGGCCGCTACGCCACGTATTTCCTGGGCTACCTGATGCAGAACAAGTATAAGGACTTCACCAAGGCCCGGGAGTACTACCAGCGCTGCATTGTGTTTGCCGAAACCAACGGCGAAACCAAGTACGGCTTCTACGTATTTGCCAACCTGGCCCTGGCCCGACTCGCCGACCGGGGCAAGGACGTGACGGCGGCCCGGCGCTACTACGGTGTGGTGCTGGACAAATCCGACCATGATTCGGAACAATACAAGGAGGCTAAAGCGTATTTGAAGACGAAACGAAAGTAGGAACGGCCTGCGCGCGACTGTATGGAACTCAAGGACCTTTTCTTAACCCCGCTCTACCTTGGTATTTTTTACGGAATAGCCTTTGCCGTGCGCAAGCGGTTTACCAACCCGATAAACAGGAGATATTTTATCCCAGCTTTATCTGTAAAGTTTGTAGGCGCCATAGGATTAGGCCTAATTTATCAGTTTTACTATGGCGGAGGTGATACATTCAACTATTTTAATCACGTAAAAATTGTATATCGAGCTTTTGGAGATTCACCAATTATCGGAGCAAAGTTATTAATTTCTCACGGTGAATATGATCCGGAAACCAGTAAGTATGCTGGTATGATGGAGTGGTATAGAGCACCTACAGAATTTTTTGTAATAAAAGTAGCAGCATTTTTTGGTCTACTTTGTTTTAACACATACACCGTAATCGGCTTGTGCTTTGCTGCCTTGAGTTTTTGCGGGATGTGGGCCATGTATTTAACATTCACTCGTATATACCCAATTGCGTACAAAAAACTAGCAATATCTATCTTTTTCCTCCCTTCAGTTTTCTTTTGGGGCTCTGGCCTTATGAAAGATTCTTTGTGCATGGGCGCGTTGGGGTGGGTATTTTACGGGTTTTATCATGCTTTTATCAATAAAAAGAATATAACAACAGCTATTACGCTAGCTGCTTTAGGTATATATATTATAATATCTGTCAAAGTATATATATTACTATCATTTTTACCGCCTGCATTGTTGTGGATATTCAATGAAAACAACCAGCGCATCAAGTCGGCCACTACACGTATGCTGTTAAAACCGTTATTTATAATAATGGGATTATTAGCATCTTACTTAGGTGCAACAAAACTTACAGCCGGGGATGAAAAATATGACATTGAAAAAATCGGCGAACGCACTAAAATAACCAAGGAATACCTAACTACTCAAGTCGTAAGTGGATCTGTGTACAATATCGGTGAAATCGACGGCTCAATTGGATCAATTCTTAAGGTTGCTCCTCAGGCAATTATTGTATCTTTGTACAGACCTTTTCTATTTGAAGCTAGAAATCCTGTAATGATTTTATCTGCTTTAGAGGCAACACTATTTATCTGGCTAACTGTTAACTTGTTTTACAAAACGGGTATTGCGAAAAGCCTTAGGCTAATTGCTAGCAAACCTATTCTAACATTTAGCTTTATTTTCTCCATCATTTTCGCTATTGGAGTGGGAACCAATAGTGGTAATTTCGGCACCTTGGTGCGGTATAAGATTCCACTAATGCCTTTTTATCTATCAGCCCTGTATATTATGCAGTTTATGGCCAAGAAAGCTCCGGCCCGCCGGCCTCAGCTAAACAACCCCAGGAAATTGCGGCGGTTGGCGACTACCGAGTAACGCTCCTCAATAGTGCGGCGGGCCGCCTCGCCCATTTGCGCCCGCAAGGCAGGGTTTACCAGCAGGCGCCGCAGCGCCGCTTCCCACTCGGCGGGGGTAGCGCAGATGTTGCCGTTCACGTTTTCCTGCACCACTTCCGTATTCATGCCTACCGGCGAAACCAGCGCCGGCTCGCCCAGGGCCATGTATTGCAGGGCCTTGAAGGCGCACTTGCCCTTAGCCCACGGGTCATCTTCCAGCGGCATCAGGCCCACGTGAAAGGTCAGCAGGTCCGCTATTTCGGTTTCCTTGCGCCAGGGCACGTACACTAAGCTGCGCAGGGGCAAGGCCGGCGGCTGGTTGGAAATCACCCGGAACTCGAAGTCGAATTCCTGCTCTAGGCGGGCCAGCACGGGCACTACCTGCTCAATGTACTTCAGGGTCGAGTGCGTACCGGTCCAGCCAATCACCAGCTTGCCCGGCGCCTGCTGGTCGCGCACCCGGTTATGCAGGTGCTCGGTATCAATGGTGGTGGGGTTGATGATGGCGTTGGGATTGAACTGCCGGGCGTAGTCGCGCAGGTAGGCGTTGCCGCAGCTCACCTTGTAGGCCCAGCGGCAGATGCTGCCTACCTTATGGTGCCACTTCACCCCGGCCACTATCTTGTTGGCCTCCGACGTGTTCGGAATCCAGATGGCGTCGTCGAAATCGTAGATGATTTTCTTACCCAGCACCTTGGCAATCAGCCACTCGAACACGGGCGGACCAATGGGCGAGGCTTCGCGGTGGATGAACACGTAGTCGTACTGCGGAACGGAGAACAGCAGGGCCGCCCGGCGCAGGAACCCGCCCAGAATGCCAGCTACCTTCTGCAACTGATGCCCGGGCTTGTAGAGAATGGCCCACGTGGCATCGGAAATGAAAGAAGCTACCCGGTACTGGTGCCCGGCAGCGGTCAGGGCCTCAAAGTACTGCTCGAAACGGAACCGTTGGGAAGGGGCTTTGCCGGTTGGATAGGGAACCAGGAACAGAATACGCATACTCAAAGGTAGGTAGGCCGGCGTTGCTCAGCGTTAGAACCGGCAAAGGTACGGCATCTGTTGTTGCATCGGCTACCCCGTAGCAGCTACTGCCGCCGACACAGTTCCGGCCTGTTATCTTTGCGGCCCAGCCACGCGGCCGTTCCTCGGGTGAGGAGGCCGATTCGCTGGTTCACTTTCCAGCGTATGCCGTCCGGTTCCTCATCTTCTCTCCCGCTCTTGTCCGTGGTTAGTCCCGTGTACCAGGCCGAGCAGGTCCTCGATGAGCTGGTGGCGCGCCTGGAAGCGGCCCTGGCCAACCTGCCCGTTGAGTATGAGATAGTTCTGGTGGATGATGCCAGTCGGGATGAAAGCTGGGCGGCCATCTGCCGGCACGCCGCGCGCACAACCCGCGTACGCGGCGTGCGGCTTTCGCGCAATTTCGGCCAGCACCACGCCATTACGGCCGGACTGGAGCACAGCCGGGGCGAGTGGGTAGTAGTGCTGGACTGCGACCTGCAGGACCGGCCCGAGGAAATCGGCCGGCTCTGGGCAACGGTCCAGGAAGACTACGATGCCGTGCTGGCCCGGCGCGGCCGCCGCACCGATTCGCCGTTTACCGTATGGCGGGCGCGCGCCTTTTACGCCGTGCTGTCCTACCTCACCGGCCAGCCCCAGGACCCCGAGGTGGGCAACTTTGGTATCTACCACCGCCGCCTCATCGATACGGTGCTGCGGCTGCGGGAAAGCACCCGTTACTTCCCCAGCATGGTCCGCTGGGCCGGCTTCCGGCAAACCTCGGTGCCCGTGCAGCACGGCCGCAGCGAGCGGCCCACCTCCTACTCCCTGGCCCGGCGCCTGCAACTGGCCCTGGACATCATGCTCACTTACTCCGACAAACCCCTGCGGCTGACGGTGTACTTTGGCCTGTTGCTGGCCGGTGTGGCGTTTGGCCTGGGCGTGGTAATGCTTGTGCGCGCTCTACGGGGCCAAATTGTGGTGCTCGGCTACGCGAGTCTGATTGTGTCGCTCTGCTTTTTCTCCGGCGTTCTTATTACCGTGCTCGGGGTTGTGGGCCTGTACGTGGGCAAAACGTTTGAGGGTGTGCGGGCCCGCCCCCTGTACGTAGTAGACACGGTTACCCCTGCTCTGGCCTAATGACGCCCATTCCCTTTAACAAGCCCTACCTGGCCGGCCCGGAGCTGGAGTATATTTCCCAGGCAGCAGCGCTAGGCAAGCTCTCCGGTAACGGCGTGTTTACCCAGCGCTGCCAGCAGTTTTTCGAGCAGCACTACGGCTTTGCCCGTGCCCTGCTCACGCACAGCGGCACGGCGGCCCTGGAAATGGCCGCGTTGCTGCTTGATCTGCAGCCCGGCGACGAGGTAATTCTGCCGTCGTTCACCTTTACTTCCACGGCCAACGCCTTTCTGCTGCGCGGGGCTACCCTGGTTTTCGCCGACAGCAGCCCCGCCCACCCCAACCTCGACCCCGCGGAAGTAGCCCGCCTGCTGACGCCGCGCACCCGCGCCGTGGTGCTGGTGCATTACGCCGGGGTAGCCTGCGACCTGGACGCGCTGCTACCTCTCATTCAGCAGCACAACCTGATTCTGATTGAGGACGCAGCCCAAGCTATTGAGTCGTACCACGGCACCCGCCGGCTGGGCACCATCGGGCATCTGGCGGCCTTTTCCTTCCACGAAACCAAGAACATCAGCGCCGGGGAGGGCGGCCTGCTGGCCATCAACGATGTCCGGTTTGCCGAGCGGGCCGAGATTCTCTGGGAGAAAGGCACCAACCGGGCCGCCTTCTACCGGGGCGAAACGGCCAAGTACGAGTGGGTCGATGTTGGCTCTTCGTTTCTTCCGTCGGAAATGACGGCGGCCTTCTTGTGGGCCCAGCTGGAGCACCGCCAGCGCATCCAGGACCAGCGGCTGCGGCAGTGGCACCGGTATCAGGAGGCCTTGGCGCCCCTGGCCACCGTAGGGGTAGGCCTGCCCTATATTCCGGCTTACGCCGCAGCCCACAACGGCCATATCTTTTACCTGCTGTGCCGCTCTTCCCAGGAGCGGCAGCAACTCATTAACCATCTGGCGGCCCACGATATTCTGGCCGTCTTCCACTACCAGCCCCTGCACGACAGTCCCTTCTTTCGCCCCCACTACACCGGCCCGGACTTGCCCCACGCCCAGTACTACGCGGCGCATCTCGTCAGGCTGCCGCTATACTACGAGTTAAGCGAGGCGCAGCAAGGCCGAGTAGCGGAGCTGATTATGCAGTTTTACTTTTCTTCGTAGTTGGCAGCTTTAACTAGGTAAGAATACCCAGCTATTGCAATAACCGCTTGTATTCCCCCACGTAGCGCCCGATAGCAGTTTGCAAATCATAGTACTCCTGAGCTTTCTGGCGCAGGTGGCGGCCATCCTTCTGCAACAGATCGGGAATGGTACGGGCGGCGGCCTCGTAGCCCGCTGGCTCCAGCCGGGATACTACTGTGCCACCGTCTGTCTGCCGGATGATATCCGCTACGTCCCCTACCCCATCATTGCAGATGACGGGCAGGCCCATAGCAAGAATCTCTCCGAGCTTGGTGGGTGAGCTGGCTTTCTTAGAGTAGCTCTGCTTAATAAAGAACAGATTCAGATCAGATGCTGCCACCAAACCAGGCACTTCCTTCCGGGTAGCGGGCCGGACCAGGAAATCAGTGGGCGCCAGCCCGGACACTTTCTGGGCGGCCTCCAGCACCATTTCCGGCGGCTCCTGGGTTACGAACAGCATTTTAGCGTCCGGGTAGTGCTGCTTAATGACGGCGAACTGCGCCAGCATTTCATCCAGCAGGTACCAAGCGCCTATGGAACCCAGATAGCTAACCACCAGTGCCTTATCATCGTAGCCGAGCTGGCGGCGAGCTGCCAGCCGGTCCTGCGGGGTCAGCAGAGGAAACACCGAGAAATCGGCGCTGCACGGGATGACCGTAATGGGCGTACCTAGGTAGGCCGGCCAGGTCTGCATTTCCCCCTTGCCGTTTTCCGTGAGGCTGATGATGCCGTCGGCGGCAGCAATAAACTCGGTTTCCTTGCGCTTGTAGGTGCGGTAGGCCCGGCGGTAGATGGGGTTCTGCAGATTCCACATGCCGCCTTCTACCCGTTCATCCACCCAGAAGCCGCGCATATCAAACAGGAACTTCACCCCGTACTTGCGCTTGAGTAGGAGCCCTACTTCGGCACTCACGTAGCTGCGGCAGTGGGTCATGTCGAAGCGTAGTTCTTGGTGCAGAGCCAGCGCCTTTTGCCGCAGTTGGTACCGGTCGTAGAACTTGGCCAGCACTGGCGGCTTACGCGTGAAGAAGATGTGCTCCCACCGGATTCCAGCCGGTTCTGTAATGGCCCGGATGGTTTTCTCGTGTTGGGTAAATCGCTCCTTTTTTTCCGTTGACAGCAGCGTAATCTGGTAGCCCTGCTGGGCCAACCCCACCAGGTAAGGCAACACCTGCGACTGTCCCAGGGGGTCAGTCATACCGTCGTAGGAAATGTATAATATTTTCTTGCTGTTACTTTTCACAAACGAAATTTATTTATTCGGCGATTAGACAAACTCTATATTCAACATCCTTTTTCGCATAATTTCTCGCCTTTTTTTCATGATATTATATAAGGGATATACTCTATACCTATCAATTATTTCTAACAGCATACCTTTAATGCTGCCAACAGCTACATAGTCGATGGAACTCTTGAAATCGGCTGGTTCAACTGCAAATGGATATATACATCTAATACTTTCCACTGCTCCATTATCGATAAATTTACCCCATGAATCAGCGGTCGACTTTACGGGCGATTGATACTCCAGCATGGTCCTACATGCGTCATTAGTGATAATATAAGCATTAGCAGACACAAGCTGCCTGGGATCCATCGAATCGAATATGCTATAGCAATTGTTTATTTTCACCTCTGTATTTTTGAGTAACGTTATTTTTTTCCATGCCGCATAATACAATAACACTATTTCGTTTTTATTTAAGTCGTTGTTGTTAATATTAGACACAATATCGATAATATCTGCATTGATATTACTATCATCTTCAAATATTAATCCCAAATCAATATTGTCATTTAATATTTTTTCATAAACAGATACATGACTTAACGAGCAGGCCAGAGCTCCTTTGCTTACCCAATAAGCATTCTCCTTAACAAAATCTAAATCAATTCTAGAATCATTATCTAACAAATTTTTACCATTAACAGCTTCTATTATCTCATAATCGATGTTATATTTTATTAGTTGTTTCTCAATGTTAATTCTACGCTCTACAGCTGATGGAAGGTTGATTACAAAAGCCTTTATCTTCTTCATTTCATTTTTTTAAAAGATTTAACAGTATATCTCCTTGCGAGATTTATTGTTATTGTTTTCAGGCTATTATAGGTTATGCATAATTGCCCACTGGTGCAACACAATCAGCAGCCACACGCGGTTGTACAAATGGTCTTCGCCGGCTTCAAACCGCCGCACCAGCTCTTTCACTACCTCGGGGCGTACAAATCCAATCTGCTCCAGTACCTGGGGCTTTAAGTACTCGTCAATGAGGTAGTGCAGGTCCTTTTTCAGCCACGTACCCAGCGGAATGGAGAAGCCCCACTTGGGCCGGTCGAAGATGTGGGCCGGTACGTAGTCGTACAGCACCTGCTTAAGCAGGTATTTGCTCACGCCATCCTTCACCTTGAGGGCTGGGTCGAGATTAAGGGCAAACTCGGCAATGCGGTAATCCAGCAGCGGCCCGCGGGTTTCCAGGGAGTAGCGCATGGAAGCCCGGTCCACTTTTACCAGCAAGTCATCCTGCAGGTAATACTGCATATCGAAAATAGCCTGCTGCTCGGCTGGTGTCAGGGTACGAGGGGCAGGCCAATGCTCAGGCAGCGTAGGCAAGCTGCTGAGGCCGGGCTTAAGCAGCTTAGCAATTTCTCTCTCAGAAAACAGGTACTGCTCCTGGGAGAAGATGTGGCTGCGCAGCCGCTCTTGAGCCGGGTAGTTCAACAAGTCAGCTACGCGCTTATAGCGGTTGCTCATCTGCTGCATTACCAGCCGGGCCGGGTGGCGGAGCAGGTTCACGCTACTCTTGGCCAAGCGGTTGGCCCAGGTATACATGCCGTAGCCATGAAACAGCTCGTCGCCCCCATCCCCGGACAGGGCCATGGTCACGTGCTGCCGCGCCAAGCGCGACACCATTAGGGTAGGCACGGCCGAGGAATCAGCGTAGGGCTCGTCGTAGATAGTGGCCAGTTCGGCCATGCTTTCCCGGGCTTCCCGCTCCGTTACGGTGAAGCTGTGGTGGTCGGTGCCCAGGTGCTGGGCTACGGCCGCGGCGAAGCTCGACTCGTTGTGCTTGGCCGAGTCAAAGCCGATGGAGAACGTCTTGACCGGCGTGGTCGAAACGCTCTGGGCCATGGCCGTTACCAGGCTGGAATCGATGCCGCCGCTGAGGAACGTGCCGAACGGCACGTCCGAAATCATGCGGTACTGCACCGAGGTGCGCACCAAATCATGGAGCTGCCGCTTGGCTTCAGTTTCGTCGCTGAGCACCTGAGGAGCTATTTTCTCCTCTAGCTTCCAGTAGCGTGATTCCGTGAACTCCGTCGCCGTAACGCGGATGTGCGCCCCAGAGTCCATCTTTTTAATTTCGTTGTAGATGGAGCGCGGCCGCGGGATGTAGCCCAGGTACAAGAACTGATTGACAGCTTCTTTGTCCACCGTCAGGCGCCGGCGGATGGGCGCCAGGTTCACCACCGACTTCAGCTCCGAGGCAAACGCAAAGGTAGCCCCGTCGAGGTAGTAGTAAATTGGCTTCTTGCCCAGCCGGTCGCGGAACACGTCTAGCTGGCCGGTTTGCTTATCGTAAATAGCAATGGCGTACATGCCGTTAAGCAGCTGCACGAAATTGGGGCCCAACTGCACGAAGGCTTCCAGGATAACTTCGGTATCGGAGGTAGTGCGCGTGCGCAGGCCCAGCTGGTCGCGGATTTCCTGGAAGTTGTACACTTCCCCGTTGAAAATCGTCACGTACCGCTCGTTGTGCGAAAACATCGGCTGGTTAGCGGCCGAAGACAAATCGAGGATGCTCAGGCGGCGGTGACCCAGCCCTATTTGTCCGTCGAAGTAAAAACCATCGGCGTCCGGGCCGCGGTGGGCCAAACACGTGGTCATATTGCGCAGCATCTCTTCGGTGAGAGGAGATGCCGCCGTACGATTCAGAAAACCAGCAATACCGCACATGGGCAATTAAACAGTTATGGCCCGGAAAGAATAGCCACGTCGCTACCTCCGCTCGGGCATCAAATGAATTAGGCTGCCGAATCAGACCGCCGCAACCGCCGCCACAGCGGACGAACGTCGGTGGAAACGGACTTGGCCAGAAAGCGCAGAAACCGCGCATTGTCGTGCATGTCGCCGCGGTAGCAGGCGGCCAGAATCAGGTACAGATTCGCCAGACACTGCCGGTAATACGCTTCCGATGGAAAGTAGGTACCTTCCTGATGTAGCTTAGTAAAAGCGTAAAGCATATCCCGCTCCATGAGTGGAATATTGTTGTGCATCTGCTGGCCATGGATGCGGTAGCGCACCAGCGTCTCGGGCAGGTAGCCGAACTCGGTGCACCGGGCTAGGCGCACCCACATTTCCCAGTCGGCCGAGGTTGAAAGCTTGGTATCAAAGTGCCCGGCTTCGTCCAGCACGCTCCGGCGCACTACCACGCTGGACGGGCTGTGAACAACCGTGGTACTCATTTCCAGCAGCAGGGGCAGTACCCGCCCGCCTTTGCCTTGAATAATTTCTACCGTCTGGTTGGTTTCTGACTGAAACCGTTCCTCCGCCGAGTGCACCAGCCCAATGGCTGGGTGTTGCTCCAAATATACCACTTTCCGAGCCAGGTTTTCCGGCTCAAACAGGTCATCGGCATCCAGGAAGGCAATGTATTCCCCCTGGGCCAAATTAATTCCTACATTACGCGAATCGGCCACACCTGAGTTAGGCTTGGAATGCAAACGCACTCGGGACTCGGCGCGGGCAATGTCGGCCACAATCTTGGCCGAGGCGTCTTTCGAGCCGTCGTCCACTACCAGCACTTCCACGGCCGGGTGAGTTTGTTGCAGCACCGATTGCAGGGTAGCAGCAATGTACTTCTCCGCATTATAGCACGGAATTACAACGGATACCAACGAAGCTACGGCCATTCTCAGAACTTTATTTTGGGCAGGGGCATCCCCATTTAGCGTAATTTTGCTTTAAGCTGCCGCCACTGCCGGCCCAGCGCTGGGTTGTCTAGGTACAGTTCCCGCAAACGCAGGCGCACTAGGCGAGGCACTTTCCCAAGGGCAAAATCAGTATAGGGGCTTTTTTTGGTGCTAGGCGATTGTTGCAGATACTGACTGTACAGGTAGCGGAACCGGTTCTGGCACAACATAGTCCAGGGTCTTTCCATGGTAAAGTGCAGGATGATCTTATCCGCCAGAAAGGAGTCAAACTCTTGGCGCGGTAGTGTTTCCGGAATGTAGGAGTACAGGGTATTAAACCGGCTCTCCACTTTTTTCCAATTGTTGCGCAGCACCGCGTTCAGAGCGCACTGATCTACGTATTGAATTCGCTCCGAATACTGCAGCAGATAGTCGAAGGCCTGCTCGGAAATACGCTGGCGCTTCCACTCGGCTACGTCCATGTACAGCACCCCGGAGTTGAAGTATTCCCCCTCTTCCGTAATACCGAGGAGCGGCTGCGTTTTCACCCAATTGTCGTAGACCGCAGCCACCGGGTGCGGCCCCAGCTCAATTTGCTCGAACTCACGCAGCTTGCCTACTACCAATGTATCGGTGTCGATGTAGAGCAGCCGCTGCACGGTTTCAGGTACCAGAAAGGGGAAAAACAAGCGGTAGTACACCGCAGCCGTCCATTTGCTGCCCAATACAAACCGGCTGACCAACTCCTGATCAATCTGGTAAAAGCTGATGGTAGATTGGTGAGCCTGCACGTATGCTTCTACCCGGGCCTTGTCTGCCGGCGGGATGCCTGTAGCAATGGCATGCACTGCAATAGGCACCCCCGGATTACTCTTGAATACAGACGTAATCAAGGCGTAAAACTGATCCAGATAGTTCTGGTCAAAGGCAATACCCAGATGAAATTCGCGGGGGGCGGACATACGGAGAAGTAGCTAAATTACGAGGACCCTAAGCTAGGCGAAGTACCCGCCGCAGCCGCGAGGCCCACAGAGAGTTCTCCCACAGCAGCCGTAGCTTGCCCGGGGTTTGCGGTGGATTTGCCGTGTAGAACGGCACCAGATCAGCAATGCGCTGCCCGGGCACAAACTGCAGCAAGGGCCATGCCTCTTTATCGAGAGGGTGGACGTTTTTCGCCTCCTTGTAGTTTTTCGGGCTAAGCTTCAGCCAGAAATCCAGGTACGCCTGTGTGTCAAAATCATGAGCGTGGCCCCAGTTACTAATCTTCTCCCGAATTTCCTGCTCATCGCGCGCCCATGACTGGTGCAGAATAAAGTAAGGCGCGTAGATGTTAAACCAATGGCTGACCCGCCCGTGATAATAGGCTGGGTCGTTGGTAGCCACCGGGTTAGACACGTCGGCCCAGAGCTGCTGCTGTCGGTCCACGGCCAGAAAGCCGCTGTCCAGCTGCTTGAAAAGAGTGATGTAAGGGCAGCGGATATTGACGGGGCGTGAGGGATTAAATCTGCGTAGCCATTTGGCAAAACCGGCGAAGTTGAGGAAGTACTCGTCGGCGTCAAGTTGCACGTGCCAACCGCCCTTGCCCAATCGCTCAGCTATCAGGTGACGCTGCCGCACCTCATTGTCCATGGGTGCGAGTTCCGGCCGGTGAAAGTCGTCCTGGTAGATGTCAATCTTGTTCTGGGTATCTAGCCGCTTGACCAAGGCGAAGAAGGCCTCGTCGTCGAAGGAAAACGGCTTACCGGCCCAACTGATGCGGTCTTGGTCCAGCGACAGGCAGATGTGGTCGGCCTGCTCGTACACCAGTGGCAGCGAGTGTTCCAGAAAATACCAGTCGTAGGCTACGCAGAACCCAATTTTTATGGCTTGGCTCATGCTTGGGTAATATGGCGCTTGGCGTGGTAGAGCACGTCTTTCAAAAATGAGGGCGTGAATGGCGATTTACGCAACGCTACCCAGGCGTGCTGGTACCCTTCCCGGAAACGGTTTTCGTTGAAGGCCTGCACTGCATTATCCTGGAGCATTAAGGGATGCTCCTCGTAAGTAGTAGGTAGCTGCTGCGTCAGGCGCCGCACGGCTGTCAGCTTATCAGCCCAGGTTTTACGCTGGAACTCGGGCGTAATAGCGTCGGCCAGCACCAAATCCGTGATTTGCTTCTTCACACGATACCAGTAATGGTATACGTACTGGTCGCAGGGGTGCAGCTCCGTGCGGGTCTGTAGCACCAGGGAAAAAGCATACTGCTCGCTAGCATGGTTCTGCGTAGGAGGGTAGAACTGGTCGGTGAGCTGATACACGTCCGGAATCATAGCTAGGATTTCGGATGGAAGGCCCATCACACCAGCATTCCACGATTCCTGCGTAGCCGTATAGTGCTCCGTTCCCCGCGAGGTCTGGAAATTCTGCCGCTCAATCAGGTTCAGAAACGCGTGAAACGTTACGCCCATGGGTAGGGGTAGCTTGCGGCATTCCTCGTAGGGATATTCCAGCAGGTGCATGAAGCTGCGTCCCGGCCGGAAGTCCTGCATCCAGGGTAGTGCATCAGCCGTGAAGAAGGTATCGGAATCAACGTAGAGCATATCCGCCCCCGGATGACGCTGAAACGCCTCCTCAATCAGCGCAATTTTCATGCGGTGCAGAAAATCAATCTGCCCCCGCATTACCTTAATCTTCTCGGGAGTCAGCAGCACATAGTCCACCTCAATGTCCGTCAGATACGGCCGGAAGAACTCAGGAGCATCCGTGAACAGCACGGTTTTCACCTGATCGGTCGGACCGCTATACCACGCCCAAAAGCTCATAATGGTGAGCAAAGCCCGGCGGTACTCATTTTCCCGGCCGAACGATTGGGTTACGAGCAAATGCATGGAGACAAAACGCTTAAAGGACGAAACTAGCGAGCAGACTGCCTGGGGGCAGTACTACCCTTCAGTTTAGCAATGAAAATCAGAGGGCACGAAAACAGGGCTGAAAGACGAAGCAGGTACAATTACTGCCCGCAGTACAGATCTTCCAAGGCACAAAGATACGTGTCTAACCCGAATCGTTGAGTTGCAACGGCCTGCCCTGCCGTCCGTACGTGCGCGCGCAAAGCGGTGTCAGTCAGGTAGCGTTGCACGGCAGCAGCAATGGCGGCGCTGTCGGCGAAAGGAACCACCAGCGCGTTTTCCTCGTGGCGAATGAACTCAGGCGCCACGCCAGAAAGAGTAAACACAGCCGGAATGCCAGCTGCTAGCGCTTCTACGTACGTCTGACCAAATGCTTCACTGTGGTCGTCGATGGGCGTGTGCACATACACGTCAAACAGCTGGTACAAAGAGCCCAGATCGTTTTCAAACCGAATTTGCTCGTACGACTCAGCCGGCAGGTACCGGTGCAGCAAGGCCTGGATTTCCTTTTGATAGTCGCCGTGGGCGTTGGCCAGTAGCAGCTTGGCGGTGGGGTACTGCGCAAGCAGCGTGGCGAAGGCCGGGATGATGTATTGTATCCCCTTCCACTCGGTCTGCCGGGCAATAACCCCGATAATCGGGTACCGGCCTGTCGTCTGATACTTCTGCTGCAGAGCGACTACTCGCTCGGGCTGGGGCTGCATAAAAGTTCCTAGGTCGAAGCCATGATGAATTAGGCGGATCTTTTCCGGCTTCACTCCCTCCTTTTCCACCAATATGCGCTTCACCATTTCCGTAATGGCAACAATGTGGGTGGTCAGGGCATTAGTAAACCGGTCGTAGTAAACAGCCCGGGGGAAATACTGGTGGTGCAGGGTGGAGTGGTGCCGCGTCAGGATGCGCCGCGGCACGCCCACCGACCACGCGGCCAGCAGCCCTACCACATTGGCATCAAATAGATGCGTGTGCACTACCTGGCTTTTCCAGACTTTGAGTTGGCTCCGCACTTCGCGTATTGCCCGTAGCAGATCCGGCTTGCCCCGATACACAACTCGCACCACGGGGAGTCCTAGCTCCCGGATATACTGTTCTAGCTCACTGTCAGCCGGGTTCAGCAGAATAAAGGACAAGGCTACCTTACGAGGGTTCAGGTGCTTGGCAATCCACTCGAAGGACAGCGCCTTATTAACGGCCGAAATGATGTAGGTGACGCGAACAGGAGAGCCGGGTACTGGGGAAGCAGACATAAACAAGTACTAAAATCTGGAGGTGCTGGCACAAATAGCCGCCAGGGTTACTATTCATTTCTTCCCTCCTAGTTACTGGGCGTCAGTGTGCGGCTTACCAGTTCTTGGTAGGTTCGCTCGGCTATCAGCTCCCCATCCTTCAACTCATAAATACGAGTGCAGTCCCGCAGGGTAGTAATGCGGTGGGCAATAATGAAAATAGTAATGTCAGTGGTAGCCAAGCGGCTGATGGCCTCGTTTACTTCCCGCTCAGTTTCGTTATCCAGCGCGCTGGTAGCCTCGTCCATCAGCAACACTTCCGTACGCTTGTACAGCGCCCGGGCAATGCCTATGCGCTGGCGCTGCCCCCCGGACAAACGTGAGCCCCGCTCACCCACGAACGTGTTAATTCCTTCCGGCAACGATTGGATAAAGTCAGCCAGCGAAGCTTGCTCAATAGCGTATTGCAGCCGCTGCTCATCCACCTGCTGATCGGCCAGCGTGATGTTATCCCGAATAGAGGATTCCATCAGGAAGGTATCCTGCTTCACGTAGCCTACCAGCTTGTACCACGCCTCCAAGTTATTTTCTGTCAAGGGCTGACCATCAATAAGCAGTTGCCCCTGTTGTTCCTCGTAAAAACGAAGAAGCAAATTCATCAAAGTTGTTTTGCCGGAACCAGAAGAACCAACAAGACCTATTCGTTCCCCCTTATTAACTTTAAAGGATATATTATTTAAAACAGGTTTGCTCGTTTCAGGGAATGTGAAAGACACATTGCGTAATTCAATGGAATGGTTAAACGGCAAAGGCTGCTGAGGTGGCAGTACACGGTGCACTAAATCACGATGGCTGCTCAAATTATCAAACGTAAATCGGTGCTGCTTCAAAGAAACCATAGCAATGATCAGACGATTGACCGATGGCATTAGACGATAAGCCGCGGCTGCAAACAAACCAATTATTGTTACCAGGTTCTCAGGGTCATGCGACAGAAGCAATGAGTATAGAAAGATAGTAGCAACTGCAATAATGGCTACCATCTCAATCATTTTGAGAGGTAGCTGCCCGTAGAGATAGGAAATAGCTTCCAGATCCTGCAGCTCATTCTGATTGCTAATTACCTTGTCCTTAACCTGAAACTGCTTACCCGCGAGTTTAAGCTCTATATATCCAGCAAACGCCTCGGATAATAGCAAATACGTTACTGGCCGTAGTGCATCAACCCGGACGCCAATGCGCATGGAGCGGTTGCGCAATAACCGATATGTAAAAAAGGTAGAGGGAGCCAATACTACGGCTAGCACCATAAACAAAATCGGCTGGTACACCAAAATGGACACTACAATTACAAGAATAACAACAACCTCTGATAGAAATACAAATAACTGTCGAATAATGCCATTCACAAATGCTTGCGGTACACCAACTGTGTAGTGGATTAGGTTGGATGAGCCAAGACGGCTAAAGTCCCAGAAGGAAAGATTATTATATTTATCTATCTGCGTGCCTACTACCTTCAAAGCTATATGAGCCGTGAACTTAACTTGTTGATAATTTACTAGCGCTGTAAATAAATTTTTAACTAAAAAAAAAATTACTAGAGCAACAATTATAAAGATTAGGAACGATGTCTCTGATTGAAAGTTTAGCGCGTGATATAACCAGTTTGAATAGGAATTACGAAAAATAGACCCGGGCTGAGAAGCCGCCATAATTACCGGCACCAGTGAAGCTAGCCCAAATACATCCAGTACAGAGGAGAAGATCAGTAGCAGGAACATCCAAACTGCTTTCCGCCGATCTGCATCGGATAGATAAAACAGAACGTTGTGTATTGTTTCGCTGATAATACCTTGGTTCATGGCTTCTTAGTAAGGGAAACGCATCAACAACTTGTCTTGAATGCGTGACTACAGCAATAGCCATAAGCTATTACCAGAAAACGTATAGTGCCTGTAGTACAGGCACAGTGGTGCAAAGATAGGCAAACCTATCGGCTAGGGCTTATCTTCTTAGAGGTACCCTCCTACTTGCGTCGCGGCAGGGTTTGATAGCCAGTATACAAAGCCGTCCCTAGCAGCAAGTTCATAATGCCGAAATACAGCTTGTCTAAAGATTTTGTATTAGGGATAATTGAGAGTACCCCAAGTACTAGTGGCTGCACAGTGGCTACTAGCTGGTAGATTCCGCCTTTTAAAGCTCCGTAGTTGTATACCAACTCCTGATGCCCTAGCTCGACTGCGACGCGTCGGGTTTCTCCTCCACGCCGTTTGCGAGCCAACCAAGCATGTAAGTTCATGCGGTCAGCCTCATTGTGATACATCACACTGGTGGGAAGAATGTAGGGCTGGATATGCTGAGTTGCTAAACGCTGGCTGAACTCGTGGTCTTCAAATCCTGCGTGAGGAAATTTCTCGTTATAGCCCCCTGAGCGCTCAAAGTCTACTTTTCGGATCGCCAGGTATTGACTGGTAATACCAGGGGTAGCAAACAGTTTATGATTATCCCAGGGTAGACCTCTGCACCAACCTTCAAGAGAGTCGAAGCCATAATGATGCAGATAGCGACCAAACTGGGTGCTTTGTACATATGCCTGCAAATCTGGCGGATAAACCCAATTGAGATTAAAGCACCGGGCTTCATCTCTGTACTGTCGATGCAAGGCAAGCGTCGCTTCAATGTTTTCGGCACTCACCCACATATCATCGTCCATGAATACCAGCAATGGTGCAGCAGCATGTCTGGCACCCAGGTTGCGAGCAGATGCTACCCCACTGGATGGATTATTGATGGCCCTTACTTTGTCTTGATATTCAATAGGAATTATAACCTCTTCCGTTTTAGAGTCGTTGATGATCAACACTTCTGCGTTGATATTTTGTATGGCTTGGTACACCTTCGCTAGCGTAACTGCTAAAATGGATGCACGGTCCTTTGAAGGTATGATGATGCTTAACTGGGGGGTAGACATGTAAGCTTGCAAACATTTTTGAATTGACTAGATAAAAAACACCTATTCATATATACTACACAGAATATAAACATAATAAGACAACAAATATCAATACTCTATTACAATGATTTTATCTTTCGCCATAATACACCTAATAGAGGATAATCAAAATACATTTCACGCATTCTAATATACGCCAACTTCTTAAGGATAGGAAGTTTAAAATCTTTATTATATTTATTTTTCGATGACTCCAAAATACCTGGAGTTTTTCTCAAGTACTCATGATACAAGTATCTAAATCGATTTTCACACAACAAATTCCATGGACGGTGCTGGGTAAAATGAATTATTATTTTATCTTCCAGAAATTGCTTAAACTCACTTTTAGGCAAATTTTCAGGAATATCAGCGTACATCAAGTTAAATTTAATATCCAATCTTATCCAATTGCCCTTCAATATATAATTAAGAGCATCCTGATCTGCATAAAGAACCTTTTCAGGCGAACTAACAAGAAAGTCAATAGCCCTAGATGTTATTTTGTATTCTTCCCAGAGGACTCGGTTTATATACAGTACACCAGCGTTGAAATAGGAATAAGGGTCGTAAATTTCCAGATCAGCCCTTACAGGAATCAACCTATCACGAACTGCCGCCAACACATGACCAGAAACATCAACTAATGCTAGTTTAGAAAGATCTCCAACAACTATGGTATCACTATCTATATAAATATATCGCTCAATTTCTTTAGGAAGCAAAGAAGGAAATAGCAATCGATAATAAGTTGCTGCAGTCCAATTACCATCTAACCTGAAATTCTGACCAAAATTGCGTGGAACACTATAAAAACAGATAGAGCTATTATTTTGCTCGACATAATTCTGAATATTGCTTTTACAAACAGAGTCTAGGCCAGACACGATAGCATGAAATTCAATGCGGTTATTTGCATTATTGGAAAATACAGAAGCAGCTACAGCATAGAATTGAGATATATAATTTTCATCGAATGCCAATGCTATATGAATTTTCATTTCAAAAAAGTGTTTTAAGTATTGAAAAAAGCGTAAATAAATTATTAAACAACTATATAATAAAACCTTTTAAATAAACTAAATTAAAAATTTACCAAGCTAACGTCTTAGCAACTTTCTTACTGGTGCCATAACTTTCGACCCTATTCTAAATTCCATAGACATTGCTTTGATATGATCTATTTCATATTCAACATTAGTTACTTTAATAGCATCTGTAATAGCAATTAAATTAGCAGCTATGAATAATTGCTTTTGTTCTATATCCATATCTTTCGCCTGAAGCACATCATTTAGTGCCTTGAATTGAGCAATGCGCAATTTAGACAAAATACTTCCTTCAAACTCTTGAGACAACAGCTGTAGCGTTTCAAACCATTTTGACATTTTATAACCAGTAGGCTTAGTCTGCCACATGCCACCTGAATGCACTCTATATACTCCCATTATATCAGAAAAATATTTAATCTTACCTTCTCTTGCATTAAGCATATGCAAGCAATAGTCGCCTGCTATTGCTTTATAAAACCACTTCGGAAAAGTAGTGACTATTTTATTTCTAAATACACAAGATGCTGTTGTAATATAATTGCGTTCAGCCAAATCATTTATATCTAGATCTGTCTTTTGATTTACCGGATTAGAAGTTATTGTTCTATTATCTTCTTCATGAACAACATTCATATTATGAAAACAAATAGAATAATCACGGTTATTATTTAAAAAAGCAACCTGTTTTTGTAATTTCAATTCATCTATCCAATAATCATCACCCTCTAACATAGCAACATACTCACCTTCGCAGGCATTGTATGCTCTAACAAAATTCATTTGAGCTCCTACATTATGCGAGGATGTTATGACACGTACTACATTTGGAAAGCGTCTTTGATACTCATTTATAATTGAGAGTGTACCATCAGTCGAACAGTCCTCTCCAATTACTAACTCCAAATCAAAATCACCTTTCTGCATCAACACACTTTCAATAGCTTCAGCAATGAAAGGTTCGTGATTATAGGTGATCATACATACACTAACCTTTAGATTTTTCATCTAAAAACTTTTCTTCAAGTCCAAGTAGATCACGACGGCGTTCTTTGATTTTACGGGCTGGGACACCTGCAACTATTACAAATGATGGCACATCTGAATTAACAAAAGAATAAGCTCCTATTGCAGCACCTTTACCAACATGAATGCCAGGCATAATTGTACTGCCGTTGCCAATAATTACATGACTCTCTACGTATACAGGAGCAGATTTCGTTCCAAGGTATTGGGAATCTAATGTCGCACCTGTCATAGTACGGCCACTATAGTCATCAGTAGAAGAAAAAATACGTACGTATGGAGCTAACGTCACAAAATTTTGAAGAGAGACATTACCCATTCCATTGATGAATGAGTAGGCTGATATTTGCACATTATCACCTATACTGAAAATAGCAGATGATGAAGGAGCTAATACACAGAAATTATCTATCCTAACATTATCACCTAAATGAATATTACCTCTATTATAAAGAGTGGATGTTTTGGATATGCGTACATTTTTGCCTAGGCTAGCAAAGCCGAGAGAGAGAAGTTCATCCTCAGAAAAATATCCTATCATATCGCAGGTTTATATTAGAGTGTACTCTTTTAGAAGTTGCTGCGCTTCCTCTACGGAATTGAACATCAACACATCAAGTATAGACAGCCAAGGCACAAACTCATTTTTGAACTGCCGGTACGGAACCTTGCGAGCCTGAATAAAGGACAGTTCCAGACCCTGCACCCGGAATACCTCTTTATTGTACAGCTGCTGTCCTCCAATGGGGTTGATGTAGGCCGTGGCTCCCTCCTGCCGGCAGATGTCCAGTACGCGCTGCTGGCCGGATAGCTCGGTATTGCCGTAGTGACTGGAAGTGGGCACTACCTCAGTTGTCAGACCCAGGTACTGCTGCACCACCACCAAGCTATCCAGAGCAACTGCACTAATACTGTGCCCGGCCGCTTTCTCCAGTACCTGCTCCGCCATGCCTACTACCTTCCCAACATGGGGCGCTTTACTATAGCTCTGGGCAAGGGTACGCAGAAACTTACCCTTCCAGGGTTCAAACAGCCGGTCATGGACTTGGATGTCGCGGATAAGCCGGTTGGAGCTGGCATCTACCAGCGGCAAGGTAAACAGCAGCGCTTGGCCGTTTGAGAGGGTATTGTTTCGGTTGATCCAGCCCTGCTTGATGTAGGTAACGTCGTCGTAAATCACAAACCGGTCTACCGCGCCCAGTAACTGGTAGTACCCGATGTACGGGAACAGGTAGGGCTGCATAATGGCAAGGGTCATACGCAGCTGGCTCGAATGATGTGGCAGATGCGTTGTACCTGTTCCGGCTCCAGTTCTTGGTAGAAGGGCAGGCTCAGCACGCGCAGGGCGATATCTTCGGAAACCGGGCACGCAGCTCCCGTGTGGTAAGGCAGCAGGTTCAGCGAGGGGTAGAAATAGCGCCGCGTGTTAATCTGCTCGGCAGCCAGCGCATCCTTTACTTTAAACATCTGCGCTTCGCTTTCCAGGATGATGGGAAAGTAGGCATAGTTGTACTCCAGCTCATCGGGCATCACTGGGAAGCGCAGGGGTAGGCCGGCCAACTCCTGCTGGTACAGCTCAGCTAGTTCACGGCGGGCCTCAATAAATTCGGGCACTCGGGGCAGGTTACACAGACCCATGGCGGCGTGAAACTCCGAGTTTTTACCATTTACTCCCAGCGAAAAGTAGTCGTCGCCGCGGTGCCCGAATGACTTGTATAGCCATATCTTCTCCGATAAGGCCGCGTCCTGCACCACAATGGCGCCCCCCTCGGTGGTATGGAATAGTTTGGTGGCGTGAAAGCTGCACGTAGAGATGTCCCCGTAGGTGAGCAGGGGCTTGCCGTGGTAGTTCACGCCGAATGCGTGGGCCCCGTCATAAATCACCTTCAGATTATGGCGCTGCGCAATCTGCTCGATTTTATGCACGTCGCAGGGAAAGCCGTATACATGGGTTGCCAAAATAGCTGAGGTCTGCGGCGTAATAGCAGCTTCAATCTTATCGGCATCAATGCAGAAGGTACGGTCTTCGATATCGACGAAAACCGGCTCGCAGTTTTCCCACAAAATAGCCGTGGTAGTAGCTACGTAGGAAAAAGGGGTTGTGATAATTTCACCCGTCAGCCCGAGTGCCTTGATAGCAATCTGCAGGGCAATGGTGCCATTAGAAGTAAACTGAACTTGCGCCCCACCCAGTTGCTCACTTAGGCTGCTTTCCAACTGCTGCACCAAAGGTCCATTGTTGGTTAACCATGACCGCTCCCAAATACCTTCCAAATGACGAACATACTCGCTTAGGGGTGGCAGGTAACTTTTCGTTACGTTGATCATGTTGGCGAAACAATAGTTATTGAGCCCGCAAAGGTAGGAGTAATAAATGGAAGCATTCAGGTGAAGAACTTTGCTATGGCCGCAGCAACCACGCCTACGTGCTCCTCAGTCATGCCAGGCCAGAGCGGCAGGCTTAGGCAGGTAGCGGCCAGTTCTTCAGCAATAGGTAGCGCCCCCGC
This sequence comes from Hymenobacter sp. DG01, assembly GCF_006352025.1. NCBI lineage: Bacteria > Pseudomonadati > Bacteroidota > Cytophagia > Cytophagales > Hymenobacteraceae > Hymenobacter > Hymenobacter sp. DG01. The sequence continues at coordinate 2,637,735 of NZ_CP040936.1, forward strand.
CTGGTAGCCCAAACTCCGGTAAGCAAGTTGTAAGTGTGGCGGAATCGGGTAATGAATCAGGGTAGCAATGCCCGCCGCAGCCAGGTACTGCTGCAGGGCATCGCGCTGCGCCGTGCGAATGACGTAGAGGTGATACACATGAGTGCTGCCCACAGCGGTTTGCGGCAACTGCAGGCCACTGATGCCAGCTAATTGTTGCTGGTACCATGCTGCAATTTGCTGGCGCTGCTGGGTCCATTGCTGCAGGTAGCGCAACTTCACTAGTAAAACAGCGGCCTGCAGCTCATCGAGGCGAGAATTATAGCCAATGATTTCATTGTAGTACTTCTGCATGGAGCCATAATTCCGAAGTCGTTGCAATTTATGAGCCAGCGCCTCGTCGTTGGTGGTTACTGCGCCCGCGTCACCCAGCGCCCCCAGGTTTTTACCCGGGTAAAAGCTGGTAGCGTTAGCTTGGCCGAAGCTGCCCGCTAGGCGCCCGTGAGCCGTGGCTCCCTGTGCTTGGGCGTTGTCTTCTATCACAAACAGTCCGTGACGTTGCGCAACGGCCATAATTGCCGGCATTTCGCACGCCTGCCCGTACAAGTGAACTGGTATAATGGCGCGGGTGCGAGGAGTAATGGCTTCCTCGATGCGGGTAGAATCTATGTTGTAAGTGAATGGATCGGGTTCTACCGGGACGCATGTAGCACCCACATGCGATACGGCCAGCCATGTGGCGATATAGGTATTGGATGGAACCAATACCTCATCTCCTGGGCCAATTCCTAGAGCGCGAAGCGAAAGCACCAGCGCATCCAACCCATTGGCTACCCCTACGCAGTGGGCTGTGCCAGAAAAAGAGCTATATGCTGCTTCAAACGCCTCTACCTGTTGCCCTAGCACATACCATTTTGAGTCATACACCCGGGTTATGACAGATAGTATCTCTTCGCGCAGAGGGTTATGCTGCTCATCAAAAGATAGAAACGGAATATTCATAAAGTGGAAATGACAGTTCTACGTAAAGCCAAGGGTCCCATGTAAGTCCTTGGAACAGGGAAAACACTCGTCAGTCTACAGCTCACGCACGGCTTTTACCACATATAAGGGACGGTTGCGGGCGGCGTCGAGGCCACGCCAGACGTACTCGCCAATAATGCCGAGGGCCATCATCTGGAAAGCCGAAACAAAGAGGAGCACTACCATAAGCATGGTCCAGCCGGCAGGCTGGGCCGTACCGCTCAGCCGCAATGCCACCAGATACAGCCCGTAGAGCAACGCCACCGCGCCCAGGCAGATGCCGGTGACTGAAATAGCACGTATGGGAAAGAAGGAAAAAGACAGAAAAGAGTCCAGAAACAGCTTCACCTTCTTCGACAACGTCCAGCGGGAAGTGCCGATTTCGCGGCGGCGGCGGGAGTATGGGATGTTTACGTAGGGGTAGCCCAGCCACGTCATTAGGTAAAACACGTTGCTGTTGCGCTCCTGCAGGCGCACTACCTGCTCCCGCACCTGCTGATCGAACAGGACGTAATCAAAGCCCCCCGGCGGGATATTGCGGAGGGCAAAGCGCCGCATCAGGCTATGAAACAGTTTGGCTAAAAGGGTACTTATGGCACCTTCCTGCCGGTCCTGGCGGTTACCGATAACCAGCGGGAAACCCTGCTGCCAGTAAGCGTACATGGCGGCCATCAGCTCGGGCGGGTCCTGTAGGTCGGCGGTGATGATAACGTTACAGTCGCCGGTGGCATGGGCCATGCCCGCTACAATGGCATTGTAGGAGCCTACATTGGCGACCAGCTCCACTACCCTCACCCGCTCGGGGTACTGCTGCTGGAAGGTGTGGAGGGCAGCTAGTGTTCCATCACCGGAGGCGTCATCTACCAGCACGTACTCAAAGGTGACCCCAGCCGGGAAACGGGCCTCGTTGGCAATCAACGCCTGCATGGTAACGGGGATATTGGCCTCGTTGAAATAGCAGGGAATGATGATGGACAGTTTTGGCATAGGGAGAAATTGAATAGTTCGGGTGGAGCCTGCTACCGGGCCTGCCAGCTGACGATGTGCGTGAGGCCACCCAGCCGGAAGCCCAATACCTCGCAGTTATGGATTACGGCCCGGTTAGCTGCCTGGGTGGTCAGTAGAGCGTAGCGGCCGCCTGTCTGCTGCAAGTGCCACAGCGTTTCAGCAAGCAAGGGGCGGTGCCAACCCTGGTTTTGGGCGCCCACGGCCGTCAGCACTACGCGCCCCAGTGGGCAACCCAACAACCGGGCATCCGCTGCCAGATACCCAATAGCCAGAAAACTATCGAGCGGCCCGTGCTGCGGCACCAGAACTACGTCGGCGTAGCCGCGCACGGTAGCTGCCGCGTACTCGCCCAGGAAAGCGTCGCCCTGCTCGGGGCTGAAAAACGGATCAGCGTGGAAACGGTCGGCGGGGTTGCGGTTGGTGGCAGCAACGCGGCGTACAGCTTCGGCATCTTTTGCCGTGGCCCGGCGCACGGGGTAGCGGGTGGCTGGGAGCGGCTGTAGGGTGTGGTAGTAGTGCAACCGCGTTTCTACGGTGGCCCAGCCGGCGCGGCCCAAAGCAGTCAGCAGCAGGGCGTCGGGGGCGGCAACCTCACAGTAGCAGTGCTGCTGCCCGGTAGCAGCCAGGTGTCGGCTAAACTGATGAATGGCCGCCGTCAGTTCGGGCAGCCGCACTGCCGGACCGAATACCACGGCCTGCAACCGTGCCATGGCCTGGCCGAAAAAGGTCGTATCCCAGGGCAGATGCCGGTACAGAAATACCACCTGCTGCTCCCCTACCCCTTCTACCCAATGGAAGTGCCCGGCCTGCCGGGTAAACTCCTGTAGCCTGGGCCACACCAGCTGCTCAAATACGGCTTCAGGTGCAATACCGGGCAGGGCCGCGTAGGGCACGGCTGCCAACAAGGCCGGCCGGCGCGCAGCTAACTGCTCTGCGAACTGCATACCCGACGAAACTCGGCGTAGGTGCGGATATAATCGGCCTCGGTATAGGGCGTGGAGGCCAACGTGAGCTGCACAGCCCCGGCTGAGTACTGCATGGTATGCCAGCAGCAGGGCGGAATGTACACCCCCACGTCCGGCCGGTCGAGCACAAAGGTTTGCAGCTCCTGGTTGGGCATTTCCGTCAGGACCACAATGCGACCAGTAACGGCCAGCAGGATATGCTCCGTGCGATGGTGCGCGTGCCGGCCGCGCACAATGGTTTCCGGGGTATTATAGGTCCAGAACACCCGTTTCACCTCGAAAGGTGCGCCCCGTTGATCAACGACTGACAGGTAGCCCATATCGTCGGCGCCGATACCGGGAAAAGAAAGTAGATACGGGAGTTTCATAAGGTAGTGGGGCGGCGCAACGGCACTAGGCCCCGTAAAATAAGAAAAGCCGGTTGCTTTCGTCAACCGGCTTTTCGCTGCAATATAGCCGTGCTTAGGCTTAGAAGGTACGTGGGGTATTATCTACCTGGCCCGTCACTACGCCGGGCACGTGCGCCCGGAAGTACTCCAGGGTGCGGCGCAGGCCTTCGGCGCGGTCCACCTTCGGCTCCCAGCCCAGCACTTCCTTGGCCTTGGTAATATCGGGGCGGCGCTTCATGGGGTCGTTTTCGGGCAGGGGGCGGTAGTCGGGCTTGAACTCCACGCCGGTGAGGCGGGCAATTTCTTCGCCGAACTCCTTGATGGTGATTTCCGACGGATTGCCGATGTTCACGGGCATGTGGTAGTCGCTCAGCAGCAGACGGTAGATGCCTTCAATCAGGTCATCGACGTAGCAGAAGGAGCGGGTTTGTGAACCGTCGCCAAACACCGTCAGGTTTTCGCCACGCAGCGCCTGCGAGAGAAAAGCTGGCAGCACGCGGCCGTCGTTGAGGCGCATGCGCGGACCATAGGTATTGAAAATGCGCACGATGCGGGTTTCCAGGCCGTGATGGTTGTGGTAGGCCATGGTGATGGCCTCCTGGAAACGCTTGGCCTCGTCGTAGCAGCCGCGGGGGCCCACGGGGTTCACGTTGCCAAAGTACTCCTCTACCTGCGGGTGAATTTCCGGGTCGCCGTACACCTCCGAAGTGCTGGCAATCAGCATGCGGGCACCCTTCACGCGGGCCAAGCCCAGCAGGTTATGGGTACCCAGCGAGCCAACCTTCAAGGTCTGAATCGGGATTTTGAGGTAGTCGATGGGCGAAGCCGGCGAGGCAAAGTGCAGGATGTAGTCCAGCTTGCCCGGCACGAAGACAAACTTGGAAACATCATGGTGATGAAACTCAAAGTTTTCTTTACCAAACAGGTGCTGGATGTTTTCCAGGTCACCGGTTACCAGGTTATCCATGGCAATGACGTGGTAGCCTTCGGCCAGGAACCGGTCGCAGAGGTGGGAGCCCAGGAAGCCCGCTCCGCCGGTAATAAGTACGCGTTTTTTATCTGACATATACGTGTCGATTAGTCGTTGCTGAGAAGCAGGCAGGTAGCCAGAGTCGTGCTTACACTATCCGTAAGCCATACTCAAGCCATGCCTAAGCTAGGCTTGAGCCGGCTCGTGGTGGGCCGTTTTGATGCCAATGCAGTGGTAGGCGTAGCCAGCCTGCTGCAGTTCGGCGGCATCATAGATGTTGCGGCCGTCGAAGATAACCTTCTGCTTGAGCAGGCGGCTCATTACCTCGAAGTTTGGCACCCGGAACTCAGGCCACTCCGTTACCACCAGCAGAGCGTCGGCGTCAATGAGGGCCTCCATCTGGTCTTTGGCGTAGGTAATCCGGTCGCCGAGGCTGTGCTTGGCCTCTTCCATTGCCACGGGGTCATAGGCAGTTACGGTGCAACCTTCAGCCAGCAGTTTCTCAATAATAACCAGCGAGGGTGCCTCACGCATGTCGTCGGTTTTGGGCTTGAACGAGAGGCCCCATACGGCCATTTTCTTGCCCTTCAGGTCGCCGCCAAAGTGCTTCTGTACCTTGTTGAACAGCACCTCCTTCTGGCCTTCGTTTACGCTTTCCACGGCTTGCAGCACCTGCATCTGGTAGCCGTTTTCAGCGGCCGTTTTGATGAGGGCTTTCACGTCTTTGGGGAAGCAGGAACCGCCGTAGCCAATGCCGGGGTAGATGAACTTAGTACCGATGCGAGCGTCGGAGCCAATGCCTTTGCGCACCATGTTTACATCGGCGCCCATGATTTCGCAGAGATTGGCGATGTCGTTCATAAACGAAATCTTGGTGGCCAGCATGGAGTTGGCCGCGTATTTCGTCATTTCCGCCGACGGAATATCCATGAAGATGATGGGGTGGCCGTTGAGCAGGAAAGGCTTGTACAGGCGGCTCATCACCTCCTCGGCGCGCTCCGACGATACACCCACCACAATGCGGTCGGGCTTGAGGAAGTCGTCGATGGCGGCACCTTCCTTGAGGAACTCGGGGTTGGAAGCTACGTCAAATTCGATGGTTTCGCCGCGACGGGCCAGCGCGTCCTCGATTTCCTTGCGCACTTTGGCGGCCGTACCAACCGGTACCGTGCTCTTGGTTACGATGACGCCATAGCTGGTCATGTTCTCGCCGATGGCGCGGGCCACGGCCAGCACGTATTTCAGGTCTGCCGAGCCATCTTCGCCGGGAGGAGTGCCTACGGCAATGAAGGCCACGTCGCAGCCTTTGATAGCCTCGCTCAGGTTAGTGGAGAAGTGCAAACGGCCGGCCGCAACGTTGCGCGACACCATTTCCTCCAGACCCGGCTCGTAAATTGGCAGGATGCCTTTGTGCAGGTTGTCGATTTTGCGCTGGTCGATATCGATGCAGGTTACATCAATGCCGACTTCCGCAAAACAAGTTCCTGTGACAAGGCCTACATAGCCTGTGCCTACTACTGCAATTTTCATGTAAGTGGGAAAATAAGGGAAAAAAAGAGCCAGAGGCTCACCATGAAAGCTAGAGAGAAGGCCTACTTGAAAAGACCATATCTGATAATGCAATAAATAGCCCGGAACCCGTCGCGCCAGCCGATCTTCTTACCCTCGGCGTAAGTGCGCCCGTAGTAGCTGATGCCCACCTCGTAGATGCGCACATTCGGCACGCGGGCCATTTTGATGGTGACTTCCGGCTCGAACCCGAAGCGTTTCTCCTCCAGCTGCAGGCCCTGCACAATATCCCGCCGGAACAGCTTGTAACAGGTTTCCATATCGGTCAGGTTCAGGTTGGAGAAGGCATTGCACAGCATGGTCAGCCATTTGTTGCCGATGCTGTGCCAGAAAAACAGGATGCGGTGCGGGTTGCCGCCCATAAACCGAGAGCCGTACACTACGTCGGCTACGCCGCGCAGCACGGGCCGCAGCAAAATGTTGTATTCCTCCGGATCATACTCTAAGTCAGCGTCCTGAATGATAACATAGTCGCCGGTAGCTTTCCGGATACCCGTATGCAGGGCCGCACCTTTCCCCTGATTGACTTCGTGCCGGTAGTACTGAATAGGCAACTCCGGATTAGCAGCCATGTAGCGCTGCACAGCTTCCTCGGTGTTGTCGCGGGAGCAGTCGTTGATAATCAGTACTTCCTTGGTAAAGCCCCCCAGCAGCTGCACTGCCTTTACCTGATCGAGAATCAGGTGAATAGTAGCTCCCTCATTATAAGCCGGAATTACGATGGAGAGCTTACGGGAGGGCGCGGCCGGAATCATAGAGCTGTACGAGAAACGAGAAATATCTGGGGGGGTAGGGTCTGGAATAAGCAAAGGGTTAGCGTAGCCTGAGGGCTAGGCCATCATGTGCTTTTTCCACCACCACTGAAATACAATAAGTGCCCAGATGCGGGCATGCACGTCGCCGGGGCTGGAAGAGAACAGCTGGCGCTTGAGGGCGCGGGTAGCTTCCACATCGAATACGCCCTGAGCCTCAATGAACGCATCCGAGAGCAGGTCGTCCTCAATCAGGGGGCGCAGCTCTCCGCGGAACCACTTGAGCAGGGGTACCTCAAAGCCGTGCTTGGGGCGCTTGTACAGCTCCTCTGGCAGCATAGGCCGGAAAGCATCCTGCACGATTTTCTTTTTCATCTTGCCGTCAATCTTGCTCGAAACGGGCAGGGAGAAGGCGAAACGCACGACGTTGGGGTCCAGGAAGGGCGGGCGCACTTCCAGGGAGTTGGCCATGCTCATCAGGTCCACTTTGGCCAACATGTCGTAGGGGAGCACCATTTTGGTGTCGGTGAGCAGCACCTCATTCAGGTCGCCGTCGGCGTGCAGGTCGGCGAGCAGATCTTTGCGGCGCTTTTCAGCCAGCTTCTTGCCTACCTTACGGCGGGCGGCCGGGCTGAGCAGGGTGCGGGCGTCTTTCTCGGAGGCAAAGGAGGCCCAGTCCCAGTACCGGTCTTTGGGCCCGGAGAGCATGCCCCGCGAGAAGCGCTGAAACTGCCGCACTTTGTTGCCAAAGAACGAGTTGCGCGATTTGGGCAGCACGTCCCACAGCAGGTTCAGGCCCGTGACAGCCTCGGCCTTAAAGCCTCCCTGCCGCACCTGGAACTCGCCCATGTGCTTGTTATAGCCTGCAAATAGCTCGTCGGCCCCGTCGCCTGAGAGGGCTACGGTTACCTTTTCGCGGGTGCGCTTGCTGAGAATATACACCGCCAGGGCCGAGGAATCGGCGAAGGGCTCATCGATGTAATTCAGGACGTCGAAGATATGGTCGTAGAGGTCCTGGTTGGTCAGGGAGAAAACCGTGTGGTTGGTTTTGTACTTGTCGGCCACCAGCTTGGCGTACTTCGTCTCATCGAAGAACGGCTCGTCGCGGTAGCCGATGCTGAAGGTGTTCAGGTGCTGGGTGTGGCGCGAGGCCAGGGCCACAATCACCGAAGAATCGATACCACCGCTTAGGAAGGCACCCAGGGGCACGTCGGCCACGAGGCGGCGCGCGGTAGCGTCATCCAGCAGATCAACCAGTTTAGCCTGCTGCTGCTCGTAGGAAAGTTTGATTTTATCGGTCTTCTTGGGGTCGTACGGAATCTTGTACCACCGCTTCTTCACGACCTTCTTGCCTTTCACGTAGAGGTAGTGACCGGGCAGCAGCTTTTTTACTCCCTTGAAAATAGTAGCCGGACCCGGTATATAGTTCAGCTGCAGGTAGTGGCTCAGGGATACGTAGTCGAGCTTGCGGGGCACGCCCAGGGCCAGCAACGACTTCATCTCCGAAGCGAACAGCAGCTTATCCTCGTCGCGATAAACCAGCAGGGGCTTCTCCCCCATCCGGTCGCGGGCCAGGAATACGGAGTCTTCTTCCTTGTCGAAAATAGCGAAGTCAAAAAATCCGTTGAGCTTCTTCAGAAAGTTGCGCCCCTCCGATATATAAAGGTGTAGTACCACCTCCGTATCGGTCTGGGAGTGGAAGCGGTGTCCCTTGTTAACGAGTTTCTGACGCAGCTCCTTGAAGTTGAAGATTTCGCCATTGAAAACGATGGTGTACCGGCCCGACTCGTCGGTCATGGGCTGGTTACCATCGGCAGTCAAGTCAAGGATGGCCAGCCGCCGAAAGCCCAGGCCACACCGCTCGTAGGCGAAATGCCCCTGCGAATCGGGGCCACGGCTAACAATGGCGTCGGTTGAGGCACGCAGGGAGGCCAGCGAACCGCGGCCTGCATCAGTAAAAGCGAATACTCCGGAGATTCCACACATAAGGCGGGCAAAAGTACGAACTATCAGGACTTGAGTTTCTAAAAACTACAAGGCAGCGCCCGCAACCAAAGCCATGCCACGTTAGTACACACCTTAGGAATCGTTGTTTTTCCCAACCCTACCCCACCATGAATCTACAAGATCAACTAAGCCTGCAGCAGGAATTCGAGGCCGCCGTATCCCGGGTTGACAACCTGCCCGGCGACGCGGCCGCCGCCCAGATGACCGAGCTGTATGGCCTTTACAAGCAGGCAACCCAAGGCGACCATGACACGGAGAAAGACGTGGTCGGCGACGACTCACCTTCCAATCCCAGCGGCTACGCGGGCATGTCGCAGGCCCAATGGGACTCCTGGAGCAAGTTCAAAGGCCTGAGCGAAGACGACGCCAAGCGCCAGTACATCCAGAAGGTTGCGGAAATAGCCGGACCGGTAGGTGAAAAAACTACTGTTATTACCGGCAATGGCCAACCCGCTACCGGCTCGCAGGTAGGAGGCGCTGATGCTGCTTCGGGCCCCGAGGTGCAGCCCGACGACAACACGACCTTAGCCCAGCAGCCCAGCACCCAGCCCGGCGTTTCGCAGGGTGGCCTGCGCGGCGACATCACGGCCGGGGCTCCGTACGGCGGCGAAGACAAGCTAAAGGGCGACCAAAGCTAAATCACGGATTTCACGGACTCCCGTGGTCTTCTACTTACAGCATACACAAAAAGAGGCCGCCTGATCAGGCGGCCTCTTTTTGCGTCATGGTTGATCGTGTCAGAACCCAATCTGTGATTAGAAAATTTTGCCGGGGTTCATAATGCCGTGCGGGTCGAATACCTGCTTGATACCGCGCATCAGGTTCAGGTTAGCTTCCTTGAGCGCAATACCGATGTAGCCCTTCTGAACCAGCCCGATGCCATGTTCGCCGCTGATGGTGCCGCCCAGCTTCACGCACAACTCAAATATTTCGCTGATGGGCTGGCGCAGCCCCACGTTCCACTGTTCGTCCGTTAGCTCGCCCCGGATGATGTTTACATGCAGGTTTCCGTCGCCGGCGTGCCCGTAGCACACGCTCTTAAAGCCGTAGCGTGCCCCAATTTCCTTTACTCCTTTCAGTAGGGTAGGCAGTTCGGCCCGGGGCACTACCGTGTCTTCCTCCTTATATACAGAATTGTAGCGCACCGAATTGCCAATGTTGCGCCGGATCTTCCAGAGTTCGTCTTTCTGGGTGGCATTATCAGCCAGCAGAATTTCGCCCACATCGTAGCGTTCCAGAACGGCGTACACCTGTTCGGCTTCCTTATAAAGCTGCTCCAGATCCTGCCCGTCCAACTCAATCAGTAAGTGGGCCAGAATGTCCTCGGGCAGGGTAAGCGGGATTTTCAGGTAGTCGGAGGACCAGGCTATGGCCTCGCGCTCCATAAACTCCATGCCCGAGGGAATAATGCCGGCCCGAAACACAGCGGAAACCGCCTCGGCGGCCTGCTCCTCCCGGCGAAAGGGCACCAGCATTAGGATGGTATGCTGGGGGTAGGGCAACAGCCGGAATACTACCTTTGTAATTATGCCCAGGGTACCCTCCGAGCCAATCATGAGTTGGGTGAGGTTGTAGCCGGTGGAGTTTTTCAGGGTGTTGGCCGCCGTCCAGATGATGTCGCCGGTGGGCAGCACTACCTGCAGGTTGAGCACGTAGTCGCGGGTAGTGCCATACTTCACGGCTTTGGGGCCGCCGCTGCTGTGGGCCAGGTTGCCACCCAAAAAGCAGCTGCCCTTGCTGGCCGGATCGGGGGGGTAGAACAGTCCTACCTCCTTTACCGCGTTCTGAAACACCTCGTTCACTACCCCCGGCTCCACGGTAGCCTGCAGGTTGCGCTCATCTATTTCCAGGATGCGGTTTAGCCGCTCGGTGCTCAGCAGCACGCCCTGATGAATGGGTAGGGCCCCGCCACTCAGGCCGGTACCGGCGCCGCGGGGCGTTATCGGAATGTGGTGCTGGTGGCACAGGCGCACAATGGCACTTACCTCCTCCGCGTTAGCGGGGCGCACCACCACATCGGGGGCAAAGTGGAAATCCTCCGTGTGGTCGCGCCCATAATCGGCGTACACGTCTGCCTCCACCCGCTGGGCAGTCAGCACGTGCTGCGGCCCGACTATCGTTTCCAGTTCGGCTACCAGAGCAGGAGTCAAAACCTGATATTCCATATATAGATGAGTGAAATGGCCACTTCGCGTATCTTTGTTCCGATGCGGGAACACGTTACGAAGGTACGGTATTCAACGCAGTGGCAACGGCCACTTGTTACCGTCTTATTACTGATATTAAGCAGCTGGCTGGCCGCGTGTAGCACCAGCAAAGTAAACTACCGGAACGGCCGATATTACTCGGCCCGTGACATGGCGCGCATGAAGGCCGCCGACCGGCGCCGGGGCTCCGCGCCCGCCATGGTCAAATCGAAGGTAAAAACGGCCACGCCGGCTGGCAAAACCAAAACCGTAGCCCGCCGCCCGGCCACCTCACCCGCCCGGCCCCTGCCGGCCAATGTGCCCCGTCAGATGGCCGTGGTGATTGAAACCGCCCGCTCTTTCCAGGGTACCCCCTACAAGTTTGGCGGCACCACCCGCCTGGGTATGGACTGCTCCGGCCTGCTGCTTGAATCGTTTGCCGCTATTAACGTAGCCATTCCGCGCTCCAGCAACGAGCAGGCGCTGTGGGGTGAGCAGGTACGCCCTCAGGAGTTGCGGCCCGGCGATTTGGTATTTTTTGGAGCCTCGCCCGGGAGTAGCACTATTACCCACGTGGGTCTGATCACAGAAGCCTCGGCCGAAAGCGTTCAGTTCATCCACTCTTCCAGTTCGTTAGGAGTAGTAGAAAATGCTCTGGAAACCGATTACTACCTGAGCAGATTCATTAAGGCGGTACGACCAAGATTGTGAATTTCCCCCTTACCTTTGCGGCGAAATCGGCCCTGACTCCGCTGCTTTTTAATAATACTGACGTAACACAAAGCGGTTTTTGAAACCGTAATTTTGCACCTCGTTTTCTCAGCGAACCTCTTTCTTCACCAATCCCCCTTTATGAGACGCAATCTTTACGCCTCTGTGGCGCTGGTGCCGCTGGCAATTTTGTCAGCGCACATGAGCTGGGCACAGGTGACCACCTCCGCAATGAACGGTATCATTACCGACAAGAGCGGCGAGGGTCTGCCTGGGGCAACGGTAATTGCTGTTCACACCCCCACCAACACCCAGTACGTAGCGCCAACCAACTCGGAGGGTCGCTTCAATATTCAGGGTATGCGCGTAGGTGGTCCGTACACGGTCCGGATTACGTTTGTAGGATATCAGGATGCTACGCGGGAAAACCTGTTCTTGAGCCTAGGCCAGAACTTGCGCTTGGACATTAACCTGAGCGAATCGTCGCAGCAGCTGGGTGAGGTAGTAGTAAGCGGCCGCCGTGATGCACTCATCAACTCAGACCGCGTTGGCTCCGTTACGGCGGTTCAGCGCGAGCAAATTGAGCGTTTGCCTTCTATCACCCGTAGCCTCAACGACATTACGCGTCTGACCCCGCAGTCGAATGGCCAGAACATCGGGGGTGGTAACAACCGCCAGAACAACTTCACAGTTGACGGCTCTGACTTCAACAACAACTTCGGTATCGGCGGCAACCTGCCCGCCAACGGTACGCCTATCTCGCTGGACGCCATTGAGCAGCTGACGGTAAGCGTAACGCCTTACGACGTACGTCAGTCAGGCTTCGTGGGTGGCGCAATCAACGCCGTAACCCGCTCCGGTACCAACGACATCAGCGGCTCGGCCTACGGCTACTTCCGCAACGACAAGTTTATTGGTGACCGGGTTGGCAACGAGCGGGTTCCGCTGCAGGATTCGCGCTTCTACCAGTACGGCTTCCGTCTGGGCGGCCCCATCATCAAGGACAAGCTGTTCTTCTTCGCCAACGCTGAAATCGAGGAAAACCGCACTCCTGGTCAGACGCGCTTTGCCGCTACGGACGCCGCTCCTTACGGCTCGGCCACGAACATTACCCGCCCGACGGCTACCGAGCTGAATAGAATCAGTAATTATTTGAGTGATACGCTGGGCTACGAAACCGGCGGTTACCAGAATTACGATTTCACCAGCCCCCGCACGAAGTTCCTGGCTCGTATTGACTGGAACATCAGCCGGAATCACCGCTTCAACATCCGTTACAACCAAACGGAAGGTAAGACGCCCAGCTTCCCCAGCACCTCGTCGAGCCCGCTGACCAATTTTGCCTCCGGAGCAGGCCGTACGGACCTGAACGCCTTGCCGTTCCGCAATGCCGGCTACTTCCAGGAAGCCAACTTCTACTCAGCGGCCGCCGAATTGAACTCCACGTTCGGGGGCAACATGACCAACACGCTGCGGGCTACCTATACCAAGCAGAACGACCCCCGCAGCTCCGATAGCCGGGTGTTCCCCTTCGTGGACATCCTGAAGGCCGACGGCACCAACGCGCCTACCCCCTTCACCTCGTTCGGCTACGAGCCCTTCACGCTGGGTAACCTGCGCGACGTGGCTATCTACTCGGTTCGCGACGACTTCTCCTGGCTGATTGGCCGCCACAACATTACGTTGGGTGGTCAGGCTGACTACAGCATCACCAAGAACGGCTTCCAGCGCTTCGCCGCCAGCTACTACCGTTTCAACTCTTTCGCAGATTTCAGAACGGCTAGTAACCCCTTCCTGTCAGAGGCTCAGCGTGCTGCTGCCCGCCCCACTGACTTTGCTTACACGTACTCGCTCTCGCCGGGCTTTGAGCAGGCTTTCCCCACGTTCAAGTTTGGCCAGTACTCGCTCTACGCTCAGGACGACTACTCCATCCGGGAGAACCTGCGCCTGCTGGTAGGCTTGCGCGCCGACTACGTAACCTACCCCGAGAAGCTGAAGGAACACCCGCTGGTTTCGGCGCTGAACTTCGCCAACAACGAGAAAATCAACGTTGCCAACCTGCCCAAGTCGAGCATTCTGCTCTCGCCGCGTATCGGCTTCAACTGGGATGTGAACAACGACCAGACGGTGCAGCTGCGCGGTGGTACCGGTATCTTCACCGGCCGCGTGCCCTACGTTTGGATTGTAAGCCAGGCCGGCGACGCCGGTCTGCTGCAGATTACCCGTACGTTCTCGGGTAGCGCCATCGACCAGCTGCCCGGCGGCTACCGTGGCTTCAACGAAGACCCCGGTTTCTACCGTCCGGCTACCGTACCGGCGGCCGGCACGGTTATCCCGAACGTTATTTCGGCCGTTGACCAGAATTTCAAGTTCCCCCAGACGCTGAAGAGCAGCCTGGGTGTGGATGCCAAACTGCCCGGTGGCTTCGTGGCCTCGCTGGAAGGTATCTACAACAAGGACCTGAACACGGCTATCTTCCGCAACGCCAACCTGGTGGAGCCGCGTAATCTGGGCGTAGCCGGCTACCCCGATAGCCGCCTGATTTACCCGAACAACAACCAGGACAAGTTCCTGAACCCCATCAACGGCGCTGGTCAGGCAGTACCGAACGGCACGGCTGGTGGCGGCGCTTTCAATGCCATTGTGCTTGATAACGCCAACAAAGGCTACTACTGGTCGCTGACCGGTAAGCTGGAGCGCCAGTTCGACAACGGCCTGTTCGCCTCGGTAGCCTATACCCGCAGCGACGCCCGTAACCTTTACGACGGTGGCGGCGACCAGCCCCTCTCGGCCTGGCAGCAGACCCCGACCGTAAACGGCTCGAACAACCTGCAGCTGAGCTACGCCAGCTACGTAGTACCGGACCGCGTAATTGCTTCGGTATCGTACAAGCGTGAGTACCTCAAGAACCTGGCTACTACCGTCTCCGTGTTCTACGAAGGCAGCCAGCAGGGCCGCTTCTCCTACGTGTACTCGTCGGACTTCAACCGCGACGGTGGCAACGCCGACCTGATTTACATCCCCCGCGACGCGTCGGAAATCAACTTTGTATCGCAGACGGTAGGTACCGGCTCCAGCGCCGTAACTTATACGCCTCAGCAGCAGAGCGACCTGTTCTTCAAGTACATCGACCAGGATAAATACCTGCGCGACCGGAAGGGTACCTACGCTGAGCGCAACGGCGCCCTGCTGCCCTGGCGTAACCAGGTGGACGTGAAGCTGCTGCAGGACATTTTCACGAACATCGGCAACAAGCGCAACACCCTGCAGCTGAGCCTCGATATCTTCAACGTAGGCAACCTGATCAACAGCGACTGGGGTCTGATCAACGTGACCAACGCCAGCTCGGTGCTGGTGCCCACCAACGTGAGCTCCCTCACGCCCGGTGGTACCACTCGCCCCACGTTCCGTCTGCAGCTTGACCGCGGCGGTCTGGTGCAGGAAACTTTCCGCCGGAACCTAAGCGTTTCTTCGACCTACTACATGCAGGTTGGTGTACGCTACATCTTCAACTAAGCCAAGGCTTTAGCTTCTTAAAAATGGGCTGACGGTATCGTCAGCCCATTTTTTTTGTCTGGGCAACGCAAATTTTTTTGTGTTTTTTTTCGGTCCACCTCTTGCAGATTCAAAAAGCCGCAGTACTTTTGTCACACCAAACGCAACCGGCGGATGGATAACACCAAACGGGGGATTAGCTCAGCTGGCTAGAGCGCTTGCATGGCATGCAAGAGGTCATCGGTTCGACTCCGATATTCTCCACTCCCGTTTTGAAAAGCCTGACCTTCCGGTCAGGCTTTTTTTGTTTTGGCACGCACCTCCCTCCTACCTGCCAGTAAACGCAAAAGCCGCCCCCATTAGCAGGAAGCGGCTTTTGCGTTTATCAGGAGGCTTGTTAGCCGTTACACGAACAGGCCTTCTACTGACAGGTACCGCTCGCCGGTGTCGTAGCAGAACGTGAGGATACGGCCGCCCTGAGGTACTTCGTCGAGCTTTTTAGCTACTGCGGCCAGGGAAGCCCCGGAGGAAACACCCACGAACAGGCCTTCTTCGCGGGCAGCGCGGCGGGCATACTCAAAGGCTTCCTGCTGGCTGACCTGAATGGTCCCGTCGAGAATATCGGTGTGCAGGTTGTCGGGGATGAAGCCGGCACCGATGCCCTGGATGGGGTGCGGGCCCGGAGCTCCCCCGCTGATAACAGGCGAGAGCTCCGGCTCCACGGCGAAGGTCTTCATCTGAGGGAAGTGGGGCTTGAGCACTTCTGTTACGGCCGTGATGTGGCCGCCGGTGCCTACCCCCGTAATATGGAAGTCAAAGCCCTCGGGCACGTCGCGCAGGATTTCCTGGGCTGTTGTTTCGGCGTGCACCCTGATGTTGGCCGGGTTGCTGAACTGCATGGGCATCCAGGCGCCGGGCGTGTCGCGCACCAGTTCGTGGGCCTTCTCAATGGCACCCTTCATGCCTTTTTCCCGCGGGGTCAGCTCCAGGTTCGCGCCGTAGGCGGCCATCAGGCGGCGGCGTTCAATGCTCATGCTCTCGGGCATAACCAGCGTGAGGCGGTAGCCTTTCACGGCTGCTACCATGGCCAGGCCTACCCCCGTATTGCCCGAGGTAGGCTCTACAATCACGCTGTCGGGGGTGAGAATACCCTCCCGCTCAGCCTGCTCAATCATGCTCAGGGCAATCCGGTCTTTGATGCTGCCGCCGGGGTTGGCCCGCTCCAGCTTTACCCATACCTCCACATCGGGGCGGTGAGCAAACAGCTTATTGAGGCGCAGCAGCGGCGTATTGCCGATGGTATCCAGAATGGAAGTGGCTTTCATGGGTTTTAGAAATGAAGTGATGAGGTAAATGGAGATGGGGTGATGAGATGATGAGGTGATGGGATGATGAGGTGAACGGTGCAAGGGGGCTTCTGTGTATTGTGTCGGCAGGCTGGGGTTACCAGTCCGCTGCTCCCTTTTTCACCTTTCACGTATCACCATTTACCTTATCACTTCCTCATCACTCCATCATTTAAATTGAAAAGGTAATGTCCTCGGTAGGGTCCTGGGAGCGGGTGACGTGAATGTGGGCCTGATGGTACACCCGTGAGTGCGAGGGTACGCTTTCCGTGAGCCATACATTGCCCCCGATGATGCTGTGGCTGCCCACGGTAGTACTGCCGCCCAAAATAGTGGCACCGGCGTAAATCACCACATGGTCTTCGATGGTGGGGTGGCGCTTGATGCCCTGCAGGTGCTTGGCCACGCTGAGCGCCCCCAGCGTGACGCCCTGAAAAATTTTGACGTGTGCCCCGATGACGCAGGTTTCGCCGATAACCAGGCCCGTACCATGATCAATGCAGAACGAGGGGCCAATGCGGGCGCCCGGATGAATGTCGATGCCGGTACGCTGGTGCGCGTACTCGCTCAGGATGCGAGGCACGCGTGGGATGCCACGCTGGTGCAGGCCGTGGGCGAAGCGGTGCATGGCAATAGCGTAGAAACCGGGGTAGGAAGCTACCACCTCGGCCAGGCCCTGGGCGGCGGGGTCGGCAGCCACAATGGCGGCCGCATCCTGCAGCAAGGTGGCGCGCAGCACCGGCAGGGCACTCATGAGGCTGGCGGCCAGCTCGGGGGCCGGCTCGGGGGTAGGCACGGCGCGCAGCAACGTAGCCAGGTCGGTGCGCAGCTGGTCAAGGGTAGCGGCTACGGCATCTGGGGTGCGCAGAGGGCGGGCCGAGCGCTCAGGAAACAGCAGGTCCAGCAGCTGCTCGGCCAGCTGGCAGAACGCCTGCGCCGGCAGCGGAGCCGCCGTGTGGAGGTGGGCCTGCGTGAGAGCCTGAACGAAATCGGGGTTGGAAGAAGACATGAGCAGAAGGATGCCCGCTGGGGGCTGAAAGGCGGAAGATAGAACAGCCGCGACTTTTCCCAACCGCCAGCGCAGCACAAGGTTTCGGATTTGGGCGCCGCCGGTAACCCACCCCGGCCGTGCCGCGTTAGTCAGCTAAACCTATAGTCATTCACTTCTAGCCCCTTCCTCATGGCTGATACCACCATCACGAAAATCGATTCCCGCTTCTCGCCCAAAGGCACCGACGGCGAAAAATACCTGGCCTCCGGCGTGCACGTGGCCATGCGCCTCTGGGAAGATGAACAGCCCGGCGAGCCGAAAGAGCCCTCCGCCCGCCCCTACGAAACAGTAGGCTACGTACTCAGCGGCCGGGCCGAGCTGCACATTGAAGGCCAGATGGTGTTGCTGGAGCCCGGCAACTCGTGGGTGGTGCCCAAAGGGGCTTCGCACACCTACAAAATCCTCGAAGCCTTTTCGGCCGTGGAAGCTACTACCCCGCCGGCCCAGGCCCACGGCCGCGACGAAGAGTAGCCACACCCTACGCCAGCTACGCAACTGCCCCAGCCGAATCCGACGGCTGGGGCAGTTTTGCTTGGTAGTGCCTGGCCGGAAGCTGCCGACAGCACGCTTGGCTACCGCCGGCTATCCAGCAGCTCTACCCGGTCAATCCGGTCCCCGATATCGAGGCGGCTGACAACATCCATGCCTTGTACTACCTGGGCGAAAATGGTGTAGCGGCCATCGAGGTGAGGGGTAGGCGCGTGGGTAATAAACCACTGGCAGCTTTCAGTGTCTTTACCGGCTGAGGCCAGCCCGACGGCCCCTTCACCGTAGCGCAGATCGGCAAACTCGGAGCGCAGGTTATAGTCGGAGCTACCCCAGCCGTCGCCGCGGGGGCAGCCGCCCTGGGCCACGAAGTTGGGCACCACCCGATGAAAGTTTTTGCCATTGTAGAAACCCTGGCGGGTGAGAGCCACGAAGCTGGCCACCGACCCGGGCGCCTGCTCCACCAGCAGCCGCAGCACAATATCGCCTTTGCTGGTGCGCACGGCTACCCGCTGCCCGGCCGGAATAGTGCCCACGAGGCCCCAGTCGATGGGGTGGGTAGCGGCTGCCGCTACGGGCGCGGGAGTAGCCGGACGGTTCTGCAGGAAATCAATGGTCTGCTGCAACGACTGCCAGGCCTCCAGGTCGCGGGGCAGGGTGAGCCGGTCGCGGGCCTGCACCAGAAAATTGGAGTTGGGCAGCAGCTTCTGCAGTTTCAGCTTAGGGTCCCGGATGGCTTCGGCGGCAGTGCCCATCACGGCCACGTCGCCGCTGAGCACCCCTCGGCGCAAAGCCAGGGCAAACTCGGGGTAGCGACCGGCCGGGAAGGTGGGCTGGCGCCCCATGGCTACCAGCGCCTCCATGCCATAGGTGCCAATTACCAGCGGCTGGTTGGGGGCGAAGGTGGCCTGCTGCACAAAATCAAAAGCGGCCGGGTCTTCGCCCAGGGCTTTTAGCAGATAGCCTTTCTCGTAGGGGGCCGGGGCGGCCGTGTAGCGCTCCTGCACGGCTCCGCGAATGGCTGCCTGCTCGGGGCTGCGCTGGCGCAGGGCCGCCGCCAGCAGCGTGGCCCGGGCCCGCCAGTTTTCCAGCCGGTTCGCTTTTTCCAGAAACAGCCCACCGGGCTCCTGCGAAGCGTGGGCCAGAAAGAATTCGGCGGCCGAAAGCGCCACCTGGGCGTTGGCATCAGTTAATGCCCCCCAGGCGGCCTCCTTTACGGGGGCGTACATACCTGCGTTCATGGCGCGCAGGGCACTCACCCGCACCCGGTAGTCAGGGTCGCGGCGGGCCAGGCCGGCCAGCAGCGGGGGCACCGTAGGGTCGGTAGCGGCTTTGCTCAGGGCGGCGGCGGCGGCGCTGCGCACGGCGTAATGCGCGTCCTGCTGGGCGGCGGACCCAATGGCCGCGGCATAAGGAGCCAAGTTGAGGCCACGAGTGCGGGCCAGGGCATTGGCCGCAGCTATGCGGGCGCTGGCAGGGTTGCTCCGCCCCAGCAGCTGCACCAGCCGGCTAACCGCTGCCTCGGACGTAAGTCCGCGCAGGCCGGCCCGGTACAGGCCCCAGGCCTGGCCGCTCAGGGCAGCGGTGTCTGTAGCCAGGGCGGGGGGTAAGCGCACGAGGCGAACCAGGCCCGCGCGGGAAGTACAGCGGCCCAGTGCCTCCAGCACGTAGCGGCGCACCACGCCATCGGGCTCCGCCGTGATGCGCTGAACCAACATCGCTTCAGCCGTGGAATCGGCCGTTTGCCCCAGGGCATAGGCGGCTTCGCGGCGCACCGAGGCTACGGCATCTTGCTGGAGGCGGGCCAGCAGGGCGGGGGTAGCGGCTTTGTCCTGCACCGAGGCCAGGGCCTCGGCAGCGGCGCGGCGGTAGGCTTCTTCCGGCCGGTTGAGGTAGGGCAGCAAGGCCGGGGTACGGCGCTCGTCCTGGGCGGTGGCAATGCGGCGCAGAACGGTGTCGGCGGTAAACTGGTTGGGGGCGGCCGGAGCAGAGGAGGCAGCGGAGGGCCGGGGAGCGCAGGCCGGCAATAGCAGACTGCCGGCGGCCACTACGGCAGCCGCCCGGCACAGAGCGGAGTAGGTCATGATCGGCCTAAGTTAGAAATTGCCCCGACAAGCAACCAGCCGGCTGCGGCTACCATCTACCCTAGCACCAGCAGAAGCCTAGCCTTACGGGGCCTAGGTAAGCATTTCTGCCGCAGGATAGGGGTAAACCTATTTATAGTAGCATCTTTACGACAGCAATATTCCCGTTATGTTGGGCTTTAGATTATTCCTTTTACTAGGCTTGCTGCTACTTAGCGCCGGACGTAGCGTGGCCCAGAGCCGCCCGGCCCCGGCGCCCGCCCCGCCCCCGCAGAAGGAGCTGACCGTGCACCTGACGCTTCCTACCGTGGTCGGGGTTATTGGCGAGTACGCCGGCATTCTTTCTTCCAAAGAGAAAGGCAAGCTGAAAACCCTGCGTAAGCAAAGCCGGACTACTACCAGCAACCCGGTGCTTATCTTAACCATTCCGCTGCCCAAACTATGGGCTGACCGCAAACCGAAACCAGAGTAACGGCCTACCCCCTCTTTCGTCACTAACCCTCCCCTGCCCCTCCCGAATTGCTTTAACCCATGAAACTGAATGCGGATGTGTTGCTGAGCGTGCTGATAGCGTTGTTTGTAGTGCGGGGCCTGCGCAAGTTTCTGGACTTGCCTGTCCGCCTGCCTTCCCTGAACCGGCTGCTGGGCTGGCTCTGGATACCCGGCCTGTTGCTCTTTATCGGGAGCCGGGCTATTGGGTGGGAGTCGGATCAGCTGGATGAGGTGTACATGCTCTTCGTGCTGGCCGTGCTGGCCGTGCCCTTGTTTCTGCTCCGCGACTACCGCCCGGCCCGCACGCTGCTCATCGGGTTGGTGCCCTACGTGTTGTTTTCGGCCGTAGAGCTGCTGTTGGCCGACACCCAGCTGGTGAAGAACTACGATGAGGTATCCGATACATCGAAGGGCTTTTCGTTCATCTGGATGTTTACGTCCATCTTCATTGCCCGCAGCCAGAAGCGCCACTTGGAAAAGGAACGCCTGGAGCGCGAGGAAGAGGAAAAAGCCCGCCTGCTGATGGCCACCCAGAAGGCTGAGCTGGAACGCCTGGTAGCCGAGCGCACCGCCATTCTGACCCAGCAGGCCGAGGAGCTGCGCGAGGCCCTGACCGAGCTCAAAACCACCCAAAACCAGCTGATTCAGGCCGAGAAAATGGCTTCCTTGGGCGAGCTAACGGCCGGCATTGCCCACGAAATTCAGAACCCGCTCAACTTCGTCACCAACTTCTCCGATGTCAGCGCCGAGCTGATTACGGAACTGGAGGAGGAGCAGCAGAACCCCAACCGCGACCCGGAGCTGGAAGCCGAGCTACTGGGCGACCTGAAACAGAATCTGCTGAAAATAAACCACCACGGCCAGCGCGCGGCCAGCATTGTGCGGGGCATGCTGGAGCACAGCCGCGCCAGCACCGGCGAGCGGCAATCCACCAACCTGAACACCCTCGCCGACGAGTACCTGCGCCTGGCCTACCACGGTCTGCGCGCCAAAGACAAAACCTTCAACGCTACCCTCACCACCCACTTCGACCCCAGCCTGGGGCCCATTGAAGTGGTTTCGCAGGACGTGGGCCGGGTGCTGCTGAACCTGTTCACCAATGCTTTTTACGCGGTGCAGAAGCGCAAAGAGCTGGGTCAGCCGGGCTATGCGCCTACCGTTACGGTAACCACCAAACAGCTGCCCGACGGCGACGTGGAAGTGCGGGTGCACGACAACGGCACGGGTATTCCGCAGGCCGTGGTCGATAAAATCTTTCAGCCCTTCTTCACCACCAAACCCACCGGCGAGGGCACCGGCCTGGGACTTTCTCTGAGCTACGACATTATTACGAAAGGCCACGGCGGCACCCTACTCGTAGAAACCCAGGAGGGCCAGGGCACGGAGTTCATCATTACCCTACCCGCATAATATCAGTTGTCAGTTGTGAGTTGCCGGTTGTCAGTACTGGGTTATCAGGCCTGCAAGAACGAACTGGTAACCCGCAACTGATAACTGATAACTGATAACTGGCAACTCACAACTGACCACCCACGACTCACACCTAAGCTTTGCTTCCGATGAAAATTCTTGTAGTTGATGATGAGGCTGACGTGCGCACCCTGTTTGAACAGCGCTTTCGCCGGGAAATCCGCAGCGGCTTATTTTCGTTTTCCTTTGCCTACTCCGGCGAGGAAGCCCTGGACTACCTGCACGCCCACGCCTCGGAGGTGGTCCTGATTTTATCCGACATCAACATGCCCGGCATGAGCGGGCTGGAGCTGCTGCGCCAGATTAAACAGGAATACGCGGCGCCCCCTCCCCCACCCTCACCCCAGGTGATGATGATTACGGCCTACGGCGACACGGAAAGCCGGGAGCAGGCCCTGCAGCTGGGCGCCTTCGACTTCCTGACCAAGCCGGTGGACTTCGCCGCCCTCAAAGATAAACTTCTGACCCTGGCCAGCCATGAAAACTAAAATACTGGTGGTAGATGATGAGGCCGATCTGGAGTTGCTCATCAAGCAGAAATTCCGGCGCAAAATTCGGGAAAGCGTGTACGAGTTCGTGTTTGCCAGCAACGGACAGGAGGCGCTGGACACCGTGCAGAAAACCCCCGACCTCGACATTATCCTCTCCGACATCAACATGCCGGTGATGGACGGCCTGACCTTGCTCAGCAAGCTGCAGGAAGCCAACCCTGTGCTGAAAACGGTGATGGTGTCGGCCTACGGCGACATGCAGAACATCCGCACGGCCATGAACCGCGGGGCCTTCGATTTCGTGACCAAGCCCGTGGATTTCCAGGACCTGGAGGTGACCATGGATAAAACGGCCGCCCACGTAAAGCAACTGCGCGAAACGCTGCGGGCCATTCAGGAAAACAACATCCTGAAAATGTACGTGGACGAAACCGTGCTCAATTTCGTGAGCAAGCCCGGCTTCGAAAACACCCTGATGGCCAGCGAAACAGTAGAGGCCACGGTGGCCTTCATTGATATCTGCGGCTTCACGTCGCTGTCGGAAGTGCTACCCCCCGCCGACATCGTAACCATGCTCAATACCTACTTCGACCAGATGGTGAAGGAGGTTATTGCCCAGGGCGGCTACATTGACAAGTTCATGGGCGACGCCGTGATGGCCGTGTTCCGGGGCGAGTACCACCTCGACCGGGCCGTGGATGCGGCCCTAGCCGTGCGCAGCGTGGTGCAGGCCAACGAGCACATACTGCCCAACGGCAAGCCCTACCAGCCCCAGGTCAGCATTGGCATCAACACCGGCGAAATGGTATCGGGCAACATCGGCTCGGCCTCCCTCAAGCGTCTCGACTACACCGTTATCGGCGACAACGTGAACGTGAGCCAGCGGCTGCAGTCGGTGGCCCTGCCCGGCCAGATCATCGTCACGGAAGCTACTTACCAACTCCTGAAGGAGTCGTTTCAGTGTAAGCCCATCAAGGAGGTTACCCTCAAGAACAAGGCCCAGCCCGTCATGATTTACGAGGTGGTGGCGTAGGAGTGAAGTGTAGTCCTGTCATGGCGAGGAGGCACGACGAAGCCATCCGTCCTGATCAACGCCCTACCCCCTTAAGATGTGACAAGCCCTTACCTCCGTGCTGGAAGTAAGGGCTTGTCTGTTTAGCAGGCGTATCACATGGAGAGGAAGGATGGCTTCGGTGCCCTCGCCATGACAGGACTACACTTCACTCAGTTACTCATTCACCTATTCTACCAGCTCACTATCTCACCATCTCGTTCTGGCGGCGCAGGCGTTGGCAGAGTACACGCAGGATGTTGCGCAGCACTTCGCCGCGTTCTTCCATCACGTCGTAGAAATCTTCCTGGTCGAGGCGGAAAGCAACGACGTCGGTTTGGGCCACGGCCGAGGCGGAACGGGGCTCCGCATCCAGTAGGGCTAGTTCCCCAAAGAAGTCGCCTTTGCGAAACGTAGCCAGCTGCTGAGCGCCGGTGAAGACGCCTACCTCCCCTTCATGCACAATGAACAGGGAAGTACCCAGGTCACCTTTGGCAAAAATCTGATGACCGGCCGGGAAGGTTACCTCCTTCATAATGGGCACGATGCTGCTGAGCACGTTGGCGGGGGTAGCCGCGAAGAGGGCGGTGCCCTGCAGTACGGCCACCCGCTCGGCGGCCGATATATGGAAAACAGAAGCAGAATGACTCATAAGCAACTCAAGAATAGCCGGGTGGGCGGTAAGTAAAGCAGTATAGGCGGCGGGCTGCTCGCGCTCCAGCCGGGCCAGCGCCTGCCGAGCACTTTCCCCGATCAGCGGGTTTGCGCTGTGCAGATGGGGTAGCAACAGGGCCGCAGAGGCGGGCTCCGGCTGCCAGTGCCGCAGGGCCAGACTGATGGTCCAGTCGGTGAAAGCTGCTTCGCCCCGCCGGACGATAGTAGCCGGCATGGGCTCCGAAGCAGTAAAGTCGCCCAGCAAAACGTCGAGCCGGCGGGCCTTTTCGGCTACGGGTCCTACCTCCAGCAGCGTCTGCAGGCCCTGATATACAGGGCGCGGAATCAGATTATCGAGCACCTCCAAAGCGTTGGCCTGCCGCTCGCGGGTAGCGTGGGCTACCCCGCGTTGGGCATCGGCAATCAGGTGGGACGGGTAGAGCTGCTGGAGCAACCCGAAAATACGCTGCTGCACCCGGGCCAGCTCATAATCCAGACTGGCGCGCACGGCTTTATCGTGAGTGGCGGCCAGGCCGTGCAGGAGCTGCTGAGCCAGGCGCATTTCTTCTTGTAGCAGACCCTGGAACACAGGCGCTTCGGTGGGGGTAGCCGTTGTAGTGCGCAGGGCCCGCAGGGCGGCTTCGCGCCGGAACAGATTGGGCTGCTGCGCCAGAGTTACCAGCGCCTGCCGGCTGGCCGGGCGCCGGATGTGGCCACAGAGCACGGCTACGCGCCGGATCAGGGCCTCATCGGGAGTGGTGCGCAGGGTTTCCACCAGGGCCGGCAACGCCTGCTCCCCTAGCGCCAGCAAGGTATCGGTGGCCGCCGCGCGGGTAGTCTTATCGGTCAGGGCGGCTATCTGGGCCTCTATTTCGGCGGGGCTGATTACCGTATCTGTACCGTTGCTGTACGGAGCGGGGGTAGGCTCCTCGTCGGCAAAGCCAAAGCGGCGGCTTACGGCGTGCTGCAGCTCAGCCAGGTAATGCCCATAGGTGCGGTGGAGGCAGAATAAAGCCACTAGCAGCAGCAGACCCATCCAGGCAAATGTGAAGCCCAGCCCCAGTTCCGGCCAGGCGTGCAGCACAAACGACAGCCCACCGGCCAGGGCCATGCCCAGGGGCTCATATACCCCTTTGGCCAGCGTGTGCGCCTGCAGGCGCTCCTCGGCGGGCAAGGGCTGAAACAGCACCAGAAATACGGGGTCGAATACGGCGCGGCGCAGAATTTCCAGGGTCAGGAACAGGCCGCAGAAGTAGAGAACCAGCACATCCGGGCCGGCCGTGCGCAGGCCCACAAACAGCCCCAGCCCCGCCAGCAGCACGGCTGGTGGCCCCAGCAGCACCGCCCGCAGCCCTACCCGGCTCAGCACCGGGCCCGTCAGGACGAGCTTTACCACCAGTGCCAGCAGGTAGGCCAAAGCCAGCACGCCGCTTACGTAGCGCATCACGGTGGCCTGATCGTGGAAGCGGTGCTTCACGTTCACGAAGAAAGAATACTCGATGCCCGTGGTGACAGCGGCCACGGCCAGCATACTCAGGCACATAGTAAGCACCACCTGGCTGGAGCCAAACCAGCGCTGCAGCCCCGGCGCCACCGCTGTAGTGCGCTGGGCCCGGGCCGCCGAGCGGGCCTCTACCAGGTGGGAACGGTTGGTACGCCGCAGCACCAGCAGGGCGCCCATGTAGGCCCCAAACGCCGTTAGCAGCAGCCACAGCAGCTCCGTATGATGATGAATGAGCAGGGCCAGCACGGCGCCCAGGGCCTTGGCGGGCATGTCGCCGGAGCTGATGACGCTGAACAGGCGTCGGCCCTGGCGCACATCGAACACCACCGCCGACACGCCCCAGAACTCCAGATTGGTTAGCAGGTAGATGATGCGGTAGCCCGCCATAATAGCCACGGCCGCCAGCACCGAGTGGCCCACGGCTACCAGCACCCCCAGCACCCCGGTTAGGGCTACTACTGCCAGCAATACCCGCACCGCTACCCGCTGCAGGCCCAAATGGTGCTCGTAGTAGGCATACACCTGGCCGGCCACTATCATGCACAGCGCGGCTGCTCCGTAGGCTAGAGGGAGGTTGCGCTCGGGGTTATTTTCGAGCAGAATGACGTTGGCCGAGACGTACACCAGAATGGTGCCGATGCCCAGCAGGAAGTTGTGCAGAAAGAATAGCCCCACCGTGCGGCCCTCCTCCGGCCGTATGCCCAGGAGCTGCTGCCAGCGTGCAAGTAGTCTTACTCTATTCATGAAAAGCGAATGGCCAGAAGCTGCAAGATAGGAGCCTGACGCGGCACGGCGCCGGATTTTTCCCATACTTGCGGCGCTTTCTCTCCCGCCTGCCTTCTCGTTCATGGACTGCTCCCGCGCCGAAGCCTACGTGCTGACGCAGCTGCGCCAGCAGCTGCCCGCCACCCTCACCTACCACGGCCTGCACCACACCCTCGACGTGGTGGAACAGGCCCTGTCGCTGGCGGCGGCCGAGGGGGTTACCAACCCGCTGGAGTTGGCGCTGCTCCGGACAGCGGCTTTCTATCATGACGCAGGTTTTCTGACTACTTACCAGGGCCACGAAGAGGCCAGCTGCCAGCTGGCCCGCCGGGTGCTGCCCACCTTTGGCTACCTGCCCACCCACATCGAGCTGATTTGCCAGCTGATTATGGCAACGCAGGTGCCCCAGCGCCCCGGCGCGCTGCCCCTGGCCCGGATTCTCTGCGACGCCGACCTGGACTACCTTGGTCGCCCCGACTTCTGGCCCATCAGTCAGACGCTTTTTGAGGAACTGCTGACCCGCAACCTGATAACCGATGAGGCGGCTTGGTTGCGGCTGCAGACCAGGTTTCTGGGCGAGCACCGGTACTGGACGGCCAGCGCCACCCGCCGGCGCGAAACCGAAAAGCAGGCCCGCCTGACCGAGGTGCAGGCGAAGCTAGCCGCAGCCAGCCTGTAACCCCACGCGCTACGGCCGGGTAGCCGGGTGGGCTACTTCCGCCAGTATAGATTCCAGGGCGGCAAACAGCGCCTCGTTGCCGTGCTGCTCGTAGGTGCTCAGGGCCGCCTCAAACCCGCTCAGGTCATACAGGAAGGCCCGCAGGTTGTCGGGGGTAAGGGCCTCGAAGTGGCGGCCGTAGCCCAGCTTCTCGACCTCAGCGGCGTTCAGAAACTGCTCGAACTGCGCCGGAATAGGCACCGCGCAAATGGGCTTGCGCAGGTACACGGCCTCACTGATCAGGGAGAAGCCGCCGTTGGTTACCACGGCCCGGGCACTGGCCAAGTCCTGCAGAAAGCCCTGCTCGCTGAAGGCCCGCAGCTGCACGTTGCCGTGGTTTTCCTCTTTATTGAAACCGTACACCCGAAACTCCTGGCCCGGCAGCTGCTGGAGTTGGGCTATCAGGTTCTGTTGGGTAGTAGCCGACTGGTACACCAGTACGTGTGTGCCGCGGGTGGGCGCGAGGGCCAGCACCTCGGGGCGCAGAATGGGCGGTACCAGCGTGGTTCGCTCCTTGAGCAGGGGTAGGCGGAAGAAGGTCGTAATCAGGTAATGATGGCTCCGGGGCAGTTTGGCCCGCACAATCTGCCGGGCCAGGGTCAGGTTGGGGCGCTCCTGGGGCGGCACCGGCACATCCAGCGCGGCCCTGCTGATAATCTGCATGTTATCAATACTAACCACGGGCAGGTCCTTCCATTTGGCAAACAGAAAGCTGAACGACTCGAAATCGGAAATAACCACGTCGGGCTCGAAGTCGCAGAGCAGCTCCCGGTACTTGCGGAAGTTCACCCGCAGGTTTTCCGGTGCCGAGCGCAGCGTCAGGGCCGCCGTCCGCGCCTTCGAAACGGTGAGGTTCTTATAGGCTAGATGAAAGCCCCGGATTTCGTGCACCCGGCCCGGAAAGTTGGCCGCCAGCATCTGGTAGGCGCGGGAGCTGCTGACCACGCACACATTATGCCCCTGGCTGAGCAAATGCCCGATTACTACTTTGCTGCGGGTGGCGTGACCAAGCCCTTCGCCGGGCACTCCGTACAGAATATTCATTTGTTACTGGATAAAATTGACCGGCTAAGATGCTGATTTTGCCAGCAGCAGTCGGGCAGCCTAAGCATTTCTCTTCAAAGAAAACATCGTCTGAGGGGACGCTCCCAGCCCCTGTGTGCTACCCGCCCCTGAGCCAGGAACCTCGATTAGCAAGCAGCCGGCAGAGCCTAAGCTAGAGCAGGCACCCGCATAGGCCAGGCCAGCCGGCTTCCGCACCGGCTTACTGAGGGAAATAGATGGCGAAGGTAGAGCCCTGACCAAGCTGGCTTTGTACCTCCACGCGCCCACCGGCGTTTTCCACTATGTTCTTGACCATGTACAGGCCCACGCCGGTGCCCTCTACATGCGTATGCAGGCGCTGAAACATGGCAAACAGTTTCTCCTGCGCCTGCACTTGCGTCAGGTCCAGGCCGAGGCCATTGTCCTGTACTTCCAGCACCCGGTAGCTATCCTGCACCCGGCACCGGATCAGGACCTCGGGCACGCGGTTGGGGTGGCGGTACTTAAGGGCGTTGCTCAGCAGGTTGTAGATAATGCTACGCAGGTTTTTCTCCGCGAACTGCAACGTTGGGCAGGCCTCAACCTCTACTTTCAGCACGGCGCCTGTTTCCTGGAGCAGGGGCATCAGGTCGAGGCGTACGGCCTCAATGAGGTTCGCCAGCTGCACCTGGTCGCGGGGTTGGTCGTGCTCTTTTTGCAGGCGCGAAATATCGGTGAGGTTAGTAATGGTGCGCTGGAAGCGCTCTACGGCCCCTTGCATCAACTCCAGCATCAGGGGCACGTCGCCTACCCGGGCCGTGGTGGGCAGCTCGTGCTCCAGGGCCTGCAGTAGGCCCTCAATATTGGCAATGGGAGCCTTCAGGTCGTGGGAGGCCGTGTAAATAAAGTTATCCAGGTCCACGTTGGTGCGCTGGAGCTGGCGCTGCAGCTCCACCTGCTCATGAACTTCGAAGGAGATGCCGCTGTGGCCGACGAGCTGGTTGTGGGCCCCCAGCAGGGGCTGGGTGCGGGTAAACATCCAGCGGTACTGCCCATCGTGGCGGCGCATGCGGTGCACGGGGCTTTCCCAGGGCTGGCGGGCGCTTACCGCAGCTATAAACGCAGGCTGCAACGTGGGCAGGTCTTCGGGGTGTACGGCGTCCCATATCTCATCCAGCAAGCTTAAGTCGGTTATTGCCAGCCCGGTCCATTCAAAATACGCCTCATTAAGGTAGGTGAAGTGGCCAGTGGCGTCGGTGCGGAACAGGAAGGCCGGGACGTGGGACGTGAGCAGGCGCAGGTCGGCGGCGGCCTCATCGGCGCGGCGGCGGGCCAGCATCAGGTCCGTCACGTCGGCGGCGGTGTTCAGAATGCCGTACACCTGCCCCCGCGTGTCGCGCAGGGGGGTAAAGCTGTAGTTGTAATAGAACGTCTGCGACTGGCCGTTCATCACCACTTCCAGCCGCTGGTTGCGCAGGTGTAGGGGCTGTCCGGTGGTAAATACCTGGTACAGCTGCTCAAATACGGCCTGGCCTTCCAGCTCTGGTAGCACGTCAACGTAGCGCCGGCCGATAATATCCGTGCCCTTTCCGAGGGCCTTCGTCATGGCCTGATTCACCAGCTGAATCCGGAACTCCGGGCCTACATACACCCCGATCAGAAACGAGGCCCCCTCTACCACCGCGCGCACCTGCTGGGCGCTTTCCTCTACTTTGCGGCGGGCCAGCACCTGGTCGGTAACTTCGTAGGCGAATACCAGTACCCCATCTACCTGCCCCTGCCTATTGCGCCGGGCCTGATACGTAAAGGTCGAGTAGATTTCTTCCAGCGGGCCACCCTCGTGGCGGGCCAGCATCAGGGGCAGCTCCTGGGCTATAAAGGTTTCGCCCGTTTCATACACACGGCGCAGGAGTTCGGGAATAGGGCTGTCGGCTAGCTCAGGCAGGGCCGCCAGCAAGGGCTTGCCCAGCAGCCGGCGGCCCGGAAAAATCAGCTGATAGGCCGGGTTCACCAGCTGAAAAACCAGTTCAGGACCATCGAGGATGACAATGGGCGTGGGGGCCTGCATAAACAGCTGATGCAGGTGCTGGCGTTGGGCTTCCCGCTCCTGGCGAGCCAGCACCTGCTCCGTAACATCAGAGGCAAACACATCGATGCCCGCAATGCGCCCGCCCACCCGGTAGGCCTGGTAAGTAAAGTCAAAGTAGGCTGTTTTGCGCGTACCATCCGGCTGGTTGATATCAAGCGGCAGCTCCCGCCCGAAAAACGTTTCCCCGGTCTGATACACGCCATCAAGCAAGGCCAGGAAGCCTTGCTCAGCGGCATCGGGCTGCACTTCAGAAATGGTACGGCCCCGCATCTGGCGGTCCGGAAACAGGTTCTGGTAGGCTTGGTTGTAGTATTCGATGCGGTGCTCGGGCCCGCGCAGCAGCACAATGCTGGCCGGGGTCTGCTCAAACACCTGATACAGGGCTTCCGGCCTTTGGTGCGGGCCCGGGGCCGCCCCGGAGGGGGTACCGTCGGGGTCCGGGGTGGCGGTGAAGCTCAGCACCAGCCGCTCGCCGCTGCGCCGGGCCGCTACCCGTACGTAGGCATGCAAGCCCTCCGCCTGGCGAGGAACCGCGAAGTGCCCGTCCTCGCCCGTTTCAAACACGCCCCGGCAGAAAGCAAAGAGGCCGTTGGCAGAAATAGCGGAGAAATGCGTGCGCAGTGTGCCGCCGGGCCGTTCGGGCAGCCCCGTTATGCGCTGGGCGGTGGGGTTCAGGTACTCCAGCGCGAAGTCCTCCAGCTCGCCGGCCGGGCCGCCATAGAGCGGGCGCAGAAAGCTGACACCCGTAAGCGAAACGGCCAGGAGGTCGGACAGAAGGGTGCTGGCGGAGCCGGCGTCGGAGAAATCAGGACCAAACATAAGCAGCGGGCTACAACACACGAAGTTACTAGCCAAAACCACACCCGGCCACCAGCCCAGGCACATAGGTTTGCGCTTTGCCTTATAACAAAAGCTCCGGCCACTGGGCCGGAGCTTTCATAAAAATTCGCATCAGAGCAGGCCCGGCAGTTGCCTACCCCGGCCCGTTAGCGCCGGGCCGTCGGAATCCGGAACTGCAGGCCCAGGCTGGGAATAAAGGTAAAGCCCTTCAGGCTGGCGGTTTTGTTGTTGAGCAGCTGATACTCGCCGTAGTTTTGGTAGTACACCGAGAGGGCCGGAATGACGTAGGCGTAGCGGTAACCCAGCTTGGCGTTGAAAAAGGCCCCGAAGGAGCTGAAGTTCCGGCGGGCGGTAGGCAGCTCGGGCACGCGGTTGGCTATGGCTCCGCTGCCGGGGCCGTTGTAGAGGTTGCCGGGCGTGAGGCCGTAGCGCACGAAACTGTGGGCGTACACCACCCCGTAGGAAATGGCCCCGATTTCTTCTTCCGGCCCGAGGGAAGTACTGAATACCAGTGGCACCAGCACATCGTGGCGGGTGGCCTTAAAGCCAAGCAGGCTGTTTACGTCGTCGAGAAACGGGATGCTGGGCAGCTTGGCGCGCTGCGTGGCGTACTGCAGCCCGATGCTGCCGTAGGTGGCACCTGCCTGCCGACTACCAGGGTTTTCGGGCGTGCCGGTGGTGCCCATAAACTGGTACATGGCATCGAACACATGGGAGCCGAAGGCATACTTATAGCCTACGTCGAACCGCTCCGCCAAGCCGTAGCGCAGATAGAGGTCGGAGGAGGGCCGCACCGGGTCGAGGATGTAGGCCAGGGCCGCTA
This sequence comes from Hymenobacter sp. DG01, assembly GCF_006352025.1. Taxonomy (NCBI): domain Bacteria; kingdom Pseudomonadati; phylum Bacteroidota; class Cytophagia; order Cytophagales; family Hymenobacteraceae; genus Hymenobacter; species Hymenobacter sp. DG01. The sequence goes on from NZ_CP040936.1 coordinate 2,669,676, forward strand.
CCTGCAGGTTATCCACCGTCGGGCTGTAGTACACGCTGTCCTTGGCAGCCTGATTGGCCAGGTCCTTGGCCGCCGACTTGATGGTGGAGCCCAGCTTGCCGATGGTTTGGGTGGGGGCGTTGAAGGACACGTTGCCCCCCACCCGGAACTCGCCCTTGGGCGTTACCTTGCCCGTGCTCACAATGGCGCGTGGGGCAGTGCAGGAAGCGGCAAACAGCAGGCTGGCCCCGGCAGCCAGGCTCAGCACGGAACGGAAAGAGAAGAAACGATTCATAGAAGGCAAAGAAAAACGACCAGGGGCCCCACGACCAAAACCAGGCCGAAAGTAGAAAAACCCCGGTGCTAACCCGCCCCTAAGATAAGGCCGCTACCCCTGGCAGCCTCCGGTTGAGGGAGGCGGCCGCCACATACTGCTCGTATCTGACCGGCAGGCTAAACGCTGAAAATCCCGTAACTTTCCCTTCCGTTTTTGATTTCTGGCCGCCTTATGCTACAGTTTTACCTTAATCAACAGCTCATCCGTACCCAGGAGCCTGCCGGTAGTACGCTGCTCGATTTCGTGCGCTACCACCAGCACCTGACGGGCACCAAAATAGGCTGCCGGGAGGGCGACTGTGGGGCCTGCACCGTGTTGGTAGGGGAGCTGGCGCCCGATGGCCTGACGGTGCGCTACCAGTCCATGACCTCGTGCCTGACGCCCCTGGGCAATGCCCACGGCAAGCATGTAGTAACGGTGGAGGGCATCAACGCGGCCCGGGGTGCCCTCACGCCCGTGCAGCAGGCCATTGTAGCAGAAGGCGGCTCGCAGTGCGGGTTTTGTACGGTGGGGTTTGTGATGTCCCTGACCGGGCACGCCCTCAGCCCCCGGCCCAGCACACCCGAAACGGCTTTGGCTTCCATTGACGGCAACATTTGCCGCTGCACGGGCTACAAAAGTCTGGAGCGCGCCACGGCCCTGCTGCAGCAGCAGCTGGCCCAGCGCCCCGAGTCCGCGCCCCTACCCTGGCTGGCCGAGCAAGGCTTCGTGCCCACTTACTTCGCCCACATGCCCGGCAAGCTCACGGCCCTGCGCGACCTGGCCGCCGACGACACCCCTACCCCCCTGACCACTGCAAACCCCCAGCCCGAGCCAACGGCCTGCCCGCCGGCACGGGCTCAGGTGCTGGGCGGCGGCACCGATTTGCTGGTGCAGCGCCCCGAGCAGGTGCGGGCCGTGCCGGTAGAGCTGGTGTACGACCAGCCGGGCCTGCGGGGCATTCGGCGCACCAAGGGGGGTAGCATTGTGCTGGGAGCGGCTACCACGGCCCAGCAGCTCCTGGAGTCGGAGCTGATGCGGGAGGCCGTGCCCGCCCTGCCCCGCTTCCTGAAGCTGGTCAGCAGCACCCCCATCCGGCAGATGGGCACCGTAGCCGGCAACTTCATCAACGCCTCTCCTATCGGCGACCTGACCATTCTGTTCCTGGCCCTGGGTGCCGAAATCGAGCTGGAAGCTGCCAGTGGCCAGCGCCGCACCCTCCCCCTAGCAGAGCTTTACCTCGACTACAAAAAGCTGGCAAAAGCCCCCGATGAGCAGGTGCGGGAAATTTGCTTTCCGGCACCACGCCCCACCGATATTTTCAATTTCGAGAAAGTCTCGAAGCGCACCCACCTCGACATTGCCAGCGTGAACACGGCCGCCTGGCTGCGGGTTGAGGATGGCCTGATCCGGGAAGCCCGCCTCTCGGCGGGTGGCGTGGGGCCCGTTCCGCTGCTGCTGCGCCGCACCAGCGCCTGGCTCGTGGGCCAGCCCTGGTCGGCCGAGACGGTACAGCAGGCCCTACCCCTGGCCCAGCAGGAAATCAGCCCCATCAGCGACGTGCGCGGAACCGAGCAGTACAAGCGCCTGCTGCTCCGGCAGCTCCTGATGGCCCATTTCAGTGAACTAGTGCATGCGTGAGGCCGTCAGCTCCGGTCCGGCGGGCTCTGCCCTTCCGACTGGTTGATGTCCGTACCACTCGCGCCTTAAGCCCGCCGCCTGCCTACCCCCTGCTGCCTGCTTAAACCCAATTGGTTTGGGCAGCGGCAACGTTCCCCGTCCCGGGGCCGGGAACAACCTACCCCTTCACTCTCCCACCGTATGAACCACCTTGATCCGGCCCGCCACGTGCGCGGCGAGTCTCAGTACCTCGATGATATTCCGGTGCAGCACGGCACCCTGTACGCGGCGGTAGTAGAGTCGCCGGTGGCACATGGGCAGCTGCTGCGCCTGGATATGGCCGCTGCCCTGCAGCAGCCGGGCGTGCTGCACATCCTCACAGCCCAGGATATTCCCGGTGAAAACCAGATTGGCGGCATCGTGCCCGATGAGCCCCTGCTGGCGGAAGGCCACGTTCATTTCCGGGGGCAGCCCGTAGCGCTGGTGCTGGCCGAGTCGGAGCACGCGGCCCAGACCGCCCTGCGCCATGTGCGCGTGGAGGTGGCACCGCTGCCGGTGCTGGTAGATCCGCGCGAAGCCGCCGCCCGGGGCGAGCTGATTGTGCCGCCCCGCACCTTCCGCCTCGGCGACGCGGAGGCGGCCTGGGCCGGCTGCACCCACGTATTCGAGGGCGTGGCTGAATCGGGCGGGCAGGAGCACTTGTACATTGAAACCCAGGGCGCCTACGCCTTCCCCACCGAAATGGGCGGGGTGCGCATTATTTCCTCTACGCAGGGCCCTACAGCCGTGCAGCGCCACACGGCCCGGGTACTGGGGGTAGGCATGCACCAGGTAGAAGTGGACGTAACCCGCCTCGGTGGGGGCTTTGGCGGCAAAGAGGACCAGGCCACGCCCTGGGGCGCCCTGGCCGGGCTAGGTGCTTTCGTGGCCCGCAGGCCCGTAAAGCTGGTGCTGGACCGCATGGCCGATATGCGCATGACCGGCAAGCGCCACCCCTACTCTTCCGACTTCAAAATCGGGCTGGATGAGAACCTGAAGATCGTAGCTTACGAAGCCACGTTCTTTCAGAACGCCGGGGCCGCCGCCGACCTTTCGCCGGCCGTGCTGGAACGGACGCTTTTCCACGCCACCAACACGTACTTCATCCCGAACGTTACGGCCACGGCTTACAGCTGCCGCACCAATCTGCCGCCCAATACGGCTTTTCGGGGCTTTGGCGGCCCCCAGGGCATGTTTGTTATTGAGTCGGCTATTGCCTGCGCGGCCGGGCGCCTGGGGGTAGCAGCCAGCGAGATTCAGCGGCGCAACCTGCTGCGCGAAGGCGACTTGTTTCCGTACCGCCAGCCCACCGAAGGCTGCCACGCCGAGCAGGCCTGGGACACGGCCGCCTCGCTCTACGACCTGCCGGGGCTGCGCCGGGAAGTGGAGGAGTTCAACGCCGCCCATCAGCTTCAGAAGAAGGGCCTGGCCGTCATGCCCATCTGCTTTGGCATTTCCTTTACCAAAACGGCCATGAACCAGGCCCGCGCCCTGGTGCACATCTACACCGATGGCTCGGTGGGCGTGAGCACCGGCGCGGTGGAAATGGGCCAGGGCGTAAACACCAAAATAGCCCAGGTAGCAGCCCGCACGCTCGGCATTTCGGTGAGCCGCATTAAGGTGGAAAGCACCAACACCACCCGCGTGGCCAATACCTCGCCCTCGGCCGCTTCCGCCACCGCCGACCTCAACGGCAAAGCCACCGAGCTGGCCTGCCTGGCCCTGCGCGAGCGGCTGCTGCGCCTGGCTGCCACCGAACTGCACCTGAACTACGAGGGCCTGCACATAGAGGACGAGCAGGTGCTGGCCGCCGGCAAACCCGCTGACACCAACTGGGAAAAGCTGGTTTCGGCGGCCTACTGGCAGCGCATCAGCCTCTCAGAAAATGCCCACTACGCTACCCCCGACCTGCACTTCAATGCCGAAACCAACCAGGGCTACCCCTTCGCCTACCATGTGTACGGCACGGCCCTGACCACCGTGCGGGTGGACTGCCTGCGCGGCACCTACGAGGTGGAGGCCGTGCGCATTGCCCACGACTTCGGGCAGAGCCTGAACCCGGCCGTGGACCGCGGGCAGATTGAGGGCGGGGCCGTGCAGGGCATTGGTTGGATGACGCTGGAAGAGCTTGTGTACAACGAGGAAGGCCGCCTGCTCAGCAATTCCCTCAACTCCTACAAAATACCCGACCTGTACTCGGCGCCCAAGGTGCTGGAGGTCCATTTCCTCGACACGCCCGGCCACCCACGGGCGGTGCTGCGCTCCAAGGCCGTGGGCGAGCCGCCGCTCATGTACGGCATCGGGGCCTACTTCGCCCTGCGCGACGCCATCCAGGCTTTCCGCCCCGATGCTCCTTTGCCTTTCTCGGCGCCCATGACGCCCGAAAAAGTTTTGCTTAATCTGTACCCCGACGCCCCCAGTACCCTTCACGCTTGGACCTCACCCGCTCAACCCAACTTCGTAACCACCTCCGTGGACTGCTGATTTACGCCGCCGGCGACACGGCCGCGGCGCTTTTGGTGCACCAGTTTTCCTGGAGCCGCTTGCTGGGCATGGCCCTGATAGGAGGCCTGCTCTACTCCTGGGAAGTACCCGCTTATTTCCGGTGGCTCGACCAGCGCGTACCGCCCAGCCCTACCAGCAGCCTGGCGGCCCGCTGGATGCGCGCGGCCTTATCGTTGGCCTACTTCAACCCCCTCTGGATTGCCCGCCACTATGTGTTCCTGAAGCTGTTTTCGGGCCACCCCGAGCAGGTTACCTGGGAGCTGCTGCCTTTGGCTACCCGCTCGTTTGTGCTGAACATCCCGGTTTCCTTGTTCGTGAACTACTACATCCAGAACCGGGTGTCGGCCGACTGGCGCTTCGTGGTCAGCGCGGCTTTTTCGGGCGTAATGGCCGTGTATTACGCCCTGAGCGCCGTGTGGCTGTAACCAGCCGCCGGCCCTTCTGCTTTTCTTTGCTGCTTTGGTTATGCCCCCCGTGCCCCCTGCCTTCCTGCCTACCCCGGCCCTGCCCCGCGACCTGCCGGTGTGGGAGCACGCGGCAGCCTGCCTGCGCGGGCAGGTGGGGGTAGTGCTGCTGTGCGTGCTTCAGAGTGAGGGCAGCAGCCCCGGCCGGCAGGGCTTCAAGATGGCCGTAACGGCTACGGAGCTGGTCGGCTCCATTGGGGGCGGCATCATGGAGCACAAATTTGTGGAGCTGGCGCGCAGTATGGCAGGGAAAGACGTGGCCAGCCCGGCCCTGCGCCACCAGGTTCACCGCAAGGAAGCCGCCACCGACCGCTCGGGCCTGATTTGCTCCGGCGAGCAGTGGGTGCTGGTTTTTCCGCTGAGCCCCCACCATTTACCCACGGTGGAGGCTATTGGGCAGGCGCTGCGGACCCACGCGGGCGGCGCGCTGCGGCTCTCGGCAGCGCAGGGGCTGCAACTGCTGCCCGCCGCTACGGGCTACTCGTTTCGCTCCGGCCCGGTGTGGGAATATACCGAGCGCCTGGGCTTCCGGGACCAGGTCACGATTGTAGGCGGCGGGCACGTAGGGCTGGCTTTGTCACGGGTGCTGGCCCTGCTGGATGTGGAACTGACCGTGCTCGACGACCGGCCTGACCTGAACACGCATCAGCTTAACCCCTACGCCCACCACAAGCGCACGGTAGCCTACGACACCCTGGCCCAAGAAATTCCGCCGGGGCCCCATCAATACGTTATCCTGATGAGCTTTGGCTACCGCACCGATCTGCTGGCCCTGCGGCAGCTGCTGACCCACCCGGTGCGCTACCTAGGCGTGATGGGCAGCGCGGCCAAAATCCGGGAACTGCTGGCCACGTTGCGGGCCGAGGGGGCTACGGAGCAGCAGCTGGCGCGGGTGCGGGCCCCCATCGGTTTGCCCATCCATAGCCGCACCCCCGAGGAAATAGCCATCAGCATTGCCGCTGAGCTGATTCAGGAGCGCAACCGGCCGGAGCAGCGCGGGTAGAGCCGGGCTGCCCAACCGCGCCGCTTAGTTGCCTTGCTCTTCGGAAGAGGGCGGGTTGTTGCCTTGCAGAAAGCCTTCGGTGAAGACGTGGTACTGGTCGAAGATGGAGCGCACGGAGCGGCGCAGCACTACCTCTCCCTGCGGCCCCGAAGGCACGCTCACCCCAGAGGCGTACCCGTTCCAGACGGCGCGGTTGGTGCGGTTATCAATGAGGGTAACCAGCAGCGTGCCTTCCGCCAGCAGCAGCCGCACGGGCTGGTAGCCCTGGCGGGCATCGGCGGGCGTGTCCTCATCCTCGGTGCTGCCGTTTTTCACCCACTTCGAGAAGTCGTCCTGGCTGTAGCCGCGGAAACGCATGTCGCCCTCGAACAGGCGGAAGTTCACCAGCAGATCGGGGCGGCGCCGGGAGGAGCGGTAGCCCTGGATTTTCAGGCGGGTCCGGATAGCGTCGCGCACGGCCTCACCCAGGCGGCTGGTATCGGAGTTGATGCCTTCGCCGCTGATAAACTCGTAGGTGCGGTAGCGCCGAAACTGGCCGGCGTAGCTGTAATCGGATTCCACCCGCGCCTCGCGCGACATCAGGCACCCGGACAGCAACAGGCCGCCGCTGGCCAGCAGGGTAGAGAGCAATTTCATAGGCCCGGAAGGATTAGGAGGATGACGTTCCTAAAATACGAAACCTAGTGTGCTTTGGGCCTGCTAGTTAGAGGTAAAATTATGATACTTCTCCGTACCCCCCGCCAGCATGAAATTGGGCCCTTTTCCGCCTACAAAAACTGCTTTTCCAGCACCAGCGTCAGGCCCCTACCCCCCTGCACCGTCCCAACGATATCAAACCCGAAGCGCAGGTTGAGTATCAGCATGGCTCGCCAGCGGTTGAAGGTTTGGGTGCGGATGCTTCGGTAGCCATTTGCCGTGCACCAGGCGTGCTGCCGCCGCATCAGTTCAGCCCCCAGGCCCTGGCCCCGCCGGGCAGGGTGTACCCCACCCAGCCAGCTATAGTAATTCCCGGGCTTCCGCTCGTAACCCAGCTTACAGGCTACAAGCTTGCCCCCGGCAAAGGCCAGCCACGCCTGCACCGGCTGCTTGCTTTGCTGGTAGCGCAGGTCGGCGGCAAACCCGGCCGCGTCATCTTCCAGCACTTCGGCCAAAAGTTGGGGTAGGGCATCAAAGGAGGCATCGGTGGGCAGCTCCGCCCAGAAAATGTATTCAACGGACATGCGCCCAAGATAGGCGCGGGCCTGCTACCCTCCTACTGATACCCGGCGGCCTGCAGCTGAAACAGCTCGGCGTAGCGGCCACCGCGGGCCAGCAACTCAGGATGACTCCCGATTTCCACGAACTGCCCGTTTTCGATGACCAGAATCCGGTCGGCCATGCGCACGGTGCTGAAGCGGTGCGAGATGAGCACGGCAGTTTTGCCCTGGGTCAGGTCCTTGAAACGCTGAAATACCTCGTATTCGGCGCGGGCATCGAGGGCAGCGGTGGGCTCATCGAGGATGAGCAGCTGGGCGTCGCGCATGTAGGCGCGGCCGAGGGCTATCTTCTGCCATTCGCCCCCACTCAGGTCCACGCCCCCATTGAAGCGCCGGCCAATCATCTGCTCGTAACCCTGGGGTAGCTTGGCAATAACCGAGTCGGCGAGGCTTTGGGCGGCGGCCTGCTCAATGCGGGGTTGGTTGTCTTTCTGCTCGATGCGGCCCACAGCCAGGTTCTGTCCCGCCGGCAGCTGGAAGCGCACGAAATCCTGAAAAATCACTCCAATCTCCTGGCGCAGCTCGGCGGGGTCGTACTCGCGCAAATCATGGCCATCCAGCAGAATGTGGCCCTCGGTGGGGTCGTAGAGGCGGGCCAGCAGTTTCACGAGGGTAGTCTTGCCGGCGCCGTTTTCGCCCACTAGCGCCAATTTCTCGCCGGCCTGCAGCGTGAAGTTGAGGTTACGCAGGGCCCACTTCTCGGCATTGCGGTACTTGAATCCCACATTATCGAACCTGAACCCTTCCCGGATAGGCCTTGGAAACGGCCGCACCGGCTGCGCCTCGTCGCGGCGGATACGGGGCTGCAGGTGGAAGAAGTCAAAGAAATCCTGCAGGTACAAGGCGCCCTCGGCCACGGCGCTAAACCGGCTCAGAATACCTTCCAGCAAGCCTCGCATCCGACCAAAGGAACCGGCCAGAAACGTAAGCTGTCCAATGCTCACCTGCCCGCGCACGGCTTGGCTGATGATATACACGTAGGCAGCGTAGTAACCGGCCGCGCCCACCGCTGCGAAGAACGTACCCCAGCCCGCCCGCCGAATCACGAGCGACCTATTCTGCTGGTAAAACTCGTCGGAAAGGGTCCGGAACCGGTCAATCAGAAAGCCCGACAGCCCGAAAATCTTGACTTCCTTGGCCGTTTCATCGGAGGCGCCGGTTTGGCGCAGGTAGTCCAGCTCGCGCCGCTCGGGCGTCCAGCCGTGCACCAGGGAGTAGCTGCGCTCATTGAAGTGCGACTCGCCCAGGAAGGCCGGCACCACCGCCACCAGCAGCAACAGCAGCAGCCACGGGTTAAACGCTACCAGGCCCACGGCCAGAAACACCATGGTAATAAAGTCCTGGGCCTGGCTGAGCACCTGAGCCATGAGCACGGTGCGCGAAAGGGTCTGGCGGCGCGCCCGCTCCAGCTTATCGTAAAAAGCGCTGTCCTCGAACTGGTCTAGGTCCAGCTCGGCGGCGTGCTGCATGAGGCGCACCGAGGTCTGGTTGGCAAACAGGTCGCCCAGCAATGAGTCGAGCAGGGCCACACCCCTACCCAGGGCATCGGACAGAATGGCCAGGCCAAACTCCAGGGCCACCAGCGTCAGCACCGGCGTGAGCAGGCGCTCCGCCGCGGGTTGGCGACTGAGCTGCACCACCGTATCGAGGATGAGTTGCCCGACATAAAGCATAGCTACCGGCAGGGCCGCCCGCAGCAGGCGGAGCGCCACATTGCCCAGCGTCAGGGCGGGGCTGGTCTGCCAGATCAGGCGCAGAAACTCCGGCAGATTTTTGAGGGCCGAAAACCGCTCCCGCACCGTCAGGGCAGGCTTGCCATCGGGACGGGGCTTCTTGGCAGAAATGGTAGAGAAGAAGGAATCAGAACGAGCCATACCCCAGCTATACGGCACACTTCGGGCCGGAGTGCGCCGGCCGCCGTTTTGGCAGAGCAGAGGGGGTAGTAAATAGCGGCCGAGCAAGCAATAGGGCAAGCCAGGCCTGCCCTACCCCTACGCATTCATAATCTTGCCCTGGTTGTCCCAGTGGCTGTGCTTAACAGCCATGCTGCCCGGCTCGCGCTTGATGGTGCGCGTAAACCGCTCGCCTACAATCTTGCCATCGGGACGGCGCTTCCCGAAAAACAGGGTTACGGGCTCCCCATTTTCGTTGGTCAGGAAGGTGATGTCATAGCCCTTGAACACGTCATTGATCGTGGCCTTGGGCTCGTAAATCTTGCTGAGTTTTTTGTCTAGTTCGTGGTGCAATGGCATGATGACTTCGGGTTGGGTGCAGGGGTAGTGTACGGCCGGTTTTGGCGGGAGGTATAGCGTTGAGCTGCTCCAGGGAGCGCCGCGGCCGAATTACCGCGTACTGCTGGTATGCCGAAGAGCGTTACTTTACGGCACCAATTCTTCCTTGTGCGTACATATCCGTTGGGCTTGCGCAGGTAGCGGCCCGTTTGCACTCCCTATGCTGCATAGCATCCCGTTTTCTGCCTTCGATGACACCACCCGCCAGGCTCAGTACGTAGCTGTACAGGCTGCCCTGGAAGCCGAGCCCACCGCCTTCCCGACGTTGCTGCTCAGCAACTTTGAGGTGGAAGGCGAGGTAGTAGATGCCTTGGTAGTGCGCCCTCACAGCATCACGGTGCTGCTCTTTGTGCCGGAAGGTGGCCTGCTCGACATTCCCAATCAGCAGGACGGGGCCTGGCAGCTGGGCGCCTACACCCTGCACGGCGATGATCACGCCGCTAACCCCCTCGAGCAGTTTCTGCGGCAGCAGGAAGCTGTGGCGAGGTGGCTCAGCGCCCAGCTCACTTCCGCGCAGGTGCAGCCGGAGCTGATTACCGGAGTGGTGCTATTTGCCGGTCCCGTGCAGTTCGGGCCGGGAGTGGAAACCTACCTGCGCCGCCAGCCCGGGGCCGAAAACTTCCAACTGCTGGCTGATCTGCACCAACTGCCGCGCCGCCTGCGCCAGCTCAGCAACCCCGAAATCGACCTTCCCGCTGATGCGCTGCTGACCTGGGCCCAAACCCTTGCCGACACGCCGGCGCCCCCCTACCCCTCCGCCGAGCCTGAACCCGACGGTGGCAGCTACTGGGAGGAAAAAGCACGCAAACTGTGGCGCTGGCTGGGGGCCGAGGACATTCCGCACGACGCGCCTTACGGCTCGGCGGCTGAGGCCGTGGCCGCCAGTGAGCAGGAAATGCACCGCCTGGAGCAGCTCAGCCAACAGGTACGCACTGAGCTGGCCCAGCAGCGCCAGGAAATGGAAGCCCGTGAGGCTGAGCGGGAGCGAAGCATCGAGCAGCTGCGGGCCCAGCTCACGCAGGCACCCGGCCCGGCCGCCGAGGTAGCCGCCCTACAGGCCCGCCTGGCTGCCGAAACCCAGGAGAAAAACCGCCTGGAAGAAGCCATTCGGGCGGCCCAGCAGGAGTCGGCGGTGCGTAACCAGGAGCTGGACGCGCGTATTCAGCAGCTAAGCCACCTGATTCAGCAGCTGCAGCGCCAGCCCGAGCCGGTGGCTGCCGCTACCCCCGCCGCGCCGGTGACTCGGCCCACACCTGCGGCAACTGCCCCCGCTAAGCCTCCGGTGCGCAATACGTCGGTGCCCCCTACCCGCCCGGCGGCCGGCAACCTGCTTCCCCGCGACTCCTGGCGTATTAAGTGGCCGCGGGTGCTGCTGGTGATAGTAGGCATTTGCGGCATAGGCGGGGCCGTGTGGGGAGTGGCGCGCTTTGTCAGCACCCACTTCGCGGCGGCTTCTGCTCCCACCCGCCAGGCCCCGAATGAAGAGCCGGAAGCCGAAGAGGAAACCGCCCAGGCCCCTTCCCTCACCGACATCCAGCCCGACACCCTGCTGGTTGAGGAAGAAACCCCTACCCCCGAGTCGGCTACCAACCCCACACCAACGCCTGCAGCTACCCAATCTGACAGCGCCGATCAGGATGCTGACTTATATAAGACCGACGAAGAAGGAACGGATACAGAAACCACCGACTCAGCCGCAGTTGAAAATCAGGTTCCCGATAAGTAGCCATACTACATTTGGCAACAAAAAAGCCCTAGCCAGTATGGTCGGGGCTTTTTTGTTGTTAACCGAGTTGATTAGTACGGTTTGGCTTCGTGCGCAATTTTCTCGGCTTGCTGAGCAGCTTCCGAGCTCTTGGCGTCGTTGTACTGGTTGCCGCCTTCGGCCGTTTTGCCGGCTTTGGCTTGCTTCAATCCTTCAGCCAGGCGGCGGCCGTACTCCGCGTCGCACTGGGTGCACAGGTCAACCATCTTGTCCTGAATCACCTGGGCGGCATCCGTGAGGGCTCCCACCAGGTTGTTGATGAGGTCGTCCTTTTCCCAGTCTTCGTGCAGGTTCCAACGCTCACCGGCCTGCTTGAAGTTGTTGGTGCGGTCGATGCTCTCCCGGATCAGGCGGCCTTCGTAGCGGGGCGTATGGTCGGGGAAGGTGCGGGGTGCTTCCTTCAGGCCGCTCAATGAAGAAGGCTCGTAGTTCACGCTCAGGTTCTGGCCCGGAGCCGAATCAACGTGGTAGGTCATCTGACCGTCGCGCTGGTTGGTGGCTACGTGCTTTTTAGGCGCGTTGATGGGCAGTTGCAGGTAGTTGGCACCCACGCGGTAGCGCTGGGTATCCGAATACGAGAACGTGCGGCCCTGCAGCATCTTGTCGTCTGAGAAGTCGAGGCCATCTACCAGTACACCCGTACCGAACGCAGCCTGCTCTACTTCGGCGAAGTAGTTCTCGGGGTTTTTGTTCAGCGTCATCTTGCCCACGGGCAGGAAGGGGAACTGATCCTGGGGCCAGATCTTGGTGTCGTCGAGCGGGTCGAAGTCCAGCTCCGGGTGCTCATCGTCGCTCATGATCTGCACGCACAGCTCCCACTCGGGGAAGTCGCCTTTGGCAATGTGCTCGAACAGGTCCTGGGTGGCGTGGTTGAAGTTCTTGGCCTGAATGGCTTCGGCTTCCGGCGCCGTCAGGTTCTTGATGCCCTGCAGCGGCTCCCAGTGGTACTTCACCAGCACGGCTTCGCCCTTGTCGTTTACCCACTTGTAGGTGTTCACGCCCGAGCCCTGCATCTGGCGGTAGTTGGCCGGAATGCCCCAGGGCGAAAACAGAAACGTGACCATGTGCATGGCCTCCGGGGTGTTGCAGATAAAGTCGAAAATCCGCTCCCCGCTTTGGCGGTTAGTTACCGGGTCGGGCTTCTGGGAGTGAATCAGGTCGGGGAACTTGATGGCGTCGCGGATAAAGAACACCTTCAGGTTGTTGCCTACCAGGTCCCAGTTACCGTCTTCGGTGTAGAACTTCACGGCGAAGCCGCGGGGGTCGCGCAGGGTTTCCGGCGAGTGGCCGCCGTGGCCTACCGTGCTGAAGCGCACGAACACGGGCGTTTGCTTGCCGGCCTGCTGGAACAGCTTGGCGCGAGTGTACTTCGCAATAGGCTCGTCGCCTACCTTGCCGTAGGCCTCAAACACACCGTGGGCACCGGCGCCGCGGGCGTGCACCACCCGCTCCGGAATCCGCTCCCGGTCGAAGTGGCTGATTTTCTCCAGAAACTGATAGTTTTCCAGCGTAGCCGGACCTCGGTTGCCCACGGTGCGCAGGTTCTGGTTGTTCGTGACGGGGTGGCCCTGGCGGGTGGTCAGGGTGTTAGCATCCTCGCCGCTGGCCGTGCGCTGGTCGTACGAGGAACCGGTGCCGGTCACGGCCGTGCCGGTTCCCGACATGGCGTCGCTGGAAGCGGCGGAGTGGCCGTTTTGCGCTTGATTCTGCTGATCTTGTGCCATACCTGATAATGTGTGAGTGATGGATGTAATACCGGCAAGGTACACCAGAGGTTAGCTCTAGTGGAGAATTTTTCTCCGAAAGAATTTTGGCATTTTACTTCCTGCTCCGCCGAAACCACGTTTTATACGCCGCCCGAAGCTTCCGGGGCTACCTTTGCCCTCCATGTCTGCTCCCGCTGCTCCTTCCGCCACTCCTGCTACCCCCGTCTATACCATCGGCTTCTGGCTGATGTGCCTTTCGTCGCTGCTCTTTTTCATGAGCTTCAACATGCTCCTGCCCGAGCTGCCCGACTACCTCACGCGCCTGGGCGGGGCCGAGTACAAAGGCTTCATCATTGCCCTGTTTACGCTCACGGCCGGCCTTTCGCGCCCGTTCAGCGGCAAGCTGGCCGATACGGTGGGCCGCATTCCGGTAATGGTATTTGGCTCTTTGGTGTGCTTCGTGTGCGGATTTTTCTACCCCTTCACGGCCACGGTAGCGGCTTTTCTGGGGTTGCGGCTGCTGCATGGTTTCAGCACGGGCTTCAAGCCCACCGGTACCGCCGCCTTCATTGCCGACATCATTCCGTACGCCCGCCGGGGCGAGGCTATGGGGCTGCTGGGGGTAGCCGGCTCCCTGGGCATGGCCGGCGGGCCCATGCTGGGTTCCTTCCTGGCCGAGCAGTTTTCCCTGAACACCATGTTCTACTGCTCCTCGGGCCTGGCCCTGCTGAGTTTGGTAGTGCAGGGCACCATGACGGAAACCCTGCCCCAAGCCCAACGGCAGCGCTTTAGCTGGAGCCTGCTGCGCCTGGACTGGAGCGAGGTGCTGGAGCCCCGGGTACTGAAACCGGCCCTGGTGACCTTGCTGTGCCTGTTTCCGTTCGGGGCGGTGCTCACCGTCATCCCTGACCAGAGCCGCCTGCTGGGCCTCACCCACGGCAGCAAGGGCTTGTTTTACACCTGCTACACCGGTGCCTCTTTGGTCATCCGCCTGCTGGCCGGCAACGCCTCCGATAAGTACGGCCGCGTGCCGGTGCTTATTGGCTCTTCGGCCCTGATGGCCTTTGCGCTGGTTATAATGGCCTTATCCACTTCAGTGCCCTTGTTTCTGGGCTCGGCCATTCTGTTCGGGCTGGCTACGGGCCTCAACTCCCCCACCCTCTACGCCTGGACGGTAGATTTGAGCCACCCCGAGCGCCGGGGCCGGGCTGTGGCTACCATGTACATAGCCCTCGAAGCCGGTATTGGCCTGGGCGCCTTGCTGGCGGGCTGGCTCTACGCCAATGAGCCCGCCCGCCTACCCCTTGTGCACGGCCTAAGTGCCCTAATGGTCCTGGCGGCCCTGCTCTACCTGCTGCGGCACCAGCGGGTTTCGGCCCCGGAGGTGGGGTAGGACTTGGCAGCTCAACAGCTTTTCAATAGCTTTACTGTTGTGCTACCCCGGGTAGCCGCTTATCCGAAGCCGTTTATTATTGGTTTGATGTTTACGTATAATGCTCCCGCCATTCGGCGCGGGGTTTTGAGCAGCCTGCTGCTCGCACTGCCCGCCCTGATGCGGGCCCAGGAGTTACCTATCCGTTTTGGCAAGCTCGATGCAAAAGAAGCCGCCGAGGTGCTGGCCCGTCCCGCCCCCGATTCGGCGGCGGCTGAGGTTCTCTGCAACTTTGGTCAATCCAAAATTCAGGGGGCACAGGAGGGATTTGAGCTGCGCTTCGAGCGCACGGCCCGCCTGCTAATCCGGCGCCGGCCGGGCTATGAGCACGCCACGGTGCGGGTGGTGCTCTACCACGACCCCAAAGACGGCCGCAGGGAGCAGATTATGCAGCTCAAGGGCTTCACCTATAATCTGGCGGGCAAGGAGCTGACCAAGGAGCCGCTGCGCACCGAGGCCGTATTCAGCCGCAAGCTCAATGAGCGCCTCGACGAATACGCCTTCACGCTGCCCAATGTGCGGGAGGGTTCCATTCTGGAGTTTACCTATGTTATCCGCTCGCCCTTCCTGTTCAATCTGCAGGACTGGCAGTTTCAGCAGGAAATTCCGGTGCGCTGGAGCGAGTACCGGGTCCAGATTCCGGGGTTTTTCGTGTATAAGGAGCTGAGCCACACCTACTGGCCCTTTGCCATCAACGAAACCGGCTCAGCGCCCTACACCACCGGCTACCGCGAGAAAGTGCAGGATTCCTTCGGCGGGCACGCAGGCCTGCAGGAGCGCTCCTATTCTATTTCCACTCAGGCCATTACCCGGCGCTGGGTGCAGAAAGATATTCCGGCCTTCCGGGAAGAGCCCTTCCTGACCACAGAAACCGACTACCTGAGCCGGGTGGATTTCGAGCTGGAGCGCATTCAGTTCGACCCCAACCGCGAACCAAGCTACGTTATCGGGACCTGGGCCCAGATTGAAAAGGAGCTGCTGGAACAGGAAGAGTTTGGCCAGTACCTGAAGCGCGACTCACCGCTGGCCGACGGGGCTGCCGCCCTGCGTACCATTCCGGACCCAGCTGCTCGGGCCGCGGCGGCCCGCCAGCTGGTGCTGCAGGCCGTGGGCTACTCGGGTACTGCCTCCCTGTACGCACGCAACTCCCCCAAAAAGGTACTGGAAACCCGCCAGGGCAACGCCGCCGAAATCAATCTGCTGCTGGTGCGGGTATTGCGCGAGGCGGGCCTGGAGGCCCAGCCCCTGCTTCTGAGCACCCGCCGCCACGGCCGGGTGCAAACCGAGCTGCCCGTGCTTAGCCAGCTCAACTACGTAGCGGCCCACGTAGCCCTGCCCGGCGGCAAGCAGCTGCTGCTGGATGCCACCGATGCTACCCTCCCCCCGGAGCTGCTACCCGAGCACTGCCTCAACGGCCAGGGCCGCCTGCTGGGGCCGGCCGGGCGCTGGGTTTCCCTGGCTCCCGCTGCCTCTCACCTGCGCTACACTCACGCCCGCCTTACCCTCGATGCCAAAGGTAGCCTGCAGGGCACCGTGCGCCAGGAGTATGCCGGCTACGCCGCCACCGAAAACCGCCAGGCCCTGGCAGCTTTGCGCCAGCAGTGGCAAAAGGCCCACCCCGACTGGCAGATCGACAAGGCCGAGGCCACTGCCGATGACCTCACGCGTCCCGTGGCGCTTACGCTGAACGCGCGCCTGCCCGGCGCCGAGGCCCCGGCCACCACCCTCTACGTGCGGCCCGTGGCGCAGCTGGGCGTACCGGCTAACCCCTTCCTGCACGCTGACCGCCTGTATCCCGTGGACATGCCCACCGAGCGGCGCCTGGAGTACATGGTGGAGCTGACGCTACCCGAGGGCTACGCCGCCACCGAGCTGCCGACGGGCACTACCCTTACTCTGCCGAACAACGGGGGGCGGTTTATCTTCAACGTAAGCCAGCCCAATCCGCGCACGCTCACCGTTACGGGCCGCCTGCACCTGGCCAAAACCCGCTACCCGGCCGAGGAATACCAGGCCCTGCGCGAGCTATACACCCGCGCCCTGGCCAAGCTCGCCGAGCCCATCGTGCTGCACCGTCAATAAATCTTTCAACGGGCTTGGCTCGCTTCCGCCGAATAGTGATATTCCGGCATTAGTCCTTTTTCCTGTAGGCCCGGCTTCTTATTTTCTCTGCTTTCCGGCTGCTACGCCGAAAAGCGACCATCCTCTTTCTGACATTTTTTCAATTATTCTACCCCTGTTGGTATGATGCAACCTTTACTCCGCCGACTGTTTCTGGCCGGCATCTGCAGCGTTGCGGCCGTGTCGCTGGCCCAGGCGCAGGCCGAGCCCATTAAGTTTGGCAAAATTGACGAGCGTGACCTGACCGGGCAAAACTTCGTGGCCGACAGCGCCGCTCCGGCCGTAGTGCTCTGCGACTTTGGCCGCTCCATCTTCGACTATAACGAAGGGCAGTTCCGGGTGATTTTTGAACGCGTGGCCCGCATCAAAATTCTCAAGAAAGCCGGCTACGAGTACGCTACCGTGAAAGTGCCCCTCTACCACCGCGGCACCACCGAGGAAAAGATGAGCGGCCTGCGCGGCTTCACCTACAATCTGGTGAACGGCCAGGTGGTGAAGGAAAAACTCAATTCTGAGTCCGTCTTCCGCGAGGTAAGCTCCCCTAATGTGAACATCCGCAAGTTCACGATGCCGAACGTGCGGGAAGGCTCCATCATTGAGTTCACCTACACCGTGGCCTCGGAGTTTACCTTCAACTTCCAGGACTGGTCGTTTCAGTCAGACATTCCGGTGCGCTGGAGCGAGTACCGCGCCGCCATTCCGGAGTACTTCGACTACAAAATGCTGATGCAGGGCTACGAGCCCCTGGAAGTGCAGGAGCGCAACGAAGGCGTGACCCAGTACTCCATCCGGTGGTCGTCGAGCATGGATGTGCGCACGGGCGAGCGGGAATCGGGGGGCTCCACGGTCGTGACCCCGCGCGTAACCAACTACCGCTGGGCCATGAAAAACGTGCCGGCCATGCGTGAGGAGCCCTACATGACCACCACCGACGACTACGTTTCAAAGATTGACTTCGAGCTGGCCGGCATCAAGTGGCCCGAGCAGCCCTACAAGCCAGTGGCCAACTCCTGGGACAAAATTGACCGGGAGCTGCTCAACGAGGACAACTTTGGCGCTCAATTCAGCCGCGGCGGCTTCCTGAAGGAGCAGGTGGCGGCCCTGGTGGCCAAGCATCCCGAGCCGGCCCAACGCGTTGCGGCCGTACATGACCTGGTGCGCAGCGCCGTGAAGTACAACGGCAACAACGGCCTGCTGTCCTCGGGTAACCTACGTCGCATCTACGACCAGAAATCCGGGTCGTCGGCCGACGTGAACCTGCTGTTGATTGCGGCCCTGCGCGAAGCCGGCCTGAAGGCCAACCCCGTGGTACTCAGTACCCGCAGCCACGGCCGCATGGAAACCAACGTGCCCCTGCTCAGCCGCTTTAACTACGTGCTTGCCCACGTAGCCCTGCCCGAAGGCAAGGAGATGCTAGTGGATGCCACCGAGGAAATGGCTCCCTGCGGCATGCTGCCCTACCGCTGCCTCAACGGGGTAGGCCGCCTGGTGATGAGCAAAACCGAAGAGTCGCGCTGGGTGGAGCTCAAGCCCGCCGACCGCCTGCTCACCTACCGCCAGATCAACCTGACCGTGGACGAGAAGGGCGGCATGAGCGGACAGGTGCACCAGGAGCACGGTGGCTACCTGGCCCTGAACCAGCGCGAAAAGCTGCGCAAGCTGGGCGAGAAAAAGTACGTGGAAGAAATGACGACTGGCCACGAAGGCTGGAGCATCCCGAAGTACACCTTCAAGGAGCGCGACATCTTCCATAAGCCCCTAACGCTGGAATACGACTTCGCGACTACTGGCAGCGACACGCCCGTGGGTACCATCTACCTGAACCCGCTGCGCTACTTCGGCACCGATAAGAACCCCTTCCTGCACGAAGACCGCCGTTTTCCCGTGGACTTCGGCACGGCCCTCGATGAAACCATCATGGTGAACATCAAGCTGCCGGCCGGCTACGAGCTGGAAGAAACTCCGAAAGGCCTGGCCGTGGAACTGCCGGAAGGTGGGGGCCGCTTTATCTACAACGTGCAGCCCGGCGCGGGCACCCTCCAGATTATTAGCCGCATGAGCCTGGTGCGGCCGGTGTACTCAGCCGAAGAGTATGCCTACCTGCGGGAGTTCTTTACCCACGTCATCACTAAGCAGGGCGAAAAGCTGGTCCTGAAGAAGAAAGCCTGATGCGCACGTTTCTGCTACCCCTGGCCGCCGGCTGCACCACGGCCCTGGCCCTGCTGCTCGGCGGCCCGGCCCATGCCGCCTACGGCCCCGCGCCTAAGTATGCGGTGGCTACCCTACCGGCCCCCCTGCGCGAAAACGCCCACGCCGTGGTGCGCCGCCACGAGGAAACCCTGACGGTAAAATCGGTGGGGCGCACGGTGGAAACGGTGCGCCGGGCGGTAACGGTGCTGGATGAGGCCGGGGCGCGCTGGGCTACGGAGTTGGTGTACTACAGCTCGCTGAACAGCATCAGCTACTTCCGGGGCAGTGTGTACGATGCCGACGGCCGCCTGCTGCGCCAGCTGCGCGCCGCCGACATCCACGACATCAGCCTCTCCGATGGCTTCAGCCTGGCTACCGACGCCCGGGGCCGCGTGGCCGACCTGAGTCAGCCTTCCTACCCCTACACCGTGGAGTTTGAGTACGAGGTGGTGTCGGATAACCCGCTGTTTTACTCTACCTGGCGCCCCCAGCCGGTGGAGCAGCTGAGCGTGGAGCAGGCCTCGTTTAAGGTGCTGATGCCCGCAGGCCTGAAACTGCGCTACCAGGAGCTGCGCCTACCCCCTGGCACCACCCAAGCCCCCCGTGCCCAGGGCAGCCAGGAGGTGTATGAGTGGCAGGTGCACGACCTGACTGCCCGCGAGGAAGAGCCCGATGCGCCCTCAGTGGCCGACGTGACGCCCACTGTGCTGACGGCCCCCACCGAGTTTGAGGTGGAAGGCCACGCCGGCCGCCTGAACTCCTGGGCCGACCTGAGCCGCTGGACCTACGAGCTGAACGCCGGCCGCGACGCTCTGCCCCCAGCCTTGCAGGCCCGTATAGCCACCCTGGTGCAGGGCGAAACCGACGAACGGGCCCGCATCCGGAAGGTGTATGAGTTTCTGCAGGCCAACACCCGCTACGTATCCATTCAGTTGGGCCTCGGGGGCTGGCAGACGTTTCCGGCGGCCTCGGTAGCGGCCAACGGCTACGGCGACTGCAAGGCCCTGACCAACTACTGCAAAGCCTTGCTGGGCGCGGCGGGCATCACGGCGCACGCCGCCCTGGTGCGCGCCGGCTCCGACGAGCAGGACATCCGCACGGAATTCCCCAGCTCCCAGTTCAACCATGTGGTGCTGTGCGTGCCCCTGGCCAAAAGCGCCCGTCCCGATACCGTGTGGCTGGAATGCACCAGCCAGAGCAACCCGTTCGGGTACATGGGGGGCTTTACGGGCAACCGCCACGCCCTGCTGCTGCTGCCCGAGGGCGGCCGGTTGGTAGCCACGCCCCGCTACGGAGCCCCGGAGAACCGGCGCGAGCGGCGGGCCGAGGTGTACCTCGATGCCCAGGGCAACGCCACGGCCACCCTGCGCACGCTGCGCACCGGCCTGGAGTATGATGCCGTATCGGAGCTGCCGAACCTGGACCCGGCCGAGCAGAAAAAGCACATCAGCAACCGGCTGCCCCTGGCCAACTTCACGCTGACTAAAGTGGCTTTTCGGCCTACCCCGCCCGGCGCGGCCATCCCCGGCCTGACGGAAAATCTGGCCCTGACCCTGCCCGCCCTGGCCCCGCCCAGCGGCCGGCGCGTGTTTCTGACGCCCAACCTGCTCAGCCGCTGGTCGGCACCGGCGGGCACTGTGGGCGAGCGGCAGACGGACTTGTGGCTGGACCATGCTCTCACCCACACCGATACCGTGCGCCTGCACCTGCCCGCCAGCCTGCGGCCCGAGCAGCTGCCGGCCCCGGTGCAGCTTAGCACTCCGTTCGGTACCTACTCCAGCCAGCTCCAGACCCTGCCCGACGGTACCATTCAGTACATCCGGCATCTGCAGTTGCCCCGCACCCGCTTCGCCCGCACCGAGTACCCGGCCTACCTGGAGTTCCGCCGCAAAATCAGCGCCGCCGACAAGGCCCAGCTGGTGCTGCTGAAAACGGATGCCTAGCGAAACCCGCCGCCTTGCTTTCTGAAAACGCCTGCCTTGTTACGGGGCAGGCGTTTTTTATATCGGCCAACAGCTCTGTGGCGGGGCGCTGACCTGAACCCACAGGCCGGTGCAGCGGGTACAGGGCAGCGGGCCGAAGTTTGAATTATGTCTTCTGGCGGCCAAGGGCTCCGGCTGCAAAACGCCTACATTAGAGCGTTGGAATTCTTTCCCGCTGCATTCCCTCCTACCCCCTCGTTATGCCCGATACCTCTACCCTGCGCCCGGGGCCGTGGGTTTGCCTGAAAAGGGCAGCTCTAACGACTGTTCTGGCCGCCTTCAGCACTGCGGCCGTAGCGCAGCAGGTGCTGTGGGCCGATGCTCCCAAGCTGCCCACCGCGGCAGCCCGGAAATCGGCGCAGCCGCTGACGTACTTCCGGTCCGTTACGTTCCGGCTGCCGGCGCTGCGGAGTGCCTTGCGCAGCGCGCCCGCAGCGCGGGGCATCAGCGCGGCCGGCTCGGCTACGGTGGTGTCGCTGCCCCTGCCCGATGGCACTTCTCAGCGGTTTCGGGTGGCCCAGATGCCGGTGATGGCGCCCGCACTGGCGGCCCGCTACCCCGATATTCAGACCTACACGGCCCAGGGCATCGACGACCCCACGGCTACCGCCCGCCTCGACGTGAGCCCCTCTGGGTTTCATGCCCTGATTCTGGCCGCCGACAAAACCGTGTACATCGACCCGGCTGAGCGCGGCACCGACACCCACCTGGTTTTTGACCGGCGGGCCATGAACCGGGCCGCGTTTCCTTTTGTGTGTGCTACCGCTTCAGCCGAGGAAGTAGCGCCGGCCGCCCTCAGCCAAGCCGCCCGCGCCGCCGTGCCCAACGGTACTACCCTGCGCACCTACCGCCTGGCCCTGGCCTGCACCGGCGAGTATGCCGCCTTTCACGGGGGCACCAAAGCCGGGGCCCTGGCGGCCATGGTTACTTCGCTCAGCCGCGTGAATGGCATTTATGAAAAGGAGCTGGCCGTGCGGATGCTGTTGGTGGAGAATACTGACCGGCTGATCTTTCTGGATGCGGCCAAGGACCCGTATTCCAATGACAACGGCGAGGCCATGCTGGAGGAAAACCAGTACGCCGCCGACTCCCTGATCGGGCCCAGCAATTACGATATCGGGCACGTATTCAGCACCGGCGGTGGGGGCATTGCCCTGAAAGCGTCGGTGTGCCAGCCGGAAAAGGCCATGGGTGTCACCGGTTCCTCGGCGCCCCGGACCGATGCATTTGACGTGGACTACGTAGCCCACGAAATGGGCCACCAATTCGGGGCCGACCATACTTTTAACAGCACCACTGAGTTCTGTAGCGACAACCGGGTGACGGCCTCAGCCTTCGAGCCCGGCTCGGGCTCCACCATCATGGCCTACGCCGGCATCTGCGGCGCCGACAACCTGCAGCCCAACTCCGACGCCTATTTCCACTCGCGCAGCTTCGACCAGATTGTGGCCCATATTACCGGCCGCGGCAACTGCTCCGTGAACACTCCCTCCGGCAACAACCCGCCCCAGGTGGACGCAGGTGCCAACTACGCCATTCCTGTCCGGACGCCCTTCGTGCTGACGGGCTCGGCCACCGATGGCAACCGAGACGCCCTGACCTATGCCTGGGAGCAGTACAACCTGGGCCCCGAGGGCAGCCCAAACGCGCCCGTTGCCGATGCGCCGATTTTTCGTTCGTTCCGGCCCACTGCCAGTCCCTCCCGCACGTTTCCGCGCCTGACGGATATTATCAACAACACCCAGACCATTGGGGAGCTGCTGCCGACTTATGGGCGGCGGCTGATCTTCCGGCTGGTGGCCCGCGACAACCGCTCCGTGGGCGGGGGCGTGAACTACGACTCCATGCACGTGGTAGTGGTGCCTACGGCGGGCCCGTTTGTGGTGCGGGCACCCAATACGGCTACCTCCTGGCTGGCGGGCGCGCAGCAGCAGGTTATCTGGGATGTGGCCAACACCACCCAGCCGCCCATCAACGCCACGGCCGTTAATATTCTACTTTCCACCGATGGGGGCCAGACCTACCCCACGGTGCTGCTGGCTAACACGCCCAATGATGGTTTTGAAAACGTAACCCTGCCTGCCGGTACCAGCAGCAGTGCCGTGCGGGTGCGGGTGCAGGCCAGCAACGGCATCTTCTTCGATATTTCCGACCAGAACCTGACCCTAACGGCTCCTACTGGCCCTACCTTTTTTCTGCAGAGCAGCTCTGCCGCCGCGTTGTCGTTTTGCCCGGGTAGCACCGGCACCCTGCCGCTTAGTGTGGGCCAGTTGCTGGGCTTTACCGGGGAGGTAGCCTTATCAGCCACCAACGTACCGGCGGGGGTTACTATCAGCTATGGAGCACCTACCCTGGCGGCGGGCGGCAGCACTACGGCCACCATTGCCACGGCTTCCACGGCGGCGGCCGGCACCTACACCATCCGCCTGACGGGCACGAGCGGGGGCGTCACGCGGGCCCTAGATTTGCTGCTGACCCTGCAGGCCTCGGCTACGCAGGCCGCTACCCTGACCGCCCCGGCCGCCAATGAGCTGACGACTCTGCGGCCGCGCTTTACCTGGTCCGCCGTGCCCAACGCCACCGCCTACGAGGTGCAGGTAGCCACCGACGCGGCTTTTACCAACCTGGTCATCAACCAGGTGGGCCTCACGGGTACCAGCTTCACAACGCCTCTGCTGCAGCCCGGCACGAATTATTTTCTGCGCGTGCGCGGCCTCAGCAACTGCACTGCGGCCCCATATTCGGCTACCCGCCCTTTCCAGACGGGCACGCATACCTTGCGCACCCTCACGGCTACCCAGGTTCCGCGTACCATTGGCTTAAGCGCCGGGTCCACTATCACCTCTACCATTAGCATCAGCAACACGGAGCAGATTTCGGATGTGCGCGTGCGCGACCTGACCCTGACCCATCCGGAGGTCAGTGAGCTGGAAATCACCCTGACCAACCCGGCCGGCAGCCGGGCCGTGCTGCTGGCCCAGGCTTGCCCCGGTACGGCCAACCTCAACCTAAGCTTTGCCGACGATGCGGCGACTCTTACCTGTCCTATTCCGGCGGGCATCAGTGTACGGCCGGCTACCTCGCTCGGGGAGCTGCTCAACACGTCGGCGTTTGGCCGCTGGACGCTAACTATCCGGGATGCCAGAGCGGGTAATGCCGGTACTCTCACCGGCTGGAAGCTGGACGTATATACCCTCAACGAGCCCCCGGCGGCCCCTTCCAACCTGAGCGTACAGGCCCCGGTTGCGGCCAACAACATCGTTAGCCTGAACCTGCAGTGGTCAGATAACTCGGGCAATGAAACCGGCTTCGAGATTGAGCGGGCCCAGCTGAACACCACGGCCTTCAGTCGCATTGCCACCGTAGGGGCCAACATCACGGACTACACCGACCAGCTACGCACCAACGGCACGTTCTGCTACCGGGTGCGGGCTATTAACGGCAACGGCGCCTCGGGCTACTCCAATGAAGGCTGCCAGACGGTTTCCACTATCACAGCCACCACTAGTCCACTTTTACTGCCGGGTATCGAAGTGTACCCCAACCCCAGCCCGGCCCTGTTCACGGTGAAGGTGGATAACGCACACCGCGGCCCGATTACCCTGCGCCTGACTGATGGCCTGGGCCGCAGCCTTTTCACCCAGACACTGCCCAAAACCGCCGCTGCCTTCCAGTACCCTCTTGATCTGCGCAGTCTGGCCCCGGGTGTGTACCTGCTGCACCTGGACATGGCCGACGGCTCGGCCGTGGTGCGCCTGCTGAAGCAGTAGCCCTCCCAGCCAGCTGATTTACTCAGCAGAAAGGCCGCTTCCCGTTCAGGAAGCGGCCTTTTCTATAGTGCGGCGGGGCCCGATGATGGCAATTTGCTGCCCTACCTAAAACCGGTAGCGCAGCTGGGCCTTTACCTCGGAGCGGGTGGGGCCCTCAATCTCCTCCAGGCCGGAGCCGATGGACTCCTGGTGCCGGTAATGGGTAGTGGCGTAGCGTGCCCATAAAGTCAGGTGGCGGTTGAAGTCGTATTGGGCCAGCAGGTAGGCCCGCGTGCCCTGCCCCGCAAGCGCCGGCACCGAAAAAGCGTACAGTACATCCTGCTCGAATACGTACTGACGGGTGTCGTAGTCATCGGTATCGAAGAGAGCGTAGCGGGCCGAAAGGCGCAGGCGGCGCAGGGGCTGCACAGTTACATCCTGGGCCAGCACGTAGCCGTGGCGGACGGGGCTGCCGGCGGCCTGCTCCTGGTAGCGGGTGCCCTGCACGCGGGTACGCAGGCTGAGCGCGGGGGTAGGGCTGGCATCGTAGAACACCAGCACGCTCCGGCGCTGGGTGGGCACGGGCAGCGGCACGGGGCGCAGGGTATCAGCATCGTAGGCCTTGGTGCGCTGGCGCAGCTGAGCGTAAAGCAGGCTGGTTTTCGTGGGGCTGAAGGTGAGGCGCACCAGCCAGTCGTGGCCGGCACTGGGGGCACCCACCTGGTAGCGCAGCCACGGAAACCGGAACCGGTCATAGTACGCCGAAACCTCCCAGCGGGGCGCGGGCCGCACCTTCAGGCCCAGGTACAGGCCGTTTTCGTTGATGTTGCGGGTGTTTTCACTGAGGGCATTGCCGTAGAGAGTATGGAAGTCCCGGTCGTAGCGGCGGTAGAGCACGGCCGCATCCACGGAGGGCGCCAGGCTGGCCAGCAGCCCGTTCACGGTACCCAGGCCACCACCGCTGCTCCGCGCCATTTCGCCGAAGAGCAGCAGATTGCGCCACACGTAGCTGTAATGCGCGCCCACGGCCAGGTTGCGGCGGCCGCGCAGCTCAAAAGCATTGTACGGCTCGTCGCGACGCTGCAAGGGCTTATCGAACTGGGTATTTACGGCGGTGAGGCCCACCTGCAGGTCGCCGCTGCGGCTGCTGTACCCCAGGTTGCCGCCCAGCACGGTTTCGCCCAGGGCCCGGCGGCCGGCCAGCTCCGTGGGGGTGCGGTGAAAACCCGTCAGGAGCAGCCCCGAGGAAAACTCGCTGAAATCGGCCAACGAATCCTGAGCCTGCCGCACGGAAGCATCAATACGCTTGCGCGAGGCAAAGGCCGTAGCCCGCACCGTGGAGCTGAGGGCCACGGTGGCGGCTGCCCCACGGAAAAACGTGTTTTCCAGCACCGAAGAGTAGGGCCGCACCCCCAGGGAGCTGCGGCGCAGGGTGGTGATGGTTTCGGCTCCCTTCCCCACCGACAACCCCGAGGACAGAAGCAGCCCTTGCCCGAACTGCAGCTGGTAGTCGCCGAGGGCCAGGGTTTTCAGCCTACCCCGCTCCTGCACCACAAAGTGGGCCGAGTAGAAATCGGCGCCGTAGCGGCGGGTAGCAGGGTCCCAGCGGAACTGCTCGCCCGCATCCTTTTCGGCTGTAAAGCCCAAACTGAAATCTTTGCTATGACTCACGCGGTAGCGCAACAGCAGTTTGTTGGGCGAACCGAGGTAGCGCGTGGCCGGGGCGCCGGTGCGGGTGGTATCGGGTGGGGCATAGCCGGGGCGGTTCTGCAGCACCCGCTCGTAGCGCAGAAATAAGGCGTTGTTTTCCTCGTGGGCTATCCGCTGCCAGAGTGGCCCCCGGCTGGCGTTGGGGCTGGGGGTAGCAGCCGTAACAAAGGGCGCGGCCCGGTAAATGGTGCGCAAATCGAAGCCCTCAACGGTTTGCAGCTCATACAAGCTCAGCAGCGCCCCGTTCCGTTGCCGGTGCTCTAGCAGGCGAGTTATCTGGGTTTCGGAAAGCAGCAGCAGGCCGCGCAGCTCCTCGCGGGTGGCGGTGTTGAGGTTGAGCGGGGTCTGGTAATACTGCAGCAGGGTTTCGTAGAGGTCCTCGTAGGGCACCTGGTCGCTCTGGATTTCAGCAAATAGCTCCTGGGTCAGCCGGTCGAGGTCGGGCACGGCGGGGCGGGGGTACTCCTGGGCCTCGGCGGACAGCGCCGCCAGCAGCGCCGCCCCTACCCCCACAACAAACCGCAACCTCATGGCTGTTTGGCTACCCGGTGCCAGGCCACGCTTACCTGCTGACTAAGGCCCAGGGCCTCGTGCCAACCGGCGGCGTAGTCAATCTGAAACTGCCCGGCCCGAAACCCAGCCCCACCCGTCAGCTGACCGGTAAGCGAGGACAGCCCGGCCCGCAAGGCCAGCACTGGCAGGGGCTGGTATTCCAAAGCGGCCTTAAAGTCGGCGTCCTGCTCCACATCTTTTTCGGTTTCGGCCAGCAGCAGCACCTTTTCCGAGGGGCGCCACGCCAGCCCGGCCCGCAGCACGGTAGGCACCCGCTCGTCCTGGTAGCGGGCCAGCCGGGCCTGGGTCAGGTTGTAGAGGGTAGCCCCGAAAGTGAGCTTGCGCGGAATGATATCGGCCTGGCCGCCCAGGGACGCTACTACTACCCGCCGGCTGCCCAGGGCCTCCAGACTGGTTTGCAGCATTTCCACCCGGGCCCCGAGTTGCACTGTACCCAGACGGTAGCCGTAGCCCAGCCCTACCCGCTGCTCGGAGTATAGCCGGCCGCCAAACCGTTGGGCCGTGATGCCTAACACCCCGTAGCGCGGGGCATCGGCGGCTACGGCGGCAGGAACACCCGTTACCGGGGCGGCGGGCAGCTGGTAGCCCAGGGGCACAGCCGCCACTACGGATACGGTATTAAGCGAGGGGAGCAGGTAGCGGTTTTCGGCCCCTACCCCAACCCTGATTTCCCGGAGGCTGCCCAGGGCTGCCGCGTTGTTAGCACCAGCCCACCCATCGTCGGCCAGTACGGCGCTTATTTGCCCGAGGCCGGCGCTGCGGGCGCCCCATAAACCCGGCCCGTTGCCCTGGCTGCGGGCCTCCTGAAATACAGCCATAAGCATAGCTACACTGAGGTAGAATTTTAGCATATATCGAATAATAATAGCCTTGACAGCTGGAAGATAGTCAGGCTTCCTGAACCACACAAACACCCAGGGGTAAGGCATAAAAAAGCCCCGGCACCAAGGGCACCGGGGCTTTCCAGGGGTGGGCCTGCGCCTTACAGCGTGGCCGCGTCTTTCTTGCCCTTGATTTTGGTTTTACCGCCGTTTTCGGTTTTCACCTTCATCTTTTCCACGTCGCTCATTTCCAGGCTGGAGGCGGAAGCGGCGGGGCCTACGCCGGGGTTGGGGCCCTTGTTAACGATGGTCATTTCATCGACGAGGTGCTTGGCGCCGCCCAGCTTTTCCACGCACCAGAGCACGTAGCGAATATCAGCGTTGATGCAGCGCTTCAGCTCGGGGTCGTAGGCCAGGTCGCCGGTCATGGCTTCCCAGTTGCCATCGAAGGCCAGCCCGATCAGCTCGCCACGGCCGTTGATTACGGGCGAACCGGAGTTGCCGCCGGTAATGTCGTTGTCGGTGATGAAGGCCACGGGCAGGTTGCCCTGCTTATCGGCGAAGCGGCCATAATCCTTCATTTTCAGCAGTTCCAGCTCTTTCTGGGGCACTACAAACTCGGGGTTGGTGGGGTCTTCTTTCTCCAGAATGCCCTGGGCCGTGGTTTTGTAGTCGTAAGCCACAGCGTCGCGGCCGCGGTAAGGGCGCACCGTGCCGTAGCTCAGGCGAATGGTGGAGTTAGCATCGGGCGAGTACACCTTCTGGCTGTTCTTTTCGCGCAGGGCGGCCACGTAGAGGCGGTTGGCCCGGCCCAGCCCGGCCTGCAGACCCTGCAGCTTGGGCACGATGTTCTGCACGTAGTTCTGGTACACCGACTGGTAGGTTTTGTAGCCGGGGTCGGCTTCCAGCTTGGCGAGGGTGGGCGCGGCCAGGAAGGCGTTGAGCTTGGCTTCCGAGGTCAGGAACGAAGTACCGAACACGTAGTCGGCGTACTTCGGCAGGGAGCCGCCGTACTGCTTCTGCACCGTCTGAAACACATCGGGCAGCTGGTTTTGGGGCACGTCCTGCTGGTAAAGGGCCATCAGGGCCGCAAACACCTTTTTGTCGGTGGGGGCGCTGTAGTCTTTGAAATGGTCGGCTACGGGCTCTTTCAGGTCGGCTACGGCTTTGTCAATAGCGGCTTTGTCGGCGGCTTTCAGGGCCGTAGCCAGGGGCATCAGGCGGGCGGCCATGGTCACGATTTCGGTGCCGAAGGCGGCCTCGTTCACGTACTGGGTGCTCAGGTTGTACTCCCGGATGCCGGCGTAGGCCTGGTTAATTGTGGCCAAGGCCTCGCCGTACTGCTGCTGGCGGGCCGGGTCCTGGGCTATCCACTGGGCCAGGGCGGCCTCCTCGACCTGCTTGGCATCTACGGTTTTCAGGCGCTTCATGCCCTCATTCTGTCCAATGAAATACTTCCAGTAGTTGGCGATGCTGGCGTACTTGGAGGCGTATTTCAGGCGCAGGGCAGGGTCCTGGTCCATGTCTTCCTTCCAGAGCTTCAGGCGCGTATCGCGCAGCTTGATGCGGGCGGGGTTGGTCTGGTCGAGGGTCAGCTGCAGGCCGGCGGCGGGCAGGAAGCGCTGGGTGCGGCCGGGAAAGCCGAATACCATGGCAAAGTCGCCTTCACTTACACCCTGCAGGCTTACGGGCAGGTGTTTTTTGGGTACGTAGGGTACGTTGCCGGGCTGGGGGGTAGCGGTGGGCTGGTTGTTTTTGTCGGCGTACACCCGGAACATGGAGAAGTCGCCGGTGTGGCGGGGCCACATCCAGTTGTCGGTGTCGCCCCCGAACTTACCCACGGCTTCGGGCGGCGCGCCTACCAGGCGCACGTCGCCGAAGCGCTGGTAAATGAAGAGGTAGTACTCGTTGCCCCCGAACATGTCGCGCACGTAGGCCACGTACTTGCCATTTTCCTTGGCGTTGTCGGCCAGCTCACGCTGGCGCTTCTGCACGGTGGCGGTGCGCTCCTGCTCGGGCGTAGTGGCCGAAATGCCTTCCAGCACTTTGCCCGTCACGTCTTCCATGCGCACCAGAATATCCACGTACAGGCCGGGGTTCTGCTTTTCTTCCTGGCGGGTAGCGGCGAAAAAGCCGTTTTGCAGGATGTTGTTCTGCGGAGTGCTGTGGCTCTGGATGGCATCGTAGCCGCAGTGGTGGTTGGTCAGCAGCAGGCCCTGGCTGCTCACGAACTCGCCGGTACAAAAGCCCCCCAGCTGCACCACGGCATCTTTCAGGGAAGCATTATTCACGTCGTAGATTTCTTCGGCCGTCAGCTTGAGGCCTTTCTTCTGCATGTCGGCCTGGTTGAGCCGCTTCACGAACAGCGGCAGCCACATTCCCTCATCGGCATGGGCCGCAAGGGGTAGCAGCAGCGTCAGCAGCAGGGCTTTGGCCCAGTGGGTGGTGCGCATACGGGGGTGGTTTTAATGAACTATACTCAATGCACGAAGGTACAACTCCGGTTGTTCTGATGGTGCGGCCCCAGCGGAGGAATGCGGCGCCGCACCCGTTTTCCCCGACCTTTGCCGCCATCATGTCGTACCTGTTTCGCCAGCTGCTGCTGGGTTTGCTCTGGGTGTACCGCCACCTGATTTCGCCGCTCACGCCGGCCAGCTGCCGCTATACCCCTACCTGCTCGGCCTACGCCGTGGAGGCCGTAACCAAATACGGCCCCTGGCGCGGCGGCAAGCTGGCTCTGCGCCGCATCAGCCGCTGCCATCCCTGGGGCGGCCACGGCCACGACCCAGTGCCGTAACGGCTGTGAAATGGTAAGTGAATGAGGGAAGTGTCATGGCGAAGGCACCGAAGCCATCCTTCCTGACCAACGCCCTACCCCCTAAAACGTGACAAGCCCTTGACGACTGTACTAGCGTCAAGGGCTTGGCTGTTTAGCAGGCTACTCACAGAAGAGAGGATGGATGGCGGCGCGCTGCTCGCCAGGGCACTCCACTCACTCACTCTCTCACTTACTCATGCATCATTTTACCACCTCCCTATTTCACCGCACGTATAAGGCTTGGTACTGCTGCGGTGGCCTTTGGCTACGGCAGCTTTTTTTCAGCTCCACCCTACCCTTGTATGCGCACGTTATTCTTTACCGCCGCCCTGGCGGGCTTGCTGCTCAGCAGCTGTTCCGAAGCACAAACCCAGGAAGCCCGCGCTCAGCCGCAGCAGGAAAAATCATCGGGGAAGTCCGGGAAGAAAAAAGGCAAGAAAAACAAAGGGCCCGCCGACATTGCCAACCTCACCCAGGTAGGCAAGATGAACGGCGTACCGGAAAGCTCCGGTCTGGCTCTCACTGGCGAGGCCGGCACCTTCTTCACCCACGGCGACGAGGGCGCCCGCCCTATCCTGTTTAAGGTGGATGCCACTGGCCGTACCCTGGCCGAGCTGGAAGTGCCCGTGCAGGGCGACGACTGGGAAAGCATCACCCGCGACACCCGGGGTAACCTCTACATCGGCGACGTGGGCAACAACAACAACAACCGCCGCGACCTGGTGATTTACCGTTTGAACCCGCAGAACATCCAGCAGGTGCAGGAAATCAAGCTAAAATATCCTGATCAGCAGGACTTCCCGCCGGCCAAGCAAGACCAGAACTTCGACTGTGAGGCTACCCTCTGGCACGGCGGCAACGTGTACCTGTTCACCAAAGACCGGGGCCAGGGCCAGACCAGCAAGGTGTATTCCGTGCCCGACCAGCCCGGCTCCTATACCGCCCGCCTCGTAACCAAGCTCGCCATTCCGGGTGAGGTAACCGATGCGGCCCTCAGTCCCGATGGGCGCCGCCTGGTACTGCTGGCCCGACAGGAAATGTTTGTGCTGGAAGGTGGCAGCTTCGAGGAGGCGCTGAAAGCTACCCCTCTTCAGATTTCGCTAAAAGGCGCCGGCCAGACGGAAGGCGCCGTGTTCACCGATAATAACACCCTCTACATCAGCTCTGAGCAGGGCAGCCTGTATAAATACACGTTCTGACACCAGTTGTCGGAAGGCACACAGGCCGCCCCAGCTCCAACCCACGGGCAGCGAATTTTCGCCAGCGCCGAGGTTATACTGGGTAGGCCCTGTTCTTTTCCTTAAGTTTGGCCTACGATTCCGAAACCCGGCGCGGCCTTTTCCAACCACGCCATTACTCCCCAGCAAATGGCTGAACAAACCACTCTCACCGGCCTGCGGGCCGGCGTGCTGCACGGCGACGAAGTGCAGCAGCTCTTCGAACACGCCAAAGCTAACGGCTACGCCCTGCCCGCCGTGAACGTAACGGGTACCGATACGGTAAACGCCGTGCTGGAAGCCGCCCGCGACCTGAACTCGCCGGTAATTATTCAGTTCTCGAACGGGGGAGCCCAGTTCTTCGCCGGCAAGGGTCTGCCCAACGATAAGCAGCAGGCCAGCATTGCCGGCGGCATCTCGGGTGCCCAGCACGTACACCTGATGGCCCAGGCCTACGGTGTGCCCGTGATTCTCCACACCGACCACGCCGCCAAAAAGCTGCTGCCCTGGATTGACGGGCTGCTGGAGGCCGGTGAAAAGCACTTCGCTCAGCACGGCCAGCCCCTGTACTCCTCCCACATGCTCGACCTCTCGGAAGAGCCCATTGAGGAGAACATCGAAATCTGCAAGGAGTACCTGAAGCGCATGTCTAAAATGGGCATGACCCTGGAAATTGAGCTGGGCGTAACCGGCGGCGAGGAAGACGGCGTGGACAACTCCGACGTGGATTCCAGCAAGCTCTACACCCAGCCTTCGGAGGTAGCCTACGCCTACGAGGAGCTCAGCAAAATCAGCCCGCGCTTTACCATTGCTGCCGCGTTCGGCAACGTGCACGGGGTGTATAAGCCCGGCAACGTGAAGCTGCAGCCCGTTATCCTGAAGAACTCCCAGGACTTCGTGAAGGAGAAGTACAGCTTGGAGGCGGAGCGCCCCATTAACTTCGTATTCCACGGGGGCTCGGGTTCGTCGCAGGAGGAAATCCGCGAGGCCATCAGCTACGGGGCCATCAAGATGAACATTGACACCGACCTGCAGTGGGCGTTCTGGGATGGTATCCGGGGCTACTACCAGAAAAACGAAGGCTTCCTGCAAAGCCAGATCGGCAACCCCACCGGCGAGGACTCGCCCAACAAGAAGTACTACGACCCGCGCGTGTGGCTGCGCAAGGGCGAGGAGAGCTTCATTGCCCGCCTGAAGTCAGCCTTCGAAGACCTCAACGCCACCAACCGCCGCTACTAGCCGCCGTCGGATTCCGGCACAAAAAAGCCCCGCGCTCAGTTGAGCGCGGGGCTTTTTATTTCATGAGCCAAGCGAAAAACTTAGGCTACCTACCCCCCTTGGGCGACCTAAACCTCCCGGCTGGCTCTAAATGAAAGAGAGTTATTTGCGGCTGGCGGCCGCCTCCAGGGCAGCCTGCTCTTCCAGGTCGCGGGGGGCATAGCCGTAGGGATTCTGCGGGTCTTTGCCCGCGCGCCATACCACCCAGAGGCCCACAAAAATCAGCGGGACGCTCAGCCACTGGCCCATGTTCAGGCTCATATTCTGCTCAAACGCTACCTGATCTTCCTTGAGGAACTCAATTAGGAAGCGGAAGGAGAACAGCAGCACCACAAACAGCCCGAATAACTGCCCGCGCGGGGTACGCTCCTTGGTGCGGTTCCACATGCTGTACAGAAGCACAAACAGGAACACGCAGAACAACGATTCGTAAATCTGGGTGGGGTGGCGGGGCACTGCCACTTCCGTATTCGCTGCTACCGCACCAGTCACGGGTTGGGTTTCTACCTTGATAGAGCCGTCAGCCTCACGGAAGCGCTGCACAGCTACTGAGCCGGCCGGCACGGGCTGGTCGGGGCGGGGCTGCTGCAGGTGCTCCAAGTCGCGCGGGAACACAAAGGCCCAGGGCACATTCGTCGGGTGGCCCACAATTTCCGAGTTCATCAGGTTGCCCAAGCGAATCAGAGCGCCACCTACGGCCACTACCAGCACAATCCGGTCGAGGGTCCAGAGCCAGTCGAACTTGTTGTTGCGGCTGAACAGCCACACGGCGAAGATGATACCGATAGTAGCTCCATGCGAGGCCAGCCCACCCTGCCAGATCTTAAAGATATCCAGCAGGTTGTCTTTGTACTGGTCCCAGTCGTAGAAAAATACGTGACCCAGGCGGGCACCCACTACCGTGCCCAGCAGCATGTAGATGGTAATGACATCAACCCAGCGCGGCGACACTTTCTCGGAGCGGTAGATGTGCGAGAGAATGAAGGTACCCACCACAAAGCCCGACATAAACAACAGGCCGTACCAGCGCAGGGTCAGCGGGCCGATTTCCGCCAGGATGGGGTTGGGGCTCCAGAGAATGGCGCTCAGAAAGCTCATAAGAAGAAGAAAAGATAGTAGGAGCCCGAAAGTACGGAAAGCGACGGGTACTCGCGTGCTTGGCCGGGGCTTAGCCGAGCAACAGCTGGCGGTAGGCCGGCCAGTCCCACTCGTGCGTACCGTAGAAACACCCGTCATAACGCACCGATACGCGCATATTGTACGCCAGCGCCAACACCAGCAAGGCCCCGGCGCTCCAGCGCAGCCACTGCGGGCGTTGCCATAGGTAGGCCACGGCCGCCGCCAAAGGCCAAGCCAACACCGGGTACAGCTCCACGAAGCCCCGGCCCGCGTAGCTGCAGCCCAGCCCGTAGTCCCACCAGGCCGCGTAGAAGTAAGAGGCGCCCGCCCACAGGCCCAGGGCCAGCCCGGCGCGCCGCCCCGACGTACGGGCCAGCAGCAGGCAGCCCGGCAGCACCAACAACAGCACCGGATTGTAGAGGAAGCTGCCGTTGCGGGGGGCCAGCCACAGCGCAGCTAGTTTAGGCGACAGCGCGTTCGGAAAGCCTTCCTGCCCGTAGCTGTACATCAGCCAACTGCCGCGCAGGTAGTGGTAGTAGGCCAGCTGGGGCAGCCACAGCACTACCCCCGCCAGCAGCAGCAACCCCAGCACCCGCCCCTGCAGCAGTCCGCGTACCTGGGCCGGCCACGCCACACCCTCCCGCACGGGCCAGAGCAGCAGAGGTAGGGCAAATACCATATTCAGGGGCCGCAGCACCGAAATAAGGGCCACGGTGGCCGCAATGGCCACCACATGACCCCACGCCGCCCCCCGCTCATACCAGGCCGGTCCGGTACGCCGGGTAAGCAGGTAAAGCAGCAAGGCAAAAGCGCAAAACGAAAACACATGCGACATGCCCGTTTCCCGGATGCCATAATACCAGAGGTTGGTGCCCACCACCAGCAGGGTCACGCTCAGGCCCGTTATCAGCCCCGAGAAGTAGCGCCGCAGGGTGGCCGTTAGGAGCCAGAGCCCCAGCACAAAATAGGTAGCCGCAGCCACATCAATAGCTTTGTGCTCGGCTTTGGAGAAACCTGATTTATCGGCGGTAAAGGCGTGGGCCACGGCCCAGAACGGGGCTTCCAGCAGGGCTACCCCGTAGGAATATTTGGTTTCCACTTTGCCGGTGGTCCGCTGGAGCCGGAACCCGTTGCCGGTGGCCGTATCCAGCGAATCGGGGAAGGCGCGGGCATCGAAGTCGTAAACAAAGGCCGCCGGCAGGTACACGTAGTACCCGGCCTTATCAGCCCAGATTTCGCTGTGGTAAGTAAAGGGCCGGGCCTTGGAGTGCCGGTTCAGGGCCAGGAAAATCAGGAGGCCATACAGCAGCCCCCACAGCAGGTAGTTCAGATATCCGGTTCTCATTGCGGCACTAAAGGTACACGTCCGGTCACTGCCTACCCCCTCCCGGGTACCGAAAGCCAGGTATTAAGCCGTGAAGAAGAGGCGCCTCCGGTAAAGCACTGACAGAATCAAGACCCACAGCAGCGTGTACACCACGGCCCAGCCCAGGGAAGCATGGTAGGCATCCGTGAACAGGGGCCGCCAGTGGGCGTAAAGCCAGTCGCGGGCGTAAAAGACCGATCCATCGGGATGGTGGAAGCGGAAGCGGGTCAGGAAGCGGTCCAAGGCTTCGGGCACAAAGAACACCAGCAGGGCATTGCTGCCGCAGGCAACCAGGGGCCAGGTCCAGGCTCCCCGCCAGCCCTGCACGTCGCAGAGGAAATACAGGGCTGCCAGAACCAAGCCCGCCAGGCCACCGGCGTACAGCACGTAGGAGCTGGTCCAGAGGGGCTTGTTGATAGGAAACCACCCGTTCCAGATCAGGCCCAGCACCACCAGCCCAGCACTCACCACAAACAGCCACGCGGCTTTCGTGCTGCCATCCAGGGTAGGGCGGCGCAGCCACTGGCCCGCCAGCAGCCCCAGAATACCCGTACCCACGGACGGAATCAGACCCAGCACCGACTCCGGGTCCCAGCCTTCCTGGTCGTGGTTGAGGTGGTGCCGACTGAACAGCAGCCGGTCGAGCCAGGCGCCCAGGTTGGTGGCGGGCTCCAGGTTGGCCGGTCCAATCCCCGGCACGGGCACTAGCTGCAGCAGCGCGGCGTAGAGCACCAGCAGCCCCACGGCCAGCCACACCTGCTGCCGCCAAGTGGTTTTCAGGTACAGCACGGCACACACGCCGTACACTAGCCCCAGCCGCTGCAATACCCCCGGAATGCGAAAGGAGGTAAAGTAAAAGTTCGGAATCAGCCCGATCAGCAGACCCAGCACTACCAGCACCGCTACGCGCCGGGCCACGCGGCCCAGGGCCGGGCGGTGCCGGGCGCCATCGGGCCGCACCGCCGCCAGCCCATACACCACCGAAACGCCCATAATCCCCACAAAGGAGGGAAATACCAGGTCGGCGAGGTGAAAGCCGTGCCACTCGGCGTGTATCAGAGGGGAGTAATAGTAGGGCCACTCGCCGCAGTTGTTGACCAGCAGCATCAGCACAATGGCCAGCCCCCGAAACACATCCAGCGACACCAGCCGGCTACTAGGTTGGCTGGGGCCCAGGGCAGCCTCTTTTACTTCTGTGGCTTCACTTACTTGATAGGGAGCGGACATATCATTTGATAAACAAAAACGGAACCCACGTATTGGAGCGGCCCTTGGTAGCCCCAAAATACGCAGGTTCCGCTTCCGCTCCGGAAAATTTATAGCTTCCGCCCGGTGCCCGGTGCTTACAGCTGGCTCAGCTCCTCGGTAAAGCCGCCGCTCAGGATGGGGAAGCGCAGCCAGGAGCGCGGGTCCACGTTGTAGTCGTCGAGGTGGAAGGCCGGGGCGAACCGCTCACGCTTCCACTGGTTGCGGCTCCAGAGGCTGTAAAAGCGCTTCACGTAGGTTTTGAGCTGCTCGGCGTCTATATCGGGCTGCTCTTCGGCCAGCGTGGCCAGCACCTGCTGCGGGCTGAGGCGGTTGTAGAAGGCCAGGCGCTCTATACGGTTAAGCAGGGGGTAGGGCATCAGGTCCCGCTCGTCGGTTTGCTTGTCCTCCAGGGGGCGCAGCTCGGCCGTAGGCTGCAGGTTGTTCACGTGGCGCAGAGCGGGGTAGTTCAGCTCGGTTTCGGCCCAGCGCAGCCACTCTTTCACAAAGGCCTTGTCCACGCCGCCAATGGGCGAGATGGAGCCGGCCGTGTCGCCATCCATGGTGCAGTAGCCCACACTGGCCTCCGAGCGGTTGGAGGTCGTCATGAGCAGGCAGTTCTGCACGTTGGCCAGCAGCCAAATACTGGGGGCGCGCACCCGGGCCTGAATGTTTTGCAGGGCCAGGTCGTCGGTCTTCCAGCTTAACTCCCGGCCAAGGGCGTGCTCAATCTTGCCCACGTAACCGGTTACTTCCTCGTCAATGGTCCAGTTGTAAAACACGGCCCCAATGGAATCGGCCAGCTCTTTGGCCGAGTTGAAGGTATCGTCGGAAGAATTGACAGTACCCTGGTAAGCACACGTGAGCAGGCGGCGCGTCAGCTCTTTGTTGATGTCGGCTTGCTGTTGGCTGGGCTGGGTATGGGAGGCATCTTTAGGGCCTTGCAGGCTCTGATCGGAGGTAGGCGCGGCCGGACCGGCCAGGCGCTCAATTTCCTCGGCAGTGAAGCAGCCCGCACGGCGCATGAACTCAGCCGTACCTATTTCGGCCGTACCCAACCGCACCAGCTCCGCCACGGCCACGGCGCACATCACCGAGTCGGCCCCGCCCGACAGACTGAGCACGAAGCCCCGGCTCCGGGCCTTGCGCATGTAGTCGAACAGGCCCAGGCTCAGGGCCTGGTTTAGTTCGCGGTACTCATCGGGGGTAGGCAGGGGCTGAATCTCGTCGGCGCGCACCTGCTCAGTGGTGAAATCCACGTCCACGCACTCCATATCTACTTCCTTGAAGCTCATGAGCTGGTTGCGCATCAGCAGATGACCGTTGCGGGCCACCAGGATTTCGCCGTCGTAGATGATGCGGCCGGCTTCGTTGCCCAGCAGGTTGGCGTAGAGGTAGGTGCAGTTGAAGTTACGCGAGGCGTTCAGCACCAGCTTGTAGCGCAGGTCCGTCTTGCTCATGGCAAAATGGCTGGCCGAAGGGTTCACAATCAGATCAACCCGGCCAGTGAGCCGTGCTGCGGGCCGCACGTCGTCAGGTCGCCACGCATCCTCACAGATTTCAAACCCGAACTTCACGCCCTTGTGCTCGAAGATCATATCACCCAGGGGCCACTCCTCCCCTTCCCACTGCACGGTAGTGGTTTTGCCGGCCGGCCAGGGCGTAAAGAAGCGCGGCTCGTAGTGTACGCCATCGTAGGCCATGAACTGCTTGGCCGCGAAGCCCAGAATCTGCCCGTCGCGCAGCACAGCGGCCGTATTGTAGGTGCTGTTATTCAGGCGCACGGGCAGGCCCACTGCCACGCAGATGCCTTCGGTCCAGGGCCGGATCTGCTGCAGGTGCGCCAGCGCCGCCGCGGGCATCCAGTCGCTCAGAAACAGGTCTTCGCAGCCGTAGCCGGTCAGGCAGAGTTCAGGCAGGCAAAGCAGCTCTACTCCGGCCGCCTTGGCCTGGTCAATAGCTTCGCGGATGGTCCGCAGGTTATGGGTCCAGTCAATGGGTATCTGGTTGAGGGCGGCGCCGGCTATTCGCATAGGTCAGAAAGGAAGTTCGTTTCACAAATCAACTCCATTTCTCCGGTTCAGGTTGCCCTCAGAAAACATGGCGTCCTCTGCGGGCTACATCGTGGGTACGATTTCAGCCCGCAGAGGACGCCATGTTTTCTCGGAGGCCACAGTGTTCTTACACCCCCAGCACTTCTAAGGCCCGTTCAGCAGCCAATTGCTCAGCTTGCTTTTTAGAAAGCCCCATGCCGGTAGCCACAGGGTTTTCGTCCAGCAGCACGGTAGCGGAAAACTCCATCACGCCGCCGGGCCGAGCTTCGCCGGTGAGGTCGTAGCGCAGATTTTTGCCGCTGCGCTGGGCCCACTCAATAAGCTTGCTTTTGAAGTTGGTGGTCGTCTGGGTCATGGCCTTCACGTCCACGTAGGGCTTGATCAGGCGGCCAAGCACAAACTTGCGGGCGGTTTTGTAGCCTTGGTCGAGGTACACAGCTCCCACCAGGGCCTCCAGGGCATTGCCGTTCACGGAGCGCGAACGAGCCGCGCGGCCCTGGCCGGCATCCAGTTGCACCAGCTTATCCAGCCCAATTTTAAGGGCGATGCCGTTGAGGCTTTCCCGGTTTACAATGCGGCTGCGCATCTCGGTCAGGAAGCCTTCCTGCTCATACGGGAACTTGCGGAACAGATACTCGGCCACCACCGTGCCCAGCACGGCGTCTCCCAGAAACTCCAGCCGCTCATTGCTTTGGTGACGGGCCTGCTCGCCCTGCTGGCGCACTACCGAGGAGTGCGTGAAGGCCAGCTGGTAAAGCCGCACGTTATCGGGGGTGTGGCCCGTGAGCGTGGCAATGGCCTGCCGAAAGGCCCGGTCACGACCCAGCAGTCGGCGGAAAAAGCCAAACAGCGGCAGGGGCTGACCGGGCCTGGGCATTAGTCGCGGAGTTTACGGAAGATGACGGACGTATTGTGGCCGCCAAATCCGAAGGTGTTACTCATAGCCACGTTTACCTCGCGGGTCTGGGCCTGATTGAACGTGAAGTTCAGCTTGGGGTCCAGCTCCGGGTCGTCGGTGAAGTGGTTGATGGTGGGGGGCACCACGTTGTGCTGCATGGCCAGAATGCAGGCCACCGCTTCAATAGCGCCGGCCCCGCCCAGCAGGTGGCCCGTCATGCTCTTGGTAGAGCTGATGTTCAGGTTGTAAGCGTGCTCGCCAAACACCTTCTGAATGGCCTTCACCTCGGCCCCGTCGCCCAGCGGAGTGCTGGTGCCGTGGGTATTGATGTAGTCCACCTCGGCGGGCGAAATACCAGCGTCGCGCAGGGCATTTTGCATTACCAGCACCACGCCGTTACCCTCAGGGTCCGGAGCCGTAATGTGGTAGGCATCCGCCGACATACCGCCGCCAATCAACTCGGCGTAAATTTTGGCGCCGCGGGCTTTGGCGTGCTCGTACTCTTCCAGCACCAGCGAAGCGGCACCTTCACCCAGCACAAAACCGTCGCGTTCCTTGTCGTAGGGGCGTGAGGCCTGCTCCGGCGCGTCGTTCCGCTCGCTCATAGCCTTCAGGGCATTGAAGCCGCCTACCCCCGATTCGGTGATAGCCGCCTCCGAGCCGCCCGTTACCACTACATCGGCCATGTTCAGGCGGATGTAGTTGAAAGCCGAGATGATGGAGTCAGAAGATGAGGCGCAGGCCGACGTAGTAACGAAATTGGGCCCGCGAAACTTGTGGCGGATGGAGATGTTGCCCGAGGCACTGTCGGCAATCATCTTCGGGATAAAGAAGGGGTTGAAACGGGGCGTACCGTCGCCGTTGGCGAAGTTGATACACTCGGCCTGCAGGGAGGTGAGCCCCCCGATACCGGAGCCCCAGATAACGCCTACCCGGTCTTTGTCAACGCCTTCCTCGTCCAGCTTGGCATCCTTGATGGCCTCGTCGGCGGCAATCAGGGCAAACTGGGTGAAGATGTCCATTTTCCGGCCTTCCTTGGTGGGAAAGTAGTTATCCGGATTGTAGTTCTTCACTTCGCAGGCGAAGCGGGTCTTGAACTTGCTGGCATCGAATCGGGTGATGGGGGCGGCCCCACTCACACCGGCTTGCAGGCCCTCCCAATAGGCGGGGGCAGTGTTACCTAGCGGGGTAATGGCACCCAGGCCGGTCACGACAACTCTCCGAAGAGACATAGGCTGGCTCAGAGAAGCGAAAGAAAGGAATCAGTAGAAAAGCAAAACGGCCGGCGGCAGGCCGGCCGGTAAGCACTTGCAGGTGGCAGGAAGTGAGTAGCTGGTAGTACGTATGCCTACATAAGGCCTAGCCCAGTCCAACTACTTACGACCACGTACCTATTACTATTTAGCGTGCTCTTCGAGGTAGCTGATAGCCTGACCCACGGTACCGATATTCTCGGCTTGATCGTCCGGAATCGACACGTTGAATTCTTTTTCGAACTCCATGATGAGCTCAACAGTATCCAGCGAGTCAGCGCCCAGATCGTTCGTGAAGCTAGCCTCCGGAGTAACTTCCGAAGCTTCTACGCCAAGTTTATCAATGATGATGGCCTTTACTTTTTCTGCAATTTCAGACATTTCCGTGGGGGTTTAAGGAAAACTCGGCACAAATAACACCATCTTCGCTAACATTGTCAAACTTCGCCCCCCGTTTCTTCCCGGTATAAGATTATGGCCCGGGGGGTTCCGCGTGGGTACTGCGGTGCCTATTTTTGCGTTTCCTTTCCTTTGCCGCCGCTCATGAAAACCCTCACGCTCGATGTGGACTATGACTGTGAGTTCGACCTGTTCGGGCTGGTTTCCTCTACCCGCGAGCATACGTTGGCCTGGATTCTTAACCGGACGCTGAAGCTGCGCCTGGTAAAGCAGCAGGACCTGATTTATGATCTGTTCAACAAGGGCCGCCTGGTCATCAGCAACTACCTGTATGCTACGGAGCACTACACCCTGCGCCTGCTGCGCAACCGCTCCGTGGATGCCTCGGCCCTGAAGAAACCCTACCTCGCTCCCGATATCAAGGAGTACGACTACCTGCTGCAGGTCAGCAATGGCTCGGGGGCGCTGGCTGCCGAGGAACTGCTGGCCCACCTGACGGCCCTGCCCGAGGTGCAACTGGTAAGCCAATTCAACCCCAATGACCTTAAATTCAAAGAAAATCTGCTTTTTTGAATTTCATATACCAGCTTAGCTCTTGAGCAACCCGAAGGACTTTAGTACGCGGTAAAGGCTTTTTCCTTGAGCCACTGCCGCCTACTAAAGTCCTTTGCGCTGCCTGGCCCACCCCGGCCTCCACTCTGCATTCACGAACCTTTGAACCTAATACTGCATCATGGAATCTCGACCGCACTTTAATAAAACCAAGATAATTGCCACCGTTGGCCCGGCCTCCAACACGTATGAGAAACTTGGTATGCTGATGCGGGAAGGCGTGGACGTGTTCCGCCTGAACTTCTCGCACGGCAGCCACGAAGACCACCTGGCCGTGGTGAATACCGTACGCCGCCTCAACAAGGATATGCGCATGAACGTGGGCCTGCTGCAGGATCTGCAGGGCCCCAAAATCCGGCTGGGAGAAGTAGAAGGCGGCGGAGTAGAAATTAAGCCCGGCGACAAAATCAAGCTGGTGTGCGGCGAAAAGGAAATCAGCACGGCTACCCGCCTGAGCACGATTTACCTGGGCCTGGCGCGCGACGTGAAAGCCGGTGACATGATTCTCATCGACGACGGCAAGATTGAGCTGCGCGTACTGGCTACTGACCGCGACAAGGAAGTAGATGTTGAGGTTATCTACGGGGGCCTCGTGAAGCCGCGTAAAGGCATCAACCTGCCCGACTCGGAGGTTTCGGCCCCGTCGATGACGGAGAAGGACATTGAGGACCTGAAATTTGGGCTGGAAAATGAGGTGGACTGGATTGCCCTTTCCTTTGCCCGCCGGGCCGAGGACATCCGCTTCATCAAAAACTTGATTGCGGAAAGCGGCAAAACGGCCCGCGTCATCGCCAAAATCGAAACGCCCGAAGGCCTGCGCAACCTCGACGAAATCATTGCCCTCACCGATGCCGTAATGGTAGCCCGCGGCGACCTGGGCGTGGAGGTGAAGATGGAGGAAGTGCCGATGGCCCAGAAGCTCATCGTGGAGAAGTGCAACAAGGCCGGCAAACCGGTAATTGTGGCCACCCAGATGATGGAAAGCATGATTACGGCCCCCCGCCCTACCCGTGCCGAAACCAGCGACGTAGCCAACGCCGTTATCGATGGGGCCGATGCCGTGATGCTGTCCGCTGAAACGGCTGTGGGCGCCTACCCCGCCGAGGTAATCCGCTCCATGGTGGGCACCATTACCAGTGTAGAGAGCCGCATGCCCAGCCTCTACCACCACTGGTACCCTATCACGCCCGACTCACCGACCTTCATGGTGGATAGCGTACTTTCGGCGGCCTGCCACCTGGCCAAAAACACCGGGGCCAAAGCCATTACCGGCATGACCCACCGCGGCTACACGGCCTTCCAGATTGCCAAGTACCGGCCCAAAGCCAACATCTTTATCTTCACCGATAACCGCCCCTTGCTTACTACCCTGAGCCTGATTTGGGGGGTGCGCGGCTTCTACTACGACCGCATGGTAAGCACCGACAGCACCGTATCGGACATCAAGTACGCCCTGACTACCACCGGCCACTTGCAGAAAGGCGACGTGTTCATCAACACGGCCTCCATGCCCATCAATGAAAAAGGCA
Organism: Hymenobacter sp. DG01; assembly: GCF_006352025.1. Lineage (NCBI taxonomy): Bacteria > Pseudomonadati > Bacteroidota > Cytophagia > Cytophagales > Hymenobacteraceae > Hymenobacter > Hymenobacter sp. DG01. The sequence continues at coordinate 2,712,986 of NZ_CP040936.1, forward strand.
AAACCAACATGGTAAAAGTAAGCGTCGCATAAGCAGCTTACCTCTACCTGAAAAGCCCGCGCTACTTCTGTGGCGCGGGCTTTTTTGTGGGCGGGGCTCCCGGCCCAGAACCGTCTTTCCCGGCCGGCACTCAGCTTTTCATTTGTTATGCGTGAGCAGCAGCCTTTCTATGAGGGTTCAGAGAAGTACCGGGGGTAGGACCTGCGCTTGCTCACGTCGGTTCGGCTCTTCGGGAGGCCCCAGGAGTTGTTTCCTTCCCTATCGGCCTAGCCCAGCCAGGGGCTGAACGCAGTAAGGCCCTGTGCGCAAGCACAGGGCCTTACGTATATAGAGCAGAGCGCCGGTTTACTGCTTAGGCAGCCAGCGACTTCACGAACTTAGCCAGCTTCGACTTATTGTTAGCGGCTTTGTTCTTGTGAATGATGTTCTTCTTAGCCAGACGGTCCAGCATCGACGAAACTTTCTTCAGCAGCTCCTGAGCCGCGGTAGCGTCGGTGGTGCCACGCAGCTTCTTGATAGCCGTGCGGGTAGATTTAGCCTGGTAACGGTTCAGCACGCGCTTAGCTTCGTTGGAACGGATGCGCTTGAGGGCCGACTTATGATTTGCCATGGGGTATGAAAATGGTCTTCTGCTCGAATTCAGTTCAATTGGGGAGTGCAAAGGTAAAGCTTTGATTTGAAATAGCAAATCCTACCCTTAAGGGATTAGTAAAGAGCAAGGGCTCCGGCCGATGGTCAGTGCCTCAATAAGTTAAAGCAAACGGGGCGCGCCGGCTAAGCCAGCGCGCCCCGTTTTTTACCCTCGGCATCCGTGCCGGTATGCGAGGTAGGATTAGCAGCCCATGTAGGCTAGTCAACTTTCTTCTCGATTTCGTTGGCCATTTTCTCGTGGGAGCGCAGCATGGGCAGCGTTTTGGTGGCGAAGGCTTTCACCGTGGGCGTTTCGGCCGCGTTGCTCTTCACCTCAAACATGGCAATGTCCATCTTATGGGCTGTTTCCATGGCGTCCATGTAGTCCTCGTCAAAGGCCTTCCCGGACTTATTCATCAGCTTGTCGGCCATGGCTTGGTGCACGGGCATCATGGTTTGGGGCAGGGTAACGCCCAGCGGGGTAGCTACCGTTTTGAGTTCCTGAGTGGCTTTGGTGTGGTGGTCCACCATCATCTGCCCGAAGCGCTTGACATCCGCGTTGGTCGATTTCTGGGTAGCCAACTGGCCCATCTGAATTTCAAGCAGGTTGCTGCTGGCGGCCGTCATCAGGAAGACGGGGTCTTGCATGGTGGCGAAAGAAGCCATAAAGGCGTTCATATCCGTTGCGCCGCCGGTGGCAGTCGTGCTGTTGGCCCCGCCCGAGCCGCTGATGGCCGCCGTGCCGCTGGTGCCTACCGAGCCGGCGCTGGCAGCGCTGCCCGGCGTGGTGCTCATGTCGGTTCCCATGCTGGAATCCATAGAGCCGCTGCCGGAAGTAGTGCCGGTGCTGGTGCCGGTATTGGTGCTGCTACATGCGGTGCTAAAGGCAAGGGCACCAACCATGAAAAGCTGGGGAATCAGGTTCGTTGTTTTCATTAGAGTAGGAATTAAGTTCAGAGCTACCTTCTACGGCATTTCTCAGAATAAGTACATATTTTATGAGTATTGATAAAGCATTAGGGCTATTCAGCGTCACCAGACGAACTATTTTATCTTCTTATCCAATTTGCTGTTGAGCTAGGAAAAACCTGGTGCAACTGATTTGGCCCGGCTAGTAGTTGTATGCATGCATACGGTTTCCTGCGTATCTTTCTGTACTGGCTCAGGCCTCTGACTTTCCGATTACTGCCATGCCTCTTATTGCGCACTCCCCTTACCAGCCCCCGTTTTACCTCTTCAATGGCCACTTGCAAACCATTGTGCCCAGCCTGTGGCGTACGGTGCCGGAAGTACGCTACCAGCGCGAGCGGGTAGAAACCCCGGACGGCGACTTTCTGGACCTGGACTGGTCGTGCCGGCCTGGGCCCGCGCCCACGGACCGGCTCGGTATTGTGTCGCATGGCCTGGAAGGCGACGCCAGCCGGCCCTACGTGCGCGGCATGGTGCGGGCGCTTAACCAAGCCGGCCTGGACGCCCTGGCCTGGAACTACCGCAGCTGCAGCGGCGAAATGAACCGCCTGCTCCGCTCCTACCACCTCGGCGACACCGACGACCTGGATTTTGTAGTGCGCTACGCCCTGGGCACCGGCCGCTACCGTCGGGTGTACCTCACAGGCTTTTCAGCCGGCGGCAACGTCACACTGAAGTACCTGGGCGAAAATCCGGCGCGGGTTCCCCAGGAAGTGCAGCGCGCCGCAGTTTTCTCGGTGCCCACCGATTTGAAGGCCAGTTCCCACCACATTGCCCGGCTGGAAAACCGCATCTACCTCAACCGCTTTATGAAAACCCTTCGGGCCAAGATGCGGGCGAAAGCTGAATTGCTACCCGGTCAGGTTGATTTAACTGACATTGACTTGCTGCAGGATTTTCCGCAGTTTGATAACCGGTTTACGGCGCCTATGCACGGCTTCAAGTCGGCTGATGAGTACTATGAGCACGCCAGCTCGGGCCGCTACCTTGGCAACATTCAGGTGCCGACCCTGCTGGTAAACGCCCAGAACGACCCGTTCCTGCCTCCCTCCTGCTTTCCGCGCGAGGTAGCCGCCCGCAGCCCCTATGTGTACCTGGAAACGCCTTCCGATGGCGGCCACGTCGGCTTCGGCGAAGGCAGCCCCGACGGTCAGTATTATTCCGAGCGGCGCGCCGTAGAGTTTCTGACCGCCGAGGTGCCCGCGTGAGGCATAACCCAGAATTTTCCCTACCCCCTCTAAACCGCCAAACCCTTGCTTCTGACAAAGAGGCAAGGGTTTAGCAGTGTAGAGAGTGTAGCACATACGTTGGAGGCAGAGTACCCTACCCCCTCATCAGGCACCAAACCTAAGCGTTAAGCACGACTACCACTTTTTTGGTGTCGAAGAACTCCTCGGCGTAGAAATCATTCAGGTCCACTACGTTGGCCGTCAGGCCTGACTCCTCGATTTCTTCGGTCAGGTCGCCGCCTTTGAGGTAGTAGAGGCCACTGCCGGGGGCGGCTGTGGCAGCGGGCTTGTAGCGGTGCTCAATCCAGGTGTAGAAGGTGGCCAGGCTGGCTACGGCGCGACTCACCACGTAGTCGTAGTGCGGGCGTAGCTGCTCGGCGCGGGTCTGTTCGGCCGTGACGTTGGGAAGCTGCAGGGCGTGAGCCATGTCCTGCACCGCCCTGATTTTCTTACCGATGCTATCCACGAGGTGAAACTTCACTTCCGGGAACAGAATGGCCAGCGGCAGACCCGGCAAACCACCACCCGTGCCCACATCCAGCACCGAGGAGCCGGGCGCAAACTCTACCACCTTGGCAATACCCAGGGAGTGCAGGAAGTGGCGCTCGGCGAGGTTATCCACATCGGTGCGGGCTACCAGATTCAGGCGCTCATTCCAGCCCCGAAATTCGCTTTCGAGCTGTTGAAACTGTTGACGCTGCTGGTTGGTGAGGTGTGGGAAATAGTGGTTGATGATGCTCATGGTGGCGCAAAGGTAAAAACGTCTGTCATCCTGAGCCTACGGAGGACCTTGTCAGGTTTGCTCAGCCCCGTACCATACCATCTACTCAGACGTGGCAAGGTCCTTCGCAGGCTCAGGATGACAGATAAGAAATGACAAGCACAAAAAAGCCCCGACCTGCGCCGGGGCTTTTTTGTGCTTAGATGATTTCCTTTTTGTTCTTCACCATGTCATAGAGCAACTCACGGGCGCGGTGCAGCTGGGCTTTCACGGTGCCGAGGGGGGCTTTCAGCTCCTGGGCAATTTCCTCGTAGCTCAGCTCATCAAAGTAGCGCAAAGTCACGAGGCGCTGGTATTTATCGGGCAGCCGGGATACCACGTGCTGCATGATTTCGATTTTCTGGTTTTTGATGGCCGACTCCTGCGGGTTCAGGTTCTGGTCGCGGAAGTCGATGGTGATTTCGTCGCCATTGTCAATCTTGATGGCCGAGTCAATGGACATCGTCTTGATTTTATTCTTGCGAATAAAGTCGATGCAGTTGTTGGTGGCAATGCGGAACAGCCACGTGCTGAAGGCAAACTCCGGGTTGAACTTGTGCAGGTTTTTGAAGGCCTTGGCGAAGGCTTCGATGGTTAGGTCCTCGGCGTCGTCGGGGTTGCGCACCATCTTCAGCACTACGTGGTACACCGGCTTCTTGTAGATCTGCATCAGCTCGGCGTAGGCTTTTTCGTCGCTCTGCTCAACGGCGGCCCGAATCAGCTTGAAGTCGTGCTTGGCTTTGGCAGAGAACTGTTTTTCCTGATTGTTTACTTCCATCGGAGGGTGCGGTAGAGGAACAGTGACATTCCCAGAGCGAGATAATAAAAAAAATACACGGCGTCGAGGACTGGCAGCCACGCGGGGGGTAGCCGGTCCTCGAGCCGACGGCCGAGCTGGTGGTACACGGCCGTCATGGCCAGGGTGCGCACGAGCCACACCGCAGCCAAAGGTACCCAATCGGGGCGGGAAAACAGCAGACCGATTGTCGTGCCGTAGAATAGCAAATTTACGCCAATAAATGTTCCAATCCGAAGACGATCAGACCATCGATACCGACTGCCTGCGGAGAGGTGCCGCCGCTTCTGGCGCCACCACTGGCCCCACGTCTGGGCTGGCTCGCTCAGGGTATGGGCCCCGGCATCGGCTACTACCGCTACCCGGGCGCCCCGGGCCACGGCATCCTGCACCAGCAGGTCGTCGTCGCCGGAAAGGCTGCGGATGTGCGAGGCGAAACCTTTGGTTAGCTGAAAGACCTGCCGGGTGTACCCAAGGTTGCGCCCCACTCCCATGTAAGGGTAGCCGCGCCACGCGAACGACAAATACTGTGCTCCCGTCAGGAAGGTTTCAAAACGAATCAGCTTATTTAGAAAGCCGCTTTCCGCCGCGTACGCCGAATAACCCAGCACCACATCGGCCGGCTTATGGAAGCCCCGCTGCATGTACCTGAGCCACTGATTGGTGGCCGGAATACAGTCGGCATCGGTGAACAGCAGCCGCTCGTGCCGGGCCGTTTTGATGCCCAGTGTCAGGGCGTATTTTTTAGGTGACAGCCCATCAGGCGTGCTCGTGATGGTTACCAGCCGCACGTGGGGGTAGTACTGGGTGAGCTGCTGCACATACAGGTAGGTATCGTCGGTGGAGCGGTCATCGATGATAATCAGCTCGAAGCCGGCGGGGTAGTCTTGCTGCAGCAGCAGGGGTAGCAACCGGCGCAGGTTTTCCAGCTCGTTGCGGGCGCACACGAGAATAGATACCGGCTCGGTATCGGGTCCGTCGGCGGCCTCGGAGGGGCGGCGGGCGAAGGGCAGAAAGTAGTAGGCGGCGTAGAAAAGCTGCACCAGCACGCAGGCCAGCAGCAGCCACAGGGCCGGGGACAGATGGAAAGGCAAGGCAGAACAGATGATTCGGAGTGCAAAAGTAGGCATTCGGGGTAGGGCGAGTACCTTTGCAGGTGTATCAGTTGCCAGTTGTGGGTTGCCGGTTGCCAGTTCGTTCTATCTGAAAAGAAATACTGGCCCACTGGCAACCGGCAACCCGCAACTGGCAACTGACTTCTCTAGATGACCTTCGACCTCGTAGCCAACGACCCGCGTACCAAAGCCCGCGCCGGCGTAGTTCACACCGACCACGGCCCGATTGAAACGCCCATTTTCATGCCCGTGGGCACGGCCGGCACCGTGAAAGCCGTGCAGCAGCGCGACCTGAAAGACGACATTCAGGCCCAGATTATCCTTGGCAATACCTACCACCTCTACCTGCGCCCCGGGCTGGAAGTGCTCAGCAAAGCCGGTGGCCTGCACCAGTTCAACGGCTGGGACCGGCCCATCCTCACCGACTCGGGCGGATACCAGGTGTACTCGTTGTCGGGTACGCGCAAAATCAAGGAAGAGGGTGTGAAGTTTCGCTCCCACATTGATGGCTCGCAGCACCTGTTCTCGCCCGAGGGCGTCATGGACATTCAGCGCACCATCGGGGCCGACATCATCATGGCCTTTGACGAGTGCACGCCCTGGCCCTGCGAGTACAGCTACGCCGCCCGCTCGCTCGACATGACCCACCGCTGGCTCAAGCGCTGCATTCAGCGCTTCGACAGCACCGAGGGTCACTACGGCTACTCCCAGACGCTTTTCCCGATTGTGCAGGGTAGTACCTTCAAGGATTTGCGGGTAAAATCGGCGGAGTTTATTGCCGAGCAGGGCCGCGAAGGCAACGCCATTGGCGGCCTGAGCGTGGGCGAGCCGGCCGAGCTGATGTACGAAATGACCGAGCTGGTCTGCGACATTCTGCCTAAGGACAAGCCGCGTTACCTCATGGGGGTCGGCACGCCGGCCAACATCCTGGAAAACATTGCCCTGGGCGTAGATATGTTCGACTGCGTGATGCCCACCCGCAACGCCCGCAACGGCATGCTGTTTACTACCCAGGGCATTATGAACATTGCCAACAAGAAGTGGGCCGACGACTTCGCACCTATTGACGAGGAGCTGGGCGGCTACGTCAGCACGTTTTACTCCCGCTCCTACGTGCGCCACCTCTTCCACAGCAAGGAAATGCTGGGCCCGCAGATTGCCTCCATCCACAACCTGACCTTCTACCTGTGGCTGGTGAAGCAGGCCCGCCAGCAGATTCTGGCCGGCACTTTCCGGGAGTGGAAAGAGAAGATGGTAAAGCAGGTGATGACACGTTTGTAATGAGTTGCCGGTTGTCAGGTGTCGGTTGCCAGTTTTTGCTGCGGAACACGTTATGCTATTTCCACTACGACGCTGGTATCCCGCTGCGCAAGTGGGCGCCACTGACAACCGGCAACCGGTAACTGACAACTGAATGAAGCTCCTCGACAAATACATTCTCCAGAAGTTTCTCACCGCGTTTTTCTTCACGGTAGTGCTGCTCGTGTCGGTTATATGCGTGATTGATTTCACGGAAAAGAACGACGACTTTCTCAAGCACGACCTGGGCGCCTGGCAAATTGTCTCGGAGTACTACGTGAACCTGTTTCCGTACTTCGCCAACCTGCTCTCCCCCATCACGGTATTTATTGCGGTGGTGTTCGTGACGGCCCAGCTGGCCTCGCGTACCGAGGTGGTAGCTATGCTGGCTTCGGGCATCAGCTTTAAGCGGTTTTTGCTGCCCTACATCATGGGCAGTGCCATTCTGGGGGCCCTCACCATGGCCATGACGGGCTGGCTCATCCCGATTGCCAACAAAACGCGGGTACAGTTCGAGAAGGCCTACATCAAGAACCCCTACCGCTTTGATGCGCGCAACGTGCACATCAAAATCGGGCCGCAGAGCTACGCTTTCATGGAAAGCTACGACAACGTGAACAACGTGGGCTACAAGTTTGCGCTGGAAACCATTGACGGGCAGCTGCTCAAGCGCCGCATGACGGCCGAGGCCATTACCTGGGACTCCACCAAGCGGGCCTGGCGCCTTACGCCCCAGGTGGTGCGCACTTTCAATGGCGAAAAGGAAACCCTGCTGAGCCTGCCCGCCCGCGACACGACCCTGAACCTCTACCCCAAGGACTTCGCCAGCACCTACCGCTTGGCCGAAACCCTGACCCTGCCGGAGCTCAACCGCTACATCAACCAGAAAATAGCCCGCGGCGCCGACGATACGCAGGTGTACCTGAGCGAAAAGTACGAGCGGTTTGCCTACCCCTACGCCATGTTTATCCTGACGGTGATTGGGGTAATTATGAGCGCGCGCAAGAGCCGGGCCGGGGTAGGCGGCCAGATTGCCCTGGGCTTTGTGCTGGCCTTCGTGTTCATCATCTTCGTGATTCTGAGCCGCAACCTGGCGGCCGTAGGCACCCTCTCGCCCCTGCTGGCCGCCTGGGTGCCCAGCATTGTCTTCACTATTATTGGCCTGTTCCTCTACCGCGTGGTACCACGCTAAACCGGGTAAGGGGAAGGCATGAAGTGTTAAAAGACCTGTCATCCTGAGCGGAGCGAAGGACCTTATCACGCCGGAACGAGTCATTGTTACGATTATCGTGCTACAGGGAGAAGGTCCTTCGCAAGCTCAGGAAGACGACCTCTCTACCTCCCTGCCCCACTCCCTCCTACCCCCAACCTTACCCCTTCCTACCCCCACACCCTCCTACCCTCCTACCCTTGCTCAAAGACTACCTTCGCCTGCATTTTATTGTGTTGCTCTGGGGCTTCACGGCCATTCTGGGCAAGCTGATTTCGTTGCCGCCGGTAGAACTGGTGTTCTGGCGGACGCTGCTGGCGGCCACGGGCCTGGCCGGGCTGCTGCTGGTGCGGCGGCAGCCCTGGCAGATTCCGGCCGGCGAGGCGCTGCGCCTGCTGGGCATTGGGGCCCTGGTGGCGACTCACTGGATTACCTTTTTTCTGTCGGCCCGACTTTCCTCGGTGAGTGTGAGCCTGGCCGGCATGGCTACCCTGGCCCTCTGGACCTCCCTGCTGGAGCCCTTACTGCTGTGGCGGCGGGTGCGGCCCTACGAGGTAGGATTGGGCCTGCTGACGATGGTAGGGCTTTACCTGGTGTCGCAGGCCGAGCTGGACCAGCTGCCGGGCTTGCTGGTGGCCGTGGTATCGGCCGGGCTTTCGGCCTTGTTCAGTGTGTTCAACTCCAAACTGGTGCAGCGCCACCCGCCCCTGCGCCTGACGCTGTACGAAATGGCCGGTGCCTGCCTGAGCATCGCGCTGTTTCTGCCCATTTACGGCCGCTATTTCACCGAGGGCCGGGGCGTGCAGCTGGCGCTGTCCGGTTTCGATTGGCTGTGGCTGCTGGTGCTGGCCGGCGTATGCACGGTGTACGCCTTCTCTACCTCGGTGGAGCTGATGAAGCGCATTTCGGCCTTCGTGGTCAACCTCACCATCAACCTGGAGCCGGTGTACGGCATCATCTTGGCGGTGCTGATGTACACGTTTCATATCCCCGGCTTCGGGCAGGAGAAGCTGTCCACGAAGTTTTACATGGGCACGGTCCTGATTCTGCTCAGCGTGCTCATTCACCCCGTTATCGACCAATGGAACCGCCGCCGCATCCGCAAAAAAGAAGCGGCTGATGTGCTGGTAGGGTAAGAGGTGAATTATTGTCATGGCAAGCAGCGCGAAGCCATCCGTCCTGACCCGCGTGCTACCCCCCCCCTGCAATGTGACAAGCCCTTAACGACTGTGCCAGCGTCAAGGGCTTGTCTGTTTATCAGGCTGGTCACGGAGGAGAGGAAAGATGGCGTCGTCCTGCGTCCTCGCCATGACACGTCACAGCCGTCCGTTCCAGACTTGGTACGCCGCCGGAAGCTCCAGCGCTGGGGGCTGCTCCAGACCCGGAAACAACCCGTATACCGCCGAGCCGGAGCCCGACAGACTGGCGTACGTGGCGCCGGCGGCGTAGAGCTGCTCCTTAATTTCGCCGAGCACCGGGTAGTAAGGCGTCAGCGCGTCCTCAAAGTCGTTGCTGACAGTATCACGCCATGTTTCCAGGGGCCGGGCCAGGGCCGCGCGTAAGTCGTGGCGCGGAGCACGGGGGCTGACGCACGAATAGGCCTCGGCCGTGCTGATGTGCAGGCCCGGGTAGATGACTTTGCAGGCGGTGCCCGTTAGGTTGAGGGGGATGTCTTCGAACACGTCGCCCTTCTCGTAGGCAAAAACCGGCTTGTTCCGAATGAAGAAGGCACAGTCGGAGCCCAGGCGGCGGGCATAGGTTTCGAGCGTTTCGGGGGGTAGGCCCAGGCCAAACAAGTCGTTGAGAGCCCGCAAGGCAAAAGCTGCGTCGCCGGAGCCCCCGCCCAACCCGGCCCCGATGGGCACTACTTTGTGCAGGTGCAGCTGCACCGGCGGCAGGTTGAAATCGGCCTTCAGCAGCTCGTAGGCCCGCAGACAGAGGTTGGTAGTCGGCTCGCCCGGAATCGGGATACCGGTGAGGCTTAGCGTTGTCTCGGTGGCAGGCAGCACCTCCAGCGCGTCGGTCCAGGGCAGCGGCAAAAACACCGATTCGAGGTTGCGGAAGCCGTCGGGGCGCTGGCCCGTGATGTAGAGCCCGAGGTTGAGCTTGGCGTTGGGGAAAACAAGCATACGTTGCGCGGAATGAAGCGCAAGCTAAGCCGCCGGCCGCCGAAGTCAAACCGGCCGGGTATTTCCGCCTATTTTTGGGGCCATGAGCGCCCCCGCATCTTCCTCCTGGTACGTCCGTCGCGGAAAGCGGCTGCTGGATGTTGCGCTGGCGGCTCCGGCGCTGCTGCTGGCCGTGCCCCTGCTCCTACCCCTGGCGCTGGCCTTAAGCCTTCAGAACCGCGGGGCCTGGCTGTTTCGGCAGCGGCGGCCGGGTTTGCACGGGCGGCTGTTCACGTTCTACAAGCTTCAAACCATGACCTCCCGGCGCGACGCCCACGGCCACCTCTTGCCCGATGCCGACCGCCTACCCCCCCTGGGCCGCTGGATCCGGGCCACCTCCCTCGACGAGCTGCCCCAGCTCTGGAACGTGCTGCGCGGCGACCTCAGTCTGGTGGGCCCTCGGCCGCTGCTGGAGCAATACCTGCCGCTGTACTCACCGGAGCAGGCCCGTCGCCATGAGGTGCGGCCCGGCATCACCGGCTGGGCCCAGGTAAATGGCCGCAACGCCATCAGCTGGGAGCAGAAGTTTGCGCTGGATGTGTGGTACGTGGATCATCTGTCGTTTGGGCTGGATCTGCGCATTCTGGCGCTAACTGTTGGGCGGGTGCTGGGCTCTCACGATATTTCCGCCCCCGGCCAGGCCACCACCACTGCTTTTACTGGTACGCCCTCCGCCTCTTCCGATCAACTGCCACCCCTTGCATGAGTTACGCCCCCGCCCTCCCCAATCCGGCTCTTGCGCCGCTTCCTATCCTGGTTATTGTGGGCGCCGGGGGGCTGGGCCGCGAGGTGCTGATGCTGGCCCGTCAAATCAACGAGGCCTCACCCACCTGGGAAATAGCCGGCTTCTACGATGACCGCTCCCCCGCAACGCCTACCCTCCAGGGCCTACCCTACCTGGGCACCACTGAAGACCTCAGGGCGCAGCCTGAGCCCCGGCACGTAGTAGTAGCCGTGGGCAACAGCCACAGCCGGACCGCTATTGTGGAGCGCCTGACGGCCCCGCACCTCACGTTTGCCTCTCTGGTGCACCCGGGAGTAGCCCTGGCAGCCTACCAGCAAGTGCAGGTTGGCGAGGGCAGCATTATCTGTCAGGGCTGCATTCTTACCTGCGATATTACCCTGGGCCGACATGTTCTGCTGAACCTGGGCTGCACCATCGGGCACGATGCCGTGCTGGAAGACTTCTGCTCCCTGATGCCCCATGCCAATGTGGGTGGCGAGGCCCACCTCGAAGCCGGCGTGTACCTGGGCACGAATGCCACGGTTATCAACCAGGTGCGGGTGGGTACCGGCGCCATTCTCGGGGCCGGGGCTGTGGCGGTCCGCTCGCTGCCTGCGCACTCCACGGCCGTAGGGGTACCGGCGCAGGTGCTCAAAATCAGAAATGGGCAATAAGCCCATGTCCCGCAAATTTTTCCCTTCTTTCCTGCCGCTACCTGCCAGTTGGTCGCTTTAGCCTCCACCCGTTTTCGCTTTCATCTCTGCTTCCTCCATGCGCAGCCAGGACTACGACCGACTGTATCTTTCCCCTCCTCACCTCGGCCGCCACGAGCTTAACTACCTGCACAAAGCCATTGAGGACAACTGGGTAGCGCCGGCCGGCCCAAACCTGGACGGTTTTGAGCGCGACATCTGCGAGTTTACCGGTGCCCGGCACTGCGTAGCCCTTACGTCTGGCACGGCCGCCATCCATCTGGGTCTGCGGCTGCTAGGTGTGGGCCCCGGCGACGAAGTACTCTGCCCCTCGTTCACCTTTGTGGCTACGGCCAACCCCATTGTGTACTTGGGCGCTACCCCTATTTTTATTGACAGCGAGGACGAAACCTGGAATCTGTGCCCCGAGCGGCTGCGTGAGGCCTTGGCGGAGCGGCAGCACCAGGGCCGGCGGCCCAAAGCCCTGATTCTGGTACACCTCTACGGTATGCCCGCCAAGCTGCGCGAAATCCGGGACGTAGCGGCCGAGTTCGGGGTGCCCATTCTGGAGGATGCCGCTGAGGCCCTGGGCGCCCGGTACAAGGGTCAGCCGCTCGGTACCTTCGGCGACGTCGGTGTTTTCTCCTTCAACGGCAACAAAATCCTGACGACCAGCGGCGGTGGTGCCTTGGTTACGAATGACCCTGAATGGGCCCGCAAAGCCCGCTTCTGGGCCACCCAGGCCAAGGACGATGCCCCATACTATCAGCACTCGGAGCTGGGCTACAATTACCGCCTGAGCAACCTGCTGGCCGGGATTGGTCGGGGACAGATGGAACTGCTGGAGGATCGGGTAAAGAAGCGTCGCGAGATTTTCGCGTGGTATCAGAAGCACCTAGCCGGTGTCCCGGGCTTAAGCTTCGGCCCGACGGAACCCACTGGAGTCCGCTCCAATCGGTGGCTGACCACTATCCTGCTCAACCCCACCGAAACCACAGTCACGCCGGAGCAGCTGCGCCAGCACCTGGAAACGCACAACATCGAGAGCCGTCCGCTCTGGAAGCCCTTGCATCTGCAGCCGCTCTTCGCCGCTACCCCCTGCTTTGGCGGCAAGGTGTGCGAGCATTTATTTACCCAGGGCCTGTGCCTGCCTTCGGGCTCAGCCATGACCGAAACTGACCTGCGGCGAGTAGCAGAAGCCATTCGGGAGCTATTTTAAGCCCTCCGATCGGCACATAGGCGCGCCTTGTAGTACATAAAGTTCATTCGGCAGTATAAAACGCACAAATCACGGCGGATTCAGTACAACGACAGAGCGGGTAGTACATTCCCAGTAGCTACTGCCCGCTCTGCCGTTGCCCCCTGTGCAGATTTATTTTAGCGCCTGCTCTAAGTCCTGCAGCAGTTCCTCTACCGGCTCAATTCCTACCGACAACCGCACCAAGCCGGTGCTGATACCCAACTCGTCCTGCTGCTCCGCTGTAAGGTAGCGGTGCGATGTTGCCAGCGGGTAGGACAGCGAAGAATCGACGCCGGCCAAGGAAGGAGCGAACGGAAACCGCTGTGTGCGGCGCATAAACTGGTTTACTACCTCCGCATCATCAGCCAACAGCACCGACATCATGCCACCGAACAGGCCGCTTCCCTGCTCTCGGGCCAGCGTGTGCTGCGGATGATCGGGCAGGCCGGGGTAGTACACGGCCCGCACAGAGGGCTGCGCACTGAGGAATTGGGCTACTGCCAGGGCGTTGTGGCTGTGCTCCCGCACCCGCAGCCGCAAGGTTTTCAGCCCGCGCACGGCCAGCCAGCTTTCCATGGGGCTCAGGGTCAGGCCGTAGAACACACCTATCTGCTTGAGGCGGGCGGCCGTTTCCTCATCCTTCGCTACCACTACCCCCGCCGTGACGTCCGAATGGCCGGCAATGTACTTCGTCACGCTGTGCAGCACTATGTCGGCGCCCAGTTCTAGGGGGCGTGTCAGAACAGGAGTAGCAAACGTGTTATCTACCACCAGCTTTAGCCCGTGCTGGTGACATTCCGCCGCCAGCCGCCGCAAATCGGCTACGCGCAGCAGAGGGTTGCTCATGGTTTCAGCCAGCAGCAGCCGGGTGGTGGGCCGCACAAGCTGACCCAGGGAGTACAGCTGCTCAAACGGCACATAGGTCACGGTAATGCCCAGCCGGCTCAGCTCCTGGTCCAGCAGCGACGAGGAGCCGCCGTATATATCGGCCGCACACAGCACATGGTCGCCGGCCTGGCAGCAGGCCAGCAGGGCCGCAAAAATGGCGGCCATACCCGAGCCCGTTGCTACCGCTCCGGCCCCGCCTTCCAGCCGGTTCACGGCCGCGGCCAACTCATCGGAATTGGGGTTACCGTTGCGTGAGTAGAGGTAGCGGCTCCCCGGCTCCCCGAAATACTGCTCTACTTCGTTCAGGTCTTCAAACTTGAAAACCGAAGTTTGATAAATCGGGGTGATTTTGGGGTGGATGTGCATGGGTGGAAAGTCAGGGAAAGCGGCAAAACAAAGGCAAATTACGGCGTGTGTCGCAACCGGACACTATTTCATTTTGCGCACTTCCTTGCCCAGGTCGGCCGCCGCCGGGCGCCCGGCGAGTAGCTTCTGCAACGAAGCCAGGTACTGCTGTGCTTCGGCTTTGCGGTTCGTGTTAATGGCTAGGCGGGTAAGGTTGGAGAGTCTGCCAGTCGTTGGGGCGGCGGCTGTTGGCCTGCTGAAACAGCGGGCTTTGTCGGGCTGCTGTTGCAGGCTGTAATACATGCCCAGGTTAAAGGGCCCGAGCGAACTTTCCGGGTAGTACTGGTTGATCAGCTCGGCCAGCCGGCGGGCTACTTCCGCATCCGCAGGCGTATTTGCCTGCCAGTAAGGCAGCATATACTCTTCCAGACTTTCGGGCAGAAAAACGGTTTCCGGGGCTGGCAAAGCCTTGCCTTCGCTCCAGCGCCAAGGCTTACCGCTGGCTTTATGGTCGGCCAAGGTAGCCGCCAGCACAGCTACTTCGCGGTCTGGCTCGTGGGTTAGCTCATAGGTCTTGGCCAAGCCAAACCGCATATCCAGCCGCTCTGGCGCCAGCTGAATACCCTCGCGCAGGGTAGCGCGGGCAGCTTCGAGCAGCTGTGGTTCATAGCCTTCGTTGATAGAGCCAGCCGGTTTGCCATCTTTTTGTTGAATGGCTACCCCCCGTCCGGTTGCTTGGCTCGTGCTTACCTCCACCCGGTAGGCCTTTCGCAGCAAGTAATTGAACCGGGCTACAAAAAGGTCGGGGTTCTGGGGCTCTTTTCGTTGCCAGGCAGCCAGCACTTTGCGCACCTTGGCTGTATCCTGGGTCCGCATGGCCCGTCGGTAATCAATCTGAAACGTCTGGGCAAAGCCCGAACCGGCCGCCAGCAGCAGGCCAATCCACAATAAAAGGAATACGCATAGCAACCGAACAATAAATCAGCAGAAGATGCCGCAAGCTACACCGGTTGCCGGGTTTTTCATTGGCTCCGGCTACCCCTGGCAAACCGCCTGACCCAAGCATTTTCAACTTGCCTATTACACGCAAAAAGCCCCGTGCCTGCGAGAGCAGACACGGGGCTTGGCAAGCTAGGTTTGTGAAGAAGTTACGCCGAAGCGCCTTCCGCCAACACAATAACGTTGTTGCGGAGCACTTCTACTACCCCGCCTTCAATGCGGAAGCTGGTAGCGCCACCGTTCAGCACGATGTCGCCGGCCTGCAGTGCCGAAATCAGTGGAGCGTGGTTGTTGAGAACCTCAAACAGGCCATCAGCACCCGGAAACCGGGCCGATGTAACCTCGCCTTCAAACACCTTGCGGTCGGGCGTGATGATTTCCAGATGCATATTCTTTGAGCTATTAGCTATTGGCTGTTAGCTATTAGCTGCTTGCTATAGCCCGGAGGCTAACAGCTAACAGCCAATAGCTAACAGCTCAAAAGAAATTACTTGGCTTCCGCCATCAGCTTCTCGCCCTTCACCACAGCATCCTCAATGGTGCCTACCAGGTTGAAAGCCGCCTCGGGCAGGTGGTCGTACTTGCCGTCGATGATTTCGTTGAAGCCTTTGATGGTGTCTTTGATGTCAACCAGAACGCCTTTCAGGCCGGTGAACTGCTCAGCTACGTGGAAGGGCTGCGACAGGAAGCGCTGCACACGGCGGGCGCGGGTTACCGTCAGCTTGTCTTCCTCCGAGAGTTCGTCCATACCCAGAATGGCGATGATGTCCTGCAGCTCTTTGTAGCGCTGCAGAATCTCTTTCACGCGCTGGGCGGTGCCGTAGTGCTCCTGACCGATAACGGCCGGGTCCAGAATGCGCGAGGTGGAGTCCAGGGGGTCCACGGCGGGGTAGATGCCCAGCTCGGCAATCTTACGGCTCAGTACGGTGGTAGCGTCCAAGTGGGCGAAGGTCGTAGCCGGCGCCGGGTCAGTCAAGTCGTCGGCAGGTACATATACAGCCTGTACCGACGTGATAGAACCACGCTTGGTAGAGGTGATACGCTCCTGCATGGCACCCATTTCGGTAGCCAGCGTGGGCTGGTAACCTACGGCCGAAGGCATACGGCCCAGCAGAGCCGACACTTCCGAACCCGCCTGAGTGAAGCGGAAGATGTTGTCGATGAAGAACAGGATGTCACGACCGGCACCGGTGCCGTCGCCGTCGCGGAAGCTTTCAGCAACCGTCAGACCCGACAGGGCTACGCGGGCACGGGCTCCGGGGGGCTCGTTCATCTGGCCGAACACGAGGGTAGCCTTCGAGTCTTTCAGGGCTTCGGCATCCACTTTCGTGAGGTCCCAGCCGCCTTCTTCCATCGAGTGCTTGAAGCCTTCGCCGTACTTAATTACGTCCGACTCCAGGAATTCGCGCAGCAGGTCATTGCCTTCGCGGGTACGCTCACCCACGCCAGCAAATACCGACAGACCACCGTAGGCCTTGGCGATATTGTTTACCAGCTCCATGATCAGTACGGTTTTGCCTACTCCGGCACCACCGAACAAACCAATTTTACCACCCTTTACATAGGGTTCGAGCAGGTCAATTACTTTGATACCCGTGAACAGCACTTCCGACGACGTAGCGAGGTCTTCGAAAGCGGGGGCGCCGCGGTGAATGGGCAGGCCGCCGTCGCTCTGGGGCTGGGCGATGCCGTCGATGGCATGGCCAATAACGTTAAACAGACGGCCGCGCACACCTTCGCCGGTGGGCATGGTAATGGGCGAGCCCAGGTCACGAACTTCAGCGCCGCGGGTCAGGCCCTCGGTCGAGTCCATGGCGATGGTGCGCACACGGTCTTCGCCCAGGTGCTGCTGGCACTCCAGCAGAACTTTTTGGCCGTTGTCTTTCGTGACTTCGAGGGCGTCGAGAATGTTGGGAAGCTTAGAGCCTTCACCCGCGAAGCTCACGTCCACGACGGGACCGATAACCTGGGTGATTTTGCCGGTATTCGCCATTGCTTTTTATATAAGAGGATGGGTGCAACGTTTCAGGACGCAAAAGTACGGCTTAATCCCGGCATTGCCAAAGCCCCTCCGAACCCGGCTCCGTCAACTTTTTTTTCATAAGCTGAAGACCTGAAAATCAGCTTAGAAAGCCCGGCCGCACCCTTTTTGTGAGGTAGGCACCCGAAAAATTTTTACCGGGAAATTTGCCTTGAATAAAAGCTGCCGTACATTTGCACAACCAAACGGCATACTTACACCGGTAGCCGCCTGGAAATTGTCCGATGGTGTAACTGGCAACACGCTTGATTTTGATTCAAGAAAGTCCAGGTTCGAGCCCTGGTCGGACAACCGACAACCCAACGCGAAAGGCGCTGATTCTTCCTAATCCGGAAGAGTCAGCGCCTTTCGCTTTTTATTTCCCCCTCCACCTACCCCTTTCATGTCACAGCAGGTAAAAATCTTTGCGGGCAATGCCTCCCGCGAACTGGGTCAGCAGATTGCCGCCGCCTACGGCACCCAGCTCGGCGACCTCAGCATTCAGCGCTTTGCCGATACGGAGCTCGGTCCTAGTTTCAACGAAAGCATCCGGGGCTGCGCCGTGTTCCTGATTCAGAGCACCAACCCGCCCGCCGAAAACCTGATGGAGCTGGCCCTGATGGTGGACGCCGCCAAGCGTGCCTCTGCTTATAAGGTGAACATTGTAATGCCCTACATGGGCTACGCGCGCCAAGACCGCAAAGACAAGCCACGCGTGAGCATTGGGGCCAAAGTAGTGGCCAACATGATCCAGAGCGTAGGCGCTGACCGCATGATGACCTGCGACCTGCACGCCGGCCAAATTCAGGGCTTCTTTGATATTCCGGTCGATCATCTGGATGGGGCTACTGTGACGGCTCCTTATATCAAGTCACTGAACCTCGATAATCTGATTTTCGCTTCGCCCGACGTAGGGGGGGTAGTACGCACCCGGGCCTTCGCCAAGAAGTTCGGGGCCGAAATTGTGGTCTGCGACAAAATGCGTCTGCGGGCCAACGAAATTGCCTCCATGCAGGTAATCGGCGACGTGACAGGCATGAACGTGGTGCTCGTGGACGACATCGTGGACACGGCCGGCACCATCTGTAAAGCCGCCGAGCTGCTGATGGAGCGCGGGGCCAAGTCAGTACGAGCTGTTATTACCCACGGGGTGCTGAGCGGCCCGGCTCACGAACGGATTCGGAACTCGGCGCTGGAAGAGCTGGTGATTACCGACACGCTGCCTTTGAAAGAAGAAAACCCCAAAATCAAGGTAATTTCCGTGGCTGGCTTGTTTGCCCAGGCTATCCGCAACGTGGTAACCCACGAGTCCATCAGCTCACTGTTTATTTAAGAAGAGCCCTTTCTTGTCATCCTGAGCTTAAGCGAAGGACCTCTACTGAGGGTAACTGCTACCCCCTAACAGAAGCGGTAGAAGTCCTTCGCTTAGGCTCAGGATGACAAGCGGCGGGAATGGGCTACCCATTACTCAAGCTTTCAACTCCCAAACAATCCGCTTATCTTTGCGGCCCGTTTGCCTGCTGTGGGTAAGCGTTTTTATCTTTCAAAGAACACGTTTTATGAAAAGCCTCGAGATTGTAGGGTTTAAAAGAGCGAATCTCGGTAAGAAGGATGCCAAGGCCCTGCGCCTGGACTCCTACGTACCTTGCGTACTGTACGGCGGTGCTGAACAAGTACACTTCTCGGCTCCGGCCATTCTGTTCCGCGAGCTGCTGTACACCCCCGAGGTGCACATCGTGGAGCTGAACATTGAAGGCGACATCCGCCGCGCTATCGTGCAGGACGCCCAGTTCCACCCCGTGAACGAAATGCTGCTGCACGTTGACTTCCTGGAGCTGCAGGAAGGCAAAGAAGTAAAAATGGAAGTGCCCGTGAAATACGTTGGCACCTCGCCCGGCGTTCAGCAGGGTGGCAAGCTGGTAAGCAAGCTGCGCAAGCTGAAAGTAAAGGCTACCCCCGAAAACCTCCCCGATTTCGTAGAGGTAAACATTTCGGACCTGGGCCTGGGCAAGTCGATCAAAGTGAACAAGGTAGAAGCCCAAGGCTACACCATCCTCACCAACCCGCTGGCTCCTATTGCTACCGTGACCATTCCGCGTGGTCTGCGTGGCACGCTGCAGGCTGAGAAATAGTTTTTCGCACTGCCGAATCTTAAAATCCTGCTTTGCCTTGCGGCGGAGCAGGATTTTTTACGTTTGCGGTCCTAACTCTTCCCTATGAAATTTCTTGTTCTCTGCCTGGGCAACATCGGACCAGAGTACGCCGACACCCGGCACAACGTGGGGTTTATGGTGGGCGACTACCTAGCCCGCAAGCACGAAGCCGCGCCCTGGGCGCTGGGCCGCCACGCCTTCACCACTGAAATCAAGCACAAAGGCCACACCTTCGTGCTGGTGAAGCCCACCACGTACATGAACCTAAGCGGGAAAGCGGCAGCTCACTGGCTGAGCGCCCTGAAAATCCCGAAGGAACAGATGGTAGTGGTGACCGACGACCTAGCCCTGCCTTTTGGCAAACTACGGCTGAAAGCCAAAGGCTCGGCCGGGGGCCAGAACGGCCTGAAGCACATTCAGGAAACCCTGAGCTCCGACGAATACGCCCGCCTGCGCTTCGGCATCGACTCCAGCTTCTCCAAAGGCCGGCAGGTGGACTACGTGCTCAGCCCGTTTGCAGCCGATGAAAAGATTGACTTGGAGGCTCGTTTAGAAAAGGCTGCCGAGGCCGTGCTGCTATTTGGCACTGTGGGCTTGGAGCGCGCCATGAACGTGGTAAACGTGAAGTAGATAGTTTGTCATGGCGAGGAGGCACGACGAAGCCATCCTTCCTCTTCTTTTGTGATAAGCCAGATAAACAGACAAGCCCTTACTTCCAGCTCGGAGGTAAGGGCTTGTCTGTTTCAGAGGGGTAGGGATTTGTCAGGAAGGATGGCTTCGGTACCCTCGCCATGACAACGTTGCCACTACGCCACGCCGGAGCCCGGCCGCACGGGGCTGCTGGGCTGCATCAGGCTCAGGGAGCCGTCGGCGTTTTCGGCCATCAGGAGCATGCCCTGGCTTTGGATGCCTTTGATTTCGCGGGGAGCTAGGTTGAGTAGCACCTGCACCTGCTGACCGATGAGGGCTTCGGGCAGGAAGTGCTCCGCAATGCCCGACACGATGGTGCGCGGCTCCTCGAAACCGAGGTCAACGCTTAGTTTCAGGAGCTTCTTGGTTTTGGCGACTTTCTCGGCGGCAACGATGGTGCCCACGCGCAAATCCATCTGCTGGAACTGCTCGAAGCTGACGTCGTCCTTGGCGGGGGCTGAAACAGCAGCGGCCAGCTCGTTGGCTTTCTTGGTGTCGAGGAGCTTCTGCACCTGCGCCTCTACCGTGGCGTCTTCAATTTTTGTGAACAGCAGCGCGGCTTCGGCCAGCTGGTGTCCGGGGGCCAGCAAATCGGGGCGGGCGGCTTGCGGCCAGGTACCTTTCTCGGTGTTGAGCATAGCGCCGAGGCGGGCAGCGGCAGTGGGCAGGAAGGGCTCCAGCAGCGTGACCAGACTGGCGGCCAGCTGCAGGGATACATGCAGCACGGTTCCCGTGCGCGCCGCATCCTTCTTGATGAGCTTCCAGGGCTCCATATCGGCCAGGTACTTGTTGCCCAGGCGCGAGAGGTTCATCAGCTCGTTCAGCGCATCGCGGAAGCGGTAATTGTCAATCAGCTCCCCGATGCGCGCCGGGAACTCACTGAGCTGGCGCAGCACGTCCTCGTCCTCGGTGGTAAAGCCTACGGCGGCGGGCACTTTGCCCTCGAAGAACTTATGGGTGAGTACCACGGCCCGATTCACGAAGTTGCCCAGGTTGGCTACAAGCTCGTTGTTGTTGCGAGCCTGAAAATCCTTCCAGGTGAAGTCGTTGTCTTTGTTTTCGGGGGCATTGGCGCAGAGCACGTAGCGCAGCACGTCGGCTTGGCCGGGGAAATCCTGCAGGTACTCGTGCAGCCACACGGCCCAGTTGCGGCTCGTGGAAATCTTGTCGCCTTCCAGGTTCAGGAACTCGTTGGCGGGCACGTTATCGGGCAGGATGTAGTCGCCGTGGGCCTTGAGCATCGCCGGGAAGATGATGCAGTGGAACACGATGTTGTCCTTCCCAATGAAGTGCACCAGCTTGGTGCCCTGGTCTTTCCAGTAGGTTTCCCAGGTGTCAGGCAGCAGGTCTTTGGTTGCCGAAATGTAGCCGATGGGCGCATCGAACCACACGTAGAGCACTTTGCCCTCGGCCCCTTCTACCGGCACGGGCACACCCCAGTCCAGGTCGCGGGTTACGGCGCGAGGCTGCAGGCCTTGGTCGATCCAGGATTTACACTGTCCGTACACGTTGGCTTTCCAGTCTTGCTTGTGGCCTTCCACAATCCACTCGCGCAGCCAGGGCTCGTACTGGTCCAGGGGCAGGTACCAGTGCTTGGTTTCGCGCAGCACCGGCTGGTTGCCCGAGAGCATGGAGCGCGGGTTGATCAGCTCCGTAGGGCTGAGCGAGGTGCCGCATTTCTCGCACTGGTCGCCGTAGGCATTTTCGTTGCCGCAGTTGGGGCAGGTACCCACAATGTAGCGGTCGGCCAGAAACTGATCGGCTTTCTCGTCATAGTATTGCTGCGAGGTTTGCTCAATGAACTTGCCTTCCTCGTAGAGCTTGCGGAAAAAGCCGCTGGCAACCTGGGCGTGCGTTTGGGAGGAGGTGCGAGAATAGATATCGAAGGAGATGCCGAAATCCTGGAAGGAGTCGCGGATGATGGCGTTGTACTTGTCCACCACCTGCTGGGGCGTTACGCCTTCCTTCTGGGCCCGAATGGTAATGGGCACCCCGTGCTCGTCGGAGCCGCACACGAATTTCACATCGCGCTGCTGGGCGCGCAAGTAGCGGGCGTAGATATCGGCAGGAATGTACACGCCGGCCAGGTGGCCAATGTGCACCGGACCGTTGGCGTAGGGCAGGGCCGCCGTAACGGTGTAGCGTTGGGGAGCAGAAGACATATAGAAAGCGAAAATCAGATTTTCAGGACGAAACCCAACCTAACCGGCGGGCAATGGGAGTGCAAAGGAACAAGTAAAAAGAGGAATCCGGCTTATCCGCTCTTACGGCCAGCCCCCTACCCCCGGCCGGGGCGCAAACCTGCCCAGCCGTCCAATTGCTGGAGCTAATCAGGATACTGCAGCTGCCTTAAAACAACCCAGCACGAAAATCTGTCCTTGCTTCTAGCCACTTATAGTAGAGTTCTGCCGTATTTGAAGGCGCACCTCCTCACTAACGCTTGCACTATGAAAAATCAGAAACAGGAAAAACCTGCCAAGAAGGAAAAAACGGCGAAAGACCCGGCTGAAAAGGCGCAGCGCAAAGCTGCCAAAGCTGCCGAATCAGCTTCTTCTACCCTTACGGAGGCGCGGGCCAGCAAGAAAGTCAGCCAGAAAAAGGCCCTTAAAACTGCGGCTAAGCACCTGCAGAAGCGACTCGATGAGCGCATTGACGAAGTGGTGAAGCGCATTCGGAAGGAAACCAAGGCCAAGCTAAAGGAAGTAGTGAAAGATGCTACCCGCCGCCTCGACGTGGACATTGAGCACTTATTTGAAGAAGCCCTGCACACCATTGTGCGCCACCACGAAACGGGCACTCCTGGCGCCTCCGACAGTATTTCCACGCTGACGGAGCCCTCCACGGCTACCACCAACCTACCCGAAGCGCCCCCGATAGCCGCCCCGGCTTCGCGCCCCAGTCGCCCGGCCGCGCCTAAACCGGCTGCCAAAGTTTCGCCCACGGCTGCGCGGCCGCAGCCCAGCCGTTCTCGGCCCCCGGTTAAAAAGCCGGCCCCCTCTGCCAGCACGCCTTCCCCTACCCCCGATAATGAATCGAGCGTCAATGAGGTAGGACTGTAAGGGCGGCTTGTACTCTGCCTTAAAACAGTAAAACAGGCCCGCTGCCAGCGCAGTGGGCCTGTTTGTTTAAGTGGGTTTCCTACCCGGCTGGGAGGCCAAGGCACTTAGCGGCCTATTGCGGGGGTAGGCGCAGGGTATCGGCGGGGGCCCCGTTGAGGCGGCGCAGGCGAGTTTCGGGTGAGGTGGTATTGTTGTCGTTGGTGTTGAGGCTTTCGGGGCGCTTGCGGGAGTTGATGCCGCTGGCCTGCTCACCCAAAGGCACACGGCCGGGGGTAGCATCGGGCACGGAGCCGCCGTAGCCGGCGTTGCTGTTGTAGGCGGCCTGGCGGTCGGCATCGGTAAGAATGCGGGTGGGCGGCCTCCGCACGGCGCTTTCTTCGCCGGTGGTTTCCTGGGAGGTAGTGCACGCTGCCAGTACGGCCAGCACGGGCAGGGCAAAACGGCAGATATAGGAAGGCAGGCTCATGGCTGTAACAGAAGAAGCCAGCCCACGCGGGCCGGCTTCTTTGCTAACGAACTGGCGGTCGGGAGGTTGGCCCTACCCCCGCGTTTGGGCTAAATCGGCTCGGATGCCGTCCCAGAGCGCCACGCGGGCCTGCATGCAGCGGACTGCCACTGCGCGGCTTTCCTGCCAGCGCTGGGCATCGGTGCCACATAGCTCGCGCACCATCTGCTGGGCCAAGGGGGTGTGCACCTCTTCATCCAGCTGGATATGGCGGTCTAGGTAGTACGTAAAGGTGTCGAGCTGGCCAGGGAAGCGCTGACGCAGATCGTGCACCAAGTGGCGGAACATGTCCGGAATAACATCTTCCCGACCAAAGGTGAAGGCTGCGGCCACCGCGTGCGGCTTCCCTGATTCGATGATGCGGAAGGTATCCAGCACGAACTCCTGCACGGAAGCCGGGGCCTGCGCTTTCACCAGGGCCTCCCCTACCGTATCGCCCGCCGCCAAAGCAGCCAGTAGCCGCTCAATGGGCGCGGTATCGGCGCCGCACTCACGCATGGAGCGCAAATACAGCTCGAAATGGCTGGCGGGGTTGCCTTCGGGGTCCACATCCGTCTCCTCTTCCAGCACAATATCGTTGATGAGGCGGCGGGTAGCAGGGTTGCCGCGCGGCACCCAGGGCACCTCCACGCAAGTAAGCTCCCGCTGCAGGGCCTTCAGCAGCGACATAAAATCCCACACGGCAAATACGTGGTGCTGCATGAACACACGCAAATCGGAGAGGGAGTGCAGCGAATGGTACACACCGTGCGCTACAAGCTGCTCCCGGGCCGGGCTTAGTGCGGCCTGCAGCTCGGCAATGGAATCGGAATAAACCTGGGTTGACATAGAGAAACAGAAACAGTGCCCCACAGCATATGCCTCGGGACACCAACAAACGAAACGAGCCGCTGGGTTGGATTTGCCAACGCTCCTACCCGCAAAAGTAGAAGCGCCCAGTGAGCCAGTGCATATTTCTGGCTGACTGGCTACGAACCCACAGGGAGACGCCTGGTGCCTAGCGGAACGTCTTCCTACCCCTTTACTGGATAGAAAGCTCCTTAAAGCTGCCGCGACAGTGGGCAAGCCCCGGTACCTGCGCTGCATAGCTATTCTTCTATGCTTTCGGGAACTGCAGCTACCCAATGAGTTGTCTGTTTTCTCACTCGCAGTTTCTTCCTCTCTCATTAACAATTAATTACTGCGAGTTATTGCGCCAAACATTCCGTACCTTTGCGCCCGGAAAACCCTTTGTATGCAGAACATTCGGAATATCGCCATTATTGCGCACGTTGACCACGGCAAGACTACGCTGGTGGACAAGATCATTCACGCCTCGAAGCTTTTCGACGAACACCAGCAGTTCGACGACCTGATTCTGGATAACAATGATCTGGAGCGTGAGCGGGGCATTACTATCGTCTCCAAAAACGTATCGGTACGATACAAAGACGTAAAAATCAACATCATCGACACCCCTGGTCACGCCGACTTCGGCGGCGAGGTGGAGCGTGTACTGAAGATGGCCGACGGCGTATTGCTGCTCGTGGATGCCTTCGAAGGCGCCATGCCCCAGACGCGCTTCGTACTGGGCAAAGCCATTGACCTGGGCCTGAAGCCCATTGTGGTGGTGAACAAAGTGGACAAGGAAAACTGCCGCCCAGACGAGGTGCACGAGCAGGTTTTCGACCTGATGTTCAACCTGGGTGCCACCGAAGATCAGCTGGACTTCGTGACGCTGTACGGTTCCTCGAAGCAGGGCTGGATGAGCACCGACTGGAAAGTAAAAACTGACAGCATCATTCCGCTGCTCGACGCCGTGGTGGAATCTATTCCGGCCGCTCCGCAGCTGGATGGTACCCCACAGATGCAGGTTACCTCGCTCGACTACTCCTCGTTCGTGGGTCGTATCGCCATCGGCCGTGTGCACCGCGGTACGCTGCGTGAAGGCGCCAACATGAGCCTGATCAAGCGCGACGGCACCATCAAAAAGGTGAAGATCAAGGAGCTGCAGGTGTTCGAAGGCCTGGGCAAGAACAAGGTAGCAGAGGTTAGCTCCGGCGAAATTTGCGCCGTGACCGGCATCGAAGGCTTTGACATTGGCGACACCCTCGCCGACGCCGAAAACCCCGAAGCCCTGCCGACCATCAGCATCGACGAGCCGACGATGAACATGCTGTTCACCATCAACAACTCGCCGTTCTTCGGTAAGGAAGGTAAGTTCGTGACCTCGCGCCACCTGCGTGACCGTCTGTTCAAGGAAACCGAGAAAAACCTGGCCCTGCGCGTAAAGGAAACCGACCGTGAAGACACCTTCCTGGTGTACGGCCGGGGTATTCTTCACTTGTCGGTACTCATCGAGACCATGCGTCGCGAAGGGTTCGAGCTGCAGGTAGGCCAGCCCCAGGTACTGTTCCGCGAGGACGAAGAAGGCAACCGCCTGGAGCCCATCGAGCACCTGGTAGTGGATGTGCCGGAAGAAACCGCTGGTAAGGTTATCGAGCTGGTGACCATGCGCAAAGGCGAGCTGACCATCATGGAGCCGAAAGGCGACCTGCAGCACCTGGAGTTCAATATTCCGGCCCGTGGCTTGATTGGCCTGCGCAACAACGTGCTGACTGCCACTGCTGGTGAGGCCATCATGAACCACCGCTTCTCGGCTTACGAGCCCTACAAAGGCGTGATTCCGGGTCGTATCTCCGGTTCGCTGATTTCGATGGAGACGGGCCCCGGCACCGCTTACACCATCGACAAGATGCAGGACCGCGGCGAGTTCTTCGTTGATCCGGGCGAGGAAGTGTACGCCGGCCAGGTTATTGGGGAGCATACCCGCCCCAACGACTTGACCATCAACATCCAGAAAGGCAAGAAGCTCACGAACATGCGTGCTTCGGGCTCGGATGAAAACGTGAAAATCGTGCCCAAACGTCAGTTCTCGCTGGAAGAAGCCATGGAATACATCCAGAAGGATGAGTACCTGGAAGTAACGCCGAAATCGGTGCGGATGCGTAAGATCCTGCTCGACGAGAACGAGCGTCTGCGCTCAGCCAAGAAAGTTGACTAAATCTGCGAATTCTGACGGTTGGTTTGATTGTCAAACTCAACCCCACCCACCAGGATTCACATACAAAAAGGCGCGGCCCCTGGGTCGCGCCTTTTTGCTTTTACGTTCAGGGGTAGGCCAAGGAATGGTTAGTGAGCCCCGGTTTTGGAGAAGACGTTGATAACGACAACGCCAGCCAGAATCAGGGCCAGACCGATAAGAGCGGGCACATCCGGAACCTGCCGGTAAAACACTACCCCCGCCAGCGTAATCAGCACAATGCCAATACCCGACCACACCGCGTAGGCCACCCCCATCGGGATGCTTTTCAGAGTCAGGCTCAGAAAGTAGAAAGCAAAGCCGTAGCCCACCACTACCACCACACTGGGCCAGAGGCGGGTAAACTGCTCGGAGGCTTTCAGGGCGGTGGTAGCGGCCGTTTCGGCCAGGATGGCCAGCAGCAGGTAAAGCCAGTATTTCATCATCTTATTCCCCCCGGATAATTTCAAACTCGCGGTAGCCCTGCACCGGTCCAGACCGGGCCTCTACCAACTCTACCCGCGCGGCAGGCGGCCCCTGCCGGCACCAGTGCTCCAGGGCGCTCAGGGCTTCCGCAGGGCCTTCGGCTTCCACGGTCACGGAGCCATCGGGGTTGTTGCGGACGGTGCCGGTCAGGCCCAGTCGGCGGGCTTCGGTACGGGTGCTTTGGCGGTAGAATACGCCCTGCACATGGCCCTGAACGTGAAAAGTACGGTGCTCAGTCTGCATACATGAGGAATAGAGTGGATAGGCGGGCAGCGGCGAAACAGGCGAAAACGCACAATACCGACAGCGGCACCGTGGGTTGTGGTACGCAGCCGGGGTAGGCGCGTTGGGTTGAAGTTGGCTGGCGGGCATTTTCTTCCGGTGCGGAAGTGCAGCATCTTCCGGAGCTTTGCCGTATGTCTTCTGCCAGCATTCCCCTCTCCCAACCTGTGCGCTATCTTCTTCGCAACTGCACCCTCTATACAGGCACTACGGTGCTCCACCATCATGCTCTGCTGGTCGAGGAAGGCCGGATTAAGGCCATCCTACCCGAACTGGTAGCCCCCGACGACGTGCCGGTGGTAGATGGCCGCGGCCTGAATGTAGCGCCCAGTTTGCTCGATGCCCAGGTGTACGGGGCTGAGGGCCAGCTTTTCTCGGTGGCCCCCGGTCCGGAGGCTTTGCGGGCCCTTACCCGGCATGCCTTTCGGCACGGCACCACGGGCGTGCTCGCCACCATGCCCACCAACTCGCTTAGTATGATGCATGCGGCCCTGGAGGCAGGGCAGGAGTTCCGGCGCGAGCAGCCGGGGCTGCTGGGCATTCACCTGGAAGGGCCCTATATCAACCCCGCCAAAAAAGGTGCTCACCAGCCAGAGTTTATTCAGGCCCCCACGGTAGCAGAAATTGAAGAGCTGCTGAAGCGGGCCAATGGGGTGTTGAAAATAATGACCCTGGCCCCCGAAGTTGCTACCCCCGCCGTAGTAGCCCGGCTGCGCGAGGCGGGCGTGGTGTTGTCGGCGGGCCACTCCAACGCCACCTACACCCAGGCTACCGAAGGCTTCCGCACGGGTTTTGGAGCAGCTACCCACCTGTTCAACGCCATGTCGGGGCTACAGGGGCGCGAGCCGGGCCTGGTTGGGGCCGTGTACGACGATGCCGCAGCGCAGGCCAGCATTATTGCCGACGGGGTGCACTGCGATTTTGCCGCCGTGCGCATCAGCAAGAAGCTACTGGGGGAGCGGCTATTTCTGATTACCGATGCCGTGACCGAAAGCCAGCAGGGCGCTTACCGCTTCCGGCGCCAGGGCAACCATTTCGTGGATGAGCAGGGCACGCTGGCCGGCTCGGCCCTGACCCTACCCCTAGCCGTGCGCAACTGCGTGGAGCAGGTAGGCCTGCCTCTGGCCGAAGCACTGCGGATGGCCTCTCTCTACCCCGCCCGCCTGCTGGGCCTCGATGACCAGCTGGGCTACCTGGAAACCGGCTATTCCGCCGACTTCTGGCTGTTTGATGACGAGCTGAATGCGGCAGCTACCGCCTGCGCCGGTAAGCTGGTATGGCATTCAGCGGAAGCGTAGGCACTGCCACTGCCTGCTCCATGACACTGTTCCCGCTGCCAGTCAGTTCTTACCAGGTGTCGGCTGGGTAGCGGGCGGCGCTGTATTGCACGACAGCAAGGCTTCTGGTACTTTTGAGGGGTAGGCCCGCTTCAGCCGTCCGTACGGAAGCTGAGCGGGCTTTTTTCTTCTTATACCCTGAATTTGGTGCCTGTGCTGAAACGTGTACTTATTGCTACCCCTCTGGTTTTTACAAGCTTTGCCGCCGCACACGCTCAGGACGCGGCCGCTACCGCCGCGGCCATGACGCCCACGGCCGCTCCTTATGAATACCGCCTCACGGTCCGCGGCTTCGAGGAAACTTACGGCTTCAACGACACGGCTCGGGCCGTCATCCGGCTTTATTTCGCCAAGTGGAAAACCGGCCTCCGGATTATGCAGTTTGCCGGGGCTCCGGTGCCCATTGTGAGCGTGCTGGGCAAGCACTACAACCCCGATCCGCGCACGGGCGGCGTGGCTCCCAACTACAGCTCTTACTACTACGACCCCTGGGTAGCGCCCGTGGCCTTTAGCCTGCTGGGTGTGTCGGCGTTTGGCTTTGGCAAGACGACCGTTTGGAACCGCAAGCAGCTATACCACACCATCCGGCAGTATCGGGCCAGCCGCCAGCTACCCCGCCAGGTAACCCCGGCCCTGCTCATGCCCTACCTGCAGACGGTAACTGCGGAGTACAACCAGCGCCTTACGCCTCCCGTTGGCGCACCGCCTCAAAAGTAAGAATGGCGGTAGCCGTGCTTACGTTCAGCGAGTCGATGGCCCCGCGCATGGGAATGATGATGGTCTGGTCGCAGGCCTGCATCAGCTCGGGCGTGAGGCCATCGGCTTCGGTGCCCATCACCAGAGCTGTGGGGCCGCGGAAGTCGCAGGTGGTGTAGGGCACCGCTTTATCGGTGAGGGCGGCGGCGTAGGTCCGGATGCCGTGCTGGCGGCACCAGGCCAGCAGCTCGGGGCGGGTGGTGGCAATGGTGGGCACCGTAAACGAGCAGCCGATGCTGCTGCGGATGGCGTTGGGGTTGAACAGGTCGGTGCGCGGGTCGCAGACGATGACGGCCGTGGCCTGGGCCGCGTCGGCGGTGCGCAGGATGGCCCCCAGGTTGCCGGGTTTCTCCACTGCTTCCAGCACCAGCAGCAGGGGGGCGGCGGGCAGGGCCAGCTGGGCCAGTGTCCGGTGGGGCGGCTCGGCCAGGGCCAGCACTCCATCGGAGCCTTCGCGGTAGGCTACCTTCTCAAACACGGCCTTCGACACCTCGAACCACTCGGTCTGGCTACCCTCAAACAGGCCGCGCAACTGCTGCTGGCGTTCCGGCCCGGCCAGCTCGGGGCACACAAACAGGGCCGGCACTGCTACCCCCGCGCCGTGAGCAATAGTCAGCTCCCGTAAGCCTTCAATGATGGTAAGCCCCTGGGCGCGGCGCTCCGAGGACTTTTGCTGGAGCTTGAGCAGGTTTTTGATGCGCGGATTCTGGGGGCTGGTGATGGAGTCGGGCATGAGGCGGCGAGCTAGCAGGTACGGAAGGCGGCCCGGGCGGGCCCGACCTTTCCAGCCGCGAAGATACGGACCGCGCCCCGGGACACCCACGGTTTATGCGGGCTTGCGCCGCAGCATGTACCTTGCGGCTGGTATTATTTCACTTGCCGGACCAGCACCGATGGGGCTTAAGCTAAACACGAAAATTATTCTGGGATTCATTATTGCCGTGGGCGTGCTGCTGCTGACCTCGGCGGTATCGTGGTACAGCATTCAGCAGCTGGCCTACTACACGCAGCGGGTGGAGCACACCTACCAGGTACTACAGGGTACGGCCAACCTGCGCACCCACATGCGCGACGCCCAAAGCCACATCCGGAGCTACCTGCTGCTCAATGATACGTCGGCCCTCACCAGCTTCCGGCGGGTGCTACCCGAGTCGGAGGCTGATTACCAGCTCCTGCGCAGCTTCACCTTCGATAACCCCAGTCAGCAGGACCGGCTCGATACGCTGCATAGGACCATGGAGGCAGAAATAGCCTACCTCAACCAGTGGCCCCAACGCACCCCGAGCAATGAGGCCGTGCGGGAGCTGGTACGCGGCGACCAGAACCGACAGCAGCAGCTCCGAAGCCTGCTGAACCGTATTCACTCGGAGGAGCAGGTGCTGCTGCGAGAGCGGCGGAAGCAGCAGGATTTCTTTGAAAACACTACCCCTGCGGCCATTATGGTATCGGCGGTGCTGGCAGCCATTATTGTGCTGTGGCTGTTCCGGAAAATCACGAAAGAGGTGCGGGCCAATGAGGAGCTTCAGCAGGAGCTGGCTCGCAGCAACGATGCAGTAGCCCGTCGCATTCACATTATTGAAGCACTAGCTAACAAAGTAGTGGAGGGCGACTACTCAGTGAAGATTACCGACCAGGAGCAGGACAGCCTGGGTAACCTCGCTACCGCCCTCAACCGCATGACTCAGACCCTGGACACGAGCTTCACGGCCCTGGAAAACCGTAACCGCGAGCTGGACCAGTTTGCCTACGTAGCCTCTCACGACCTGAAGGCCCCCCTGCGAGGGGTAGTGACGGTAGTGAAATGGATTGAGGACGAGCTACCCCACGAGCTCAGCCCCCAGATGCGCCAGTACCTGGACATGATGAAAGGCCGACTGCACCGCCTTGAAGACCTGATTAACGGCCTGCTGGCTTACGCCCGCGCCGGCCGCACCGAGCAGCAGTTGGAGGAAGTGAGCGTGCAGCAGCTGGTGCAGGAAGTTTCGGAGCTGGTAGTGCCGCCTACGTTCCGGGTAGCTACCCCTACCCCCCTGCCCACCTTCCTAACCGACCGGCTTAGCCTGCAGCAGGTATTCACCAACCTAATGGGCAATGCCGCCAAATACCACAACCGTCCCGACGGCCTGATTACCGTAACCTGCCAGGACATTGGGGAGTGCTACGAGTTCCGGGTGCAGGATGACGGCCCTGGCATTGCCCCACAGTTCCACCAGAAAATCTTCCTGATGTTCCAGACCCTGCGCGACCGGCACACGGCGGAAAGCACCGGCATTGGCCTAAGCATCGTAAAACGCATTATCGAAGAAAAAAAGGGCACCATCCACCTCGAATCAGCCGAAGGCGCCGGCGCCTCGTTCATCTTCACCTGGCCGAAATAAGTGAAGCTTTCCAGGGCAGGAGGTGATGGGGTGAACCGTTTGTCATCCTGACGAAGGATGACAATACTTCTATCCCCGCGCCTCGTACCTTCCTGTCTCTCACATCCCAGAATCCTCCTA
Source organism: Hymenobacter sp. DG01 (assembly GCF_006352025.1). Classification (NCBI taxonomy): domain Bacteria; kingdom Pseudomonadati; phylum Bacteroidota; class Cytophagia; order Cytophagales; family Hymenobacteraceae; genus Hymenobacter; species Hymenobacter sp. DG01. Next base: position 2,744,897 of record NZ_CP040936.1, read on the forward strand.
CCCTCACACCCGCCTACCCTAGCCCCCTAACTTCCCCTTTTCCCTATGCGCTCCGTACTACTGGTTGAAGACGACTTTTTTGATACCATGACGGCCCAGAAGGCCTTTGAAAAATTCAGTGTTCCGCACAAGCTGTACATGGCTTTCAATGGCCTGGAGGCGCTGGACCTGTTGCTGGGCACCAACGGCGTAGAGCCCATCCGGCCCCTGCCGGAGGTGATTCTGCTGGATTTGAACATGCCCAAGATGAACGGCCACGAGTTTCTGGCCGAGCTTCGGGGCAACCCGGAGCTAAGCGCCATTCCGGTGTTCATTACCACTACTTCCGGCATGGACGTGGACCGGCTCAGCGCCCAGAACCTGGGAGTAAGCGGCTACATCCTGAAACCGCTCGATTTTGAAACCAGCGCCAATATGGTGGACAGTATTAATTTACTGGAAAAGCTACTGCGGTAAACGTTTTTACTTCTGATTTGGGCGGGTATGGAAATGGTATTTGAAAATCAACATTGCACCATCTTCTTTGACCCAGCCAGCCGCTGCCTGCACCAGACCTGGACGGGCTTCGCCACCGGCCCCTTGCTGCGCGAAGCCCACGAGGCTACCCTGGAGCTGCTCAGCCGCCACGGGGTGCAGCAGGTACTGGCCGATACCCGTGAGATGCGCACCATCCTGCGCACTGACCAGCAGTGGATTACCGACGACTTTTTTCCGCGGGCTCTGGCCCGGGGCTACCGGCGGGTGGCCGTCGTGGTGTCGGCTGATATGTTTAATCAACTCTCTGTGCGGGCTATTCTGGACCCGGTGCTGGGGCAGAGTGCGTTTACCGTGGAGTACTTCGGCAACCTGGAAACGGCCCGGGCCTGGCTTTATCAGGCGGGCTGAGTCAGGCCCTTGCTCAGCGGGCTTTCTGCCGCCGCAAGGTACCGGGGCACTACTTCTTTTTCGGCCCGGGAGGCTGCTTATACAGCCAAAACGGATTATTTCGTTTGCTTCGTGCACCGGGCACCTTCGGGGGCTACCGGCTGTTAAAAAAACCCGTCGGTAGGGACGGCCCAACCAACTCATACAGGGTAGTAGTTCATCCTGGTTTCACGTTTCGGGCCGTCTTTGCTGACTCCATTGCTTTATCTGCCTGTATGTTGTTTCGCTCTCTTCCTGTCCTGCTGCTTTTGGGCGCCGTAGCCGCACCCACCCTGGCCCAACAAACCCCGCGCGAGCTGAATACGCTGCCCGGCGGTCCGCCACCCACCACTCCGGCCCAGCCGGCCCCCGCTCCTGCGGCCCCGGCCGCAACGGCCGTGGCCCCCCCCGACTCGGTGCGCCGGCCGGTGCCGAGCCCACTGCCCGCCGCCAATACCAGCCGCTACGCCGTGGGGCTGAAAACCGGCCAGGTGGTGCGCGGCTACGATGTAGAGCTGAAGCAACCCATCCTGGGCCGTACCTTTTTGCTGGTTGATGGGCAGCAGCGCCTCGACCTAAACGACGTGCGCTACTACGAGGATGAAACCGGCTTTTATGTGCGCACTACCCTGCCCGGCCGCTCCAAGCGCGAAAGCACCCTGCGCCGCGACCGGGTAGGTCGCATCAGCCTGTACTCCATCACGCGCCAGCAGTACACCAATAGTCCGTACGGCTACAGCCCCTACGGCATGGGCCGGTATGGGTACGGCTACCCCTACGGCGGCTACGGTGGGTTTGGGGGCTACCGCACGGTGCGCCAGGAGTACTTCAGCAAAGACAATGGCCCCATTGAGGACCTGAGCGTACGCAACCTGCAGCTGGCTACTACCGATAACCCCGGCGCCCAGCAGCTATTGGCAGATGCCCGCCGCTACCAGACCCTGACCACCTTAAGCTACGTAGGAGCGGGCGGGCTCCTGCTGGCCGGCGTGTTCTCCAGCTTCAGTACCAGCAACGGCGCCTCTATATCGCCGCTGATGTACGCGGCCATTCCGCTGGCCATCGTGCCACTGGTAATTGGCGGCAAGCAGCAGAACAGCATCAAGCAGGCTATTCTGCTCTACAACCGGGGCCAGTAGCCCTGGCGGCTTCTGACTGATGCGAAAAGCCCCTGCCTACCACGGCCGGGGCTTTTTTTTGCGGTAGGCTCAACCACGGCGGCGGCAAGTTGCGTAGGCAACAGGGTGGCTTCATCCTCCCTACCCCTCGCCCCCGACCCAACCTTTTTCGCCCGCCAGGAGCTGGCCCTGTGGGTGCACGAGCAGCTGTGCACCGAGTACGGGGCGCCGTTCCGGTTTTTCAGCTCCAAAGATCCGCTCAGCGAGCTGATTAGCTCCCTGCTTTCGCACCGCACCCGCAACAAGGATTCGCACCGGGCCTACGAGCAGCTGCGGGCCCGCTTCCCGACCTGGGACCAGGTGCGCGACGCGCCCACCACCGAGGTGGAGGAAGCCATCAGCCCGTGTACCTGGCCCGAGCAGAAAGCGCCCCGCCTGCAGCAGGTGCTGCGCGAAGTGAGCCAGCGCTGCGGCGGCCCCTGCAACCTGGAGTTTCTGGCCGAGCTGCCCATTCCGGAGGCCCGGGCCTGGTTGGAGGAGCTGCCGGGGGTAGGCCGCAAAACCAGCGCCGCCGTACTCCTGTTCAGCACCCTGCGCCGGCCCGCCATGCCCGTTGACAGCCACCACCACCGCGTGGCCCAGCGCCTGGGCCTGATTGGCCCGAAGGTGGGCGAGGCCCCCGCGCACGCGCTGCTGGAGGCCCTGCTGCCCCTCGGCTGGGATGCCCAGCAGGTGTACGACCACCACGAGGCCCTGATGTTTCATGGCCAGAAATGCTGCTACTTCCATACGCCCGCCTGCGGCCGGTGCGTGGTACTGAGTCGCTGCCCCTTCGGGCAGGCCCGCGTGAATACCTGACTTCTTCTACCTTGCTTTCCTTTCGCAACTACCTGCTTTCTGCACCATGAAAACGACCTACGGCCTGCCTGCTTTGCTTTCCGCTTTCTTCCCCGGTTTGAGCCAGCTGGTGAAGGGCCAGATTCTGAAGGCCATCTTCATCTGGCTGGTGGGCGGAGCGGTTGGCTTTCTGCTGAGCTGGACGATTATCGTGCCCGTGGCCCTGTGGGCCTGGAACGTGTACGACGCCTACAACGACCCTGCTTAGTCCGTGCCGGTTCTGCACCTGAAAGCCAAGCCCAACGGCCGCCGCAACCAGCTAGAAATTGCCCCCGATGGCAGCGTAACCGTGCGCCTGAACGCCCCCGCCCAGGATGGCAAAGCCAACGCCTGCCTGCTCGGCTACCTCGCCGACGTGTTCGGGGTAGCCAAATCCAGCCTCACGCTGCTCAGCGGCCATACCGCGCCATTCAAGAAAGTAGAGGTAGGCGGCCTCTCGTCGGAAGAGTTTGAAGCGGTACTGGCCCGGTTTCGGGGGTAGGGAAAGTCAACGGGAAGTGCATCTTTCGGCCGAGGGGTTGCGTTGAACGGTTCAGTTCCGGCTTCTGGCCGGGTTCCGTCCTTCTCTCTCCCCTCTCTTTGCATGACTGATTTTCCTACCTGGGCCGTAGCGGGCTTCTGGGGCCTGGTTTCGGGCTCGGCCCTGCTGCTGGGCGCGGCCGTTGGCTACTTCGCCCGCGTGCCGCAGCGCCTGATTGCGGCCATTATGGCCTTCGGCAGTGGCGTCCTGATTTCCACTCTCTCTCTGGAGTTAATGGAAGAAGCCTACAAAAAAGGCGGTTTCAGCGCTACGGCCAGTGGTTTTGTAGGTGGCGCCGCCGTGTACACCCTGGCCAACTGGCTGCTGGCCCGCCATGGCGCCAAGCACCGCAAACGCTCCGGCGAGCACCAGGCACAGGAGCGCCAGGCCGTGCAGGAAGGCCAAACCGAAGCTTCCACATCGGGTTCCGACAATGGTATGGCCCTGGCTATTGGCGCTCTGCTCGATGGCATTCCCGAAAGCATTGTGATTGGCTTGAGCATGCTGGCTGGCGGCGCGGTAAGCATGGTGGCCGTGGTGGCCATTTTTCTGAGCAACCTGCCCGAGGGCCTGAGCAGTGCGGCCGGCATGCGCAAGGCCGGCCGCACCCCCACCTACGTGCTGGGCCTCTGGGCAGGCATCGCCCTGATTTCGGGGGTAGCCTCCCTGGTGGGCTACTCCGTGTTCAGTGGGTTTCCGGAGGAGGTTATAGCCGCTACCATGGCCGTATCGGCGGGGGCTGTTTTGGCTATGGTGGCCGACACCATGATTCCGGAAGCCTTTGAGGTAGCCCACAACTTCACGGGCCTGATTACGGTGCTGGGCTTTCTGGTGTCGTTTGTGTTGAGCAAGCTGGGAGGTTAGCGGCCCGCAGGGGGGTAGGGCCCTACCCCGGTTTTACGCCCGAACCCGGCGCGGTCGTTCCGGCGGGGCCTAAATCTGCGTAGATTGCAGGTATCGACTTATTGTACGGATACCTATGCCCGCTACGCCCGACCCGTCTGCTATTCAACCGCTGCTGGAAGCCCTATCCTTCTCGCCCGATAACCTGGCACTGCGCAAGCACGTGGCAGGCCTGCTGGTGCAGGCCGCCCGCCTGCCGGAAGCCGAAGAACTCTACCGCACCGGCCTGCGCCAGGCCCCCGACGACCCGGATTTGCAGCTGGGTCTGGCTGAAACCTATGCCAGCCTAAGTAAAACATCGGCGGCGTTTGTGGTGGTGGAAGAGCTGCTGGCCGCCCGCCCCGAGCACGCCCGCGCCCACCTGCTGCACGCCCGCCTGCTGCTCACAACCGACCAGGTAACGGCGGCCCGCGAAGCTTACCACACGGCCCTGCACTATAACCCCACCCTGGAAGACGCGGAGCTGGCCGGCCGCCTGCGCGGCAGTGCCGGCGCTACGGCCCAGCCGGCCCATGGGGGTGCCCCTACCCCTTTCCCCGGCGCCAACCCCACCACCTCTGCCGGCTCCGACGATGATTTCGGGAGTCTGGAGCAAAACCTGTTCAGCGGCCTGGAGCGCCCCAAAATCACCTTTGCCGATGTAGGCGGTATGGAGGCCATTAAGGAGGAAATCCGGCTGAAGATTATCCATCCGCTGCAGTTTCCGGATCTATACAAGGCCTACGGCAAGGCGGCTGGCGGTGGGCTGCTGCTCTACGGCCCGCCCGGCTGCGGCAAAACCCACCTGGCCCGCGCTACGGCCGGCGAGGTGCAGGCCAGCTTTATCCACGTCGGCATCAACGATATTCTGGATATGTGGCTGGGCAACAGTGAGCGGAACCTGCACCAGATTTTCGAGCAGGCCCGTCTGCAGGCTCCGTGCGTACTGTTTTTTGATGAAGTGGATGCCCTGGCTGCCAACCGCCACGACCTGCGCCAGAGCGCGGGCCGCACCGTCATCAACCAGTTTCTCTCGGAGCTGGATGGTGCTACCCGCTCCAACGACGGCGTACTGATTCTGGCCGCCACCAACGCGCCCTGGCACCTCGACTCGGCCTTCCGCCGTCCCGGCCGCTTCGACCGGATTCTGCTGGTTACGCCCCCCGATGAGCCTGCCCGCGAGGCCGTGCTGGAAGTGCTGCTGCAGGGTAAGCCCGTAGCCCCTTCCGTGAACCTGCGCAAGCTGGCCGCCCAAACCGCCGGCTTCTCCGGGGCCGATTTGCAGGCCGTGGTAGATGTGGCTGTGGAAGCTCGCCTGCGCGAATCGATGAAAGCCGGCAAGCCCCTGCCCCTGGAGCAGGCTACCTTTCAGGAGGCCGTCGGCAAAGTGAAACCCAGTACCCGCGAGTGGTTCGCCACGGCCAAAAACTACGCCCTCTACTCCAACGAAGGCGGCGTGTACGACGACATTCTGGTGTATCTGGGCATCAAGAAGCCTTCGGCGTAGCAGCAGGAGCCGATGGAAGAAGTCCGCGCTACTAAATGGCAGGAGGCGGTGCAGCATCTGCTGGCCGTGCGCCGGCCGGAGCAGGCTGAGCAGCTGGTGCGGCGGCACTTGGCTTTTCATCCGCTGGATGCCGCCGCCCACGAGCTGCTGGGCCTGGTGCTGCTCAACCTGCCCGGCCGGGAAGCCGAGGCACAAGCTGCCATTCGGGAGGCCATTGGCCTGGACCCGCAGCAGCCTGATGCACACTATTTCCAGAGCGTGGCGCTGCTGCGCAGCTCCCAGCCGTTTGCCGCCCTGCAGGCCATTAACGAGGCACTGCGCCTTAACCCGCGCAACGCCACGTATTTCGGCTACAAGGCCGTTATCCTGAATGCCCGCCGGCAGCCCGAGCAGGCCCTGCAGGTGGCGGATGCTGGCCTGGCTTATAACCCGGGGCATCTGGAGTGCCTGTACCAGCGTATTCGGGCCCTGAAAGCCCTGCACCGGCAGGAGGCCGCAACTCAGACAATCGGGCAGCTGGCCCGGTGGCACCCTACCTCTTTCCTGGCGCACTACCTGTTGGGAGAAGAAGCGGAGCGCCAGGGTCACACCGTGGCAGCGGCTTCTCATCTGCAGGAAGCGCTTCGGCTCCACCCCCACAGCACCCGGGCACAACAAAAACTGTTGCCTCTGTTGGCTGAGCTGGGGCAGGCGGCCCGGCAGCGCGGGGAGGCAGAAGCGGCCCGTGCCTACTTCTGGCAAGCCTGGCACCTGCAGCCCGGCAACCCCGATACGCAGCGGGCAATAGAACAGCTTGCCCAGCACAGCTACTGGCTCAAGCGGCAGCTGCTGCGGCTTGACGCGTGGTCGGAGGCGGTGCAGCAAAACCTGAAAAAAGGTAAGCCGCGTGCTTTCCTACAGCTGTATCTGGTAATGTTGCCGCTGATAGCCGTGTTTTGTCTGCCCTTGCTGCTGGCTATGCTTTACGCTACCGTGCAGTGGCGGCTGCACCCCGATGTACGGCTGCTGCGGCAGCACTCGCGCCGCACCACCGTGGTCCGGGTGGCGCTGGAGGTGGGCGCGGGGCTCCTTGTACTGGGGCTGATTGTGGCATTCCGGCTTTGGCTTGACACCGTACCGGAGGAGGTCATCCTGCTCCTACTGGGGGTGCTAGCCCTTGTTTTGGGCGTGTGGCTGCGCCGCCAACGCGGGCACACGCCTTCCTCCGTGCCCGAGTAACGCTTCTCGCTTTTATTCTCTCCCTGACCGACCCTCTCCTACCCCCATGGAACAAGCCAACTGGCCCGACCGGATTTTACTGCTGCTGCGCCAGGGCCGGGCGGCACAGGCCGAGCAGGAGCTGCGCTGCATTCTGCGCCAGGAGCCCAACGATGCCCTGGCCCATGCCTGGCTGGGCATGGCCCTGCTGGACTTGGGGCAGTTACCCGAGGGACAGGAACACATCGAAATTGCCATTGGCCTGGCCCCGGAGTTCGACTTTGCTTACTACCTGCTCAGCCTAGCCCACCAGCGCCAGCACCGCCTCAACGAGGCTCAGGAAGCTATTGAAGAAGCCCTTCGCCTCGACCCCACCGACCCCAACTACCACCACACCCTCGGCCTGATTCGGTTTCAGCGGGGGCAGTGGGAAGGTGCGCTGCGGGCCGCCGAAATGGGCCTGGCCTACGACCCCGAGCATGTGGACTGCCTAGGGTTGCGGGGCCGTTGCCTGGCCCGCCTCGGCCGCGCCCAGGATGCCGAGGCCTCCCTGCAAACCGCCCTGCGCTACGACCCCGACGATGCCGGCACCCATGCCGACGCTGGTTGGGTAGCCCTGGAGGCCGGCCGCCACCGCGCGGCCCTGGAGCACTTCCGCGACGCCCTGCGTCGGCAGCCTACCTCCAACTACGCCCGCGAAGGGCTGGTAGAGTCGCTGAAGGCGCAGTACTGGCTGTACCGGGCCTTCCTGCGCTTCACCGTCTGGACGGAAAAGCTGGGCGGCGGCATGCGACGCCTGCTATTCATTGGGCTGTACGTGTTGGTGCGGTTTGTGCCGGTGTTGCTGCCCATTTACCTACCTCTGGTGTTCATGAGCTGGTTTGCCGACCCCATGTTCAATGGGCTGCTGCTGCTGAACCCCTACGGCCGCCACGCTCTTTCGGAGCCGCAGAAGCGGCAGGCCTTGGCTTTTGCCGGAGTGCTGCTGGGCGCTACGGTTCTGCTCACCACGGCTACGTTCACGCCCCTGCACGGGCTGGGCATTCTGGGCGGCAGCCTGCTGGCAAGCCTGTTCCCGCTGACGGTGGCGCTGCGGCCCCACGCCACCCGCCGGGCCCGCACCTGGGCCGTGGTGGCCGCTGCCTTGCTGCTGGTGCTGGGGGTAGCCGGTACCGGAGCCAGCTTCCTGCTGCCAGAAGCGGGAATAGAAAAGGGACTGGTGGGGCTGCTCTTCGTTATCTGGCTGGTGTACCTCTGGTCCACGGCCCTGAGCTAGCGGGCGCAGGGCCACTACCACGCATAAGAAAAGGCCACCGGATTCCCCGCCGGTGGCCTTTTCCTGTAATGCCTCTCACCCTTCCATTGAACCTGCTGCCGGAGAGGCGGCCTCCGGATTCCCCGCCCTGAGGCTGTAGCGGCAGGCGTTTTCGTTACGCATTTTCCGGTGTTAGTTCGCGCCGGTACGTGCGCTCAAATTCTTCGTCGATGTGGTAGGTGGATTCCTCGTGCTGGCTTAAATCCAGGCCCAACTCCTCTTCCTGCACTTTTACGCGCAATCCGAAGATACGGTCGGTGATTTTCAATAAAATCCAGGCGCCGCCAAACGAATAGGCAATAACGATGACCAGACCCAGCAGGTGGTAGCCGAACGTAGTAAAGGAACCATGAACCAGCCCCACCTTATCGGCAAACACCCCCGTGAGCAGCATGCCCACAATGCCGCCCAGGCCGTGGCAGGGAAACACGTCCAGGGTGTCGTCGATGGTAGTGCGCGAGTTCTGCCAGTGCACGGCGGCGTGGCTGATGAGGGCGGCCAGCACCCCGAACAAAATGCTTTGCCCATACCCCACGTAGCCGGCCGCGGGCGTAATGGCCACCAGCCCCACCACGGCCCCGGTACAGGCCCCTACCGCCGTGGGCTTGCCGCCCCGGGCTACCTCAATCAGCAGCCAGGCAATAAGGGCGGCGGCCGAGGCCAGGTTGGTATTTACGAAGGAGAGGGCCGCCAGCTCGTTGGCGCCTAACGCTGAGCCGGCGTTAAACCCAAACCAACCAAACCACAGCAGCCCCGTGCCCAGCAGTACGTAGGGCACATTGGGGGTAGAGAAAGACGAGGTGCGCAGGCTGGTAGAACGGCGACCCAGCACCATAGCGCCGGCCAGGGCGGCCACCCCAGCTGAAATGTGTACCACCGTGCCGCCGGCAAAATCGAGCACACCCCACTTGCGCAGGAAGCCCTCGGGGTGCCAGGTCCAGTGGGCCAGCGGGCAGTAAATGAACAGGCTGAACAGCACCATGAAGGCCAGATACCCCTTGAACCGCACCCGCTCGGCAAAGGAGCCGGTAATGAGGGCCGGGGTGATAATGGCAAACTTGAGCTGAAAGGCGAAGTAGAGAATAAACGGGATGCTCGCGGCGAAGACCGGGTTGGGAGCCGTGCCTACGTTACGCAGCAGCGCAAACGTGCGCGGGTCGCCGATGAGGCCGTACCAGGAGTCGCCGTAGCAGAGGGAGAACCCCACGAAGTAAAAGAGCACCGACACCACGCCCAGCGCCACGAAGCTTTGCAGCATGGTACTGATAACATTTTTGGGCCGCACCATGCCCCCATAAAAAAACGACAGCCCAGGGGTCATAATGAGCACAAAGGCGGTAGCCGTCAGCATCCAGGCTACATCGGCGGCATTGAGCGAGCCGGGTGCGGCGGCGGGGTGCGGCACCTCTACCAGAGCCGCTACCAGGGCCAGTACTAGTAGAACTCCCAGCATTAGTAAGCTAAGGCCCGGACGGAAAGAGGTTGCTTTATTGTTCATTACGCGCTTTTTCAGAATACACCATCTTTTTCAAGGTCAATATATCATAAACGTACCTTAAATTTAATTTATGACCCTGAAATAATACGCCGCTTGATCATAAATACTATCAAATAGTCACTACACCCCTTCAAATTGCATAGACTATTATCAAAACAGAAGCTACCTGGGGCAGGTGAGCCGTTATCTTATAGGATAACGGCTCACCTGCCCCAGGTAGCTTCTGTTTATGAAGGCTTGCTTTAGTATTGACGCCGCTTATGTATGCTTGGTGCGGCTCGTGCTGCTTTAAGCCTGACCCACAATATTCTCCAGGTATTTTTGCGCCGAGCCGGTATTGAGCAGCAGTACCCGCTCCTCGGGCCGCAGCCAGCCGGTGCTCAGCAGGTGACGCGCTGCCATCCAGACAGCCGCTCCTTCGAGTGCTACAAACAAGCCTTCCTCCTTGCCCAACTCGCGCAGGCCTTCCAGCATTTGCTTGTCGGTGATGGGTAGGGCCAAGCCTTTCGACTCGTTGAGGACTTCCAGCATCAGGGGCTCCCCCAGGGGGCGGGGCACGGCCAGGCCGTTGGCAATGGTAGGCTGCCCTACGTAGGCGTGGCAGTTGGCCTGCCGCCCGGCCCGGGTTTCAACCAGCGGGCAGCAATTGGCGGCCTGCACCGCTACCATGCGCGGCAGCTTCAGGCCGGCGGGCAGCCAACCCAGCTGCTGCATTTCGCGGAAGGCTTTCCAGATACCGATGAGCCCCGTGCCGCCGCCAGCAGGGTACAGCAGCACATCGGGCAACTCCCAGTTCAGCTGCTCGGCAATTTCGTAGCCCATGGTTTTCTTGCCTTCGAGGCGGTAGGGCTCTTTGAGGGTTGAAACATCGAGCAACTCACCGGCTGCGTTCAACTCCCGCACCCGGGCGGCGCAGTCGTTAATCAGGCCATCCACCAAGTGCACCTCGGCCCCGTACCAGTAGCATTCCTCCTTAAAAGCCTGGGGAGTGTGGCGCGGCATCACCACCACGGCCCGCATGCCGGCCCGGGCACAGTAGGCGGCCATGGCTACCCCCGCATTGCCCGCCGTAGGGATAATGCAGCCCGTAACGCCCAACTCTTTAGCCTTGGAAATGGCCATGCTCAGGCCACGAGCCTTAAAGGAGCCGGTAGGGTTCTGGCCTTCGTCTTTAAGTTGCAGATCCTGAAAACCGTAGCGGGCCGCCAGTCGGGGCAGGGAAAGCAGCGGCGTCCAGCCCTCGCCCAGACTTACCCGGTTTGCCTCGTCGAGGAGGGGTAGCAAGGCGGCGTAGCGCCACATCGAGTTGTCCTGGGGCCGGATGCCTGCGGTTTTCGATAGTGGTTCCTGCAACTCGTAGTCGGCTATCAGGGGTTGGGCGCAGCAGTCGGAAACGCGCTGCAGGCCAAAGGCGGAATACGGGGCGCGACAGGCGGCGCAGTGCAGCTTTTGCAGGCGCGAGGTGGTAGCGAGGAGGGTGGTCATAGCGTGGAGTTCAACGCAAAACTGCCCTGAGCCTATGCCGCTTACAAACGGCAAATTGGAATAGGCTATTCCTGTTTGGAATAATAGCGGCGCGCGAACTGCACGAATTCTTTGTAGGGCAGATTATTCTCGGTGCCCTTGCGCTGCACGAAATCGAAGTGGCGCACCAGGTTCAGGTCCTGAATAGGTACTTCTACCAGCTCCCCCGCCGCCAGCTCTTTCATTACGGATTGGCGGGGCAGAAAAGCCAGGCAGGTATCAACGCGCACAAAGTTCTTGAGGGCCTCGGTACCGCCCAACCGCACTTTCACTGGCAAATCGGTGAGGCGGATTCCTTTTTCGGCCAGCGCCTCTTCCAGTACGGCTAGCGTGCCCGAGCCTGTTTCGCGCAAAGCCACCGGAATCCGGCGCAAGTCCTGGGCCTGCAGCTCCTGCCGGTGCAGAGGGTTGCGGCCGGAGCACACGGCCACTACCTCGTCGGTGAGCAGAGGCGTGTACGTGACGTTGCTGACTTTATGAATCCCCTCGATGATGCCCAGGTCGATTTCGTGCTCCAGCAAGGCCTTCAGGATGTTCTCGGAGTTGCGGTTTTTGAGCGTGAGCTGGGTATGCGGGTAGCGGCCCAGGTAGGCCGAAAGCACCGGCGGAATAACGTAAAGTGAAATGGTGGTACTGGCCCCGATAACCATGTGCACCTGCGGCGAGAACGTGGGGCTGAGCTCCGTAAACTCTTGGTGCAGCTCGTGCTGCAGCTGCCGGGCCAGCAGCAGCTTGCGGTACAGTAGCTCGCCGGCCGGCGTGAGCTGGATGCTGTTGCCCAGGCGCTCAAACAACCCGGTTTTGTAGTGCTCCTCCAGGGCTTTCACCTGCTTGCTAACCGCCGACTGACTCAGGAACAGGGTTTGCGCCGCCTTGGTGAAGCTAAGCTGCCGGGCTACCTCCAGAAATATCTCGTGTGGGTGGGAAAGCATGGCCGGAAGGTAGCGGAATGCCCCGGCAAGGCAAGAGACTTAACCCACCCTTAGCGGCTTCCAAGGGCCAATCAGAAAAAAATATGTATAAAATTTTGGCATCAAATTGATAAATATGCCAAGAGTAATTTGTAGGTTTCAGTCCCTATACTACTGTGAGCTATGGCGGCGGCTTTACTACCGGCCGCGCCCGGCCCACACCATTATGGGCTGCTTGCCGGCAGCCAGTTGTGTTTTATCCTTTACTGTTCTTCATCCATGGGTACTTCCCTGCTGATGCTGGTCACCATAGTGGTGGCTTTGCTGTATCAGAAGAATACCAGGCGCGTGCAGGAGCTAAATGAGCGGCTGCAACAGCGCGAAGACGAGCACCTGGCCCTGCAAACTACCGTGCTCGAGCTGCACGAGGAGCTGCAGCGCCTGAGCGCTGGCCTGGCACCCACCGTGGCAGATGTTCCGGCTTCAGGCATGCCTGCAACGGCGGCCCTGGTGCCGCCAACCATCCGGGAGCGGTATCAGGCTCCTACTCTGGTGCCTGTCCTCACTCCGCCGGTTACGCCGCCCGCCGTGACTATCCCACCGCCGTCGCCGGTAGTGCCAGTACCACCGGCTCCGTTGGCCGCTGCGGCTTCGGTGCCATCCGTAGCGCCACCCGTAGCGCCGCCTACGCCGGCTGCAGAGCCCGCTCCTACCCCGACAGTTGTGGCTCCGGTACCGGCGGAGCCAGCGGTGCCCCTCGTGGCGGCCGCTGCTTCCTCACCACCACTGGAGCCAGTTATTCCGGTGTCTGCTTCGGCGGGCGTCACCACGGAAACGGTTCGTGCGGAAGCTCCTACCCCACCCCAGGCTTCCAAGCCCTCAGCGCCGGCTCCGGTAGCCACCGAGCCGGCCGGCCCCACCTGGTGGAACCGGGCTGAGCAGCTGCTGCTCGACAACTGGACGGGTATTCTCGGGGCCATTGTGCTGGTAACGGGCATTGGTTTTCTGGGGGTGTACACGGCCCTGCGGGTAAGCGCCCCCGCCCGCTTCAGCATGATTTCGGCTTTTGCAGCCGTGCTGCTGGCCCTGCACTACTACCTGCGGCCCAAGCCGTTTGCGGCCCGACTGCACGTATGGCTGCAAAGCAGCGCGGCGGCTGTGTTCCTGTTTGCCTGCGTAGGCGCAGTAAGCGTGCCGGGGCTACAATGGGCGGGCCCACCCCTGAGCTACCTGCTGCTCCTGAGCGGGGTAGCCGCCAACCTGTGGCTGGCCTGGGACGCGAGTCGGGAGTCGGTGGCTACTTTGCACGGGGTCCTGAGCCTGGTAGCCCTGGCCGTATTGCCCCACACCCTCCTGACCCTTGGGGCGGCAGCCGGCGTAACGGCGTTCAGCATTGGTATTACCTACCGGCAGCGCTGGAAATATCAGCTGCTACTGAGCATTATCAGCTTCTTTGCCTTCCATTATTACTGGCACTCTTCCCTGACTGCTACCGGACCGCTCACGGGCGGATTGCGGCTGGGGGCCCTGGGCCTCGTGCTGCTAGTAGGGGTAGCAGCGGCTGTGGTTCAATACCGCAAAGTGTACGCCAGCACCCGTTTTGATGGCCTGCTGTTCTCGGCGCACCTCCTGAACTGGACGTGCCTGGGCATCAATCTGTACCTGTATAGCACCGGCTCGCCCTGGAAAACGGTGCCGCTGGGTCTGGGGGCCCTGCTCACCTTTGGCGTAGCCCGCCGGGCGCGGCAACTGGGTATAGCGTGGCTGTTTCGTACCGACAGCCTCATTTCCCTGGCCCTGGCGCTGTTCACGGCCTTCTCGCTGCAGGGCTGGCATGCTTCCGGCTCGCTGATTCTGCTGTTCATGCTCCTGGAAACGCTGCTGGTGGCCTTCATTATGGCGCGGGAAAACGAAACGATGGTGTCGCAGGTGGCCATGGTAGGCGCCCTGCTGGCGGCGGTAATTCTGCTGGTGCTCAACATCAGCCAGATAGTTCCGTACTCGCCCGCTGAACTGCACCGGAATGCCTTTTTGCTGCTGTTGGCGGGGCTGATTGGGGCGGGGTACTACCACCTGCTGCAGCGCCAGTCAGCGCCCGACGGCCCAGGGGGCCTGATTGGGCGCGAGTTGTACCAGGGTTTCGGGCTGATGGTAGGCGGGCTCTACCTGGGCACCGCTCTGCTGCTTCTGCGGGCACTGTTTGGCGTACCGCATCCACCGGTGGTACCGTTGCTGGGCGGGGCTTTTGCGGCCGCCGGGGTATTATCTGGCATAGCCTGGTGGCTGCGCGGCTACCCGGGCTGGTTTCGGAGCATGCACTACCTGTGCGCGCAGGTGCTGGTGGCCGTTACCATTCTGGGGCTGCACAAGCTGGGCCTGAGCTGGCCGGCCACGGCCGCCCTGCTCTACCTGGAAACGCTGGTGCTGGCCGGTGCCCTGGCCTGGTACGGAGAGGCCGCGCTCGGCAGGTTGCTGGCCGGGGCAGCCCTGCTCAGCGGGGGCTGGTTTTTGCTGGCCTCTACCCAGGCCTTCCGGGTGGTGCCGGAAACTGAACTGCATCTGCGCTTGGTGCGGCTGATGCTGGTGGGGGTAAGCAGCTCGGCGCTGCTGGCCCTGCCCCTACGGCTGCCCCGCCTTGGGCTGGTGCTGGCGTCGGTTTCTGCCCAACGCCTCCACACGAGCCTGCAGCTGTTCACGGTACTGGTGTATCTGACCGGGGCGGGGTTACTGGGGCAGGCACTGTTTGAGAGGGCTCAGCCGCCGGTAGCCGCTTTGGTTGGAGGCACGGTGGCAACGGCCGCCGTGGTGTTTGGGCTGGCGGCGTGGTTACGCGGCAGCCTCGGCTGGTTCCGGCCGGCTCACTTGCTGCTGGGTCAGCTGCTACTGATGCTGGCCGTGCTGGGTCTGCATGAAGCGGGGTTGCCTTGGCCCGCAACCAGCACCCTGCTTTATCTGGAAGTTCTGCTGATGACCGTCTGGCTGGCCTGGCGGGCCGAGCTACTGGTGTACCGGATTCAGCTGTACCTAGCCCTGGGCCTGGCCGCCGTTTTGCCAATTCTGGTGTACCAAACCGGCCTGCTTGCCGACCCGTTGCGGGCCCTGCTGCTGGTAGGGGCGGCGCTGGCCACCCTGGGCACCCAGGTGCTGCTGCGCTGGCGCCGTGCCCCCATGCACGATGCCCTGCCGACGGGCCCTACCCCCACTTACCGCCTGCACCTGCTTAGCCTGCTGATGGGGCTGCACTTGCTGACAGCCGGGGGGCTGGTGTACGAGCATACCTGGGCCGGCTGGGTAGCGGCCGCTCTGGGTGCTGGTTTGCTCGTGGTGCGGCGGGTAGGGAAGGTACCGGGCTTGTGGAGCGGGGTAGCCGGCGCAGCCCTTGGCTACCAGGTGCTGCAGTGGAGTCACGTACTGCCGGCTGGCCCTGTGTTCCGGCCGGGGGCAGTGCTGGCTTACCTGCTGCCGCTGTTGGCTCTGCCCGCAGCAGGCCTGTTCTGCTCGTGGTGGCCGGCCCGGCAGCAGCACGTACGCTGGCCCTGGCTGTATTTGGGTGGCCTGCAGCTGCTGCTGGGAGCGTGGGCAACTTTAGCTCCCAGCACCGAGGCGCTGCCGGTGCTGGCCTGGACCGGCCTGGCGGCGGGCTTGGCCCTGGCGGCCCAGGTAGTGCGCCGCCGCTTTGCGCAGGCTGAGGCCCTGCGCCGCGCCGGCTCGCCCGATAGTTATCTGCTGCACCTGGCATACTTGCTGCTGACGGCTGCTTTCGTGGGGCACTTTGCGCTGCTGGCTACTCATTCTGCTGATGTGCTGCTGGGCCTGCCCGTGCGGCGTGTTACGGCGGCGGCATTGCTCCTGATGGTGGCCGGCTGGGCCTGGCAGCGCCCACCCGCCACCGCCCCGGTGTACCACTCCTGGCGCTACCTGCACCCCTTACTTCCGGAAGTAGCGCTGCTGTTCGGCAGCTTCACGGCGTGGCAGGAGATCCGGGCCGCGTGGCACGCTCCGCTCTGGCTGCTGCTGGCATTTGCCCTCACCCTGGGCGGGCGCTACCTTCCCCTGCGCCTGCGGCGGGTACGGGTGTACGGGCTGCTGTTCTTTGGGGCGGCCGTGCTGAGCAGCAGCTACGTGGCTCTGGCCTACTTGGCACCGGGCCAGTTGCTCACCCTCGCGGGCCTAACTACCATGGGCGCTACCCTGGGCCTGTTTGCATACGCGGCGGTGGCACTACAGCACTTCCCCAGCCTGGTGGCGGCTACCTGGCCACGCCTGCTGGCGCCGCTGGCCGCCCTGGGCCGCCTGCCCACTCAAGTGCTGATTCCGCTACTGCTGTACCCGGCCTTTGGGGTGCTCACGCTGCTGCTGCTGCAAACCTTCGACCGTTCCATTCTCACGGTGCTTCTGATGCTGGAAGTAGTAGCGGCCTTTGTCAGTAGCCTGCTGCTGCGTCGCCAGGATTTGCGCTATGCTTCTCTGGCCGGCACCGTGCTGTGCTTCGGGCGGCTGCTGCTCATCGACCTCCGGCAACATGGTACCATTACCCGCGCGGTGGTCTTTATTCTGATGGGGGTGCTGCTGCTGGGCATGAACGCTCTCTATGCCCGTTTCAAGAGCCGGTTTACAGACCCTACCCCCACCGGGCCGCCCGAACCCGACGCGCTGGCTGCCCCCCTCGCCGATTCGCTGAGTTAAACACTAAGCCGGAGCTGAACCCAAATCAGCTCCGGCTTTTGCATTATTGGTATTCTCCCTACCCCCACACTCGCCTATAAACCCAGAATAGCGGCGTACACCCCGTTTACTACCTCCGCCATGCGCCGGAAGTCCAGGGTTTCAATGGTGTCGGAGGGCTGGTGGTAATGGGGGTTGCGCAGGAAGGCGGTGTCGTTAATCATTACGGCCTCGTAGCCGTAGGCCCAGTAGCTGCGGTGGTCGGAGAGGCCGGCCAGGCCCATTTCGGCGGGCAGGTTGATGCGCTGCACGTCGATATCGGCTTTGGCCTGCATCAACTCCTGTATCTGTTGGGTAAAGTTTTCCTGCCCCGTGCGGCCCACCACCGTGATGAAGTTGCCGGTATTGGGGTAGCGGGCGGCCAGCTGCTCGTTGGGGAAGCGCTGGGAGCCAGGCTCGTCGCGGAAGTAGCCAATCATTTCGTAACAGAGCATGGCGCGCACCGTTACGCCCGCCTCGTGCAGGGACTTGGCGTGCACGGCGCTACCCATATACTCGGAGGCAAAGTATGGCGGTTCCTCATTGGGGTAGGCCACTAGCTCCACGCGGTATTTCAGGTTGGAGCCGTAGGTGTGCAGCAGGCGGGCAGTTTCCAGCAAGCCCGCCACGGCGCTGGCGTTATCATCGGCGCCGGGCGTTTCATCATACACATCGTAGTGGGCACCTACCACTAGGCGCGGGGCGTCACGAGAGCCAAAGGCCAGAATAATGTTCCGATACTCCCGCCCATCTGCCCGAAACCCCTGCTCTTCCACGCCGCCATCTTCTACTTGTAGCTTCTTAAACTCCGCTTTTATATAATCGGCGGCGGCGTTCAATGAGCGTAGGTTACGGTAGTGGCGGGCAGGTTGCAGTGAAGTCAGGAACTTCACGTCGGCGTAAAGGCGGTTTTGATCGGCACCCATAGAGGTATCAGCTTAGGGAAGAGAAGTCGTATGTCCAGTAAACGAACCACAGACAGATACGGCCAAGCTATCCTCTCTACTTCCCGCAAACTGGCGCGAGTTTAGCGCCGCGTAACTCGTGCCGGTGTATGACGCGAGTTTTTAACTCGCCCGCTTGAACGAACCGTTTGGCGCAACACCGACTTGCCGCGTTGTGGCAGTGGAGGCACAGCCTCCAGGGCTGATCACGAGTTACGCGGCGCTAAACTTGCGCCAGTTAAAGTAGACTATGGCCTGCTTTAAGCGTTTAAAAAACGTGTATTTCTTGTAATTCAAGAGAAACAGAAGTTGGCATATACAACACGTTGAGCATAGCCGTTACGTCACTCCATTTCCCATTAAGAGGCAGACTGAACCATATTTCTGCAACAGTCAATATACCTGGAATCCTGTGTTTTCGAGGCATGTGGAAGTTTACTTCTGCATAAGGATTATTGCCATCTTCTACAGCTTCTTCTATTGCCGTGACCTTGTAAATTTCTACCTCAGCTTGGTATTCCGGAAATCCATATCCATAAATAACATCTCTCATTAGTTCAGGTGTCCATTCATAATAAGGATCCTGAAACGTGTACTGGAAGGCCTCCTCGTACCTCTCCTGCTCTAGCAGCCTCACCCATATGCGAACTGCATCTAATATATCTTGATCTGATGCATCTAAGGGCAATGTAACCGGCATATTTCAAACTTGGTTATTGAGGCGAAAGTCAAATTACAAGGTATTAAACCACATCATAGATTCTGGTTTTTCTATACCTTCCGGCGTCCTTTCTAAGCTCCTCCCTATCCATGCTATTCCGCTCCGTTTCTCGCCTGCCGCTGCTGGTGCTGCTGGCTTTGCTGTGTGCCTGCTCTAAGCAGGGCTCCGATGCCACTTCGGACCCCAACGGCGAGGAAATTGACCCGTACCAGAATCTGGTGTTTCAGTTTGCAGACGCAGTAGCCGATAAGGATCAGCAGGACCGTTGGGATACGGTGCAGGTGGTGAAGTTCGAGCCAGCCATGCGCGGCAAGTTCAAGTGGACTTCAGACAGGGAATTGATTTTCTCGCCCAGCACGCCCTTTAAGCCCAGCACCGCCTTCACGGCCACCCTGCGCAAAGAGGCCCTGCCGGAAGGCAAACGCAGCGTGGAGCTGCCCGAGAACCGCCAGAAATTTCACACGCCCTACCTGCAGCTGCAGGAGCCCCAGGCCTTCTGGGGCCGCTCGGAGCGGGCCGCCGGCACGGCCGAAATGCGCGTGGAGCTACCCTTCAACTACAGCGTGAAACCCGCCGATGTGAAGCCCCTGCTGCGCGTGACCCAGAACGGGCAGCCCGTGGCCTTCGAGGTGAGCGGGGAGCCGGGCCAGGTGGTGCGCGTGAGCCTTAACCAGCAGGTGCGCCCCGGCAGCCCCCTCACGGTGGCGCTAGGCCAGGGTCTGCGTGCTCAGGGCAGCGACCAAGCTTCTACCTCCGACTATGAAAAGCAGGTGCAGGTACCCGATCCGGAGGAGCTGGAGATACGCTCCATCACGGGCACCCTGCAATCGGCCGACCCGGTCATTACCATCCTGACCAACCAGCCGGTAACAACCGGCGACTTGCGCAATGCGTTGTCGGTGTCGCCGCAGGTGGCCTATGAGGTGGAGGAACTGGAAAGCGGCTTCCGGCTCAAGGGCGGCTTTGAGGTGGGCAAAAGCTACCAGGTGAGCTTGCGCCAGGGGCTGCGGGGTGGCCTGGGCGGACACCTCAGCGAAGATTTCACCCAGACGGTGAGCTTCTCCGATGAGCGGCCCACCATCAGCTTTGCCAGCGCCGAGAAGGCCATGTACCTCGATGCGCTGGGTTCGCGCAACCTGGGCGTGCGCATCAACGAGGTAGGTCAGGTGAAAGTGACTATTGCCAAGGTCTACGCTAACAACATTCAGCAGCTGTTGCGTAGCGGCACCCAGTACGGCTACCCCGGCTACGACGGTGAAGATTCGGGGGAGGAAGAGGAAAGCGAGGGGGGCGAATACGTGGACCGCTCCTACCAATATTACGATGTCGAGAACCTGGGCAACGTGCTCACGGAGCGCACCTATACCGTGTCGGGCCTACCGAAGGCGCAGGGGCTGCGGCTGCTGAACCTGAACCTCAAGGACCTGGAGTTTGCCGGTGGCCTAAAGGGCCTTTACATCATTAAAGTGCAGGACACTGAGCGCCAGTGGCTGCAAGTGAGCAAGCTGGTGGCCGTGTCGGATATCGGGCTGATTGTGAAGCAGGGCAAGGCCGGCAGCACGCTGGTATTTGCCAACTCCATCCGCAACGCCAAGGCCCTGAGCGGCGTGGAAATGCGCTTTATCAGTACCAACAACCAAGTAATGGGCACCGGCCTTACCAATGGCGAAGGGGTAGCGAAATTCGATAGCACAGCCCAGAACGGCCGGTTCCGGCTGGGCATGGTGATGGCCCAGCAGGGCAACGACTTCACCTTTCTCGACCTGAGCCGCAGCCGCGTAGAAACGTCCCGCTTCGAGGTGGGTGGCCTACAAAGCAACGCCGCACGCTACCAAGCCTTCCTCTACGGCGACCGGGACCTGTACCGCCCCGGCGACACCATCCAGACCAACACCGTCATCCGGACCGAGGATTGGCAGGCGCCGCCCAAGGGCCTGCCGGTGAAAATCAGGTTGCTGCTGCCTACCGGCAAGGAGTACGCCAGCCTGCAGAAAACGCTGAATGCGGCCGGCTCCTTCGAGGCGCGCTTCCTCCTACCCCCCGCCGTGATGACCGGCCTCTATACCCTGGAAGTGCTGACCGGCAACGACGTGCTGCTAGCCTCCCGTCAGATTTCGGTGGAAGAGTTTATTCCGGACCGCATGAAAGTGACGGTGAAGTCGTCTAGGCCAGTCGTGAAGCCCGGCCAAGCTGTTTCGGCCCTGATTACGGCCCAAAACCTATTCGGTCCGCCCGCCGCCGACCGCAAGTTTGAGGTGGAATTCTCGCTCAAGGAAAAACCCTTCACCCCGAAAAACTACGCCGATTACACCTTCGCCATCAACAGCGGCGACAAGCAGCGTGGCCAGTACGGCGACCATGTCTCCACGCCGATTTCCGACCGATTCGAGAAGACCACCCGCGAAGGCACCACCGACGCCGCCGGCCGCGGCACCGCCACCTATGAAGTGCCTGATTATAGTGACCTCGGCATTCTGGAAGGCGCGGCCTTCACGACAGTATTCGATGAAACCGGCCGCCCCGTAAACCGCCTAGCTACTTTCGAGGTGCAAACCCAGCCGGTACTGTTCGGGATGAAAAATATGGATGAGCTGGTGCAAACCCGCCAGGCCCTACCCGTGCAGTTGGTGGCTCTCACGCCAGCCGGCACGCCCACCTCGGCCCAGGCAACGGTGCGCGTGGTGCGCCTGCTTTGGGAAACGGTGATTGAGCGCCAGGGCGGCCGCTACATCTACAACTCGCAGAAGCGTGAGCAGGTGGTGTTGAGCCGCAACGTGACGGTAGCCAGCGGCGGCTCCGATGCTGGCCTGAACTTCACGCCGACTTACTCCGGTGAATACGAAATCCGCGTTTCTAGACCAGGAGCCATTACGTACGTGGCGCAGCGCGTGTACGCCTACGGCTACGGCGACACCCAGAGCAACTCCTTTGAGGTAAACAACGAGGGTGAGGTGACTATTGAGGCCGACAAGCCCAAATACCAGCCCGGCGAAACGGCTAACCTCCTGCTGAAAACGCCCTTCCCCGGTCGCGTGCTCGTGACGGTGGAGCGGGACCGGGTGCTGGACCACTTCTACGTGAACACCGACGAGAAGTCGGCCCGCGTGAGCATTCCCATTCGCACCGGCCACGTGCCCAACGTGTACGTGACAGCCACCGCCATCCGCGAAATCAAGGACAACCGTCTGCCCCTCACGGTGGCCCGCGGCTTCGTGCCGCTCACGGTAGAAAAGCCCGGCGCCAAGCTGCAAGTGGCCATCAAAGCCTCTGCCCAAAGCCGCTCCCAAACTGCCCAGACCATTGAAGTTACCACCGCCCCCGGCGCCCAGGTGACGCTGGCTATGGTGGACGAGGGCATCCTGCAGATGAAGGACTACCGCACGCCCGACCCCTACGGCTACTTTTACCAGAAGCGCGCCCTGGAAGTACAGGCCTACGACGTCTACCCCTTTCTGCTGCCCGAACTAGGGACCAGCAGCACCGGCGGCGACGGTTACGACCTCTCGCGTCGCACCACGCCCGTGCCCAACCGCCGCGTGAAGCTGCTCGCCAAATGGAGCGGCGTGCTCACCGCCGATGCCAGCGGCAAGGTGCGCTACAAGCTGCAAGTGCCCCAGTTCAGCGGCGCCGTGCGCATCATGGCCGTGGCCTACAAGAACGACGCCTTCGGTTCCGCTGAGCACACCATGCGTGTCGCTGACCCAGTAGTCATCAGCACCGCTCTCCCCCGCTTCCTCAGCCCCGGCGACACAATTGACGTGCCCGTAACGCTGACAAACACGACGAAGTATCGAATAATAGGTGGCGTAAGAATATCCACGTCCATACATTCTTCTGAAGATCCTCTGATTCGGGTTCAGACTAAAGACGACCTAGACCCTAACAAGAGTGATAGAGGTATATATGAGGAAGAATTGCATGGCCTTCGAATTGACTTAGCGCCTGATAGAGAGCAACGTGTTGTTTTTCGAGTAGCAGCAACACACATTGGAAATTCTCGAATAAGCATGAATGCTCGGGTTAGACAAATAGGAGCTCCGCAGCCTAAGAAGTCGAAGGTATCTTCTGATCCTTACCAATTTTTCACCGAAACCATCGAGATACCCGTCCGTCCTGCTTCACCACTGCAGAAGCGCACGGGAGCGGGCGTGGTGACGGGCGGCGCAGCCCAGCAGCTGAACCTGAAAACCGACTTCCTGCCTTCGTCGCTGCGGAGCCAGCTGGTGGTGAGCCGCTCCCCCATGACGGAGTTTGCCAAGGACCTGCGCTACCTGCTGCAATACCCCTACGGCTGCCTGGAGCAAACCGTGTCGGCCGCTTTCCCGCAGCTATACTACGGCGACTTAGCCGCCACGCTAGGCCAGAAAACCGGCAAAACCGGTAAGGCGGGCCTGTTCAACCCCAACTACCACGTGCAGGAAGCCGTCCGGAAGGTGGAAGCCCAGCAGATGTACAACGGCTCCCTCAGCTACTGGCCCGGCGGCGACTACGACAACTGGTGGGCTACCACCTACGCCGCTCACTTCCTGCTGGAAGCTCAGCAAGCCGGATTCGATGTAAACAAGAACGTGCTCGATAGGGTACTGCGTTACCTGCAAGCCCGGGTGCGCAAGCGCGAAACCGACACCTACAATATCATTCAGACCGGCGGCGTAATTCAGCCCGTGACGCTGGCGAAGAAGGAAATTGCCTACTCGCTCTACGTGCTGGCCCTGGCCGGCCGTCCCGATGCCGTGGGCCTCAACTATTACAAAGCCAACCGCCCTCAACTGGCCGAGGATTCGCGCTACCTGCTGGCCGCGGCCTTCGCTCTGAGCGGCAACCAGCGCGGCTACCAGAGCACGGTGCCCACCCGGTTCGGCGCCTCACCCAGCATTGCCGGCCGCCAGCTCGACGGGGCCTTCTCCTCCCCCATCCGCGACGAAGCCCTGGTGCTCAACGCCCTGCTCGCCGCCGACCCTGCTAACCCCCAGGTTACCCAACTCGCCCGCCAGCTCAGCCGCCAGGTGAAGCAGGCCGGCTGGCTCAGCACCCAGGAACGCGCCTTCTCGTTGCTGGCCCTAGGTAAGCTGGCTCGCCAAAACGCCGGCAGCACCGTTACGGCTAGCCTGCTGGCCGACGGTAAGGCCATCGGCAACTTCTCGGGTAAGGACCTCACGGTGAGCAATGTGGCTAACCGCCAGCTGCAGCTGCGCACCAACGGCAAAGGCAGCCTCTACTACTTCTGGGAAACCGAGGGCATTTCGCCCACCGGCCAGGTGCGCGAGGAAGACGCCTACCTGCAAGTGCGCCGCCAGTTTCTGGACCGCAACGGCAACTCGGTGGGCTCTACCTCTTTTAGGCAAAATGACCTGGTAGTGGTTAAAATCACTATTCAATCAGCGGAAACGGCGGGTGAGGTAAAGAACGTGGCTATTACGGACCTACTGCCCGCCGGCCTGGAAATTGAGAACCCGCGCATCGGGGCCGTGCGTGACCTGACCTGGGCCACCGACGCCGCCCAGCCTGACTACCTCGACGTGCGCGACGACCGGATTAACCTGTTCACTACCGTTACCACCGCGCCCAAGTCGTTCTACTACCTCTGCCGCGCCGTGAGCAAAGGCACCTTCAAGCTCGGCCCCGTCAGCGCCGACGCCATGTACAACGCCGAGTACCACAGCTACGCCGGCAGTGGCCTGGTGCGAGTACGGTAAGCATTTGCATCAATGACAAATCCAGGGCATGTCATGCTGAGCGCAGCCGAAGCATTTCTACCGCTTCGTTGTAACGATTAAGTTACTTACGGTAGAGATGCTTCGGCTGCGCTCAGCATGACACGTTCTTTTACTATTTCACAATTCGTCTTCACGCTCTATCATGATCAACTTCCGTCTTATTCTGATTTCCATAGCCGTTATGTTCTTCGGCATGATCCTATGGATGGGCTATTACTTTTATTTCCGCACCGATGGGCAGGGCCGTGTTACGCGGGAAGCCGACAGCCCCGAAGCGGCGGCCCGGGGCCAGCAGACCCTACGCCGGGCCGATGCGCTCATCAACCAGCGGCAATATGAGCCAGCCAAAGCCCTGCTCGACTCCCTGCGCGACGCCGACCTCAACCCCGCGTTCTTCGTCAGCACCGAAGACTTGCAGCAGCGTTTCGATACGCTGCGGGCGCGGCGCTACCGGGAGGAAACGGCGCGCTAGCGCTCAAGGGCTTTGGCGGTTGGCAGCGGTAAGGGGGTAAAGCTGCGGCGAAAAGCCTGAACCGTATATACAATCCTGATAACTTATAGATTATGTCGGCAAAGGACTGGAGCGACCTGCTGTTTTACGCGGCGCTGGCGCTTTGTGCTTCCCCCCTATTCATTGTCGTGTTTGCAAGCACGCGGGCTTTGCTTCGCCGCTTTAGCCTCGCGCAGGAACACCCGAAGCGCACGGCTGCTTTGGTAGAGGCCGGTGCTACGCCGCTGCTCTGCATGGCGGGTGCTTACCTGGCCCTGAGCCTGTACCTATACTATCCGCACCGCAACTTCACCAGCACTGGCTGGGCGGCCGACAAAATGAAGCGCTACGAAATGGTGGAGCATCTGCAGACCTCTCACCAGCTCGTAGGCCTGACTAAAGCCCAGGTAGCCGCGCTGCTGGGAACCCCGGATCAGCAAGCTGATGGCTACTGGGAGTATTATCTGGGCATGACGCCAAAGCTTATTCCTATTGATGCCGACGCCCTGACCTTGGAGTTCCGAGAGGGCAAAGTGGTTCGCTGTACAGTACACGAAACCTAAGACGCGGGCGAATTCCCAAACCCCAAGTAGCTCAACCGCAGCTTTTCCCACCAGCACTCGTACACATTTTTACCGCAGCCGGCGCTTCCTCAAGTGGCCGGCTGTGCTGCTGTTACTGAATCCTGCCTCACCCGAGAAACCTACCGCCGATGCTACCTGGTTCTGCTCTTTCCCGCCTTCTACCGAAGCGCCTGCTGCTTCTGCTGCTGCTTGTGAGCGGCGCCCTACTCCCCCTCACGGCGCAAGCCGATATCGTGACGCTCACGGCCGCCGACAATGGCAAGCAGGTGCAGCTCACCGTTGGCGACCAGCTGATTATCCGGCTGCCCACTATTTCGCCGCGCTTCGGCTGGCGCCTGACCCAAACCTACCCCGGCCAGCTGTCGGTGGGCACCAGCAACACCCTGCCCGGCCTGAGCAGCGGGGTACCGGGGGCGCCCGCTACCTTCGAAATTCACTTTCAGGCCACCGGCACGGGCGGACTTGATCTGGCCCTGGTATCGGCGCAGCCGGGCACGGGCTACTCCACGCTGGGCGGTTTCTTCCACGTTTTCATCACCATTGATAAGCCGGGAGTAGCTAAAAACGTGAACATCACGGAGTATGGCAACCACAGCCGCGTGAAAGTAAACAAGGGCGACCAGCTGCAGATCCGACTTGATAACACGGCCGGCGCACAGTACACCTGGGAGGTAATGCCCATTGCCGATAACGTGATACAGCTGGTAACGCCTACGCCGGCCCCGGCAGGCAAGAAGTCTAAGAAGAAAGCCAAGACCGCAAACGCAGAGGATGTTACATTTCAGTTTCAGGCCCTGAACCCCGGCAAAACCACCCTGCGCTTCCTCTACCGGAATGCTACCAACAACGAAGCCCCGCCCAAGCGCGACTTTGAGTTGGAGGTGGAAGTGCCCGAGCCGCCCCGGTAAAAGCACGGCTACCGCCGCCGGCTTTCTATCTTGCTACCCCTAAGCCGTGGCCGTATGCCGCGGGCTGGCGGGCTGCATGAAACGCGCTTTACAGGTTCTTACGGGGGTAGTGCTGTTCCTGGCTCTGGTCGGGGGCCTGGACTTGCTTTTCCCGCTGCCGCCTACCCCCCAATACTCGCCCATAGTGATGGCCACCGATGGCTCGGTGCTGCACGCCTACCTCAACCCCACCCAGAAGTGGCGGATGAAAACCGAGCTGGGCGAGATTACACCCGTGCTGCGCAAGGCCATCATGGAGAAGGAAGACCGATGGTTTCGGTGGCACCTGGGGGTAAACCCGGTGGCGCTGCTGCAGGCGGCCGCCCGCAACGCATTTGGCACGGGCCGCACCACCGGGGCCAGTACCATTACCATGCAGGTGGCCCGCCTGCTGGAGCCCAAGGAGCGCACCTTCGGCAACAAGCTGCTGGAAATGTTGCGCGCCACGCAGCTGGAACTGCATTATAGTAAGGATGAGATTCTGCAGCTTTACCTGAACCTGGTGCCCTACGGCGGCAACGTGGAGGGCGTGAAGTCGGCGGCCCTGCTGTACTTCCAGCAAACGCCCGATTACCTCTCCCTGGCCCAGACCGTGACCCTGGCCATCATCCCCAACCGGCCTAGAGGCTTGGTGCTGGGGAAAAACAACGCGGCCGTACTGCAGGAGCGCAACCGGTGGCTGAAGCGGTTTGGCGAGGCCGGCCTTTTCTCCCGGGAAGAGGTAGCCGATGCCTTGCTGGAACCCCTGGACGTACGGCGCCATCCCGCGCCCCGGCTGGCCCCCCACCTTTCGCGGCGGCTGGTGCGGCAGTTTCCGGGCCGGGCCATCATCCGGAGCAGTTTGCAGCGCAGCAAGCAGGCCCGGGCCGAAGACCTTACGCTGGGCTACGTGCGCCGCCTCCGGGAGCTGGGCATCAGCCAGGCCGCCGTGCTGGTGGTGAACAACCGCACCCGCCAGGTAGAGGCGTACGTAGGCTCAGCCGATTTCCGCGACTTCGGGAGCCAGGGCCAGAACGACGGGATAGTAGCGGTTCGCTCGCCGGGCAGCACGCTGAAACCGTTCCTGTACGCCCTGGCCCTGGACCGGGGCCTGGTAACGCCCAAGCTGCTGCTGCCCGATGTGCCCACCAACTTCCAGGGCTACCGTCCCGAGAACTTCGATAAGCGCTGCAACGGCGAAGTAACGCTGGAGCGCGCCCTGGCCTACTCGCTCAACATCCCAGCCGTGCGCGTGCTCAACCAGTTGGGCGTACCCACTTTCACCGACAAACTCCGCCAGGCTGGCTTCCGAAGCATTACCCGTAACCGGGCTCGCCTGGGTCTGAGCAGCATTCTGGGCGGCTGCGGTGCTTCCCTGGAAGAGCTGACCAACCTGTACGTGACCCTGGCCGAGGGCGGGCCGTATGAGAAATTGGCTTTGGTTGCCTCACCCCCCGGCCCCCTCTCCTTCAGAGAGGGGGAGCCGAACGATTCCGTTCTGCCACCTGCGTCAGACTCCCCCTCTCTGAAGGAGAGGGGGCCGGGGGGTGAGGCGCGCGGCCAACAGCTCATTTCCCCCGCCGCTGCCTTCCTGGTCACCGACATCCTCGCCCAGCTTACCCGCCCCGATTTGCCCCTGGGCGCGGCCAGCAGTATGCGGCTGCCCAAAGTGGCCTGGAAAACCGGCACCAGCTACGGCCGCCGCGATGCCTGGAGCATTGGCTACAACCGGCAGTACACCATTGGGGTGTGGGTAGGCAACTTCAGCGGCCAGGGCAGCCCCGCCCTCACGGGCTCCGACGTGGCTACCCCCTTACTGTTCGACCTATTCAACGCCCTGGCGTATAACTCCCCCAACGATTGGTTTGTACCCCCGGCCGCCCTGGATTTTCGGCTGGTGTGTGCCGAATCGGGCCGGGTACCGGGCGAGAACTGTCCGGATCAGGTTATTGACTATTTCCTGCCGGGTGTAAGCAGCGGGCAGCGGTGCCAGCACCAGCGCGAGGTGCTGGTAGCGGCCGATGGCAGCAGCGCCTATTGCCGGGCCTGTGCGCCAGCGGCCGGGTTTCGGCGGGAGTTGTACCCCAACCTGCTGCCGGAGGTGGCCGCCTACAAGGAAGCCCAGGGCATCCCGTACCGCCGCCTACCCCCGCACAACCCGCAATGCCAGCGGGTGAGCGGGGGCGCGGAGCGGGCCCCCACCATCACTTCCCCTACCCCCAACACCGAGTACGTCCTCAACCGCCACGAGCAGCAACAGCTGCTGCTCAGCTGCACCACCGACAATGAGGTGCGCCAGGTGCACTGGTACGTCAACGACCGGTTTCTGCGTACGGCGGCGGCCACGGAGCGGGTGTTTTTCCGGCCGGCACCTGGCCCCCTGAAAATTTCCTGCGCCGACGACCACGGCCGCAACACCGATGTGCTGGTGACGGTAACGGAGCTGGAATAGTTATTTCCGGCCCGGCTAGTCAGGTGCTGAGGTACCCCCTACCCCCTTCGGCCGCCGCTGGGGCAGCGGCACTGCGCGCACCGGGCGGCGGGGGCTTTTGGTCGGGTGCTAGCTGTTGAGGTAGGATTTTATTTCCGCAGGTTACATAACCTTTCGGCCCGACCCTTGTTTATCAGCCTTGTAATCCTGAAATCATAATTTTATTCGTCTTAAAGAATCCCGGATGAGTACTATACTGAGTTTCAGGAAGCTTCTCTTTTTTTCCCTTCAAACACCACATTTCAGGCAGCGTGGCCGCGCAAAGCCGCGTCCTTGCGCCTGATGTCTGGCCTTCTGGCTGCTGCCAACAGCGGCCTACCGTGCGATGGCTACGTAGTGCAGTAGCTGCTTTACCCCGAATATGAAACAAACAAAAAGGGCGCTCCACTTGCTGCTTGGGCTGTTTTTGCTTGCCCCAGCCTGGCTGCAGGCACAGCCTACCTCCCCTCCGCCACCCCCCAGCTCCCTCACGCTGGAGCAGTGCCTGCAATACGCCCTGCAAAACCAGCCGGTGATCCGCCAGGCCCGCCTCGATGAGGAAACCAACGAGGCTTCCATACGCATTGGGCTGGCTGGCTGGCTGCCCCAAGTAGGCCTTAACGCCACGGGGCAGCATTATTTCCAGCTGCCCTACACCGTATTTCCCAACGCCGAAGGCGTGAACGTACCGCGCCAGATCGGCCTGAAAAACACCTCCACCGTAGGCTTGGCAGCCACCCAGGCCCTGTACAACAACGATGTGCGCCTGGCCCTGCGCTCGGCCCGCCCCTCGAGGCAGTTCTATCAGCAGAACACGATAGGCGTGCGCATTGATGTGGTAACCGACGTAAGCAAGGCGTTTTACGATGTGCTGCTTTCCCAGCGCCAGCTGGATGTCCTCAATGAAGACATCGTGCGCCTGCAGCGCAGCCTCAAGGACGCCCGGGCACGTTACGAGGCCGGCATCGTGGACAAAACCGACTATAAGCAGGCCGAGATTCTGCTCAACAACTCCGTGGCGGCGCGCAAGCAGGCTCAGGAGGCCATCAAGGCGAAGTCGGCGTACCTGCGGGAGCTGATGGGCCTGAGCGGCCAGCAGCCCCTGACGCTGCAGTACGACACGCTGCGCCTGATGCGGGACGCGGCCGTAGATACGGCCATGGCCCTGGACCCGGCCAACCGCATTGAGCTGCAGCAGCTGCAAACCCAAAAGGCCCTGCAGGCCGCCCAAATCAGCTACTACCGCTGGGGCTTCCTGCCCTCACTGTCGGCATTTGGCAACTACAACGCGGCTTTTCTGAGCAACGAAATCAGCACGCTCTACAACCAGCGCCTACCCAACTCCTATGCCGGGCTGCAGTTGAGCCTGCCCATTTTCCAGGGCCTGCGCCGCCTCCAGAACCTGCGCCGCGAACGGCTCACCGACCAGCGCCTCGACCAGGACATTCTGGCCACCCGCAACCGCATCAACACCGAGTTTGAACAGGCCCTGGCCAGCTACAAGGGCTATTACGCCGACTACCTCATTGGGCAGCTCAACCTGGCCCTGTCCAAGGAAGTGTACTCCGTGGTGGACCTTCAGTACCGGGAAGGCATCAAAACCTACCTCGACGTGATTGTGGCCCAGACCACGCTGCGCACGGCCCAGCTCAACTACTACAGCGCCCTGTTTCAGGTGCTGAGCAGCAAAGTTGATTTACTGCGCGCCCAGGGCAATTTGCCAACCAGTTTTTAAGGGCATGAGGGCGTGGGGGTGTGAAGGTAGGAATTGAGCGGGGGTAGAGTGTAAAAGGTAAGTGCTGCCACCGCTTCACCGCCTACCCCTCTTTCCTGAACAATACCTTCTGCCCTCCTACCCTAAAAAACGCCTCGCATCCTTTCCGCCGCTCCTGCTTACCCCGATATGAAAAACACAATTCTTGCCTTGTCTTACGCCGCCGGTCTGTTTGCGGCGGCCAGTTGCGGCAACAAAGAGGCCGAAAAGCCGGCCGGGCCGCCCCCGGCCACGCCCGTAACCCTGGTAGCCGCCCGCGAAACCGATGCGGTGTATTACGATGAGTACCCCGCCACCGTGGTAGCCATCAACAGCGTAGAGCTGCGCAGCCAGGTGGCGGGCTTCATCACCAACCTCTTCTTCAAGGAAGGCGAGGTAGTGACCAAGGGCAAAACCCTCTATGAAATTGACCGCCGCAAGTACCAGGCCGCGTACCAGCAGGCCCTGGCGGGCCTGCGCAGTACCCAGGCCACGGCCGAAAACGCCCGCGTAAACCTGAACCGCTACGAGCGGCTGCTGGAGCAGGACGCTGTGGCCCGTCAGATCGTGGACAACGCCCGCACGGCCTACGCTACCGCCCAGAGCCAGATTGCCGAGGCCCAGGCCGGCGTTTCGGCGGCCCGCACTGACTTGGACTACTCCCTGATTAAGGCGCCCTTTACGGGCCGGATTGGCATTTCGCAGGTGCGGCTGGGCTCCCAGGTCAGCCCGGGCTCTACCCTGCTCAATACCATCAGCGGCGAAGACCCGATGGGGGTTGATTTTGTGGTGACCGAATCGGACCTCACGCGCTTCAACGACCTGCAGCGCCGGGGTAGCGCGGGTGCCGCCGACTCTACCTTCCGCCTGGTGCTGCCCGATGGCACCCCCTACAACCAGCCGGGCAAAATTCTGGCCATCGACCGGGGCGTAAACCAGCAGACCGGTACCGTCCAGATTCGGGTGCAGTTTGCCAACCCGCAGCGCCAGCTGAAGGATGGCATGAGCACCGTCCTGCGCGTACTCAACCGGCAGTCGGGCCACCGCCTGGTGGTGCCTTACAAAGCTGTGGTAGAGCAAATGGGCGAAAACTTCGTCTTCATTGCCGGCGACAGCAGCAAGGCCTACCAGCGCAAAGTGCAGCTGGGCCCGCGCCTGCGCGACCAGATCGTCATCATGGAGGGCATTAAGTCCGGCGACCAGGTAGTAACCGAAGGCCTGCAGCGCCTGCGCGACGGCGGCAAAATCCAGACCGGCCCGCCCGCCCAGGCCCAGGGCGGTGCAGGAGCCCCGGCCGCGGGTGGCGGCGCCAAGAAATAAGAATACAAGAGCCCCTCATGCCGAGCTGGTCGAGACACCTCGCGTGCTGACGTTGAAGTACTACCCAACAATTCGAGCAAGATGTCTCAACCAGCTCAACATGACCCTCTGAATTTGCTGAGAGCAGCCTGCTCTCAGCTAACCGCCTAGCTATATGATTGCAGAAACCTTTATCCGGCGCCCCGTCACGGCCATTGTCACTTCCCTGGTGATAGTGATGGTGGGGGTGCTGGCCATCCTGAACCTGCCCGTAGGCCAGTATCCGGAAATCACGCCGCCCACGGTGTCGGTGAGCGGCACTTATACCGGTGCCGATGCACAAACGGTGGAGCAGACGGTAGCCACGCCCGTGGAAGTGCAGGTGAACGGCACGCCCGGCATGACCTACCTGCAAAGCAACAGCACCAGCAACGGGCAGATGAGCATGACGGTGAACTTCGAGGTAGGCACCGACATCAACATTGCCGCCCTGGACGTGCAGAACCGCGTGGGCATTGCCCAGCCTACCCTGCCCCAGGAAGTGCAGCGCCTGGGCCTGGTAGTGCGCAAGCGTAACCCCAGCATTCTGATGCTGGTGGCCCTGTACGCCCCCAACGGCTCGCACAACAGCACCTTTCTCGATAACTACGCCAACGTGTTCATCAAGGACGCCTTGCTGCGTACCAAGGGGGTAGGCGACATCGTGAGCCGGGCCGATGACTTCTCGATGCGCGTGTGGCTTAACCCCGACCGGCTTTCCCAGCTGGGGGTAACGGCTCAGGAAGTAACGGCGGCCATTCAGGAGCAGAACGCCCAGATTGCGGCGGGCTCCATTGGGGCGCCGCCCTCCCAGCGCGGCCAGACTTTCGAGTACATCGTGTTCGTGAAGGGCCGCCTGACCACCACCGACGAGTTCGGGGACATTGTGGTGAAAACCCGGCCCGAAGATGGCTCCGTGGTGTATCTCAAGGACGTAGCCCGCCTGGAGCTGGGTAAGTTCAACTACGCCAACAACTCCTACGTGGACGGCAAGCGCGCCGCCTACCTGCTGGTGTACCAGGCCCCTGGCGCCAACGCTCTGGAAACCTATGAAAACGTGCTGACCACCATGGGCCAACTCAAGCAGCAGTTCCCCGCCGACCTGGACTACGTGGTGCCCTTCGAGGCCGCTACGGTAGTGAAGGTATCCATTGAGGAAGTGCTGCACACGCTGGTAGAAGCCCTGATTCTGGTAATTGTGGTAGTGTACCTGTTCCTGCAGAGTTGGCGCTCCACCCTCATTCCGGTGCTGGCTATTCCGGTATCCATCATCGGTACCTTCATCATGTTCATTCCGCTGGGCTTCACCATCAATACGCTCACCATGTTCGGCTTCGTGCTGGCCATTGGTATTGTGGTCGATGACGCCATTGTGGTGGTAGAAGCCGTGGAGCACAACATGAACGAGCGGGGCATGAGCCCCCTGGATGCCACGCTGGCGGCCATGCGCGAAATTTCGGCGCCCGTAATTGCCATTGCGCTTATCCTGGCGGCCGTGTTCGTGCCGGTGGGCTTTATTCCGGGCATCACGGGCCGTTTGTACCAGCAGTTTGCCATTACCATTGCCATTTCGGTACTGATTTCGGCCTTTGTGGCCCTCTCGCTCACACCGGCCCTGTGCGTGCTGCTGCTCAAGCCTCACAAGCGCGACGAGAACTCCCGGGGTGTTGACCGGCTGTTCTACAAGTTCAACACTTGGTTCGACAAGGTGACCAGCAGGTACGGCAACGGCGTGCAGCGCGGCATCAAGCACTCCCGCTTCGTGGTGATTATTCTGGTGTGCATCGTGGCCGGCACGGGCCTGCTGTTCGCTAAAAAGCCCGGCGGCTTTATCCCCACCGAGGACGAGGGCCGGGTCATCATCACCTTCAACCTGCCTGAGGCCGCCGCCACAGAGCGCACGGTAAGCACCCTGAATGCCATCATGAAGGAGTTGAGCCAGATCAAGGGCATCCGGCACTACGCGGGCCTGGGTGGTTTGAACGCGGTAAACTTCTCCTCCAAATCCAACAGTGGCACGGTGTTCTGCCAGCTCCAGCCCTGGGAAGAGCGCAAAGACAAAGAGCTGCAGCTTCAGGGCCTGATTGCCACCATTCAGCAGCGCCTGAGCCACCTAAAGGAAGCCAATATCGTCGTGATTTCGCCGCCCGCTATTCCGGGCCTGGGCAACACAGGCGGCTTCTCGTTTATTCTGCAGGAGCGTGAGGCCGGCGGCGACATCAAGAACTTCGATGCCCAACTCCAGAACTTCCTGGGGGCCCTGCGCAAGCGCCCCGAAATTGCGGCTCCCTTCTCGTTCTTCACGGCCAACACGCCCGGCTACCAGCTCACCATTGACCGCGAGAAAGCCAAGAAGCTGGGCGTATCCATTGCCGATGTGGGCACGGCCCTGCGCACGTACCTGGGCTCGGCCTACGTGAACGACTTCACGGTGTACGGCCGCAATTTTAGGGTAGTAACCCAAGCCGACAGCATGTACCGCACCAACATCAGCAACCTGGGCCAGTACTACGTGCGCAACTCCTCGGGCGGCATGGTGCCCCTGAGCACGCTCACCAGCTACCAGCGCACCGAGTCGGCCCCGCTGATTTCGCACTACAACCTGTTCCGCTCCGCCGAAATCAACGGCAACGCGGCCCCTGGCTACTCTTCCGGCGACGCCATTAAGGCCCTGCAGGAAACGGCTGCCCAGAGCCTGCCCCAGGGCTACGGCTTCGAGTTTTCGGGTCTGACGCGGGAAGAGCTGCTGGCCGGCGGCCAGACGGTGTACATCTTCGCCCTGTCTTTGGCCTTCGTGTTCCTGTTCCTGGCGGCTTTGTATGAAAGCTGGTCGGTGCCGTTCTCGGTGCTGCTGGCCGTGCCGGTAGGGGCCTTCGGGGCTATTCTGGCGCTTACCTTCCTGCCCAAGCTCACCAACAACGTCTATGCCCAGATCGGTCTGATCACGCTGATTGGTTTGTCGGCCAAAAACGCCATTCTGATTATCGAATTCGCCAAAGAGCGGGTGGACAAAGGCATGCCCCTGGTGGAGGCGACCCTGGAAGCCGTGCGCTTGCGTCTGCGCCCCATCGTCATGACCTCCCTGGCCTTTATCCTGGGCGTGCTGCCGCTGGTGTTTGCCTCTGGGGCCGGCGCCCAAAGCCGCCAGACCATCGGCTGGACGGTACTCGGCGGCATGCTTTCGGCTACGTTGCTGGCCATCTTCATCGTGCCGGTGCTGTACGTGCTCATCACGCGCTTTGCTTATGGCAAAGAGAAGCTGGCCGAGCTGGAAGCCAACTACAAGCCCGATGAGGAGCACGGCGGCCCGAAGGAAGAAGGCCCCGGTGAAGGCAACCACTCCCCCGCGCCCAGCCCGGCCTAAGCCACTCCAGCTACAGCAGCCTGTTGCTTGTAGCAACCCAAAGCCCCAGTGGCCGACACTCCTTCAGGTGAGCTGTCGGTTCTACTGGGGCTTTTCGTTTGGTAACGCTGGCCTACGCCCATCTATAGCTACCTTACCGCTGACACTATTTATCAGTGAGTAGGCCCTGTTGAACGAACTGCTTGAGACCCTTGACTTACTAAAATCAGTAGCTAAAACGATAGAACAGGCAGACAACCTTATGCTAAAAATATTAGTATATACGGTGTAGATTTCCGAACTTGAGGCCATCAAACAACCCTACTTCGCATGTCTGATTTCGCTTATGCTTATGCCCGTCATTCTGCGCTGGAAGCCCGCCCGGAGGGCAACGCACTGTTACTATCCGCTTTTGCTGAGGATGCTGTAGAATCGGGTACTTCCTGCTTTTTCTGGGGTAGGCTGCGCGACTCCTGGCTGGCGGCCCGCGGACTAAGCACGTTAGCCAAAGTTGTTGCCTCACGATTCGTGCCCCAAAGCGCCGCCCTCCGCGACCCTATCGTGACGGCAGGGGCGGGCCTGTTGCGCTTCGAGGCCTTTTCCTCGTGCAATGGGGTGTACGCCCGCCTGGACCTGGGGCCTGCTGCGCTGGACGGGGAGTTTCTGAGCAGCGGCACCACCAACGTCGATTTCAACGAGCCCATGGTGAATGCCCTGGCCCGCATTTCGCGCACCGAGCCGGTGCTGCTGTCGGTGGGCGAGAAAGAAGTGGTGCTGGAGCGGGCCGAGGGCCGCGTGACGGAGCGCAAAGTAGCCCTGCCCGAGCGCTGGATTAAAGGCCTCACTGCGGTACAGGCCTACCTGGCTCTGATGGAAGAAAAGCTGCGCCTGACCCGCGTGCAGGCCGTGCAGCTGGTGCAGGGCCTACTCGCCGGCAGCGCCAAAGCCGATGTTTTCCTGGTGTTGCGCGGCCCGCGACCCAGCTTCTCGCCGGTGGCCACGGCGGGTTCCGTGCGGGTAGGCGGCGCCCACCGGCTGCGGCTGCTGGAGGGGCTGCTGCCCCTATGCGAAGCCCTGCGCGTGTACGCCACCCCCGATGGGCAGGCCTCGGCGTTTGTGCTGGAGCTGGGCGGCGGGCAGCAGTTTGTACTGGCCCTATCGGCGGATGTGTGGCGGGGCTTTTCGGGAGAAGGCAACCAGCTGGATGCCCTGATGGAGGAACTGCCCACCGAGTGGATTGCCGGTGCCAACAACCTGTTCCGGGGCAACGAGACCTTTAACCCTACCCTCTTCGCCCTCGAAAACGGCCTCGACCCCAGTACCGTGGACAAGCTCTGCGCCAGCCTCTCAGCCATGGGCCTGCTGGGCTTCGACCTGGCTGAAAACCATTATTTCTACCGCCGCCTACCCTTCAAAACCCAACGCATCCTGAGCCTGAACCCGCGCCTGAAAAACGCCCGGGCCCTGCTGGCCGCCGCCGATGGAGTGCAGCTGGTGGGCGTGGCCGAAGGCGGCCGCACCCAGGCCCGGGTGCGCGGAACCGGCGTGTGGCACACTGTGCTGGTAGGCGGGGCGCAGCCGCCCCAATGCACCTGCCCCTGGTTTAGTGAGCACCAGGGCCAGCGCGGGCCCTGCAAGCACATTCTGGCCGCGCAAATGCAGTTCGCCTAACCTTCCTACCCCCGTTATCTGCTCAAACGCGGCCCTATCTGCGGCTGCGTAAGCCCTGCTATTCTATGACTACCGTTGAAACCTTCGAGCACATCATCCGCCACCAAAGCTGCCGGGAGCTGGTACCCTTCCTGGGGGCGCTGGGCAAATCTGACATCGTGCCGGTGCGGCAGAAAACCAGAAGCCTGCTTCGGGAGCTGGACCGCTACGAGAAAACGGAAGTAGGCCTGGGCCGCTGGGAGTACCGGCACCAGCTGAGCCCAGAGCAGCAGATGATGCTGTTCCTGGCCGGCCTAGCCACGTACTCGCGCAAAGAGGCCCAGGCCCGTAGCTTTTTGCTGCCCTGGCACCTTTCTGACCGGGGCCCGGACCCGGAGGGCCACCAGCAGCAGTTTATGACGGTGCTGGAGCAGGCCCGGCCGGAGTGGCTGCAGGAGTGGCTGGTGCGGCTCACGCGCGCCAATCAGTGGGCCGTTATTTCCTACAAACAGCTGCGGGAGCTGGAAGACCGAGGGCTACTGGCCCACGACCCTTGGCTGTTTGCGCAGTCGGTAGCTCACCAACTGACCCGCTACAACTGGCTGCGTAACACCCACAAAAAAGCCGACATCGACGGTTATGACCAGCAGATTCTGCGGCAGCTACAGGAAGACGCTACCCTGCTGCGGCGCGACCTGCCGCTCGTTTTTGACTTTGACAGCCAGGTGGATTCTGACAGCACTTTCAGCGGGAAGAACCGGGACCTGATTAACTGGCTGACATTGTTTCCGCAGCTCATAGCTTCGGGTCACCTGAGCCGTACTGAGGTACTCACGCGCAGCCTGCTGGCCCTGCGCCGCGACTTCCGGCGGCCTTTGCTGACGTGGTTTAAGAACCTGTTCCTGGCCTTGCAGCCTACCCCCGACGAGCGCCTGGACCGGCAAACGGAGCTGATCGATCTGCTGGCTCACCCGCTGCCGTTGGTCATCAACTTCGCGCTTGACCAGCTCAAGGAGCTCTGGACGCAACCAACATTTGATACCGCCGCGCTGCTGCTCTACGCCGACGCCCTGGTTACCCGCCAGGACCTGAAAACCGGACTGCGGACCTTGTTTGGAGGCCTGGAAAAACTGCTGAAGCAGGACCCTACCCTGGCGCCCGCCCTCAGCCGGCTCAGCACCACGGCCCTCACCACCGCCGATGCCAGCGTGCAGGAACGAGCCGGCAAGCTGCTCAAAACCATTCTCGGAGCCAGAAAACCGTTGCTGACCGCGGAAGAGGTAGCCGAAACTACCGAAACCATCAGCCTCTACACCGACCTGCTGGCCCCGGCCACCCGCACCCTGCTGGGACCCTACCTGACTGCCACTCCTCCCGCAGCCGCGGCAGAGCTGGCCGCTGCCACCTACTCACCGGCCCCGGACTTTACGCCCGAAATTGCGGAAGCTACCGCCAGTGCTCCCGTCCGCGACTGGCACGAGCTTCTGTTTCTGACCGGCGAGGTACTGCGGGACAACAGCCCCGCCGCCACGGAGCGGTGGCTTGATGGCCTGGGCCGGCTGCGCGGCCACTACCCCCCCGACTACGCCCAGCAGCTGCGGCCGTACATCGTGCAGGTTTCCTCCTCGGAGCTGAAAAATAAAACCGATGCCGAAATCCAGGAGTACTTCCGGGTGTACTCTTTCAGTGGAATCCGACAGGGGCGCCGGGAGCTGATTACGGCGCTGCTCATTAGCTGGTACCAGGG
The DNA here is from genome assembly GCF_006352025.1 of Hymenobacter sp. DG01. Classification (NCBI taxonomy): domain Bacteria; kingdom Pseudomonadati; phylum Bacteroidota; class Cytophagia; order Cytophagales; family Hymenobacteraceae; genus Hymenobacter; species Hymenobacter sp. DG01. Next base: position 2,783,556 of record NZ_CP040936.1, read on the forward strand.
GTTTACGCAGCGCCACGTTCCGCGCCTGAACCTGAAGCCCCAGCAGTACAGCGCCCCCGATCCGCTGCTGCCGGTAGAGCAGGCGCGGCTAGCCGACCTGGAGCTACGCCTGCAAACTGCTGGCCCCGCCCTACCCCTGCTGAGCACCCCAACCCATGCCCCGCACTGGGTGGCGCCCTCCGTGCTGGTGCAGCGCCTGCTGGAGTACCAGGCCGCCGGCGCCGAGCCCGCCCCCGCCGACCTCAGCATGGCCCTGACCCGCACGGCCGCCACTGCCCCCACTGATGCTGCTGCCGCCCGCCAGCTGCTGCCGCAGCTGCAGCAACCCGAGCTGCGGGCCCTGCTTGCGTGGTATCTGGCCCCTGAGCCGGAGCCGGCGGCCCTACCCCTGCCCGATGCCCCAGCCACCAGCAAGCCTATAGCCCGCGAGCTGACCGAGCGCCTGGGCAAGCTGATTCCGTTTCTAAAGCGCACACCGGCCCCGGAAACCCCACTCCCCCTGGCCGAAGCCCTGCTCTGGCTGTGGGCCGTGGCCGCCCGCACGCGCCTGCCCTACCAGGAGCTGCCGAATCTGGCGGCCCTGCCGGATTATCACGGCGTGACGCGGCCCTGGCACCCCAAGTGGCACTTCGAGCAGAAGACGCACACCTACAAGCAAAGCTGGAACAAGCAGAAACCCGAAGTAACGAATACGTGGCAGGAGCTGATGGTACTGACTACCCCTGTTCCGCGGGGCCTGCCCAACCCGCTGCTGTTGTATTCCTACTATGCCCAGCCGCCGAAATCAACTACTGGCTGGTACTCGCTCTTTTCCCTGCAGCTGGAGCTACCCTTCCTGCTTTCCCTGTTCCCGAACAACCCCGATCCGCTGTACTGGCACCTGATCCGGCTGGGCGGCCGCACCGATGAAGCCGACACGACGGCCCAGGAAGTAATACAAACTGCGCTCTACTCACTCCTGACCGCCGGCCCTTTCTTCAGTGAGCCGGCTACCCTGCTGCTGGCGCTGGGGCTCACGCACAGCGCGCCGGCCGGGCGGGCCGTAGCCCTGGAAGCCCTGCTGGCCTCCATCGACCTGGGGCGCCTGGTACCGGCTGCCCTGGGCCAGATGCTGGGCCAGCTCCTGGCGGTGGGGTTTGCGCCGGTGCAGCGCCTCAGTGATACCCTGGCCCAGGCCCGCGCCATCAGTCCACTGGTAGATGATGCCGTGCGCCAGGTGCTGGAAGCCCTGCTGCCGCTGCTGCCCACGGCCACGCCCCTGCGCAATACCCGTAAACTGATAGAAGCCTACGCCGACGTGCAGATCCGGACCGGCCAGCCGGTGCCGGCAGGTCTGGCCGGCCAGTTCCGGACCTGGAGCCAGTCGGCGGCGCTGAAAAAGGCGGCGGCTAGCTTACTTACAGCGTAATTCATCGTAACCAACCCTTTGCTGCCATGCGCGTCCTTCTGCTTTCCGTTCTGCTTAGCCTGTCTTCTTCCCTATTGATGGCCCAGACCCAGCCTGTTCTGCCCCTGTATGCCGGCGCTGTTCCGAACTCCAAACCAAGCAAAACGACTGAGGCCGTAGCAAAGAGGCCTGATGGCAGCCCGCGCGTTTCGCAGGTGGTGCAGCCCACGCTCACGGTGTATAAGGCGCCTAAACCCAACGGCACGGCGGTTATCGTGTGCCCCGGTGGGGGCTACGGCATGTTGGCCATGGACCACGAGGGCCACGATGTAGCCCGGCGCTTCAACGAAATGGGCATTACCGCCTTCGTGCTGAAGTACCGCCTACCCCTCGACGCCAGCCAAACTGACAAGTCCATCACGCCCCTGATGGATGCCCAGCAGGCCATCCGGCTGGTGCGGCAGCGCGCCACGGAGTACGGTATCAACCCGGCCCGCGTGGGGCTCATGGGCTTTTCGGCGGGCGGGCACCTGGCTTCCACGGCGGGCACGCACTTCACTACCCCCGTCGGCGGCACCCAGGATAAAACCTCCGTGCGCCCCGATTTCCTGATGCTGATTTACCCCGTTATCAGCTTCTCCGACAGCCTGACGCATATGGGCTCCCGCACTAATCTACTCGGAGAGAAGCCGGCGGCTGATAGAGTGAAGCTCTATTCCAACGAGCTGCAGGTAACCACCCAAACGCCGCCCACCTTCCTGGTTCACGCCCAGGACGACAACGTGGTAAAAGTGCAGAACGCCCTGGTATTCTACGAGGCCTGCTTACATCACAAGGTACCAGCAGAAATGCACCTGTACCCGCTGGGCGGCCACGGCTTCGGGATGCACAACAAAACCACCAAAGACAACTGGACCGACCGCCTGCAGAACTGGCTGGAAGCCGGCGGCTGGCTGCGTTAGGATCTTATTCTTCCGTTTACAAGCGAGTATGGTGCGCAGGCTTTGCCTCTGCACCATACTCATTTTGTTACCTGTCTGTTCCACCTAAATCAATTCCTCCCAGCCTACCTCCGCACCCGTCCACCACACCTGCGTGCCAGGAGGCACCGGCGCAGCGCCCCCCTGCCCGAGCAACAGGCCCCGAATAACCGGTGCATCGGCGCGGGTTATTTCCTCGGCGGTAGCAATGGCGGTTTCGGCGTGGCCGGTGGGGTAGCGCAGGCTAACTCTGAGGGCCGTATGCAAGGCTACTTCCAGCAGCTCCGGCACCCCTGACTTGGGCAGTAGCAGCACGCCCAAACCAGGCAGCGAAAAATTTTTATCGACCTGAAATAAGAATTTTTCTTCCATGAGATGCTGTACGCAAAAACCTCGCGCATTGGCTGTAATGCCATATTTTTAGCTTTTCACCTGCCCCGGAGGCAAGCATACATTCGCTTTACTGCCGGGCTAAACCTGCCTAGTATTTCCCCCGTATTGGCATGGTGCTTGTAAAACTGAGTTCAGGGCTACGGATTAACCGGCCCGCTGAACCTAAACTTCTCTTCGCCATGAAAAAGGTAAGTCTGCTTCTCGCCCTGGTTATGTTCTTCTCCGCCATTGCCACCAGCTTTGCGCAGGATCGTAAGATTAGCTCGCACGCCAAAGGTGCCGTAATTGGCGGCCTGGGCGGTGCTGCCGCCGGTGCCATCATCAACAAGAAAAACCGCGTAGTAGGTGGTGCCGTGGGTGGTGCCGCTGGTGCCGGTCTGGGCTACGTTATCGGTAAGAACGCCGACAACAAGCGCAAAGCCGAAGCGGCCCGCGTAGCTGCCGCCCGCCGCGCCGAGCAGCGCCGCGCTGCTGCCTACCGCGCTGGTCTGGCCCAGGGTGCTGCCAAAGCCAAGTCTAACAACACGGCCTTGGCCGCCGCAGCCGTACCGGCTGCCGTTGCTGCTCCGGCCATGATGAACAGCTTTGGCGCTCCGGCCGGTGCTCCCGCCGCACTGTCCATGAGCTCGGCTTATCTGCCTAACAACAACTACGGTGCCCGCGACGCGGCTTATCCTACCTCGGAAGTACGCCGCAAGAGCTGGTAATCCAACTTAGGCCGTAATTTCAAAGCCCAGGCCCCCGGGCCTGGGCTTTCTGCTGCTCAACCTCTCTCCCTTTTCAGCCCTCACCTAACCTCTGTTCCCATGAAACCTCTTTTTGGTTTTCTGCTCGGGAGTGCCGCTTTGCTGGCCTCCTGCTCGGCGCCTAAGCAAGATGACGCCGCTGCTGCCGTCGATGTAAAAAGCCTCAACCAGCAGTTTATTGGTGCCTGGAACGCCAAAAACACTGCTGCCCTCGACACCCTCCTGGCCGACGATGTGCAGTACGCCCAGGGCGCAACCCGCTACAATGGCAAGTCGGAAGTTTCGGATAAGTGGGTGCGCGCTACCCTCGGCACCATTGCCGACCTGAAGCTCTACGGCACCAGTGCTGGTACCGACGCCAACACGGCCTACGAGGCCGGCACCTTCTCCACGGAAGTGCTGCCCGAAGCCCCCGGCCAGCCCAGCGGCGAAGGCGAAGGCAACTTTATCCTGCTCTGGAAGAAAAACAAGAAAAACGCCTGGAAGCTCAGCTACGTGCAGCTCGAAGGGCTGCCGGTGAAAATCAGCAACTAGCTTTTAACGTTTAGCTCTAGTAGCTGCTTACTGTCCCTTGTATACGCACAAAGCCCCGGCCAGAAGATGGCCGGGGCTTTGTATTATAGCTGGTTTGATTATGCTCTTAGCTTTCAGTCGAAGGCTTGCCGCCGCTACCGCTCAGCGTGCCTTCAATCTTGGCAGCGGCGGTGCCGATGAGCGAGTCAACGGCCGTCATTTGCTCCTTTTGAGCGAAAGCGCCCGGTACGGGTGGCGCTAGTTTCGGAATACCGCCCAGCGGAGCCGCTTTTTCTACGTGGAACTCACCTTGTCCGTCAAGCGAGGTGCCCTGGGTCCAGCGGCCGCCCTCGGTGGTTTCCGACCCAATGTAGGTGCTCACGAAAGCGTAGTTGAAGCCCTGTACTTCCTCGCTCTGCGGGAAGCTGTTGGGCACGGGCATGGCGCGCAGGCCGCCGTTTTCCTCAATCACGGCCATCCACTGGTTTTGGTGCATGGTGTCGCGGGCAATTAGGAAGGACAGGAAATCCTTCATGCCAGGGTCGTCGGTCATGTGCCAAAGGCGGGTAGCCAGCACGCGGCCTGTGGTTTCGGCGGCTACGTTGGCGTACATGTCGGCCACAATGTTGCCGCTGCCTACCACCCACGAGCCATTAAACGGTACGCCGTTGGAATCGGCCGCCAGCGCGGCCATACCCGAAGACAGGATGTGGCGCGGGTCCATGCCGCCCATGATGGCGCCTACCACTTTGTCGTTGGCAAACTCTTCCTGCATGCTGGTGGGGGCGCCCTCCAGATTGAGGGCTACGGCCGTGGCCAGCATTTCAATGTGGCTGATTTTCTCGGTGCCGGTTTCCAGCAGCATGTTGCGGTACTTCTCGGGGCCGCGGCTGCCCCAGGCCTGGAACAGATACTGCAGACATACCCGAATTTCGCCCTCAATGCCGCCAATGGCTTGCTGAAGCATGCGGGCAAATGCAGGATTAGGTTTATCGACGCGAACTTTGTACTGGAGCTGTCTATCGTGGTAAAACATAAGAGGGTGTTGAGGTGTGAGAGAATGGATTTCAGCCTGCTCCTGTGAGCAGCCCCTAGGGATACGCGCCTATCAACCCCCATTACCGACGCAGAAATACGGATTTTCCTACGCCCTTCTACGGATTTCCCATGTACAAACACGGATAATCTCCTCCGTAGCCTTGCTCCAAGCTCAGCCTGCCGATGCCCGCAGCGGATACTCCTCGCCGTCATACACTGGTGCCAGATTTGCCGATTCGGCTTCGGTAAACAGGCGGGAGCGGATCAGGAACCGTACGCCCAGCGGAATTTCCAGGGAGAAGCTTGCGCCCCGCCCTTTCGTGACATCCACAGTAAGCTGGGTGTGCTTCCAGTACTCGAACTGCGCGGCGCTCATGAAGAAGTCGCAGCCGTGAATCTGGCCCAGCCATACGTCATTGCTCCCCACCCGAAACTCGCCCGCCGCAAAGCACATCGGCGAGGAGCCGTCGCAGCAGCCGCCGCTCTGGTGAAACATCAGGGGACCGTTTTCTTCCCGGAGCAGGTCGATGGTGGCTTCGGCGGCTGGCGTAACGAGGACGCGGGGTGTGGGTTGACTGGACATAAAGGGGTAGGGATTATAAACGGGTAAGTAACCCGACAATAGCCTGGGCCGTTGCCGTGTATAGCAACTCACCTATTTTTATTCTGTATGGAAAGAACTATTGGCGACCCTGGGCAATTTTTGAATGGTTCCGTGGCTTCTCGAGCCGTGAACATGGAGCCTGACATGCGCAGAGTGCGCCGCTACGACATTTACCACCACCGCTACCGCAACCTGCTGAAAAACTGGGGCACCGCCGGGCTGGTGTTGCTGGCGGGCGGCATTGCCTTGTGCTGGTTTGGGCACCCGTGGTGGGGTAGCCTCCCAATTCTACTGTCGTTGCCAGTGCTGTTCATTGCCGCCCGGCTGCCCCAAACGCTCCGGGGCGACGCCTACCGTAACGGGCTGCTTATTCCGGGCATCATCACTAATCTGGCCCCGCTCACCATGCTGTGCATGACTGATATCCGTACCAGCAGCGGCGACGAGGACGACGAGGACGAGGGGGGCACCGTTTTCTGGGGTGCGAAAGAAGTTGTTATCGAACAGCTGCCGCTGCACCCGGCCCAGGTGGGCGAGCAAGTGCCCTGCGTGTCGTTGTTTGGGGGAAGTGATGAGAAAGGCGAGTACTACCTGAACTTTGAGCCCCGCCCCCTGGCCTGGGGTACTGATTCGGTCAGCAGCATCGAGCAGGCACGCGCCGCCATTGACGATGAGGAGTGGCTTTTACTACCCCTGTTGGCCCAGGCCTACGCCCGCGCCGAGAAGAACGAGGATGGCATTGCCTACTTCGATGTTGACCTCAACCCGCTCAGCGTAGCCGAGGCCGCCCCGGCAGCCCCGGAGCAGACAAGCTAGGCAGGCCTGGTGCACGCCCATTTATGAAAGCGGTGAGCCGGACGCCCGGCTCACCGCTTTCTTGTTTCAGCAGCATTAAAGATTTGCGAGCTACTTAACCCGTCGGCGATAGATATAGGCCGTTCCAGTCCGCTGCTGGCGCACCGTCACGCGTTGGTCGGGCGCTACTTCTCCCGGACGGCTGCTCCACTCGTACGCCAATTGCTGCTTTGCATCCCAGCAGTAGTGACGGTTGCCACTGCTGGCAATACTTTTCTGGGCTGCATTCGGCATCCGGTCGGTATTGAGCGGCAGCGCGGAGGGGCCGGGCTTGGGGGCATCGGCCGTTTCCAGTACCCAGTCAGGGTTCTGGCTGCCAGGAACGGGTAACAGCTGTGCGTGGCCTATGGAAGCTGCGCAGGCTAGTAGAACTAACAAAAAGGCTCGTTTCATAGCGAATAAGATAAGCGGACACAACTTTACACAATTCGCTTTGTACGAGTCGCTTTGCCTTAAGTATAGCAAAGCGGCAATGCTCTGCCCATTTTACTACTCACAGCTGCCATCCTACACAAAGCGAAGGACTTTATCCCGTTGAAAATTACTAATTCTGGCGTGATAAGCTCCCTCACTTTGCTCAGGATAACAGAAGGTTCTCCTCCTAGAAGAAACCCAGCTTCTGCTGGCTGTAGCTGATGAGCATGTTCTTGTTCTGGCGGTAGTGCGAGAGCATCATCTTGTGGTTTTCGCGCCCGAAGCCTGACGATTTGTAGCCACCAAACGGAGCGCCGGCGGGGTAATCGTGGTAGCAGTTTACCCACACGCGGCCGGCCTGAATGGCGCGGGGCACCTGGTATAGCTCGTGCGCGTCGCGGGTCCAGACGCCGGCTCCGAGGCCGTAGAGCGTGTCGTTGGCAATTTCAATGGCTTCCTCTACCGTCTTGAAGGTCGTCACGGACACTACTGGCCCAAAAATTTCCTCCTGGAAGATGCGCATCTTGTTGTGGCCCCGGAACATAGTAGGCTGAATGTAGTAGCCCTCGGCCAGGGCACCGTCTTCCTGCTGGTAGGCGTCGCCGCCGCAGAGCACTTCGGCCCCTTCGGCCTTCCCGATTTCCAGGTAGCTCAGGATTTTCTCGAACTGGTCGTTGCTGGCCTGGGCGCCCATCATGGTTTCCATGTCCAGGGGGTTGCCCAGCTTAATGGCCTTCACGCGGGCAATGACCCGCTCGATGAACTCATCGTAAATGTCTTCCTGCACCAGCATGCGCGAGGGGCAGGTGCAGATTTCTCCTTGGTTCAAGGCAAACATCACAGCACCTTCAATGGCCTTATCCAGGAAGTCGTCATCGGCATCCATAACGCTCTTGAAGAAGATGTTCGGCGACTTGCCGCCCAGCTCCATGGTCACGGGGATGATGTTTTCGGAGGCGTACTGCATAATCAGGCGACCCGTGGTGGTTTCGCCCGTGAACGATACCTTCTGAATGCGCGGCGACGAGGCCAACGGCTTGCCGGCTTCCAGCCCAAAACCATTCACCACGTTTACTACCCCGGCCGGCAGCACGTCCTGAATCAGCTCCATGAGTACCATAATGGAGGCGGGCGTTTGCTCGGCGGGCTTCATCACTACGCAGCAGCCGGCGGCCAGGGCTGGGGCCAGCTTCCAGGTAGCCATCAGCAGCGGGAAGTTCCAGGGAATAATCTGACCCACTACCCCCAGCGGCTCATGAATGTTCAGGGAAAGGGTCGTTTCGTTCAGCTCGGTAGCGGAGCCTTCCTCGGCCCGAATTACGCTGGCGAAGTAGCGGAAGTGGTCGATGCACAGAGGCAGGTCGGCGAGGGTGGTTTCCCGGACGGGCTTGCCATTTTCCACGCACTCCACGGCCGCCAGGTGGGGCAGGTTCTGCTCCATGATGTCGGCAATCTTCATCAGCAGGTTGCTGCGGGTGGTAGCCGAAGTGTGCTTCCAGGTTTTGAAAGCTTCGTGCGCCGCGTCGAGGGCCAGCTCAATATCTTCTTTGGAGCTGCGGGCCACCTTACAGAAAGCCTGCCCATCAATGGGCGAAATATTGTCGAAGTACTGCCCTTTAACAGGCGCTACCCATTTGCCGCCGATGAAGTTGTCGTAGTGCGACTTGAACTTGGGCCGGGCAACGAGGGTAGTGGGTCTTTCGAGGGTTTCCATGGCGGTAGAAATGTGGTGGGTTTTGGATAACCCAAGCTAGCTTTCTTTCCTACCTCAGCCGTTGCAGTATCCTCTCACAAAAGCGGCCTATCGTCGCAAGTTGCTGGCCTGCTAAGTAAGGACTCACTATATTGTATAGCCTCTCCGTTCTATCCGCATGAAAGTTTCCGTAACGCCCATGCCTACCCCCACGCACCTGCCCGCTCCCATTGCCCTGCACCAGCCCCACCAGCTGAGCACGCTGATTGAAAACCGCACGGTGTACTCGCTGGAGGCTTTTGAGCTGAACGTGTTTGAAACCCACCGCACCGCCCACCAGGTGCCCCTGAGCATGGGCCAGGTGGTACTGACGACCATGCTGCGGGGCAAGAAGGTAATGCACCTGCCCGGCCGCCCGGCCTTCGAGTACCTGCCCGGCGAGTCGGTGGTAGTGAGCGAGAAGGAAACCATGGTTATCGATTTTCCGGAGGCCAACGAGGAGCAGCCCACCCAGTGCCTGGCCGTGGCCATCCCCACGGAAACCATCCGGCAAACCGTGGATTTGCTGAACGAGCAGCAGCCCCGCGCCGAAGAGCACCTGCCCTGGCACCTCGACACCCTCGACCACGCCCACTTCCGGAACACGCCTGAGCTGACCGGCACCCTGGAGCGCCTCGTGCAGCTTTCCCGCGACACGGGCCGCATCAAGGATGTGCTGGCGGGCTTTACCATTCAGGAAATGCTGGTGCGCCTCATGCAAACCCAGGCCCGACAGCTCATCTTCCAGAACTATAAGCAGCATGCCACTTCCCACCGGTTTGCGGCCGTGGTGCAGTACATCAAGCAGCACCTGACGGAGCAGATTACCGTGGAAAAGCTCTCGGAGCTGGCCTGCATGAGCAAGGCTACCTTCTTCCGGGTGTTCAAGCGCGAACTGGGCCTGACGCCGGTGGAGTACATTATTCAGGAGCGGCTGGCCGAAGCCAAGCGCCTGCTGCGCAACCCGCTTACCTCTGTGGCTGAGGTGTGTTTCCGGGCCGGCTTCAATAACACGGCTTATTTCCAGAAGCTGTTCAAGCAGTACGAGGGCATGACTCCGGGGCTATATAAGCGGCAGTACGGCGCGTAAGCCGCACTACCTATGCACAGAGCTCAGATCTAAAGAGCTCAGAACTTAGTTTGCTCTGTTTCTTCCCTCTACGCTTTGTTGGCGGCACGCCGAAGCAGAGGCTACAACCTTCTGGGGCGAAAGTTGGTTATCTGAACCCACTGAGGCGGGTGCCACCCAGCGCCCGCCGTTTTTTTGCCCCATGACTGAAGTAGCAGCGGCTGGTTTTCAGCCCGTGACAGAGGACACGCGTCCTACCACTCCACAAGCACCCCTGGCCCCGGCCCTGGTCTGGCTAATGGCCATAACCTGCGGACTGGTAGTGGCCAATATTTATTACAACCAGCCTTTGCTGGCCGAAATTGGCCGCACGTTTGGCCTCTCGGAAAGCAACGTTAGCCTGGTGGCTACCATTACGCAGGTAGGCTACACGCTGGGGTTGTTGTGTGTAGTGCCCCTCGGTGACAAGCGCGAACGGAAAGGCCTGACCCTGATGCTGCTGTTGTGCGCGGGCGTGTGCATGGCAGGCGCCGCCGTGGCCCCCACGTTTGCCCTGCTGGCAGCGGCCAGTCTGCTGATTGGCATTTTTTCGGCCGTACCTCAACTCCTGATTCCCATGGCGGCCTCCCTGGCCAGCGACGAGGAGCGTGGCCGGGTGGTAGGCAAGGTAATGAGCGGCCTGCTGATTGGTATTCTGCTTTCGCGTACTATCAGTGGCTACGTGGGCGCCCATTTTGGCTGGCGTACCATGTTTTGGGCTGGGGCGGGGGTAATGGTGGTGCTCACGGGTATTCTGGCCCGGATGCTGCCCCGCAACCAGCCTCAGTTTGCCGGTAGCTACGGTAGTTTGCTCAGGTCCCTGGGCACCCTAACCCGGGAGCTGCCGGTGCTGCGCCGCTCGGCTCTGGTGGGTGCCTGCATGTTTGCCGGCTTCAGCGCGTTCTGGACTACCCTGGTGTTTTTCCTGGAAAGCCCGGCCTACCGCTACGGCTCCGACGTGGCGGGCTTGTTCGGGCTTATCGGGGCCAGCGGGGCGTTTGCGGCTTCCTTCGCCGGTAAGTCGGCCGATACGAAGGGAGCCGACTACGCCCTCAACCTCGGGATTCTGCTGTTTCTGGGGGCCTATGTGCTGCTGGGTTTCGGAGGCACTCATCTGCTGGGACTGATTGCGGGGGTGATAATTCTGGACATCGGGCAGCAGATGACCCACATTTCCAACCAGGCCCGCATCTTCACCCTGCGCCCCGAGGCCCGCAGCCGCCTCAACACCGTGTACATGACCACCTGCTTTGTCGGGGCTTCCGCGGGTTCCTTCGTGGGTGGCCTGGCCTGGGTGCGCTTTCAGTGGGCGGGCGTGTGCGGCGTAGGGCTGGCGTTTGTGGTTCTGGCTTACCTGGCAAACCGCTTTTACGGCCGGAGCGAGGGTAGCGCGGCCCTGGCGGGATAGCACGGGTTGGGGCTGTTAATAGTGAGTTCTTGCCCCACCACAGCTACGTAAGGCTATCAGGCAGCACCGAGACAGGTTAAGCCCACTGCTATTCTAGCGGGAATAATAGTAGCGCCAGACCCGGATCAGAGAACTGTCGGGGTCGGTGGTGCTGTCCCGCGCCACCAGCCGGGAAGCTGTTAAAGCGGTAATCAGTAAGGTATCAGAATACTCCGTTAATTTTCCGAGGTCCTGCCAGCTCCCATATCCGGCCCGCACTGCCGCCGAATCAACCAAGCGCTGAACAACCAGTTGGTTTCCCTGCCGGGTGTAGCGGTGCTTTTCCCGCACTCCTCCCGAGTAGCTCCAGCGCCCAGCCCGAACAGTCAGGTACGTTTTGGGGGGCATGGGTTCCATAAACCGATTCAGAAACTGTCGCTTCGAGTTATAGAAAGCAGCTCCCGCCGAATCGTAACGCCAAATCCCTTCCACCTGCGCTGGTTGCTGCGGCTGGGCTGCTGTTGCTGTGTCAGCCTCCAGCTGCTCACAACCTGCCACGGTCACCAGCAGCAAGCCTGAGCCGCATAAACAGAGCAGCTGCGCGTATGTAAGCCTCATAGCCGCAAGATAGCCGTCTGCTTTTAGCTAGGCAGACATTTTCAGGCTTATGAGCGGCGGGCGGCGGGCCAATACCCACCACCCGGCCCCAACAGCATCAGTCGGTTTAACCCTTCAAATAGAACAACCCCTAACGCACCTGAGCCACAACCCGGCGGCACGATATGCTGCTTGGTTGTGGCTCAGGGCAGGCGCCCCCGTGGCCTACGTGGTGTAGGTTGGGGGTATCTTTTATTCTATCATCAGATGCCCCACGGCCTGCGGGCTACCCTCCACGCTCAGCCGAACCAGGTATAGCCCAGCCGCCAAGCCAGGAATACGAATAGTGGTACGGCTGCCGGCCGGGGCAGCGGCCAGGGCCTGCGTGTGCATCACCTGGCCCAGGCTGTTTACCAGGCTAAGGGTACCCGGGCGCAGCAGCAGGCCCGCCGGCAGCTCCACGGTAACCTGTTGGTGAGCCGGATTAGGGTAGAGGGCAACCAGGGCTCCCAAAGGGTTGCCCGGTGTGGCGGCCAGGGGTACGCCGGGGCCGTTCAGGCGAAAGGCCAGCCCAGCACCGGGTGTGCTGTCGTCGCTAAGGTCCAGGTCGCCGTCCCCGTCCAGGTCGCCGAGGGCCATGGATCTGGGCGGGCTGTTCGTGGGCAGGGGCGTTACGGGGCTGAGCGTGCCCCGCCCATCGTTCAGGAACAGCCGGATAAACTGCTCCGGATTGCGGTAGTCCTGGCCCGAGGTGAAGGCATCTACGTCGCCGTCGGCATCCACGTCGCCCAGCTCCAGCACGTCGGCCACGGCGCCGGGGGTAGGCAGGGCGCGCCGGGCTCCCACGGTGAACCGGGCGGCGCTGTTGTTGCGCAGTACCGTCAGGCCCCAATGGTCGGCGCCGGGCAAGTCTTCATAATCTGTGATAACAGCGTCGAGGTTTCCGTCACGGTCCATATCAGCCAGCTTCAGGCCGGTAGGCACGGTGGGCAGGGGTAGGCTGGTAGTAGCCGTAAACTGGCCGTTGCCATCATTGAGCAGGATGCTCAGCACTCTTCTGGCCGGATCGGCATCGGATTCCCTGATGGTCACCAAGTCCAGGTCTCCATCGTTATCCAAATCGCCCAGGCGGAAGATGGTGAAGTACACGGCCAGCTGCTGCTGGGTGCCCGGGCTGAATACGCCCTGGCCATCGTTCAGCAACGCCGTGATGCTGCCCTGGTTGGGGTTGCCGGTTACGAGGTCCAGGTCACCGTCGGCGTCAACGTCGCCCACTTCCAGGGGAATTTCCCGGTAGGCTCCACCGCCAAACCCGAAGGAAGGCACGTTCTGGCTGCCGCTAAGGTTGCCGCGGCCATCATTCAGCCGGATAGCCACCAAACCAAAGTTGTAATAGGTAGCCACGTCCAGGTCCCCGTCTCCGTCGAAGTCGCCGAGTTGTAGGGCAGGGTTGGCACTGACTACCGGGTTCGGGGTGTACAGGGGGGTAGCAAACGTGCCATTACCCTGATTGAGCGCAACGCCCAGCTGGTTGTAGCCGCTGTTCGTTACCACATCCAGGTCCCCGTCGCCGTCCATGTCGCCCAGGCGCAGGGCGTTGACCGAAAGCTTGAGCGGCAGGTTGGCAGGGCCGGCGAACGTGCCACGGCCCGGGCCGCTGGTCGCCGCCCGAAACTGAAATACCCGCTTCATCATTTGGCCGCCTTCTGCTCCCAGCAAAGTAGGGGGCAGACTGACGCTGACTTGCTCGCCGGGGGCGAAGGGCCGGGCTGGCACAAAGCGCAGCGCCGCCGTGCCGCCCCCGGTCAGTGTGCCCGTGCGCTGGCCCTGGCGCTGGTTGCCGAACACGCGCAGGCTGCCGGCCGAAGCCGCCGAAATAGCCCGCGAAAACGACACCTCGATGGGGCTGGTGGCAGGTACGTGCGAGGCGTTCGGGCCCGGCGCCCAGGTAGTAGCTACCGGCGCGGCCAGCACCGTGAACGGACTGGTGCTGGTACCCGTCCCGCTTGGTGAGGTCAGGCGGATAGTGGCTGTGGCGGCGCCTTCGGGCACTACGGCCGTGACTTCCGTAGCCGACACCACCGTGAACGAGGCCGCTGCTACTGTCCCGAAGCTGACGCCGGTGGCCCCCGTGAAATAGCTACCCCGCAGGGTAACTACCAGGCCCGGGCCGCCGGCCGTGGGGCTGAAGGAGGCAATGGCTGGCGCGGGCAGCACGAAGGGCGCGGCACTCACGGCTGTGCCATAGGGAGTAGTTATTTTGATTACGCCCGAGGTAGCCGCGGCCGGCACGGTAGCCGTTATCTGGGTAGCCGAAACCACAGTAAAGCTGACCCCTACCCCGTTAAAGGTTACCTGGCTGGTTCCGGTGAAGAACCGTCCGGTAAGCGTAACCAGCGTCCCGGCCTCGCCGGTGGTGGGCGTGAAGCTGCTGATAACCGGAGCCGGCAGCGAGTTCAGAAATACTTTTATGAACCCGCTGTTCAGCTGATCATCCACGGAAACCAGGTCCAGGTCCCCGTCGGCGTCAATGTCGCCGAGGGCCATTTCCCAGGGAGCTGAGCCGACGGGAACTTCCTGGGCCGCTGAAAATACGCCTTGTCCGTCGTTGAGACGTACGCTGGTGGTTTTGCCGGTTGCGTTGCTGGTAAGCAGGTCCAGGTCGCCATCGGCATCAATATCCCCCAGGAGTACTGCTTCGGGCTGGCGGCCTACCGCTACGGTCTGGATGGCGCTAAACTCGCCCCGCCCGTTGTTGAGGCCAATGGAAACGCCTTTATCCAGGTAATCTTCGGTAGAAGCTACCAGGTCCAGGTCGCCGTCGTTGTCCACGTCGCCGAGGGTTACGCTCTGGGGCCGGCCGCTCACCGGCACGTTCTGCGTGCCCGAGAAAAAGCCCAGCCCGTTGTTGAGGCGCACACTCAACACGTTGGGCCGGTCGGTGTAGGAATCAGAGCCATTGGCTACCACTAAATCCAGGTCGCCGTCGTTGTCCACATCGCCCAGCACCAGGCTTTTGGGCTGAGTGCCCACCGCCACCGCGTGCTTGCCCGAGAAGCGGGCCTGTCCGTTGTTGAGGCGTACATATACACTGTCGCTGCTGTAGTTGGCCAGCACAATATCCAGGTCGCCGTCGTTGTCCACGTCACCAGTATTCACCGAGTAAAGGCGGCCGGGCACCGGAATAGACGGGGCCGCCGTGAAGTTTCCAGTGCCGTCGTTTAGCTGAATAGCCACTTCACCGACGGTACCGCCCCAGCTGCAGTGACAAAGCGAAATTACTATGTCCAGGTCCTGGTCGTTGTCCATATCGGCCAGCTTTATCTGTCCCGGACCTGTGGGCATGATTATTTCCTGGGAGCCGCTAAAGAAGCCTTGGCCGTTGTTGCGCCGGATGCTGATGGTTTCGCTGCGGGCGTTGCTGCTCACCAGGTCCAGGTCCCCATCATTGTCCACGTCGCCTAACGCTACGCCCAGGGGCAGCTGGCCTACTTCTACTGGAGGCGCCGCCACAAAATTACCGGTGCCCGAGCCGCTGGTA
The DNA here is from genome assembly GCF_006352025.1 of Hymenobacter sp. DG01. Lineage (NCBI taxonomy): Bacteria > Pseudomonadati > Bacteroidota > Cytophagia > Cytophagales > Hymenobacteraceae > Hymenobacter > Hymenobacter sp. DG01. Next base: position 2,798,851 of record NZ_CP040936.1, read on the forward strand.
GCCGCCCGAAACTGATACACCTGCTGCACCGCACTTCCGGCAGCTCCCTGCAGCGTATTGGGCACTACCACCGTTACCTCTTCGCCGGGAGCAAAGGGCTGGCTGGGCGCGAAGGACACTGTAGGGGTACCGGCCCCGGTCAGGCTGCCGCTCCGTAAGCCCTGACGCTGGTTGCCAAAAACCCGCAGGTCGGTGGCCGTTTGCATGGGCTGCGCGAAGGTGAGGGCCACCGGGCCAGCCACGGGGGCCGTATGGCTGTTGCGGGCCGGGCTCAGACTGGTAACCGCTACGGGCTGCGTAATTGTGAAAGCCTGCTCGGAAGCGCCCGTACCAGCCGGCGACACAACCGTGACAGGGCCCGTAGTAGCAGCCGCCGGAACCCGCACGGTTATTTGCGTGGCCGAGTTGATGACATAATAAGAGGCGGCCTGCCCATTGAAACGCACCTCCCGGACGCCCACCAGATTGCGGCCCGTCAGGAGCACCAGGCTGCCCACCGGGCCCCGGCCCGGACTAACCTGGCTTATCACGGGCGCGGGGGTAGGCTGGTTGAAGCGCACACTCACGCTGTTCCCATAAGTGTTGGCCGTAAGCAGGTCCAAGTCGCCATCGTTATCCAGGTCGCCCAGGGCAATCTGGTAGGCAGCGTCGTTGGGCGTTATAATGGCGCTGGGAGCAGGGGCAAAACCGCCGTGGCCATCGTTGAGGCGCACACTGACGGTATTGAGGCCGGTAAGCTGCTGCTGGTAGTTCGGAACCACCAGGTCCAGGTCCCCGTCGGCATCCACGTCGGCCAGCTCCAGGGCGGTAGGGTCCGGACCAACCGGCACGGCCTGCAGGTTCCCGAACTGCCCGTGGCCGTCGTTATACTGAACATGCACACGACCAGCCGCCCGGTGCACGGTGATCAGGTCCACGTCCTGGTCACCGTCGAGGTCGGCCAGGGCTACGGCCGTAGCACCAATTCCTACCGCCACGGCCGGGCCCGGCGTGAACCTGCCTCGCCCATCGTTCAGCCCGACTTTGACAAATTTGCTGGTGGAGCCGTGGGTGGTTACTACGTCCAGGTCACCGTCGTTGTCCACGTCGGCGAGGGCCAGGCCCACGGCGTCGTCCAGGCCCGCATAGGCGCCGGTCGTGAAGGTGGCGTTGCCGTTGTTGAAAAGAATGTTCGGGCCAGGCCCACTGTCGGCGCTCAAGATATCTGCATCACCGTCCGCGTCAATATCCCCCACGGCCAGAAACTCGCCTCCCACCAGCGTGGTGGTGCCCGAGAAGTTGCCGCGCCCATCATTCAGGCGCAGGCTGATTTTACCAATGCTGCTGCTGACCAGCAAATCCAGGTCACCGTCGGCGTCCAGGTCGCTGAGCAGAGCCTGTTCAGAGAAGATATCAGTCGGAATTTCCCGACTCGCCGGGAAGTTGCCGGTGCCGTCGTTGAGGCGCAGCATGACAGTGGTACCGCTGCTTTTAGTGACTATCATATCCAGGTCGCCGTCGTTATCCACGTCGCCTACCGTCACGTCCCGGCATTCGCCTCCTACCCCAATGTTTTGTGTACCTGTGAAATTAGCCTGCCCCGACACGCCCGTAACGGCCGTCCGAAACTGGAAGACGTGGGGCGTTACGCCCCCGTTCGGCCCTTCCACCGTTGCCGGCACCGACACGCTTATTACCTCGCCGGGCGCATACCTTTGGGCAGGGCTGAAGGTGAGGGTAGCACTACCTCCGCCCGTAACGGTGCCCGCCTGCCTACCCCCCAGCAGGGAGCCAAACACGCGCACGTTATCGGCTGAGGCCGCCGTCATGGGCTCCGAAAAAGTAATCTGCGCCGTCGTGCTGCGGTCGGCAGCTACGGTGTTGCGGGCGGGCGCCACGGTAGTTACCACGGGCGGCACTTGCACCACATAGCTGGCGGCCGAGGTGGTAGTACCAAGGGGGGTAGTAACCGTCAGGGGGCCCGAGGTGGCGCCGGCCGGTACGGTCACCGTCAGGCGTATGTCCGAATCAACAGTGAAGTCAGGAGCAGGAATGCCGTTGAAGCGCACCTGGGTAGCGGCCCACAACCCGGCCCCCGTCAGGACCACCGTTGTGCCCACCCGGCCGCCGGAGGGGTTAAAGCTGCTAATGGAAGGCGGGCGCGAAACACCATTCAGCCGGACACTTACCGTACCCGCGTCTTCATTGCTGGCCAGCAGGTCCAGGTCACCGTCGGCATCCACGTCGGCCAGGGCCAGGCCCGTCGGCTTGAGGCCCAAGGCTACCGGCACCACGGCCGTAAAGGCGGCGCTGCCATTATTCAGAAATACGGTTGCCGTTTTCTTACCGGCGGCCACCAGGTCGGTGTCGCCGTCGGCATCAATATCGCCCAGCACCAGAGCCCGGCCGGCTTCGGGCAGCGGCAGCGCCAGCGTGCCCGTGAAGGTGCCTGCTCCCGTGTTCAGGCGCACGCTCACCGATGAATCTTCGTCGTTAATCGTGGCGAAATCCAGGCTGCCGTTGCCATCCAGGTCGGCCAGCACCACGTCTTCCGGTCCAGCGCCCACGCCTACCGTGGTAGCGCCGCTGAAGGTGCCGTTACCCGAATTCAGCCGTACGCTCACGGTGTTGTCATCGGCATTGGCCGTGAGCAGGTCCAGGTCGCCGTCGTTGTCGATGTCGCCCAGGACTACCTTTTGGGGTAGGGCACCCACGGCTACCGTGCCGGAGCCCGAAAATGCACCCGCGCCATTGTTGAGCCGGACGCTCACGGAGTTGCTACCCGCGTTGGCGGCTACAAAGTCCAGGTCGCCATCCGCGTCCAAGTCACCGAGGGCCACGCTGGAAGGACGCACGCCGACTACCCTGCTCTGGGCCCCGAGTACGGTACCCAGAAACTCTCCTTTGCCATTGTTGGTGCAAATGCTCACACTGCCAGCACCTCCGCCCTGTCCGGCGTCCTGCGCGTCGGTTACCAACATATCCAGGTCACCATCCCCATCCACATCGCCCAGGGCCACGCTGGTGGGGTGGCCGCCCACGATGGTGTTATAAGGCGCCAGAGTGTACGTGCCGTCGCCATTGTTGAAGCCCACGGCTGCCCGGAACAGGTAGTCGTGAACCGTCACAAAATCCAGGTCCCCGTCCCCATCCACATCGCCCACCGCAATATTGGTGGGCCAAGTGCCCACTACTACCTCGGAGCCCCCCGTGAAGGAGCCCTGCCCGGTGCCACCCGCGGCGGCCGTAAACTCCAGCACCTGCTTAATGGCTCCGCTGCCTGTAGCACTTTGCAGGGAGGCAGGCACCGAAACCCGTACTTGTTCACCGGGTGCAAAGGGTTGGCTGGGGCTGAACGTGAGGGTAGCCGTGCCGCCGCCCGCCACGGTGCCCGCCCGCCTACCCTGCCGCTGGGCGCCAAACACCCGCAGGTTGTTGGCGGTAGCGGCGGTAATGGGCTGCGAAAACTGCAGTGTAACCCCAACCGACGCCTCCAAAACGGCCGTATGGCGCGCCGGAATAGTGCCGGTTACCACAGGCGCCTGCGCGTTACCAGTGGCCGATACCAGCAGCGCTCCGCAGGTCAGGCCGAATGGTGCGCGGGAAAGAAAACGAGCCAGGAAATACCCAAAAGCAAAAGAAGGGGTAGAGTTCTGCAAATTCAAAACAATTAATTGTACTATAGCTTGAATAAACTCAATTTATTCCCCTAAATGTAAGTGCCTTCGGGAGTTATATTTCTTCTCCAACGGAAATTCACCGTTGAGCTTTATTGCGCCCCATCCCTATGCCCGCTCCACCCTGCAACACGCTGCTTTTCCTGCATACCAATCTATCGGTAGCCGCCTCAGGAAGGCCATTTGAGACGTTCTTAAACTTCTCAGCTATTGATGCCCCATGTTTAACAACCCAGGACTGTAAGGGCGGCTAATAGTGCATTCTGCCGGGAAAGCGGCCTTGCCCCTCGCGGCGGAAAGAACTGTTACGCTACTCGCCACAAAGCCCAGCAGGGCCAGGCACTCTAAAGAAAGAGGCTGGCTATTGCATTTCCGGGGTATTATGTTGGAAACAGTAGTGCAGAAACGCCGGTAGTTAGCGAGGAAGCCGCATACTATGAAATAGCGCAAAGCCCGGCGGGAAGCTGGTCAGCGGCGCATTTCCTTCAGGGTTGGGAAGGTGCCTCCCGCAGGGCACACACGTCTTCCCAGCTAAGCTCCCCATCAATATACCGGCGGTAGAGCTGCGCAACGTAGCCGGTGGCCTTTTTGTACAAATCGGGCCGCACGGCCTGCATCTGCGCCAGCACATAGGCCCGCTGCTGAGGCGTTTGTGCGGCTGGGCCATATTTCGGATCAGTCTTCATGAGCAGGCCATCTAGGACGGCAAGATGCTGAATTACAGGCCCGATGTCCAGGAAAATTCGAGGCCTTTTGTGACACCCGTTCCGCGCCCGACGCAGGGGTAACGCCGATGCCTGCGGAAGGCCACCTGCTGGTAGAGAGAATATGGCAGCAGGCCGATAATTCCGGGGCATTGAAAGATACTACCCAGTTGCGGCCAGGCAAGCTTCAGGCCGTGGCATCAGGCTTGCGAAGGGTTCGTCAGGCACCCAGTGCCACCTACTAACCCTTTCACTCGCAACAAATTCCTTCTACCATGAAAGCCTCCATCTTCTCCCTTGTTGCTGCCCTGGGCCTGCTGGCCAGCTCTGCTTCCTTCGCCGCCTCAGCCGCTGCCGCTGATCCGTACAAAGCCCGCAAGGAAGCCATCCGCTACGACCGTAAAGCCGAGGTAGAGCGTGCCCGCCGGGAGGCCGCCTACCGCAAAGCCGAGCTGGAACGCCAGCGCCGCCTGGCCGCCGAGCGTCAGCGCCTGGAACAGCAGCGCCGCCTGGAGCAGCAGCGCGCTCAGGAGCGGGCCCGCTGGCAGTCCCAGCAGCGCCACGACGACCACAGCCACGGCCGCGACTATGGCTACCGCCACTAGCCCCCCTTTCCCTACCTTCTTGTGACTACCAAAGCCCCGGCCTGCCCGCCGGGGCTTTGCGTTGGAGATGGCTGCAGACCAGAAAAGCTGGCTTATGAACTAGCCCCAGGATTTCAACACAGAACCACCTATAAGCTGGACAATTCCTAGAAAACTGCCTGTCCAGGAGCTTTCCGTGCGGGATGCGGGTTAGAAGAGGTAGATTTCGTTTTCTTTTCAGGCCAAGGCAGTGTGTATTGCTTTCGCGTACTACTGCTTTCAATGACCAAGCCCCTCAAGTTTACCAACGCCAACCGCTCTACTTTTTTCGCCACAGTGCGCGAGCGGGTAGATGTTTACTTTCAGAGCCAGCAGCTTTCCCGCCACGCCAACGGCGCTATGTGGGCCAAAACCATCTTCTTCCTGGTGGCCTTCGTAGGGTTATACTCCCTGATTATGTCGGGGCAGTTTGGGCCCTGGGCCATGATGGGGCTGGCGGGCATGTTGGGCGCGTGTTGCGCTTTTATCGGGTTCAATATCTGCCACGATGCCCTGCACGGCGCCTTTTCGGCCAACAAGCGGGTGAACAAGGCGTTCAGCCTTCTCTTCAATCTGATTGGTGCCAACCCCTACGTCTGGACCATCACGCACAACATCGTGCACCATACCTACACCAACATTCCCGGCCACGATGAGGACATTGAGGTAGCGCCGGGTTTGGTGCGGCTATCGGCGGAGGAGCCGGTGCGGCCGTGGCAGCGCTTTCAGCATCTGTATGCTTTTCCGCTGTACGGGCTGGCCTCCCTCTCGTGGGTGGTACGCAAGGACTATATCAAGTTCTTCAAGTCGAAGATCGGTCAGCACCCAACCGCTAATCATCCGCGCAAGGAGTACGTCAACCTCTTTGCCTACAAGGCCCTGTACTACGCCCTGTTCATTGTGGCGCCGCTAGTAGTGCTTGACATTACCTGGTGGCAGTTTCTGATTGGCTTTCTGACTTTGCACCTGGTGGAAGGTCTGGTGCTGGGGCTGGTGTTTCAGCTGGCACACGTAGTGGAGGGCACGGCCTTCCCTACCCCTGATGAAACCGGCGACATGCAGGAAGCCTGGGCGGTGCACCAGCTGCGCACCACGGCCAACTTTGCCCCGCGCAGCGCGGTAGCCAGCTTTCTGTGCGGCGGCCTGAACCGGCAGATTGAGCACCATTTGTTTCCGCGTGTCTGCCACATTCACTACCCTGCTTTAGCCGGCATTATCCGGCAAACGGCCCAGGAGTTTGAGCTACCCTACCTCGAAAACCCATCGTTTCTGGCCGCGCTTCGCTCCCACTACCGCATGCTGCATCAGCTGGGCCGGGCGGCCGCGTAGCCAAGCGTTTTCGCTGAACGCCTACCCCTTTCTATACACCAAAGCCCCGGCAGTATTGCCGGGGCTTTGGTGTATAGAAAGGGGTAGGGCTTTTAAGCCTCCAGTCGGCTTAGGCACACCTTCAGGCTTTCGCGCCAGTGCGGAATAGCCACGCCCAGCTGGGTTTTGGCCTTCGATTTATCCATGACCGAAAAGGCGGGCCGGGTAGCTTTGGTGGGGTATTCGGCGGTGCGGATGGGTAGGGTGCGGGTAGGCAGGCCGCTCAGCTCGAAGACGGCCACTGCGAAATCGTACCAGGAGGTTAGGCCCTCGTTGCTGTAGTGGTAAATGCCGTACTGCTGGTTCTGCTGCTCGATGATGGTGAGGATGCAGCCGGCCAGGTCGATGGCGTAGGTGGGGGTACCCACCTGGTCCCAAATCACCTTCATTTCCTCCCGCTCCCGGCCAAACTTCAGCATGGTTTTCACGAAGTTGCCGGCGTACTCCGAGTACAGCCAGCTGGTGCGCAGGATGAAGTATTGGCTAGTGAGGGCCGGAATTACCTGCTCGCCTTCCAGCTTGGTGAGGCCGTACACGCTAATAGGCGCGGCTTCGTCGGTTTCCAGCAGGGGGGTGTTGCCCGTGCCGGCAAACACGAAATCGGTGGAAATGTGGATGAGCGTGGCGTTGTGCTCCCCGCAGAGGCGGGCCAGGTTTTCGGCACCGTCGCGGTTTACTTTGCGGGCGATTTCTACTTCATCCTCGGCCTTATCCACGGCGGTGTAGGCGGCGCAGTTAATCACGTAAGCCGGCTGGTACTGCTGAAAAACAGCCTGCAGCGCTTCTACATTCAGAATGTTGGCTTGCTCCTCGGGCAGGAACACTATGCTGGTTAGGTTACGCTCCCTGGAAACGTGTTGCAGGCATTGGCCCAGTTGCCCGGAGGCCCCGAAAACGAGAGTAGTGGTCGTGCTCATAAGTAACAAAGGGAGGAGAAATTGGCTGGTCGGGCTGGATCAGGGCAAGATGCCGAAAACCCAGAACGGGCGCAAATTACCCTTTTACTCCGGCTGCACATCGGGGGCCGCCCCCAGCGCGGGGCCACCGGGCTGCACGGGCCGCTTGTTCTTGATGGGCTCGAAGCGCTGCTCCCGGGGCTGCTTTTCGCTGAGGTAGCGCCAGTAGCGCAGGGGCATGTGGCGGCGGTGCAGCTTCATGTTTTTGCGCTCCGGAATGTTTACGTGGTCGAAGTACGACTGCCAGAGCAGCTTGAACAGGGGCTCCCGCTCGTCGAGCACGGTAGCCGAAATATCGGTGGTGCGCTGGGGCGCAGTGGTTTCAAACTGCACCACATCAGTGCGGTGCAGATCGTAGTAGAGGCCGTAGCGGCGGCGCCGGTCAAAAATCAGCCAGCGCTGGTCGGCGTAGCGCTTCGTGAAGTGGGGCGCAATCAGGGGCAGCACGTCAAAGTCGGGGTCGATGGTGGCGTGAAACAGCCCGTCGGAGGTTTTTTCGAAGCGCACGAAGGCTTCCATGCGGTGCTTCTCGCGGTACATCTGCTGGGCGATATGGGCCACGCGGCGCACATTGTCGTCGGCATAGTTGTCCGATATGTCGCGGCCGGCGCGCATGGCCAGGTCGGCATAGCGGAAGATGAGCAGTTCCCGATCGGGCTGTTCGCTCAGGAAAGTGTGAAACAGGCGGGTGCGCGCCTCTTGGTCCATGTGGCGCAGCAGGCCTTCCCATACGCGGGCGGCGGTGGCCTCGTCGGTATCAATCTGCACGGGCCGGGCAAACAGGCCACCCTGCACGGCCCCGAGGGGCTGAATGCTATTGGGCGCGGCCTTGCGGTCATAAATGGCAAACAACACCGTCAGCAGCCCTTCAAAAGATCCATCATAGGCGTAATCCAGGGGCGAATTGGTTAACGCCACCACCGGGGGGCGGGGGGGTACGGCAGCGGGGGCCGGGCGCGCGGGGGTAGCTTTAGCGGAAGGACGCGGCGAGAGGGAACGGCTCATGAAAGAGGAAGTCAAGTAACAGAAGCAGGCGCGTCGGCCCGCAGAAAATCCAGCAGCAGGCGGTTTACTTCCGCGGGCTCCTCCTGGTGCAGCCAGTGGGTAGCCCGGTCGAAGTACGTAAGCTCACCTTGGTCGCACTGGCCCAGACTCAGCTCAGCCAGCACCGGCTCCAGAAACGCATCGAGGCGCCCCCATAAAATACGGACCGGAATCCGGATGCGGCCGGTAGGCCCTACCCCCCCAGCGGCACGCAAGGCCGCCCGGTACCAGTTGATCATGCCAGTGGGGGCGCCGGGGCGGGCCCAGGCTTCGGTGTACTGGCGCAGGTCGTCGGTGGTGAAAGTGCCGGGCCTACTGGTACCGCGTAAGGCCCCGCGCCCAAACCGAAACTGCCGGCGCCGGAACAGATGCTCAGGAAGCCAAGGCAACTGAAAAAAGAAGATATACCAGCTTTTCAGCAGCTGCCGCGGCGCCCGGCGCAGGGCCCGGCCCAGCACGGCAGGGTGCGGCACATTCAGGATGGCCACCCGGCTGAGCCGCTCCGGGTGGTGGGCCGCCAGCCACCACGTAACGGCCGCCCCCCAGTCGTGCCCAATTAGGGCCGCCTTTCCTACCCCCGCCGCGTCCAGCAACCCCAGCACATCGGCACCCAACTGCCCGATGCGGTAGTCGGCTATGCGGGGCGGCTTGTCGCTGAGGTTGTAGCCGCGCTGGTCGGGGACCCACACGCGGTAACCCGCCTCGGCCAAGGCCTGAATCTGGTAGCGCCAGCCGTACCAGAACTCCGGAAAGCCGTGCAGCAGTATTACCAGCGGCCCGTTGGCAGGCCCGCACTGCACCACATGCAGGCGGATGCCGTTGGTTTGAATCTGATGATGCTCAAGGTCGAAAGCCATAGGTTTCCTACCCCCGGCGGCCCGGCAAGGTTGCCTTAACCAAGATGCAGACTCTCTCGTCTCTACCCGCTTTTGCCTAGGCTGCTTCGGAGCGCCGTGCTTTGCGGGCGGCGTTGCCACGAGCGGCTTCGTGGTGCAGCTGCTGCACCATGGGTAGCAACTCCGAGAGCTTGCAGCAGCAAGCCATACGGGCTACTTTCACAGGCGTGCGGGTTTCCGCGGAAGCGGCCGACGCGTCGGCGGCGCGATGGGAGATAGTCATGGCGGTTGGGGGTTTAGTTGCCCATTGTGGGTTGAGAGTTGCCGGTTTTTATCACTGAAATCTGGCAACTCTCAACCCACAACGGGCAACTCATTTACGAGGCTTGGGCAAACAAATCGAGCTGCTGGGTAACCAGGGCCGAGCGAACCGAGCCGGCCCCGAACAGGATCTGACGGCGAATGGTCTGCTCGTCGTAGTCGCGCTTTTCCAGGGCCTGGCCGCGGCAGGTCAGGAAGAACTTGGCCCGCTTCAGCACCACCCCAAACTTGTGCAGGTGGTCGAGGGTGATGGGCGAAAACCGGCGGGCGGCCACAATGCGCTTGGCGGAGCGCGCTCCTACCCCCGGAATCCGCAGAATCATCTCGTAGTCGGCGGTATTCACGTCCACCGGGAATACGTGGCGGTTGCGCAGGGCCCAGGCCAGCTTGGGGTCAATTTCCAGGTCGAGGAAGGGGTGCGCAGGGTCGAGAATTTCATCGGCCTGGAAGCCGTAGAAGCGCATGAGCCAGTCGGTCTGGTATAGGCGGTGCTCCCGGATCAGGGGCGGCTGCGTAACCTGGGGCAGGCGGGCATCGTCGGTAACGGGGATGTAGCCCGAGTAATACACGCGCTTGAGGCCGTAGCCCTTATACAGCTGATCGGAAAGATTAATGATTTGTAGGTCGTTTTCCTGGGAGGCGCCCACAATCAATTGAGTGCTCTGGCCGGCCGTGGCAAACTGCGGCACCTTCTTGAACAGGGCCTTCTCGTCCTTGTTCTGCTGAATACCGTCTCGGATCTGGGCCATGGGCGTCAGAATCTCCTGGTAGTTCTTTTCCGGGGCCAGGTTCTGCAGCGCCATTTCCGAGGGCAGCTCAATGTTCACGCTCAGGCGGTCGGCGTACAGGCCCGCCTCCTGAATCAGCTCCTCCGAAGCCCCCGGAATGGCCTTTACGTGTATGTAGCCGTTGAAACGGTGCTCAGTACGCAGCTTTTTGATGATGCGTACCAGGCGCTCCATGGTATAATCGGGCGAGGAGAAAATGCCGGAACTCAGGAACAGCCCTTCGATGTAGTTACGACGGTAGAAGTTCATGGTCAGGTCCACGACTTCATCCACCGTAAAGGCGGCGCGCTTCACGTCGTTGGAGCGGCGCGAGACGCAGTAGGCACAGTCGAAGATGCAGTGGTTGGTGAGCAGAATCTTGAGCAGGCTCACGCAGCGGCCGTCTTCGGTGTAGCTGTGGCAGATGCCCATGCCCTCGGCATTGCCCAGGCCTTTGTCTTCGTTTTTGCGCTTACCACCGCTGCTCGAACACGATACGTCGTACTTCGCGGCGTCTGCCAATATGCTTAGCTTTTCCTGAATGCGCTGCTCGTTCATGGGGCCGGGTTATGGGCTTAAAAATAAAGAATTGCGCGCATGTGCGCATCATCTCTTAAGGCTAATTTCTTTAGAAATGTTCCGTAGCCGGCAACTTTCCCGCCGCCGGGCCGGGCCCGGAGCTCGGGGTAATTTTCGGCAGCATCAACCTCAACAAAACCCGGCACGAAACGCATTTGCGCTGTATCTTGCCCAGACTGGCTAACCTGAAATATGAAGTACCTAGTGCGGATGTGGGGAATTTTGCTGGGGCTGACCCTGGCCCTCCCGGCACGCGCGCAAACGCCGGCTCTGCCCCGCCCCGATACGACCAAGCTGCCCGGCGCCCGCCCCGATTCGCTGCGCCGACGCTTCGATCAGGAACGGATGCTCAATAGCCTGAAGGCCTACACCAAGCGTAAAACCATTGCGGGTAAGGCCGCCTCCGCCCTGTTCAACTTCACGGAGCGGCGCGAAGACCGGGCCGGCCTGGATGCTACCTTGCTGGACCGCCAATACGACCGCCATAACTACAAGACGGTGCGGCGCATCAACATCCGCACCCTGGATGCGTTTGGCTTCAGTATTTCCGACTCTACCCGCCGGCCGGGCAATATTCTGGAGAAAACCGGCAATGCCTTCCACATCAAAACCAGCAAGCTGCGGGTGCGGCAGGTGCTGCTGTTTCGGGAGGGTGAGGAGCTGGAGCCCCAGGACCTGGCCGAGTCGGAACGCCTGCTGCGCCAGACCTCAGAAATTCTGGATGCCCGCGTATTTGTAAACGAGGCCACCAGCACCGCCGACAGTGTGGACATTCAGGTGATTACCAAGGATGTGTTCAGCCTCAGCGGCTCGTTTCAGCTGCGCGACGTGGCGGCGGGGGTAGTGGGCGTGCGCGACGTGAACTTTCTGGGGCTGGGCCACCAGCTGCGCAACCGCTACGAGTACGGCCGGCGCGACATCGGCCCCGGCGCCCAGACCTGGCGCTACATCGGCAGCTACCAGATTCCGTTCCGCAACTTCGTGTATGGACAGGCCCGCCACCGCAACGAAACCCGTAACCGCGAAACGGGCATCACTTTCAGCCGCGACTTTTACTCCATCAATACGCGCTACGCCGGGGCCATCAGCTACGACTTCATCGACCGGCTGGTAGCCACTGATGGCAGCGGCACCGAGGAAGAGCCCTACATTTTCAGGCCCCTGCGCTACAACGTGCAGGACATGTGGCTGGGCCGCACCCTGCGCCTGAAAAGCTACGACCTGGGCTACGAGAGCCCCGGCCGGGTTATCGTGTCGGGGCGGGTCATCCGAACCAGCTTCTCCCAGAAGCCTACCCCCGACTATTTCAACGCCAACCTGGTGCTGGGCACGGTGGGCTACAGTGTGCGCCGCTACTACAAGGATAAATACCTGTTCGGGTTTGGACGCACCGAGGACATCCCGACGGGCACGCTGGCCAGCCTGACCACCGGCTACGAGTTTAACAACCAGGCCAACCGTCGCTACTATGGAGTGCGCCTGGCCTACGCGGGCTACCACCCCCAGCGCGGCTACCTCTACCTTAACGGCGAATTCGGCTCCTACCTGCGCGGGCGCGACAATGACTGGCAGCAGGGTCTGCTCAGCGGCGAGCTGCTGTACTTCACGCGCCTCTACCACACGGGCAACTACCAGTGGCGGCACTTTTTCTGGCAGCGCACCAGCCTGGGCCTCAACCGCCGGCCGGGTGAGCAGCCCCTCAGCATTGATGGGGAGCATGGCCTGCGAGGGTTCCAGCCCGAAGGACTCCTGCTGGGCACCAGCCGCGTGACGCTCAACTACGAGGCCACCCTGTTTACGCCGGTGTCGTTCCTGGGCTTCCGGATGGCGGGCGTGGCCTTTGCCGACATTGCCTGGCTTAATGCCCGCTCCCAGCGCCAGATACTGCCTTTTTTTGAGGCCCCCTACACGGGCTTCGGGCTGGGCCTGCGCTTCCGCAACGAGTACGCCGCCCTGCGCACCTTCCAGATTACCTTCGGCTTCTACCCCCGCGGCATGACCCAACCCAACGGCATCCGCATCTTCGAAAACGCCCGCCCTTACTACGACTTCAGCGACTTCAGCTTCGGGCAGCCCGGCGTGGTGCGGTATCAGTAAGGGAATTAAAATTTATGAAGTAAGAATTAAAAATTATGGATGGGGTTATCTGACCTTTGCTACCTGGCTTCGCTTCGGTATTTCCCGTAGCGGAACCGCAAGCCGGCTGCCCTCTGCGTAAGTGTAACGGTAGTCAATACGGCCTCTGCCTGGCTGCGTACACTGCTACGGGCCAGGTTTACTTTTTAATTCTCAATTTTTGATTACCCATGCAACTAGGTGACTTTAACGACCTGGAAGTAGCCCGCGAGGTTGATTTCGGCATGTACCTGACCTCCGACGACGGCGACCTGCTGCTACCCCGCAAGTACATTCCGGCCGGTACGCGCGTGGGCGACGTGGTGCGCGTGTTTGTGTACCGCGACTCCGAAGACCGCCTGATTGCCACCAACCTGGAGCCCTACGCGCGGGTCGGCCAGTTTGCGGCCCTCACCGTCCGCGACGTGACGCCCACCGGCGCCTTCCTCGACTGGGGCCTGGAAAAAGACCTGCTCCTGCCCTACCGCAACCTGCGCCGCACCCTGCGCCCTGGTGAGCGGGCTACTGTGTTCGTGTACCTCGATGATACCACCGACCGCATTGTGGCCTCGGCCAAGTGGGAGTGGTTTCTGAGCGAGGCCCCCTTCCCGGGCAAGGCCGGCGACGCGGCCGATTTGTTTGTGGCCGAAGAAACCGACCTGGGCTACAAAGTTATCGTGGATGGCACCCACCAGGGCCTGCTTTACCACAACGAGGTGTTCAAGCCCCTGCGCCTCGGCGACGTGCACACCGGCTACGTGCGCCAGGTGCGCCCCGATGGCAAGCTCGACCTCAGCCTGCAGCGCCCCGGCTACGACGAGGCCCTGGCCGCCGCCGATGCCCTGCTGGCCGCCCTGCGCCAAGCCCCAAACGGCACCCTACCCCTCGGCGACAAAAGTGAGCCCGACGACATTTACCGGCGCCTGGGCATGAGCAAGAAAGTGTTCAAAAAAGCCCTGGGTTCCCTTTACAAGCAAGGCCTGGTGCACCTGGAGCCCGAAAAAACGCAACTGGCTCCCGGTAAATAACCGGGCGCTGCCCGCCCTACCCCACCCCCGGCTTCAAACCCGCCCGCCGGATTGAAGCCGGGGGTGTTTTCTGTGGGGTACCCCGCCCCTGAAGCACCGCGTGCCGGGCAACGCCGGGGCAGACTTGTGCATCTGAGTGGAGGAAAGGCAGCGTTTCAGCGGCGGGGTACGTACCTGCCAGTACCGCCGCCTCCTTTTCGGCTTCTTTTTCTTCCGCTCATGCAAAAAACCGCCCTCCTTGTCGGCGCCACGGGCCTGGTCGGAGGTCAGCTGCTTCCCTTGCTGCTGGCTTCCGAGCGCTACAACCGGGTTATTGTGGTGGGGCGGCGCCCGGTGCCGCTGGTGCACCCCAAGCTGGAGCAGCGCATCCTTCACTTCGACGAGCTGGAAAGCCACCGCCTGCAGCTGATTGCCGACGACGTGTTCTGCTGCCTGGGCACCACGCTGCGCCAGGCCGGCTCCAAAGAGGCCTTTTACCGCGTCGATTATTTGTACGTTGTGACGCTGGCGGCGCTTGCGGCGGCCAACTTTGCCGCGCAGCTGCTGGTGGTATCCGCCATGGGGGCCAGCGCGAAGTCGCGGTTCTACTACAACCGGGTGAAGGGAGAGATGGAAGATGCCCTGGGGCCACTGCCCTTCCGGGCCATTCATTTTTTCCGGCCCTCTCTACTGCTGGGGTCCCGGCCCGAAAAGCGCCTCGGCGAACAGCTTGGGGCAGTGGTGCTCCGGGTACTACAACCGGCCCTGATAGGCCCTCTGCGGCATTACCGGGCCATTGAGGCCGCCGCCGTAGCCCGGGCCATGCTGCGCGCTGCAGAGCAGGAAACTAGTGGGAAGCACGTTCATCTTTCCGAAAGTATCCGGCAAAAAGGAGCCACCCGGCTGCATTAGTTCGGCGGGCGTGGTACTTTTGCGGGAAAGTTGACAGTTTACTACTTCTTTCCCGCATGAAGCGTTTGATTTTTGGCCTCGCAGCCCTGGGGCTGCTGGCAACCACCGGAGGGGCCCAGGCTCAGAGCAAAAAGAAAAGCGGCGGCAGTGGTGCCGGCTATGAAACCGCCATTGGCCTGCGCGGCGGTGGCTGGTCATCGGGCCTCACGTTTAAGCATTTCCTTAGCGGCAAAAACAACGTGGCCTTTGAGGGCCTGCTCACCCGCGAGTACCAGGCCCGTGGCGGCCGCCTCACGCTGCTGCTGGAAAAGCACCTGCCCGTGTCGGATTTCAAGGGCCTGCAGTTTTATTACGGAGCCGGGGGCCATATTGGCTCCTATGCTGGCCGCTACTACGTGCTGGACGGCCGCTACATTCGGGGCAAGAGAAACGACTTCTACTACACCTACTACCGCGACGACCGGAACTACATCGTGGGCGGAGCCGACCTGATTCTGGGT
Organism: Hymenobacter sp. DG01; assembly: GCF_006352025.1. Classification (NCBI taxonomy): domain Bacteria; kingdom Pseudomonadati; phylum Bacteroidota; class Cytophagia; order Cytophagales; family Hymenobacteraceae; genus Hymenobacter; species Hymenobacter sp. DG01. The sequence goes on from NZ_CP040936.1 coordinate 2,814,239, forward strand.
CTGGAGTATAAGATGGAAGACCTGCCCTTCACCATTGGCGTCGATTACAAGCCCTTCTTTGAGGTATTCGATGGCTACACCGGCTTCTACAACGACGCCGCACTGAGCCTGCGTTTCGCCTTCTAGGCCCTTTCCGCTCCTGAATGCCTGAGCGCCAGCCTATCATTCAGCACAAAGCCCCACCGATACCAATCGGTGGGACTTTGTCTTTAAAAAAAGCAGCCGTGAGCTACCGGATTCGTCCGTACGGCCGGGCCTGGTAGTGCGGACGCGGTGCAGGAACTACTACCTGGCGCCGGGGCTCTACCACTATTACCCGGGCCGGGCGCGGACGGTAGTAGGGCCGGTAAGGCCGGTGGTAGTACGGGCGGGCCGGGTACCGGTAGTAAGGCGTCGGGGTCGGTGCTACCACCACTCCGGGCTGGGCCGTAGCCACGCATCCGGTAAGGGAGGCAGCGGCCAGCAGCAAGGCAAAAAACAGGGCAGGAAACTTCAGAAGGCTTTTCATACGTCGGGCAGCTGCTGGTTAAGACGGCTTCTATCTTTTGACGTACCCGAAAGCCTCAGGTTTAATGCCTTGGCCTAAAAAAGCCGGTAGCGCCTACCCCCTGCTTACAGCTGAATCCGGTAGATTGTACCCGACATGCCCCCGAAAAAGCCGTACCCGTTCCGGATGTTGGAGTACAGGGGCGCGGGCTCGGCAAAGGGGTTGTCCTCGGTATCCTGGTAGCGCTGGCGCGACTGGTAGAACTTGTAGGCATCGGCCGTGAGGTTCAGCACCTGCAGCTCCAGGTAAGCCGGCACGGGCACGTTGCTTCCCCCGTAGCTGTTGGAGCTTACCACGTTGCTGCTGAGAGTAAACTGCCGGCCATTTACGTTGGTATCAGGGTAGGGCGCCAGGCTGCTGTAGTAGTCGTTGTAGAGCGAGGACAGGGCGAAGGTTTCGCCCACGTTGCCAAACTCCGTGTTGGTATCCTCGGTCATCAGGTCACCGTACAGGCGGCCCTGGGTGTCGTAGAGTTTACCTATCACCACGTAGTAGTCGGCGGTGGCGGCGGGGTCCGTGAGCACCAGGCTCAGGCGGCCCCGGGGCTGCCCGTAGTCGCCGGGCGGGCGCTGGGTGTAGGTGGCGCGCTCAATCTGGGGGCGGGCCGGCAGGGTTAGCTGGCTCTCTACGGTCTCAAAGCCGGGCAGCCGGCCGCGCAACGTGTAGGTCTGGCCGGGCTGGGCGGCGAAATTCATCGTCGGCTCGTAATAGCCCGGCTCGTAGCGGGGGCGGGGGTAGGTTTGCCACTGCTTGTTGGTGGCCTGTCGGAACCGCTCCACTACCGTGCCGTTGGCGTCCAGTATTTCCACCGTTGCGTCGGACCGGCCTTGCAGCTGGCGGGCATCAAACATGCGTTGGCTGTGGCTTACATAGAGCTGGTTAAAGGCCTGCATGGCCTCCGACTGCTGGGCCGGAGCAACATCGCTCAGCAGGTAGCGCAGGGCAATGCGGGGGGTGTGCTCAGGCTCGGGCAGGTTCACGTCGGTTTCGCAGCCCGCCAGCACCCCCGCCATCAGCAGGAGCACCGGGAATAACTTGTTTATCAACATCGGATCTGAATGATTGCCGGCCCCGCCGTTAAAACCGGAAGGCTTTGCTGAAAGAAGGGATAATAGGAAACAGCGAAATCTGCTTGTAGGTGGCTTTGCGCTCCACGTTGCCGTACTGGTCCAGGTAGCCGCGCTGGAAATAGAGATAATAGGGGTTGCGGCGGCTGTAGGCATTGTAAAGGGAAATGCTGTTCACCACTTCGCCCCACTTTTTCTTTTTGGTACGGCTCAGGTCGAGGTCCATGCGGTGGTAGGCCCGCATGCGGTAGCTGTTGCGCCCGCCGTAATCCTCGTACTCCTGGTAGTCGCCGAGCTGGAAGCGGCCCTGGCCCAGCGTCACGGCGTTGCCGGTGCCATACACCCACGTACCGGAAAGCGTGAGAGTGGGGCTGAAATGGTGGATGATTACCAGGGAAGCATCGTGGCGGCGGTCGTACTTGTAGGGGAAGATGCGGCCCTGGTTCAGGTCAGGGAAGCGGCGCTTGCTCCAGGCCAGGGTGTAGCCAATCCAGCCGGTCGTGCGCCCCGATTTCTTCTGCAGAAACAGCTCGCCCCCGTAGGCCCAGCCGTCGCCGCTGGTCACTTTCTCCTGCCAGTTGTTGTCGGTGGTACCCAGAAAGCTGGCGCCCTCGCGGTACTCAATCAGTTGGCGCATGGGCTTGTAGTAGCCCTCCAGGCTGAACTCATAGTCCTCGTCTTTGATGCGCACGGTGCGGGCCGCGCCCACGCTGAACTGCTGCGCTTTCTGGGGCTTTACCTTGGCCGTGGCGGGCACCCACAAATCGGTGGGCAGGCCAATACCGCTGTTGGTGAGCAGGTGAATGTACTGGGTGGTGCGGGCGTAGGCGGCCTTCAGGGCCCAGTCCTCGGTCAGAAGGAAGCGGGCGGCCAGGCGCGGCTCTACCGATGGGTATAGGGTTTTATCTACCAGAAAGCCGTTCAGGCGCAGGCCAGCGTTTACTTTCAGGCGCTCGGTCAGGCGGTAATCATCCTCCAGGTACAAGGAGGCCTCACTGGCCAGGGTGCGGCTGCCGGCCTTCAGGTCCGAGTCTACATCGGAGCCGTTGCCCTTTACCTGCAGGGCGCCCGGCCGGAACGAGTGCTGAATAAACTGCCCCCCGAAACGGATGTAGTGGTCGGCGGTAGGCGTGTAGTCCAGGTCTGATTTCAGGCTGAAGTCCCGGATGTTGGAGAGGTACTTCAGGGCAAACTTGTCGGTCTGGTTTCTGCCGTTGTTATCGGGGTAGCGGCTCTCGTTTTCCTCCGTTACGTTAAACTGGTACTTGCTGTAAGTGAGGTGGGTGTTCAGGAACAGCTGGTCGTTGAGGACGTGGTTCCAGCGCAGGGCCGCCGTGAGGTTGCCCCAGCCCAGCCCGGCCTTGTTGCGGTCGTAGTTGCTGCCGTCTTCCTCGCGGTAGCGGGCGTAAAACTTGTCGTAGCCGGTGTAGGCGCTCAGGTACAGCCGGTCGCGGCGGCTTACTTTCCAGTTCAGCTTGCCGTTAAGGTCATGAAAAAAGTAGCCAATGGAGCCTTTTTGCCCCTCGTTGGCCAGGGTGGCTTTAATCAGGGGCTGGGCCAGAATATCAATGTAGGTGCGCCGGGCCGAGAAGATAAACGAGGCCGTATCCTTCTTGATGGGGCCTTCCAGAGTGATTTTGGAGGCAATCAGCCCGATGGCGCCCTCGCCCTGGAACTTCTGCATGTTGCCCTCCTTCATCGAAATATCCAGCACCGAAGAAAGCCTACCCCCGTACCGGGCCGGAAAGCCGCCCTTGATCAGCTCCACATTATTGAGAGCATCGGCATTAAACACCGAGAAGAACCCGAACAGGTGAGAAGCATTGTACACGGGCGTGCCATCGAGCAGAATCAGGTTCTGGTCGGGGGAGCCGCCGCGCACGTACAGGCCGCTGGTGCCCTCGCCCCCGCTCTGCACGCCGGGCAGGAGCTGCAGCACCTTCAGCACGTCCCGCTCGCCGAGCAGGGCCGGTACGGCCTTAATCTGGTTGAGCGGGATGTTGACCGTGCTCATGCGGGTGCTCTGGGCAATTTTCTCCTCGCGGCTGCCTACCACCTCTACCCCGCCCAGGTCATTGGCGGCAGAGCGCAGGCGAAAATCGTGGGCGAGGCTGCGGCCCACGGGCGTTACCCAGCGGGCTTTTTCGTAGCCCAGGTAGCTGACCAGCAGCCGCACCGAGTCGGTAGGAGCCGGCAGGGTAAGCGAGTAGAACCCGTAGGTATTGGTGGCGGTGCCCTGGCCCGTGCCCGGACTGACTACGGCCACGCCGATGAGGTTTTCGCCGGTGGCGGCGTCGCGGACGTAGCCGCTGATGGTAACCCGGGCCGGGGTGGCCTGCTGGGCAATAGCGGGGGAGGTAGCCAGCACGGCAGCGCCCACCGAAAGTGAGCGGAATAGTCGGCTCATAAGAGGGAATAGAAGTTAGCTATATAGGCATATTTCAGCGTGAGCAGAAACGCGCTGACCAGCGCGTTGGTATCGGCAAGAGCTCGGGTTCGGAGAAAAGGTTGCCCCGGGCCGGCGAATTATTTAAGGCTAAGCTACAGACAAAAACGCCCGCTTTTCAGAGGAAGAAAAGCGGGCGTTCAGAAAAAACAGGCAGCTACCCCGGGCGCGGCGGCAAAGCCAGGGTTTTACTGACTCAGGTGGGCCGGGGCGCTTACTTTTTACCGGCCCGGTACTCGTCGTTGAGGTACTTGAGCACCGGGGTGGTAATGTCGAGGTCTTTGCGGCCGTAAGCCAGCGAGCCGCTCAGAATCAGGCGGTAGCCATGGGCCTTGCCGTACTTCTCAATTTGCTTGTTGGCCCTGTCCAGCACCTGCTGGGTCATTTTAGCTTCTTCCTCCTGAGCCTGGCGCTGGAGTTTTTCCTGCTCCTGAGCTACCTGCATCTGGCGGCCCTGCAATTGTTGCTCGGTGGCGGCACGCTGCTCCTGGGTCATGCTTTCGGCCTTTTGCTGGTACTGCTGCACGGCCGTCTGGAAGCCCTGCACCAGAGTTTTGTTTTGGGCTTCCCAGCGGCGGGCCTTGGTTTCAAAGTTCCGGCGGGCATCCTTCATGCCCTGGTAGCCATCCAGCAGCTTGCCCGACTCCACGTAGGCTATTTTGTTGGTATCGGCCACGGCGGCTACATCGGTGGGATCTTCTTCCACCGCATCAGGGGCATCGGCGCTGGCCGAATCAGTGGGGGCAGCCGTTGTGGTAGTGACAGCTGCTTTTTTGGTAGCCGCGGCCGGTTTGCTGGCGAAGTGCAGGTAGAACAGAACCGCTACGGCCACGGCCAGCACTGCGTTAATTGCTAATTGAAGCGAATTTTTCATTCAGGAAATAAGGAAGAAGATCAAAGGCCGTACGGCTCTTCAAAGTAACGCAAAATGTAGCAAGCCGATGAGCTTTGGGGCTATTCACCGTCCCGCATCAGCTCTTCGCCGGCTTCCTCGTCTTCCTCCGTTTCACTTTCCAGGGGCCGCATCGGCTTTTCCTCGAACGGGGCCGCCAGATCGGCGCGGGCGGGCGCGGCATCCGTGCGGCCTACGTGCACGAGGGCATCGCCCTGGTTTACGACGGGCATGTGGTTGAGCCCGATGATGTAGCCCGCCACCGGCGACTCCAGGCGCACAGAGTTTTCTCCGTAGGGGTCGGCTACGGCACCGAACACCTCGCCTTTCTGAATGTACTGCCCCAGGTGCACAAAACTGTGAAACAGGCCGGCGTACTTGGCCCGCAGCCAGGTAGAGCGCATGCATACCACCGAGGGGTAGGCAGGAGCCGGCACCTCTGGCATCATGCCTAGGTGATGCAGCACCCGGAAGGTGCCGGCAATGCCCAGGTCAATGCCTTGCTCATCGAGGCGCAACGACTCGCCGGTTTCGTACACGATAATGCGGCGGCCCTGCTGCATGGCCGTTTCGCGCAGAGAGCCGGGGCGCAGGCCTGCGTGCAGGGTGAACGGCGCCCCGAAGGCTTCGGCCAGGGCATCGGTTTCGGCATCTTGGTGGAGCAGGCACCGGATCTGGGGGATGTTGGCCCGGGCCGCGCCGCCCGTATGAAAATCAATGCCGTAGTCAATCAGGGGCATGATTTCGCGCATGAAGCGGTGCGCCACGCGGCTGGCCAGCGAGCCGCGCGGGTTGCCCGGAAACGAGCGGTTTACGTCTTTGCCGTCGGGTACCTCGCGCGAGAAGTTCAGGAACCCATAGATGTTGAGGATGGGAATGGCAATGATGGTACCCCGCAAGGGCTGCAGCATCTGGCGCCGCACCATGCGCCGGATGGTTTCAATGCCGTTTACCTCGTCGCCGTGCAGGCCCGCCATCAGCAGCACCGTGGGGCCCGGCTCCAGGGCGCGGTACACATGCACCGGAATATCAATGACGGTGCCGGAGGGCAGCCGCGAAATAACCAGCCGCGTCAGGACCTGCTCGCCGGGCTTGATAACCAGGCCATTCAGGCACAAATCGGGAGGGCTACAGACAGATTCAGTGGACAAAACAAGCAACGCTTTGGCGCGAGGCTACCTCACGCTCCATACAACAACGGCCGGCAGCACTTCCGTACCCGACACGAAATCGGGCGCGTCAATTATCGTTCCAAGGCTGTGAGGATCAGCTAATCGTGCGCAGCTACTACTGCCCGCCCGAGCGGGCTAGGTGGGCGGTAACAGGCGGCAGCAGAGGTGCCTTAGTCAACTGGGGTATCGGGCAGCACTTGGGGCGGTGCGGGGCTGGCGGCCGGCTTCTTGCGCTTCCGTTTGTGGGCCAGCTGCTCGGTGTACTCAATGATTTTGCCGGCAATGTTGAGGCCGGTGGCTTTTTCAATGCCTTCCAGTCCCGGCGACGAATTTACTTCCAGCACCAGGGGGCCACGCTTGCTTTGGAGCATATCTACGCCGGCAATGCCCAGGCCCAGGGCTTTGGTCGCCAGCAGGGCGGCAGCTTTTTCGGCGCGGCTCAGCTTCACGAGGGTGCCGGAGCCGCCGCGGTGCAGGTTGGAGCGGAACTCGCCTTCCTTGCCCTGGCGCTTCATGGCTCCTACTACCTCCCCGTTTACCACGAAGGCCCGCAGGTCGGCGCCTTTGCTTTCGGCAATGAACTCCTGCACGATAATGCGGGCCTTGAGGTTGTGAAACGCTTCAATCACCGACTGGGCCGCCTTAGCCGACTCGGCCAGTACCACGCCCAGACCCTGGGTGCCTTCCAGCAGCTTGATAATAACCGGGGCGCCGCCTACCTGCTGAATCATGGCCGGCACGTCGTCGGAGTAGTTGGTGAAGGCGGTTTTGGGCATGCCTACCCCGGCCCGGCTCAGAATCTGCATGGAGCGGAGCTTGTCGCGGCTGCGCACGATGGCCTGGCTTTCCACGGCCGTGCGCACCTTCATCATCTCAAACTGCCGCACCACGGCGCAGCCGTAAAACGTAACCGAGGCCCCAATGCGCGGAATAATGGCGTCGAAGCCTTCCAGCTTCTGGCCTTCATATACAATGCCGGGCTGGCCTTTTTCCAGCACCAGATTGCAATGCAAATGGTCGAGCACAACGGCCTCGTGGCCCCGCTCTTCAGCGGCTTCCACCAGGCGGGTAGTAGAATATAGCTTCGGCTCGCGCGATAGAATCGCCAGTTTCATCAGGATGCAGGGTACTTGTGAGAGAGGATAGGAGCGGAAGCGCCAGGCAAAGATAGGCGAGCCAACCGGCACGCCGGGCGGGACTACTGGGCCGCAGGCTGATTTTTATAGGATAGGTTGCGCCGGGCTACATCCACAATCAACCGCGCCTCCCGCAATAGTACTCGCCCGATTAATACGGGATATTTCATGTCGGAGCGGTCGGAGAGCGAAAATTCCGTGATAAAATCCTGCCCAAACAACCGAATGGCCGCCCGGATTACATAGCGCTCCTGCACTTCGCCGTTGGAGCTTTTGATGTCGCGCAGCCCAAACTCGTCGAACTGCATGGGCGAGCCATCGAAGTTGGGGTGAGAGGGGTCCAGCAGCTGCACATGCAGGCGCTGTCGGCCCTGGCTATCATTTTCCACCCGAATGTTGGAGCAGTGAATGGCCCCGGTATAGGCCCCGGTATCCACCTTGGCCTCTACCCCCCAAAGCTGGAACTCCGGGAAATCTACCAGCTCCCGCCGCCCTACGGTCCGCTTGGGTCCACGCTGTTTCATGTAAGTGGCAAAATGGAGAGGTGGTGAAACGGAGAGTTTGACGTTCTGCGGGCGCAATATGCGCAAGGGGCGCAGAAAGAACGTCAAACTCTCCGTTTCACCACCTCACTATCTCGCTTTCTAGCCTTTGTAGCTAATGCGGTACACGGCGTCGTTCTGGTCGTCGGATACGAGCAGGGAGCCATCGGGGAGTACTAACAGGCACACTGGGCGGCCCCAGGGCGTCTGGCCCTGCAGCCAGCCTTCGGCGAAGGTTTCGTAGCTCTTGGCCTGCTTGCCGGTGGCATCGAGGCGCACGAGGGTTATGCGGTAGCCAATTTTGTTGCTACGGTTCCAGGAGCCGTGTTCCGGAATAAAAATCTGATTGCGGTACTGGGCCGGGAATTGCTTGCCGGTGTAGAACTTCATACCCAGGGCGGCTACGTGCGGGCCCAGCTTGCGGGCGGGCTTCACGTAGGTATCCGCCGATTTGCCTTTGCCAAACTCCGGGTCGGCAATATCACCGGCAAAAAAGTACGGGAAGCCAAAGTGCTGGCCGGGGCCGGCGGCGCGGTTCAGCTCATCGGGGGGCAGGTTGTCGCCCAACTGGTCGCGGCCGTTATCCGTGAACCACAAGGCCTTGTCCTGGGGGCTCCAGTCGAAGCCGACGGTGTTGCGCACGCCGTACGCATACGTTTCCAGGCCCGAGCCATCGGCGTTCATGCGGTTGATGGTAGCGTAAATCGGCTCCTCGGGCAGACAGGTGTTGCAGGGCGCGCCCACCGGCACGTACAGCTTGCCATCGGGCCCGAAGGAAATGTAGCGGAAGCCGTGCCACTCCTTAGTGGGCAGCTTGCCATACACCACTACCGGCTTAGGCTTTTGCCGGAGGCGGGCAGCAATGTTATCAAAGCGGATAATGCGGTTGATTTCGCCCACGTACAGGGCTCCGTTGCGCACAGCTACCCCATTGGGTGCGTTCAGGCCGGTAGCTACGGTCACTACCTCATCGGCGCGGCCATCTTTGTTGCGGTCGGGCAGGGCGTACACTTTGTCGTCCTTGGTGCCCACGTACACCGTGCCATCGGGGCCCACGGCTAGCTCGCGGGCGCTTTTCACGCCTTTGGCGAAGTAGCTGATGGTGAAGCCGGCCGGCAGCTTGATTTTGCTGAGGTTAGCATCGGGGGCCGGGGCGGGCTCCGGCTTGGTGGTGGAAGAAGCCAGGGCCAGCGGAACCAGCGCGAGCAGCGGAAGGAAGTAGCGCGTTTTCATACTGCCACAAACCCCTACCCCTGCCCGAAGGTTGCACCCGGCCGTTACACCCGGTCGGCCCGCTGGCGCACCAGCCGCTCATACTCCCGCTCCGAGAGGTTGCTGCGGCTCATGTTGCCGTAGGTAGCGAAGCCCTGAATAGCTACGCCTACGCCCCAGAACACCGTTGACCAGATGGGCCAGGGCAGGGGAAAGCCAGGCCGGCCCGTCAGCAGCCAGATGGTCCAGAGCAGGGCATTCACGGTTACGTAGGTGAAAAGGTGGGATTTAAACTTGGCGCGGTCTTTTGCCATCCGCCACAGTTCCGGGTCGCGCTGAGAAGTTTCCATAGTTGAGTAGGTTTCGGGTTGTTGGATGCTCAAACGTATGATGTTCATAAATATACGCAAACCCATATCTACCCAAGCGGCTATTTTGCGGCCTGAACCCACCAAAATTGGCCCCGAACCGCTCAGCGTATTTCCGGAGGGGCGCTGTGCTCAGCCATAACGCCGTCCGCAGCCGGTGCGTTATTCCATCAAAACTCTTTGTCCTTTATGCCAGCCTCCCCTACCCCCCACTGGCGCGCCAATGCCTTGTCCTTCGGCCGCATTGTGCTCTACCGCGGCGACATCACCCGGCTGGATACCGACGCCATTGTGAATGCGGCTAATTCCAGCCTGCTGGGCGGCGGTGGGGTTGATGGGGCCATTCACCGCGCCGGCGGCCCCGAAATTCTGGCTGCCTGCCGGCAGCTACGGGCCAGCCACTACGGCAGCGGCCTGCGCACCGGCGAGGCCGTTATCACCACCGGCGGGCGCCTGCTGGCCCGGCACGTTATTCATACAGTGGGGCCGGTCTGGAACGGCGGGCACAAGCACGAGCCCGAGCTACTGGCCAGTTGCTACCGCAACAGCTTGGAGTTAGCGGCCAAGCATGGGGTAGGCAGCGTGGCCTTTCCGGGCATCAGTACCGGTATTTACGGCTACCCCAAGGAGCAGGCCGCGGCCATTGCCGTGCAGGAAGTACGCCGGTTCCTGCAGGCGCACGAGCAGCCCCGGGAGGTCGTGTTCGTGGCCTTCGGGGAAGATGATTTTCGCCTTTATGAGCAGGCGCTGGACCAGCGGTAAAGAGCCCGGGCTGGTGGCGCATTCCTGGAAATACTGTTGTATATTTAGTAAGGGTCAACCTTCTCACTTTCAGCAGCCAAACTCATATGGAACTCTCCCGCCAATTTCCGGTGGCCAACCGCCGGCCCCGCAACAGCGCCAGTAACCCTATCTGGATGGATGGGCTCCGCATCATGCTCGGGGCATTCCTGTTTATCAAGGGAATTTCTTTTCTGGATAACTCCTCTGATGTTTTTTACCTGCTCAGCCAGCAGCAAAGTATGGAAGGGCTTAAAAAAGCGTCGCTCTTCATCAGCACATTTCACATCGTGGGCGGCCTGATGATTGGTATCGGGGCCCTCACCCGGTTTGCCTTACTGCTCCAGATTCCTATTCTGGCGGGAGCCGTGCTGCTCGTGAACTTTCGCAACGGCCTGCGCCTGGATAACACGGAGCTTTGGGTTTCGATGCTGGTACTGCTGCTTTGCCTCTTCTTCCTGATTGCCGGACCGGGCCGCTTTTCCATCGACCATAAAGTTTTCCGTAACCAGCCGTCTCGCCCATAAGCGCCCTGCTTCGCGCAGGAGTCGTCAGAGCCGCAGCGTGGGGTTGCGGCGCAGGTAGGCGGCCACCTCGTAAATCAGGCCGGCGTGCCCTGCCTCCAGCATTACCGTGTGCGCCTGGTGCAAAGAGCCAATAAACTGCTGCAACCCGGCGTGCGGAATAACCCGGTCGTGGCGGCCCAGGAACAAGGTAACCGGCGTGGGCCGGCGGTTAAGCGTGGCCGCCAGTTTTTTCACTTCAAAGGTCAGATTCCGGAAGCCCACCCAACTCCGGTACACGCGCAGGCGCTTCTCGCGGCTGTCTAGCTGCCACTGGGCGAAGCGAATGAGGTTGGCATCCAGGAGGCGGCGCTGGTGCAGGGCATCGAGGAAGCGCAGCAGGCGCTGGGGGCGTAGCACGGCCCGGCCCAGCACTCCGCGCATCCACGGGGGGTAGGTTGCCAGCGCGTACCAAAACTGGCGCTGCAGCCCGTCGGGCGCAATCAGCCACACCTGTTCCACTGCCTCCGGGAAGTGCTCCGCGGCCGTCAGGGCAAATTTGGCGCCCATGCTGAAGGCCAGCAAGCTAAACCGAGTAACGCCCTGGTTTGCCAGAAACTCGCCCAGTAGTTCGGCCAGCCGCTTTTTACTCAGGGGCGCATCGGTGCGGGACAGCCGGCTGCGGCCGTGGTAAAACAGGTCGAAGGCGTACACCGTCACCTCTGGGTCCAGCACCGTTATCAGGCTTCGCCAGTGCCCCTCGCCCTGCCCGTACCCATGAAACGCCAGCACCACCCGTGGCCCCGTCCCGTATTTCTGAAAGTGCAACTGGGTTTTCATGGGGTTGGGTGATGGAGTGATGAGGTAAATAGTGACAGGTGACAGGTAAGGGGTGGTCAGGTGATGGGGTGAATTGTGATAGGTGAAGAGGTTGATGTTGGAAGGCTTTGCTCGGTTTAGGGGGGTAGGCCGGCCTACCCCCTAAACTGAGCAAAACCCTAGCGGGGCGACACCATATCGTTCAACGACGTGGTGCCGCCCCGCTGGGGTTTTACGTTGTTATGCGTACCAAGATGCTACCAAAATACCGTCCTCACGGAGCTGATGGGGAATTTTGTTGCTTCTGTGTTATCTATCCGTTTACCGCCTCATCGCCCCCTACCCCTCTTTGCCCTGTCAAACTCTTGTCAGCATTTACCTGTCACTTGTCACCCCATCACTATTTACCTCATCACCTTAAAAACTCACCCCAACCTCGATACGCCGCCGGATACGATGAATTTCATCACTTCACTGCTGGGCAGATCGAGGTAGGTGATGTTCTGGACTGGCACCAGCACCAGCTCGCCCGAGAAGTTGTAGGAGTGCGGAAAATACACCGCCAGCAAGTCGTCGCGGTGAATGGCGGCCATGGTGGGCTGCGTTACGAAACCCATTTTGAAAGTTTGCTCGGCGGCGCTCAGGCGCACCAGCACCGGCCGGTTGAACTTCTGGTTGTCGCCCACAAAGGCATCGAACAGGTCTTTCAGGCTGGAATAGATGATGCTGACCAGCGGCGTACGGTGCAGCAGCCGCTCGGTAATAATCAGGAAGGGCCGCACCAGAAACGACTTGGCCACGAACCCCACCGCCGTAATCAGCAGCACCGCTACCACCAGCCCCAGCCCCGGCACATCAAAGCTCAGCCCGGCGAACAGGTCGTCGAGCCAGCGCAGCAAGGCAAACAAAATGTACACGGTGAGCCCAATGGGGGCCACAATGAGAAAACCGCTGAGGAAGTAGTTGATGAAACGACGCATGGGCACGAAATTGAAGCGGCTGGTATAGCGGCCGCCCGGGGGCGCAAGATACCCGCACCCGCTAAAACCCGAAAGCCAGGCTACGCGCTACCTCACCGGCCCTTGCAGCCACGCGGGCCGGTGGTTTGTTGTAGCTTTGATTTTCACAACGCACGCCCTTTATGAAAGCTGCCCCCCTGGCCGAGTTCTACCACGACGTAACTGCCTGCACTGGGGCCGAGTTGAGTGCGCTGCTTCCCGATGGCATTCAGCAGGACGTTGGGCATTTTAACGTATTTGAACTGGGCCTGCCGGGGCAGTGCCTGCGCGAGAAGCCCACCGTGCCCTATGCCTGCCGGTCGTTCTACAAAATCAGTTTGCTTCGGGGCCGCAACCGCATTGACTACCCGGATAGCAGCCTCGACCTGGCCCAAAACGCCCTCATTTTCTCCACGCCTAAGGTGCCGCACTACTGGCTGCCATACAACGCCGGCCAGACGGGCTTATTCTGCGTGTTCACCCCCGAGTTTTTGCGGCCGGCCAACAGTGGGGTGGTGCTGGACGAGCTGCCGCTGTTCAAAGCCGAAGGCTACCCAGCCTTTCAGCTCTCCGATGAGCAGGAGGCCCGGGCTACCGCCATTTTTCGGCGGATGCAGGAGGAAATGGCTTCTGACTACATCTACAAATACGACTTGCTGCGCACCTACGTGCTGGAGCTGATGCACCTAGGCCAGAAGCTGCAGCCAACTACTGCCCTGCACCCTGCCTACAGCGCCGCGGCCCGGCTCACGTCGTTGTTCATTGAGCTGCTGGAGCAGCAGTTTCCGTTGGAGACGCCCCAGCAGCGGCTCCGCCTGCGCACGGCCACCGACTACGCTGACCACTTGGCTGTGCACGTCAATCACCTCAACAAAGTGCTCAAGGAAACTACTGGCCGCACCACCACCGACCTGGTAGCAACCCGCATTGCCCAGGAAGCTAAAGCCTTGCTCCGGCAAACCACTTGGACGCTGGCCGAAATTGCCGACGCCCTGGGCTTCGCCGACGTGGCTCACTTCTCCAACTTCTTCAAGCGTCAGTTGGGTGTGGCCCCCGGCGCCTTCCGGCTGCAGGCCCTGGTTTGATTTTTACATAAAACAGATTGGCATTCACAAAATGCCCGCTGGTTGTCTGGCAGACCTTTGTCGGGTTCTTATAACCCAACCATTTTCTTCTCATGACAACTTCCAAAATAGCCTTGGTGACCGGCGGCAGCCGCGGTATCGGTAAAGAAATTGCCCTTCGTCTGGCCCAGAAAGGCATTGACGTGGTCCTGACTTACCACCGCCAGCAGACGGAAGCGGCAGCCGTAGTGGCAGCTATTGAAGACCTGGGCCGCAACGCCGTGGCTCTGCAACTCAACACTGCCGACGTGCGCAGCTTCGATGCCTTCTTTGCCCAGCTGCCCGGCGTGCTGCAGGCATCTTTCGGCACCAGCCGCTTCAATTTCCTCATCAACAACGCCGGCACCGGCCTGCAGGCACCTTTCGCAGAAACCACTGAAGCCCAGTTCGACGAGATGCTGAATATTCACCTCAAGGGTGTGTATTTCCTGACTCAAAAAGCCCTACCCCTGCTCCAGAACGGGGGCCGCATCATCAACATGTCGTCGGCTACCACGCGCATTTCCTACCCCGGCGCCTCGGCCTACGGGATAATGAAAGGCGCGGTGGATGTATTCACGCGCTACCTGGCCGTGGAGCTGGGTGCGCGGGGCATCACCGCCAACGTGGTGGCCCCGGGTGCCATTTTTGGCGGCGGCGCCATGACGGACACGCCGGAAATGCGCGCCTTTGCGGCCCAAATCTCGGCCCTGGGCCGGGTGGGCCTCCCCAACGACGTAGGTGGGGTAGTAGCCTTTCTCTGCACGGAGGAGGCCAAGTGGCTTAACGGCCAGCGGCTGGAGCTAACGGGTGGCGTAAGCCTATAAGTCAGCAAGTTTGTTGTCCTTTCGCAAAAAGAGTAGCCCCGGTGCAGCTAGCTGCACCGGGGCTACTCTTTTTGCGAAAGGAAGCTGCTACGCTACGTGCTCAGCCACTTCCTCAATCCGGTTTTTCACGCGCTGCATCAGCCACATGGGTGTGCTGGTGGCCCCGCAGATACCTACCGACTCGGCGCCCTGGAACCACTCTTCGCTCAGCTCCTCCTCGTTTTCCACGAAGTAGCTGCGCTGATTGGTTTTATTGACTACCGAGAACAAGGCCTTGCCGTTGGAGCTTTTACGCCCGCTCACAAACACCACTACGTCGTGCTGCTGGGCAAACTTGGCCAGGGCCGGCTCGCGGTTGCTTACCTGCCGGCAAATGCTGTCGTTAGCATCAAAGGCTTCCAGGGAGCCCCCAGCGGCCTTAATCCGGTTTTCTATCACCTCCTTCATGTGGTAGAAGCCGGCCGTGCTCTTGGTGGTCTGGCTGAACAGGGTTACGGGGCGCGAAAAGTCCACCTGGTCCAGGTCCTGCTCCGTCATGACGATGAGGGCCTGGTTGCGGGTCTGCCCCGTCAGGCCGATGACCTCAGCGTGGCCGGGCTGTCCGTAAATCACAATCTGCCCATCCTGGCGGGTAGTGGCGTCGAAGGCGTGCTTCACGCGGTTCTGCAGCTTGAGCACCACCGGACAGGAAGCATCAATAAGTTCGATGTTATTGCGCAAAGCCAGCTCGTAGGTTTCCGGCGGCTCGCCGTGGGCCCGGATCAGCACTTTGGCGTCGTGCAGTTCCGCAAGCTGCTCCCTATCAATAATGCGCAGGCCTAGGGCGTGCAGGCGCTCTACCTCCATGCGGTTGTGCACAATGTCGCCGAGGCAGTACAGGGTTTCCTGGTTTCCCAGCTCATCCTCGGCCATCTGAATGGCGAACTCAACGCCGAAACAATAGCCGGAATTCTTATCAATGGTGACGTTCATGGGCTCTTATAGTATGACGGCGAGGCTCCATAAAAGCCGGGTCGTCGGCGCGGGATTCGCTTCCCGCAAATCCGATACCTCTATTTCTCTACAACAACTTTGCCGCACTTTTGCTCCGGGCGGCCGCTTACTTCTTATTTCTGTTCGTTGCCCTGCCAGCCGGCCGCGGCCAGCGAAAACAGCGTGGCCGAAACGCGCTCCAGCACGAAATCTACCTGCTCATCAATCATCATGTGGGTGGTATCGAGCAGCACGGCATCGGAGGCGCGGCGCAGGGGGCTTTCGGCGCGGGTAGAATCCAGGTGGTCGCGCTTGCGCAGGTTTTCCACAATGTCTTCCACCGGTACGTGCTCCTGCTTCAGGGCCAGCTCTTCCTGGCGGCGCAGGGCGCGCGTGAGCACGTCGGCCGTCATAAAGATTTTCACTTCCGCATCGGGGAAAACGGTGGTACCAATGTCGCGGCCGTCCATTACTACCCCCCGCTTGCGGCCCATGCGCTGCTGCTGGGCCACCATAGCGTGGCGCACGGCCGGAATTACTGATACTTCGCTCACGGAGTTGGAAATGCGCATCTGCCGGATTTCGTCTTCCCGGATTACTCCATCGAGGCACAGCTCGTTGCGGCCGGTTTTGCGGTTGCGCTTGAAGGTGATGTGCATCTCCTGCAGCGCCTGCTCAATGCGGGGCAGGTCGTCGAAGGGAATGCCGTGCTCCAGCAGATACAGCGTTACGCCCCGGTACATGGCTCCGCTATCAATATAGGCGTAGCCCAGCTCCGCGGCCACGGCCTTGGCCGTGGTACTTTTGCCACAGGAAGAGTAGCCGTCGATGGCAATGACGATTTTTCTCATGGCGAGGTCGGGGCTAGGCTCAAGCAAACTAAAGGGGCTCACTAAATCCAGGATTTACGGCCCGGCTTAGCAGCCAGGCGCTCGGGTACACCCGCGAAGAAGGCAGCAACGGACTGGGTCTCGCCCTTGGCCAGCTGCTCGCTTACGCGGTAAAATGGGTTGAAAAACGAGGTTTGGTTGATGCCTACCCCCGTGGTGCCGTCGGGGCCCTGGGCCCAGGTACCGCCGTAGGTTTCTACCAGGCACTGGCCCAGAAAGCACCCCAAAGCGGTAATAACGCCCTGCCGGTCGGTTTCTTTCAGGGTAGGCCGCTGCCCTTCAATAAACTCGGCCAGCAGCTGCACGGCGGCCGCATCAAACTGGTTGACGTGCAGCTGCTGGCGCACGGCTTCGGCAGCGGCTACCAGGGAGGCAAGCGGGTTCTGATCGGGCATAAGGGCGCGGAGCTTAACGGAAGATGGTACTGGCAGCCTCGTAGCTGACCTGTCCTATTTCGCGTTTGAAAATGTAGGAATAGATAACGCGCTTAAAATCATCCAACCCCACGTAGCCGGCCGACAGCTGTTGACACAGGGCCGGATAATCGATAAAAAGCCGGGCCGTAGCAGGACCAAACGCGTCGGACGAGCCAGGTACTACGTACAGGCTGGTATCGGCGGGGGTCCGCAGCAGCCAAGTGGTCATCAGGGTTTTGCCGCTGCCGCCCCCGTACATCATGCCGCCGGCACCCTGCATAGGGAGGTTATTGGTTATCACCAGCCGCTCGTGCTCCAGCACTTGCACGTTGCCGCTCAGCTTCACCCGGCAGAAATCAGGCTGGGCCGAAAGCAACGTCTCCTTGGCGTCCAGATGCCGGAAGTGGCGCACCACAATCAGCGAATCCGCGCCAATCACTACGCTTTTAAGAGCAGCGGGGGCCAGGTTGAGGGGCGCGGTCTGCTTACCCTGATCCACCTGCAGTAGGTTGCGCTGCTCATCGCGCCATATACGGATGCTGCCCGCGTGCCGCTGTCCATCCAGGGTGGTATAATGGCCAGGCCGGAACTTACCGGCGCTGGCCTTTTCCAGCAGCCCGATAGAGCGGTCCTGAGCCTGCGCACCGAGGGCTACTCCTAGCGCAACAACGAGCAGCAGCCAGCATAGCGCAACCCGCCAGGGCCGGAACTGTGCTTCCGGGTTAATGACTTTCACAGGGACAGGGAAGTTTACCGAATTTAGCTTTCCGCTTCATGGAGGCAGTTTTCTTCTGCTGAGGGGTGCGGGCAGCGCAGCCTGTGGTGAGCAGGCCGGACCCCCCAAGCAGGGCAGCCAGTAGCAAAGTCACAATCTTTCTCACGGCGCGGATTTTCGGCAAATATACGGTTCTTTACCCGTTAGCCGCCCTCCGGCTCCACAATTCACCGCGCTTCGTGCCTTGCCTATGTCCGCCGATTTTCAGCTGCTCGCCAACGTCATTGACCTGTTTCAGAACACAATACTACCCGCTACCGTGCACGTAACCGCCGGCCGCGTGCAGCGCATTGAGCCTACCGTCGCCTCTGCTCCGGACCCAGCCCTGCCCTACGCGCTGCCAGGTTTCGTGGATGCTCACGTGCACGTGGAAAGCTCCCTGCTGGTGCCCTCGGAGTTTGCCCGGCTGGCGGTGGTGCACGGCACGGTAGCTACCGTTTCGGACCCCCACGAAATAGGCAACGTGCTGGGCGTGGCAGGGGTGAAGTACATGCTGGAGAGCGGCCGGCAGGTGCCGTTCAAGTTCTGCTTCGGGGCACCTTCCTGCGTGCCGGCTACCCCCTTCGAAACGGCCGGGGCCGAAATAACCGCCGCCGACATTGAGCAGCTGTTCCAGGAGCACCCCGAAATCGGCTACCTAGCCGAAATGATGAACTGGCCCGGCGTGCTCAACCGCGACGAGCTGGTGATGGAGAAAATTCGGCTGGCCCAGCAGTACGGCCGCCCCGTAGATGGGCACGCGCCCGGTCTGCGCGGCCCCGATGCCCAACGCTACGCCGAGGCCGGTATCAGCACCGACCATGAGTGCTTTACGGCCGAAGAAGCCCTGGACAAGCTGGCGGTGGGCATGAAGATTCTGGTGCGGGAAGGCTCGGCGGCTCGCAACTTCGATGCCCTGATTGATTTGCTACCCCAGCACTACGAGCAGATGATGTTCTGCTCCGACGACAAGCACCCCGATACGCTTGTGCTGGGCCACATCAACCAGCTGGTGCAGCGCGCCGTGGCCCGCGGCCAGGAGGTGCTGAAAGTGCTGCGCGTGGCCTGCCGCAACCCCGTAGAGCACTACCGGCTGCCGGTAGGCTTGCTGCAACCCGGCGACCCGGCCGACTTCATCGTGGTCAACAACCTCACCGATTTCAGGGTGCAGCAGACTTACCTCAATGGCGAGCTAGTAGCCGAAAACGGCCAAACGCTGATTCCGGCGGTGCCGGTGGACGTTGTCAACAACTTTAACACCAATCCCGTGCAGCCCGCCGACTTCCGGCTGCCCGCCCCACAGTCGGCCGCTACCATTCGGGTAATGGAGTGCTTCGATGGGCAGCTCATTACGGCCCGCCACGACGTGCCGGCCCGCGTGGAAAACGGCGTGGTAGTGCCCGATTTGGCCCAGGACATACTGAAGCTGACGGTAGTAAACCGCTACCACGCGGCCCCGCCGGCCGTGTCCTTTATTCAGGGTTTCGGCCTGAAGCGCGGGGCCCTGGCCAGCAGCGTCGGCCACGACTCGCACAACATCACGGCCGTAGGCTGCGACGATGAGAGCCTGGCCCGGGCCGTGAACCTAGTTATTGAAGCGCGCGGGGGCCTGGCTGCCGTGTCGCCCGATGGGCAGGAAATGCTGCTCCCCCTGCCCGTAGCCGGCCTGATGTCAAACCAGGAGGGCTACCATGTAGCCGAAGCCTACGCCGCCGTCGATGCCCTAGCCAAACAGCTGGGCTCTCCGCTCCAGGCTCCCTTCATGACGCTTTCCTTTATGGCCCTGCTGGTTATTCCCAGCCTCAAGCTCAGCGACAAGGGCCTGTTCGATGGGGAAGCCTTCCGGTTCGTGGAGGCGGTAGTATAACCTCCCCCACCCTACCCCCTCCGGAACCACAAAAGCCCGGCGCTACGCAGCGCCGGGCTTTTCTATGGTACTGATGAAGCAGATTTGCTAGGCTGCTACGAAGCGCTTCTGCATCAGCTTTTGCATCTTTTCTTCGGTCAGGGGCTTGGCCAGATACTCCACGCCTTCGTACTGCGCTACCCGCGCCGTGTCGGCGGCGTGCATGGAGGTAGTCAGCACGGCCATCACCGTCTTTTCCCGCACGGCTTCGGGCAGGGCGCTGTAGAGTTTCAGGAACTCGAAGCCATCCATACCGGGCATTTTCAGATCCACAAACACCAGCTCAGGGGCCTCGGTGGTAGGCTGCTCGCCTTTCTCGCCGCCCCAGATGTGCTGGTAGGCCTGCTCAGCTTTGGAAAAGGTATGCACCTGCTCGGCCACGTCGAGGCGGCTGAGCAACCGGTTATTGAGGAAACTGGTGGTTTCGTTGTCGTCCACCAATACCACGCTGCGCAACTTTTTAGACATGGGTTCTGGGTTTAGTAAGCTTGTATGAAACGGATAGGCGAAGAGGCGGCTAGAGCCAGCCCTGTTCGCGCATCCAGTCGTCGTTGTAGATTTTACCGAGGTAGCGCGTGCCGTGGTCGGGCAGCACAATCACCATAGTATCGTCTTCTTTTAGGTGCTCTTTCGCGTATTCCAGCGCGCCGTACACCGCCGAGCCGCACGACCATCCCACGAACAGGCCTTCTTCCTTGGCCAGACGCCGCGTCATGAGGGCCGCATCCTTGTCCGACACTTTGATGAAAAGGTCGATCAGGTCAAAGTTAACATTCTTAGGCAGAATATCTTCCCCGATGCCTTCCGTCTTGTAAGGGTAGATTTCGTTTTCGTCGAAAATGCCGGTTTCCTTGTACTTTTTGAAAACCGAGCCGTACGTATCTAGGCCTACCGTTACAATGTTCGGGTTTTGCTCCTTCAGGTACTGGGCCGTGCCGCAGATGGTGCCGCCGGTGCCCACGCCGGCGGCGTAGTGCGTGATTTTGCCTTCCGTCTGGGCCCACAGCTCGGGGCCGGTGCTTTCGTAGTGGGCCGCCGAGTTGGAGGGGTTATCGTACTGGTTGGGGTAGATGGAGTTCGGAATTTCCTGGTTGAGCTTGCGGGCCACCGAGTAGTAGCTGCGCGGATCATCGGGGGCTACGTTGGTGGGGCACACGATTACCTCGGCGCCTACTGCCCGCAGAATATCCTGCTTCTCCTTGCTTTGCTTGTCGCTCATCGTGAAGATGCACTTGTAGCCCTTCGCAATGGCGGCCAGGGCCAGGCCCATGCCCGTGTTGCCCGAGGTGCCCTCAATGATAGTGCCGCCGGGCTTCAGCAAACCGGCTTTCTCGGCATCCTCAACCATTTTGAGGGCCATGCGGTCCTTTACGGAGTTGCCAGGGTTAAAATATTCCACCTTGGCCAGGATGGTACCTTTGATGCCGTCGGTGACTTTGTTGAGCTTCACCAGCGGGGTGTTGCCGATGGCCTCAACGATGTTGTTCAAATACATGGGTGAGAGGTAGGTGGTGTTCGAGAGAGAAGACAAAGGTACGGATTTCCGTTGGGAGGCCGGGATACCCGACCGGAGCCAGCCAACCTCTATGCAACAACTTCCGCCCCCGCGGGTTAGATTTCCGGCTCGGGGCGGAATGATAAACATTGCTTCGCCCGACACCCAAAAAAGCCTACTTTTGCGCACCGTCGGCCGGTAGCCGGTGGTGAGTATCCCACCCCAAATCCGCATCTTCCTCTAACCCCACTTCTATGAGTGTTCTGGTAAACAAGGATTCCAAAGTGATTGTGCAGGGCTTCACGGGCTCCGAAGGCTCGTTTCATGCCCAGCAGATGATTGAGTACGGCACCAACGTGGTGGGTGGCGTAACGCCCGGCAAAGGCGGCTCGCAGCACCTCGAGCGCCCGGTGTTCAACACCGTAGCCGATGCCGTAGCCCAGACGGGCGCTGACACCAGCATCATCTTCGTGCCGCCGGCTTTCGCCGCCGACGCCATCATGGAAGCCGCCGACGCCGGCATCAAGGTTATCGTGACCATCACCGAGGGCATCCCGACCAAGGACATGATTGCGGTGAAAGAGTACCTGAAAGGCCGCGAAGGCCTGCGCATGATCGGGCCGAACTGCCCCGGCGTGATGACGGCTGGCGAGTGCAAAGTGGGCATCATGCCCGGCTTCATCTTCCAGAAAGGACGCGTGGGCATCGTATCGAAATCAGGCACGCTGACCTACGAAGCCGTTGACCAGCTGACCAAAGCCGGTCTGGGCCAGACCACGGCCATCGGCATCGGCGGTGACCCCATCATTGGCACCACCACCAAAGAGGCCGTGGAGCTGCTCATGAACGACCCCGAAACCGAGGGCATCGTGATGATTGGCGAAATCGGCGGCGGCATGGAAGCCGAAGCCGCCCGCTGGATTAAGGAAACCGGCAACAAGAAGCCTGTAGTAGGCTTCATTGCTGGCCAAACGGCACCTCCCGGCCGCCGCATGGGCCACGCCGGCGCTATCGTAGGCGGTGCCGACGATACGGCCGCTGCCAAGATGGCCATCATGCGCGAGTGCGGCATCCACGTAGTGGACTCACCCGCCGAAATTGGCGACACGATGCTGCGCGTGCTGGGTAGCAAGTAGAATTTGACTTACTGCCAATGATAAGCCAAGGGCTGCTACCGCTAGTGCGGGGGCAGCCCTTTTTCGTGCGTAAATTTATTTTAGTAATACTTTAAAAATATAATTTATAAACTCTATGTCCGCACCGCTAGCCCGCAGTAGCCGAAAAGCGGTAATAGAGTAGGCAGTATTTTTAAAATAATGTGTAACTGTATGAAAAAGAAATTATTCGCCGCTCTTCTGTCCGCAGGACTGGTTCTTGGGGCCGTACAAACTGCTTCGGCCAATCCATTCATCGGATCAGAATCGGTTCCCGGTGAATGCTTCGCGGGTGTTCGTCCAGTGTATACCACCATCTATATCTTCTGGCTAGAAGTTAGCCATGGGGTTGAATACGAAGCCTGCTCTTAGTGTGCTCGTAATACAGTACCGGGGTAAACTTTACTCCGGTACTTTTCACGAAACCAACTCTGTATGCTATGAAAGCTCTAGCGAAAGTATTTGCTGCTGCTATTTTGTTAATAGGAGCTATTGGAGCAGTTGCGCCTACCCCAATGTTTGGGAAGAAGTTGACTGGAAAAGCTAAATGCGTAGATAATACAGCCTCTTTCGAGACCAAACACTATTATTTCTGGGTGAATATTTACGCTGATTGGGACAACACGGGGATTAAATGCAGGTAATTTTTCAGTTAGTTATCTCCCACAAAAGCTTCGTAGCAGTATGCAGTATTCTAGTGTCTTATTTCTTCTCCTTTGCTTCCTGAGCCAGAATAATGCTATTGCTCAGACTACCCCAAGTTCTGCCACTGACTCTGCTCGTGTTATTGCCTTACCAGATGTGCAAATTGCGGGTAGCTCACAGCAGCTCGTAGTGGCGTCGGGCACCGAGGACAATAAGCACGCACATATAATAGGCCCTGGTGGCGGTAATGCAATCCGTTTTCTGGCAACGCAGGAGGGCGACCACCAACTGCGCCAAGTACGCCTGCACCTTCGACACGCCAGCGAACTGCCGGCCAATAAGATACAGGTGCGTGTAGCCTCCGTAACGGACGCCGGTAACCCCGCAGATGACAATCTGCTACCTACCTCCGTGTTGCTGCAAACCAGTGATTTACAAAAAGCTCGGCGTACAATAACTTTGCAGTGGCCGTTAAATGCAGTGCCCGTACCGGAGCGAGGATTTTTTATTGTAGTGGAGGGCTTGGGCGAAACGGCCGACGAGTACGTGAGTGGAGTGATAGAGGAGCACAAACATGTGTATTATAAAATTTCTCGTCGTAGTCAGCCTGGCACAGTGGTACGAACCATTGATGCATTTAAGCTTCCCCGGCTAAAAGGCACCCGGCCTGATCCCAAACAAATAAGCAGTTGGCACCGGGACACCCTAACGCGACAGTGGCGCCCAGACCGCGCGGGCAGCTCTGTGCTATTAGTAGAGGCTGTTTTTGAGTAGCTAGCTGGGCCAGCTTCCGGCGCCCTACCCCTTACCAGTTGCGCAGGCCCGGGCGCCACACTAGGCCCAGGCTCACTAGGAAACTGGGCAATTGGATGTATTGCACCCCAAAAGCCGTCGGATCGTCATCAGCGCCGTCGCCCGGACGACGACCAGCCGAAATGCCGATGCTGGTTTGGGTTTGCCACTGCGCCCCCCAGCCGGGGTTGTGGCGTAGGTTCAGCAAGATTTCGTGGCGGCTCATACGCTGCAGGGGAAGGTCCTGGGCTTCGTCGCGCAGGCGGCGGAACCGCACGGCGGTGAGGCGGTAGCCCAGGCTGAGGCTGCCGCCATTGTCGAACTGCCAGCCTAGGCCCCCTTGCCCAAACAAGGTGCTGTAGCGCGCCTGATACTGCTCCCGGCCACCGAGTATCTCCTGAAAACGCCGGTTGGTGCGGGCCGCCCCTGCCCCGAGCATGCCGCTGAACAGCACTTGCTCACTGAGTTTTGCGTAGCCGCCGGCCATTGCCTCCACCTGCTGTACTCGGAAGAAAGTAGAAGAGGAAAAATTAGGCCGCGTGCTACCCCCAACGCCCACCAGCAGATGCCGGGCAGGCGAGTATACTCCGCGCGCTTCTACCCGCCCGTTCAGCTGCATGCTACCACTGACCTCCGCCTCGCCTTTACTTTCCACCATGGGCACGGCCGGCGAAGTAGGCGCGTAGGCACCGCAGCCCGCCAGAAACATCAGGCTGCCCAAAGCACCGGGAATACGTAACAGAAGGGGCATAACAGGTCGGATAAGAATACTTACCCAAGGTAGAGGCGCGCCCCTGGCCAGCTAATACCACTTTTCCTTCCAATCCGACTTTCCAGGTAGACCCCGCAAGCCCGCTACCTACCCCGTGGCCGCTACCTAAGCGGATTCAGGACCTAAAAATCCGACTTTTGCCTTCCGCTACTTCCCCCCGCTCTGCCCGCCCACGTTCACCACCAGCCCGAACTGAAACACAGAGTTGGCGGCCTTCAGGTACTTGCGGTGCCGCAGGCCAAAGTTGCTCCCGCTGATGAGCTGGAAGTCCAGGGGGCCCACCAGATTGATGCGGGTATAGGTAATAGGCTCCAGAAACACGTTGTCCTCGGAGGCGTGGGGCTGGTTATCGAGGCGAAAGTTGGTGAGCGTCACGTAACTCAGGCGCAGAGCCGTGCCGTAGGTTACGGGCCAGTCGCGGCCGAGTACGTGGTAGGTTTTCTTGTCCTTGGAGGTGTAGTTCACCTGAGTAAAGTACTTGTTCAGGCTGCCTTCCAGGGTGCGCGTGATGCCCTCGGCCGGGGTGCGCTCAATCCGCCGGGTGTGGCCCAGGCCGTAGCCCCCGTAGATTTCCAGCACCCGTTTGTCGCGCAGGCGGGTGTAGTAGCCCAGCCCTACCTCGCCAAAATCGTGGTCCTCGGCCCGCTTCTTCTTGTCGGTGTGCAGAAAGGAGGCGGAGCCCATCACGCCCAAGTGGTCGGTGAAGGCGTAGGCGCCCTGCACGGACGTATTCTGGCTGAAATTGGTGTGAATGCCCCCACTCCACTCGCCCTTTTGGGTAAGCAAGGGCACCTGGGGCGGCGGCGGAAAGTACAACGACGAGCAGCTGGCCAGCAGCGGCAGCAGCAGCAGCGCCCGAATATGGCGGAACACAAATGGCATAGGCAAAACAGGAAGAGAGCTTGGGGCAGAACGTTAGAAACGGGCTTTCGTTGTGCCGCTGGGGGTAGGAGCCGCAACAACCAGGCCGGCGGTTTACGCCTGAGCTTCGTATAGGGGAGCACGGGCCCGCCATTGGCCTGGTTTCCGCTACCCTGTTTCTATGGCTGCTACCCGCTTCGATGCTGTTATTATTGGCTCCGGCCAGGCTGGCACTCCCCTAGCCAGTGCGCTGGCCGGGGCGGGCCAGAAGGTAGCCTTCATCGAGCAAAATCAGCTGGGCGGCTCCTGCATTAACTATGGCTGCTCGCCGGTAAAGGCCATGCTGGCCTCGGCGGAGCGGGTGCACCAGGTGGCTACCGCCGCCGACTACGGCATCAAAGCCGGCAAGCCTACCCCTAATCTGCGCGCTATAGTAGCGCGGAAGGATACCATTATTCAGGCCAAGCGCGACGGTATCCTGAAAAACCTGACCCAGGAGCAGGAAGGCATTACTCTGCTGCACGGCCGCGCCACCTTCACCGGGCCCCGCAGCCTGCGCGTAGCCCTGGCCGCTGGCGACGAGCAGCTGCTGACCGCGCCTCGCATTTTCATTAACACCGGCACCCGGGCCGCCGTGCCCCCTATTGAAGGGCTGGCGGAAAGCGGCTTTCTGACTAATGTGGAAATACTGGACCTGAAAGAATTGCCTGAGCATCTGCTCATTCTGGGTGGGGGTTACATTGGCCTGGAGTTCGGGCAGATGTTCCGGCGCTTCGGCAGCCGGGTCACCATCATCAGCACCGCTACCCACCTGCTGGACCGCGAAGACGACGAAGTATGCGCCGCCATGCAGGCCCAGCTGGAGGCTGACGGCATTGAGTTCGTGATGCAGGCCAACGTGCACCGGGTATCCCGCAATGCGGATGGGGCCTACACCCTCACGGCCACTACGCCGGCCGGCGAGCGGCGCCTGCGGGGTACGCATCTGCTGGTAGCCGTGGGCCGGGAGCCTAATACGGATATGCTGGGGCTGGACGCCGCCGGAATTGAAACCAATAAGGAGGGCTACGTGCTGGTAAACGAGCGGCTGCAAACCAACGTGCGCGGTGTGTATGCCCTCGGCGACGTGCACCCGGGCCCGCAGTTCACCCATATCAGCTACGACGACTACCGCCTTGTGCGCGACAACCTGCTGCACGGCAAGCGCCGCACTACCAAGGGCCGGCCAGTGCCCTACGTGGTGTTCACGCAGCCCCAGCTCGGCCGCATCGGTCTGAATGAAAAGCAGGCAAAGGAACAGAAGCTCAGCTACCGGGTAGCCACCATGCCGGTCCGGACCATTGGCCGAGCCCAGGAAACAGGCCACACCACGGGCTTTATCAAAGTGCTGGTTGATGGCCGGGGCTACCTCCTGGGAGCAGCTGTTTTCAGTGAGCAGGGCGGCGAAATTATGTCGATGCTGCAGCTGGCCATGGCCGGCGGCCTCACCTGCGACGATCTGCAGGACATGATTCTGGCCCACCCTACCTGGGCGGAATCCTTGAACAACCTGTTCAGTAGGCTGGAAGAAGGCAGATAGCAGAACTACGGCTTCTGATTGCGGCCACGAAGCTGCCCTGGTCGGAAGACCAGGCCGTATCCAATCAGCGTATTTCTGGCATCCAGGTACTTGTCTGTTGGGTCTTTTCTTATTCGCCCGTTAGGCAGAGAGCTACCAATGCTTAACTGGCTTTGCAGGGCGCCCCGGCCAAACCGCATAAACACCGTAGGCTCCAGATAGAATGTAGCAGTTGGAGTAACTGGCTCGTCATTGCGCCGAAGCTTGTCGTAATTAACCCAGGTAGCCCATCGACGACACGCCCCCGTTCAGCCAGCCCGCTTCTTCGCCAAACATGACCAGATAGCCTTGCGCATAGTAGCGGGAGTAGGTAGCCTGATACCGGGTAAAGCCAGGGGAGGAAACTTCGCCGTTGCGT
This sequence comes from Hymenobacter sp. DG01, assembly GCF_006352025.1. Lineage (NCBI taxonomy): Bacteria > Pseudomonadati > Bacteroidota > Cytophagia > Cytophagales > Hymenobacteraceae > Hymenobacter > Hymenobacter sp. DG01. Next base: position 2,841,284 of record NZ_CP040936.1, read on the forward strand.
ACGTCGGAGGCTGCGCGGCCTACCCCACCCACCAGAGCCGCATGCAGGGGAACCGTGCCATTGAAGCGCTGATACACCCCTAGCCCCAGGTTGAGCTGACGGTTCTGGTTAGGCGATGAATCGTCGGCGTTTACCAGCCGGACAGCCGCCTCGGTAGTGAGCATTACGTGGTTGACCGGCGACCAGGCTGCCCCTACCTCAGCCGACGACATCAAACCCCGAACACCGCCATAAACTTCCACCTCTCCTTTCTGCACCAAGGGCGTACTCGGGATGGTGGGCGTATAAACAGAGCAGCCGCTCAGCAGCACTGAGCAGATTGAGGCCATGCGCGGGGGTAAGGTATCAGGCAGAGGCATTGGTAATATGCACTAGTAGATATTCTGAATGTATGGATGCTGCCTACCTTCGTCAACCCATTTTATTGCCTTTCCTGACTTTCTACCGGTCACTTCTCCTACCCCTTTTCAGCCCAATACCGTTGCTTGCGGCTCATCAACCAGCAACCTGCCGGCTTCTGCCTGCGCGTTTTCAGCCCAATACCGTTGCTTGCGGGTGCCCTGCTACTTGGCCCCTGGCAAGCATTAGACTTTACAGCTTCAAGAAGCCTACCGGTTGCGGCCAGCATACTCGCGGAATGAATAAGGGTGACGGGCTACCCTAATCGTGGTGTATAACCGTCCTTCGTGGCGTTGATATCGGAATTAGGGGAATATATCCTGCCAGCACAGGCCTGGGAGTATTCGTGACGCAAACGCTGCATAACGCCAAAGCGCCCCCGCAGCTACTGCTACAGGGGCGCTTTTAATTAGCGGAGACTACGGCAATTATTTGGCGTAGGCTACGGCGCGCATTTCCCGAATTACCGTGATTTTGATCTGGCCGGGATACTGCATTTCCTTCTCAATCTTCTGGGAAATTTCGTAGCTCAGCTCGGCGGCACGCTCGTCGGTTACGTTCTCGGCGTCCACCATCACGCGCAGTTCGCGGCCGGCCTGAATGGCGAAGCACTGATTTACGCCTTTGAAGCCGTTGGCCGTTTCCTCCAGCTGCTTCAGGCGCTTGATGTAGCTTTCCATCATTTCGCGGCGGGCACCAGGGCGCGAGCCAGAAATGGCGTCGCAGGCCTGCACCAAGGGCGAAATCATGGCCGTCATCTCAATTTCGTCGTGGTGGGCCCCAATGGCGTTGACCACGTCGGGGTGCTCCTTGTACTTCTTGGCCATTTCCATGCCCAGGATGGCGTGGGGCAGCTCAGGCTCCTCAGTGCTCACCTTCCCGATGTCGTGCAGAAGGCCGGCGCGCTTGGCATGCTTCACGTTCAGCCCCAGCTCGGCAGCCATAGTAGCGCACAGGTTAGCTACCTCACGGGAGTGTTGCAGCAGGTTCTGGCCGTACGATGAGCGGAAACGCATCCGGCCCACCATCTTGATCAGCTCGGGGTGCAGGCCGTGAATGCCCAGGTCGATGATGGTTTTCTCGCCAATCTCAACGATTTCCTCGTCGATATTCTTCCGGGTTTTGGCTACGATTTCCTCGATGCGGGCGGGGTGAATCCGGCCATCCTTCACCAGCAGGTGCAGGCTCAGGCGGGCTACCTCGCGGCGCACCGGGTCGAAGCCGGAGATGATGATGGCCTCGGGCGTATCATCTACTATAATCTCAACGCCGGTAGCGGCTTCCAGGGCGCGGATGTTGCGCCCTTCCCGGCCGATAATCTTGCCTTTTACGTCGTCGGATTCAATGTTAAACACCGACACGCAGTTCTCAATGGCGTGCTCGGCGGCGGTGCGCTGAATGGTTTCCAGCACTACCTTTTTGGCGTCTTTGGTGGCCGTGAGCTTGGCCTGAGCTACTACGTCCTTGATGTAGCTGGAAGCCTGAATCTGGGCCTCATTCTTCAGGGACTCTACCAGCTGCTCGCGGGCCTCGGCGGCCGTCAGGCCGGAAATGGTTTCGAGCTGAGAAGTTACTTGGTGCAGCTTGCTGCTGAGTTCCTGGCGGCCTTCTTCCAGCTCGGCTTCTACTTCCTGCTCGCGCTGTTCCAGCTTAGCCAGTTGGTTTTCGAGGGTAGTGCGGCGCTTTTCTTCCTGGGCTTCCAGCTTTTCGCGCTGCTGCTGGGCCTGGGTTTCAATTCGCTCGCGGGTAGCGTCCAGCTCTTTTTCTTTGCGCTGAATCTGCTCCAACTGCTTCTGGGTAGTGAGGGTCAGCTGCTTGATGCTCTGCTCCTGCTCCACTACGGCGGCGCGGCGCTCGGTCAGCTCCTGCTCCAGGGCTTGCTTCTGGCGGCGGCTTTCCTGTTCGAATTCCTGCTTGAGGGTGCGGAATTTATCTTTCGACTGCTGAATCCGTTCGTCGCGGGTGCGCGAGGCCTGGGCTTCGGCTTCAGCCAGAATCTGCTGAGCGCGCGCTTTGGCATCGGCTTCGTGGTCCTGCCGGGCTTTTCCCGCCAGCAGGCGTCCCAGCACTACACCAACCACGAGGGCCAGCACGGCGGCAAGGACAATATAAAGAGGTTCGGACATGAGCTATGAAGGGGTTTATAGGAAGGAAGAAACCCATAGCCCAGGCAGAAACACCAATGCCCGCGCAGAAAGCAGGGCCGATTACCCCACCCTGCTCGGGCTTACGCTTCGCGCTACTGCTAGCCGCGCAACTGGCTAGACCAGCACCACTCCCGACAGCAACTCGTCCAGGCGCGCGAGGCGCTCGGCCAGGGCCGCGTCGGTCCCGTCCTTTTCCTTGCTGACCTTGAGTTGGTCAGCCATTGTTGATAACGCAATCATGGCCAGCAAGTCCTGCTTGTCCTGAATGCCGTACCGTTCCCGAAATTCCTTCAGCCGCTCGTTTAGCAGCCGGCCCGCTAGGCGCAGGCGTTCCTCATCCTGGGGGCTTACCCGCATGGGGTAGTCCCGGTCAGCAACGCGGATTTTAATGGACAAATCGGACATCAGTAGCCAGTGGGCGGTGGGTTGGTGGTGGTTACTCCCTCAAATAGGCAAGGCACTTATCTATTTCTCGGATGTATTCGTTGAGGCGAAGTTTCAGCTCGTTGACATTGGCCGGTTCTGCACCAGCTATGGTATTGACAAGTTTAGTGATATTCTCCTGATTCTGGAAATCCTTCAACTGCCGCTCCCGGTCGCGCACGTCGGCCCGAAGCTGTTGAATGGTGGTATGGGCATCGGCCAGCTCCTCGCGCAACTGCTGATAGGCAGCCACTAACGTGGTTACCTGTCGCTCCATGCGGTCAAGTTGAGCAAGCTGCTGGGTAGAAGCCATTTTTTGGATTAGATGAGTGGTGAAGATACGCAGCTACTGCGAAGCTCCTACACTGTCATTCCGACCGAAGGGAGGAATCTGAGTTGTCCTTTGATGAGGACCCCAGATTTCTCCCTTCAATCGGAATGACAACGGGCTACTTCCGGATCAGGGCCCCTACCTGCTTCTCGAACTGCTGAATCAGGCGCTGCATCACGCCATCGATGGCCTGATCGGTCAGGGTTTGGGTGGGGTCCTGGAGCAGGAAGCTCACGGAGTACGACTTCTTGCCGGCCCCGAGGTTATCGCCCTCATACACGTCAAACACATTTACCTGCTGCAGGAGTTTCTTCTCGGTGCGGCGGGCAATCTGCTGAAGCTGGTCGAAGGTGATGGTTTTATCCACCACCAGGCTCAGGTCGCGGCGCACCTCCGGGAACTTGGGCAGCTCGCGGGCCACCAAGTTGTTCTTGTACTTGCGCATCAGCCAGTCCCAGTCCAGCTCGGCGTACCACACTGGCTGCGACACGTCCAGGCGCTTGAGCACTACCCCCGACACCGCGCCCAACTGGGCTACCGGCTGGTTCTGGGCCAGCAGGGTAAGGCCCCCGGCCAGGTACGGGTGCTGCACCGGCTGCGAAGTTGGCTGTGCGAAGCCTAGCGAGGCTAGCACTTGCTGCACAGCTCCGGCCAATTGGTGGTAGGTGGCCTTTTCCGATTTCTGCTGCCAGGTTTCGGCGGCCGTGTTGCCGGTCAGGTAGATGACGAGCTTGTTCTTTTCCTCGTACTGGCCGTCGGCCTTCTGGTGGTAGGTTTTGCCAAACTCGTACAGCTTCAGGTCGCGCTGGCGGCGGTTCACGTTGTGGCGGATTACCTCCAGGCCGCTGTGCAGCAGCGTGGGCCGCAGCACGTTCAGCTCGGCGCTGTTGAAGTTGAGCAGACGCACCAGGGTAGCATCCGTCTCCCCTTCCTTCTCGAAATAGAGGGAATTGGTGATGGAGTTGGTGATAATTTCCGAGAAGCCCTGGCCGCTGAGCAAGCGGGCCGTGTTCTGCCGAATTACCTCCGGGTCGGGGTTCGGGAATTGGGCGAGGTAGGAAGCCGAGTTGTGCGGCCGCAAAGCCACGTGGTTGTAGCCGTAGATGCGCAGGATTTCCTCAATCACGTCGGCCTCGCGGGTTACATCTACCTTGTGCGGGGGCACCGACAGAATCCACTCGGCGCGACCGGTTTCGTCGGTCAACTCCTCGGAAATCAGAATATCAAGATCGGTGAGAATCTGACGGATGCGCTCGGGCGCGATGAACTGTCCCACCAGCTTTTCCACTCGCGGCAGGCGCAGGCGCACCAGCGTGTGGCTGATGTGGGTGGGGTACTCATCCACGACCGGAGCGGCTACCGTAGCACCCGCAATTTCCTGGAGCAGCAGAGCCGCGCGCTTCAGGGCCACGGGCACCATGTGCGGATCGGTGCCCCGCTCGAAGCGGAAGGAAGCATCTGTTTTGAGCTGGTGGGTCTGGCCGGTTTTGCGTACCACGGCTGGCGCGAAGTAGGCGCTTTCCAGGAATACCCGGGTAGTAGCGTCGGAAACACCGGAGGTCTTGCCCCCGAATACCCCGGCCAGGGCCATGGGCGTGCCATTGGCATCGGCAATAACCAGGTCTTCGGCGCGCAGGGTGCGCTCTACCCCATCCAGGGTCACGAACTTCTCGCCTGCCTCGGCGCGCTTCACCCGGATGTGGTTGCCGGTAATCTGGTCGGCATCGAAGGCGTGCAGGGGTTGGCCCAGCTCGTGCAGTACGAAGTTGGTGATGTCCACCACGTTGTTGATGGGCGAGAGGCCAATGCTGCGCAGGCGGCGCTGCAACCACTCCGGCGAAGGACCTACCTGTACGTTTTCCAGCAACAGCCCGGCGTAGCGCGGCGCGGCCGCGGCATCTTCCAAAGTTACCCGAATGTTCTGGGCTGCTTCCTGGGGAGCGTGAAAATGGCTGACGTCGGGCAGGTGACAGGGCTGACGGAGCAGGGCGCGCAGCTCGCGGGCTACCCCGTAGTGCGAGGCCGCATCGGCGCGGTTCGGCGTCAGGCCAATTTCGAACACCGAATCAGAACCCAGGCCGAAATACTCAGCGGCGGGGGTGCCGTTGGGCAGGTCGGTGTCCAGCTCCATGATGCCGGCGTGGGAAGTCCCCAGGCCGATTTCGTCTTCGGCGCAGATCATGCCCTCGGAAGCAGCACCCCGGATTTTCGATTTCTTAATCTTGAATGGCTCGCCCTGGGTAGGGTGCAGGGTAGCGCCTTCCAGGGCCACTACCACCTTCAGGCCGGCGCGCACGTTGGCGGCGCCGCACACAATCTGGCGGGGGGTAGCGTCGCCTACGTCCACGGTGGTGAGGCTGAGCTTGTCGGCGTCGGGGTGCTTTTCGCAGGTGAGCACCGTGCCCAGCACTACCCCGCGCAGGCCGCCCGGTACGCTTTCCAGCTCTTCAATGCCTTCCACTTCCAGTCCCGAGCCCGTCAGGAGCTGGCCGATTTCCTCGGCGGGTTTATCAGTAGGAATAAGCGTACGAAGCCAGTCGAGGGATATTTTCATCAGTTGTCAGTGGTCAGTTGCCGGTTATCAGTTGTGGAGGGTCAACTGGAGGGCTTACCAGAAAGGAACTGGCAACCGGCAACTGACCACTGACAACTGATTCGTGGCAAAGGTACGGATTCGGGCGGGTGGCTAAAACCACCGCCTTTTAGTGGTTGTGGCCGGTGTGGTCGGTTTCGGGGAAGGCCATTTCGCCAGCTCGGACCTCTAGGGCCAGGCGGTTTTCCTGGGGTGGCAGAGGGCAGGCGAAGGCCGCCCCATAAGCGCAGAACGGGTTATAGGCCTCGTTGAAGTCGAGGGTAACTTCATCTTCCCCATCGGCGGGCAGGGCTACATCGAGGTAGCGGCCACCGCCGTAGGTAGTAAAGCCGTTGGTTTTGTCGGTGAAGGGCACGAAGAGCTTCCCGTCTTTCTCATCGGGCTTGAGCAGGAGCACCAGCTGCTGCGGGGCGTCGGCCAGTTTGAACGTGGCGCGGCCCCAGCGCAGATAGGTATCCGCCTTGCCATCGGTCAGCGGAATCTGCACCGATTCGGGCTGAGCGAACCGCTCTACCTTGGCGCTGACGCGGTACGATTTTTCGGGCGCGAAGTAGCGCAGGCTGTCAAACTCCTGGCGCTGCTCCGAGGATAGCGGCGAGTCTTTGGCCCGGCGGAAACTGTCGTTTTTAGCCGCGCGGGCCTTGTAGATACCGGCGTTGTACTGGCTGCTGCCAAACACGAGGTCCTGGAAGGAGTAGCCCAAAACCAGCAGCAGCCCGAGGGCAATGAATAACTTAGGATTGATGCGCATCCCGCAAAGGTAGGTACCCGGCTCCGCAAGCCAGAAACTGCCCTTCCCTACCCCCTCTCCTTAAGTGAATGGGCTGCGGATACTCTGGCAACATCAGCACGCGAGAAGCCCTGATAAATTCGACATGGCGGGCTTGCTGTATTCAGATGCTCTACTCCACATTCGCGAACCCTTACAGCATACCCTCGTCGGCGAAGCTGAAATAGCCGGCGTCGGTGTAAATCAGGTGGTCGAGGATGGGCAGGTCCAGGAACTGGCCGGCTTCCCGGAGCTTGCGCGTGAGGGCAATATCGGCGGCCGAGGGGTTGCGGTTGCCGCTGGGGTGGTTGTGAACGAGGATGATGGACGAGGCCAGCTGCTCCAGGGCTTCCTTGAAAATCAGCTTGGGGTCGGCAACGGTGCCGGCCACCCCACCCCGGCTGACGGCCACGGTGCGCATTACCACGTTGGCCCGGTTCAGAAGCACCACCCAAAACTCTTCGTGGGGCAAATCCTGGAGGTAGGGTCGCACCACGCGGTAAATGTCGCGGGAGTTGGTGATGGTGGGGCGGGCGGGCGCATCGGCCTCCTTGCGGCGGCGGCCCAGCTCCAGGGCGGCCACAATGGTAATGGCCTTGGCCTCGCCAATGCCTTTTTGGCGCATCAACTCTTTCACCGAGAAGCGAGCCAGCTGGTTGAGGTCGTTGCCGGCGGCATTCAGCACCAGCTTGGCCACATCTACGGCCGAAAGCTTGGCCGTGCCGGAGCCCAGCAGAATGGCCATAAGCTCGGCGTCGGAAAGGGCGGCGCGGCCTTTCTGCAGCAGCTTTTCGCGGGGGCGGTCTTCCTCGGCCCAGCTCTTGATGCCAAAGGAGGAAGGGGTTTCGTAACGGTTGGGAGTAGGCTCGGGGGTAGCGGATTCAGATAGATTTCCCGTCAGATTGTCAAACTCTTGCATAGGGCATTGTTGTTGTAACGCCCGGAATTTAAAGCAAAAACCCGGCTCCCGCGTCTGCGTTCATGGCAACTCCGCCCAAACCGAATGCTCCCGCGCGGGTTTGCCTTTCTACCTATGTCAAGATCCGTCATTCCCTTCATTTTTTTCGCGCTGGTAATTGCCGGCGAGTGGTACGGTTTTCAGGCCGTACGCACGCTGGTTCAGAACTCCTCCCCCGCTACGCGCCGCCTTACCCTGGCCGTGTATTGGGTCCTGACGGTGGTTATCTGGGGCCTGGGCATTTGGGCCATGAGCAACCGCCGCCAGCACGCGTCTTTCAAATCGTACTTCGGGGGGCTACTGCTGGCTATGCTGGCCGCCAAAATCGTCATCGTTATTCCGCTGTTGCTCGAAGACCTGACGCGGGTAGCGCGGTGGGCCGTGCAGGCTTTGTCGGGCCCCAAGGGTAGCGGCGAAGGCCGGGCCATTTCGCGCAGTGAGTTTCTAAGCAAAGCTGCCCTGGTAGTGGGAGCCGTGCCCTTTGTGTCCCTGATTTGGGGCATGGTGAAAGGCGGCACCGATTACACCGTGAAGCGTGTGACCTTGCGCTTTCCCAACCTGCCGGCCTCGTTTGACGGGTTCAAGCTGCTCCAGATTTCAGACCTGCACACGGGTTCCTTTCAATCCAAAGAGCCGCTGCAGCGGGCTGTGGCCCTAATCAATCAGCAGCAGGCCGACCTGGTGTTCATGACCGGCGACCTGGTGAATAACTACGCCCATGAGGTGGAGGAACACATTGATACACTGGCCGGCATCAAGTCCAGCCTGCCCATCTATTCTATTCTCGGCAACCACGACTACGCCGACTACGTGAACTGGGCGGAGGAAGGCGGTGCCGAGGCCAAAACAGCCAATTTGGCCCGCATCAAGCAGAACCACGCCAAAATTGGCTGGGAGCTGCTGCTGGATGAAGCCCGCACCGTGGAGCGCAACGGCGAGAAAATTGCCATTCTGGGGGTACAAAACTGGGGAGCCCGCGGCTTTGCCCAGTACGGCAAGCTCGACAAGGCCCACGCCGCCGCCGACCCTACGGCGCCGTTCAAGATTCTGCTCTCCCACGACCCTTCCCACTGGGATGAGCAGGTGCACGGCTACGAAGACATCGACCTGACGCTTTCGGGTCACACCCACGGCATGCAGTTCGGCGTGAACCTGCCGTTTCTGAAGTGGAGCCCCGTGCAATACGCCTACAAGCAGTGGGCTGGCCTGTACCAGCGGGGCCGCCAGTACCTGTACGTGAATGCCGGGCTCGGCTTTATCGGCTACCACGGCCGGGTGGGCTTCCTGCCCGAAATAACCGTGTTTGAGCTGCGCCGGGCCTAGTTTTGACCTGCTGCCATTTCCTGAAAAGCCGCCGCGACTCCTCGCGGCGGCTTTTCTTTTTGCGGAAGTAACCGCCACCGTAGTAGGCCCGTATAGCAGCCATTGGAATTTTCCACCCTCCCTCTCCCTCACTTCTCTCAACTTCTCTCCTCATGAAAAAGACCCTGCTTCTGCTCTCCGCAGCTGCTGCCTTTACCATGGCATCGTGCTCGGAAAATAAGACCGGTGAAACTGCCAGCACCGACACCACGACTACCTCTACCACGGCCCCGGTAACTTCTACGGCCTACTCCTCGGAGGCCATTGAGCGCCGCGCCGACCGGATTTCGGCCGACATGGCTACCAAAATGAAGTTCGATGAGGCCACCCGCGCCAAAATCCGGACGGCTTACGTAACCCGCGGCCAGCGCATTGCCGAGCTGCAGACCCGCTACGCCACCGACACCGCAGGTATGGCCGCCGCCATGCGCGACGTGTACATGAACACTGACACGGAGCTGAAAACTATCCTGACCGACCCCACCCAGTACTCGGCCTACGAGTCGAGCCGGATGGAGTACATGGATGACCGCTACATGGACGATGACGCCAGCATGTCGGGCTCCGATATGAGCTCTTCTTCCTCGATGAGTGATGCTTCCGGCATGGAAGCAGGCTCGGCCGGCGGCGAAGGCAAGCTGAAGGTGAAGCGCGACGGCGACATCAAAATCAAAGACGCGGAAGGCAACAAGCTGAAAATGGATGCCGACGACGGCACCGTGAAAGCCAAGCCCGAAAACGGCGAAAAAATCAAAGAAGAATAGGCTGGCTCGCTTTCTGCTTGCCCTGCCAAGCCCGCACCTGCAACGGTGCGGGCTTTTTTTGTCTCTCTTTGTTGTTGTTCCGTCGATGATACCCTGCTTTTGGTAGGTTCTTCTCGCTTTCTACCTGGCAGCAGCGTTAGTTTACTGAATAATGAGTGTTCGGCTTTCCTTTTTCTGGCGTGTAGTGTGGTTGTTGCTTCTGCTGACGGGGCTGCGGGTGGGCAGTGCCCAGGCGCAGATCCGGGTGACGGGCAGCATTTCCGATGCCAGCACCCGCAAGCCCGTGCCCGGAGCCTCGGTGGTGGTGCAGCGCACCCGCCAAGGGGTAGTAGCCAACCAGGAGGGCGACTTCAACATTTCGGCCAACAGTACCGACACCTTGATTTTCCGGGCCGTGGGCTTTAAGGCCCAGCGCCTGCCGCTGGGGGGCTCGGGCCTTTCTCAGCTCATCGTGCAGATTAAGCTGCTCCAGGACACGGTGATGCTGGGCGAAGTGCGGGTAACCGAAGGCCGCCCCGACCGCGCTACTATCAACAAGGCCCTGCGCAACATCAAGCGGCCCAGCACTGCGCCCACCAGCTATGTGAAGCGCCCGCCCGCGCCCAAACCCATGTTCCCCGTCGATTCGGCGGCGCCCAAGGCGCCTACCCCTACCATAGGCAGCCCCATCAGCCTGATTTACGAGCAGTTTTCCAGAGCCGGTAAGGAGCGCCGCAAAATGGCCGAAATTCAGGCTGAGGAAGCCGCTGCTAAAGCGGCCGAACAAGCCCGCAAAGCCCGCATCCAGTACAATAAGAACTTCAAGGACAACCGGGGGTATGAGTAGTAAAGTGGTGAATGCGTTGTCATGACGAGACACCGAAGCCATCCTCTCCTCCTGTGACAAGCCTGATGAACAGACAAGCCCTTACTTCCAGCACGGAGGTAAGGGCTTGCCACATCTTAGGGGTAGGGCGTTGGTCAGGACGGATGGCTTCGGGGCCCTCGCCATCACAATGCACTCATTCACTACTTCACCACCCCACCATTTCGCCATTTCCTACGTAAGCAGGTCTATGAGAATAGGCTATCCTTGCGTCAACGAGTCGTTAGACTGCACTTCTACCAGCACTTTCCGGCTGGCTTCCTACTCCGATGAGCGGGTAGAGTTGGCCGTAGCGAATAATCTGGCCTGCCTGCAGCGCATTCTGGTGTGGAATGTGTCTCAGCACCTGCTGTTTTTCCGCATAGGCTCGGGCATTGTACCCTTTGGCTCCCACCCCGTCAATACCTTTCCTTGGCAGACGCGCTTCGCCGAGGAATTCCGCAGCGTGGGCGACTACATCAAGGCCAACGGCATGCGCGTGTCCTTCCACCCCGACCAGTTTGTGGTGCTCAACTCCCCCGACGCGGGCATTGTGGAGCGCAGCATTCAGGAACTGGTGTACCAGGGCTCCATGCTGGATCTGATGGGCCTGGACAGCACGCACAAGCTGCAGATTCATGTGGGCGGCCTCTACAACGACCGGGAGCTGGCCATTTCCCGCTTTATTGCTACCTACCATACCCTGCCCGAAGCCGTGCGGGCCCGCCTCGTCATCGAGAACGACGACCGGCTGTTTAGCCTGCAGGACTGCCTGCGGGTGCACAACGCGGTAGGGATTCCCATTCTGTTCGACAACTTCCACCACGAGTGCCTCAACAACGGGGAGCCCATGTCGGAGGCCCTACGCATGGCTGCCGCTACCTGGCACCCCACCCGCGACGGGATAATGATGATGGACTACAGCTCGCAGGCGCCCGGCGAGCGGCGCGGCAAGCATACGGCCTCGCTGGTAGAAGAGCTGTTCCAGGGCTTTCTGCAGGAGCTCGGCGACCTGGACGTGGACATCATGCTCGAAATCAAAGACAAGGAGGCCAGTGCCGGCCGGGCCTGCCTTATGCTCCGCGACCTGGGCCGCATCGTAGCGCTAACCGCTTAACTTTCCTACCCCTCTTTTCTTCCCCAACCCATGTCTGAATTTTCTGACCTGCTGAACAGCACCGTGCAGTCGTTGAGCAACGGCGTAACCGGCCTGCCCATCAGCGCCGCCATGGATACCACCGAAACCTGGCAGCAGCACTTCCTGCAAAGCGGCGACCCTACATTGCAGAACATTGCCCGCGAAATCGGCAACCTGCAGTCCTTGCTCAGCAGCGAAAAAACCGCCGGCCTCGACGGCCCCTCCATTGGCCGTTCCCTGAGCATGCTGGGCTCCCAAACCGCCGAGGTAGCCCGCACCGCCCCCGATGCTGTGCGCAGCAACCTTACTAGCCTTTCCGACACCTTGCTGCGCATGGGCGGACAGCTGGAGCAGGAAGCGTAGCCCCGCAACCTCCAAAGTAAAAGGCTCTCTAACCTGGTTAGAGAGCCTTTTTCTTTGGAAGTACTTACCCGTGTTGTTACGGCCGCGAATCGGTGGGGGTAATGGGGGTAGTGGACTGCTGCTGCAAGGTGCCGCGCGGTGCCGTGGTTTGGCGTCGGGCGCGCGGGGCTACGCGCGTAGGCCGGGCCGGCTGGCGCAGCTCCTGCTCCGTAGTCATGGGGCGCGGAGGCTGGGGCGACTGGTCGATGGTGCCGATTACGCCCTGCTGGGTAGGGCTGGCCGTAGTGGAAGTGCGCTGATCCAGGGTGCCCGGGTTGGTGGTGGGGTTAGCCGGATTGATGGGCGGCACCGTGGACTGGTTGACGGCTCCCGCGCGCTGGGGTGAGGTAGGCGTAATCTGGGCCGAAGCCAGGGTGGCAGTGCCCATCAGGAGAGCAGCCGCCAGAAAAAATTTCGTTTTCATATGTCAGGCAGAAGTAAGCTCAAACGCCCGAATGGCGCGAACCTACCTCTATACGCAGGTGCCCTAGTGCCCAGCTGATAATACCATAATCTTATTTTCAGGCAAACATCTATTTATCAATCATATATAGCAAAAAACAAACAGTCCGCAGGCAAAGCCCACGGACTGTTCGGCCCTGATGTATCAGAGCTGCTGATTGAAGCCAGAAACTATTTGCGCACCCCGAAACGGTACTCCGTGATGGAGCGGAACGTCTGGCCGGGCTCCAGAATAGTGCTCGGGAACTTGGGCTGGTTAGGCGAATCGGGGAAATGCTGGGTTTCCAAGCAGAAACCGTAGTGCTGGGGGTAGGCCGTGTTGCCCTTGCCCGTGAGCGTGCCCTTGAGGAAGTTACCGGAGTAGAACTGCACGCCGGGCTGGTCCGTCAGCATTTCCATGGTACGGCCCGAAACCGGCTCGTACACGGTGGCTGCCAACTCGGGCTGGGTGCGCTGCCGGTCGGCCAGCACCCAGTTGTGGTCGTAGCCACCGGGCGCGGCGCCGGGCACCTGCTTGATTCGCTCGCCAATGGCGTGGGGCTGGCGGAAATCCATGGGAGTGCCTTCTACCGAACGCAGCTCGCCGGTCGGAATCAGGGTAGTATCCACCACCGTGAACCGGTCGGCCTTCAGGGTCAGCACATGGTCGAGGGCGTTTTTGGCCTGGCCGTGGTTGAGGTTGAAGTAGCTGTGGTTGGTGAGGTTGAGGGGGGTAGCCTTGTCGGTGGTGGCGGTGTAGTCGAGGCGCAGGGCGTCGTCGTTGGTAAGGGTGTACACCACCTTCACCGTCAGGTTGCCGGGGTAGCCTTCCTCGCCGTCTTTGCTGGTGTAGGTAAGCGTGAGGGTTTGCCCATCGGCCGAAGTGCCGGGCTCAGCCTGCCATATCACTTTATCGAAGCCGCGCTTACCGCCGTGCAGGTGGTTGGGGCCGTTGTTCTGGGCCAGGGTGTACTGCTGCCCCCCAAGGGTAAACTTGCCGCCCTTGATGCGGTTGCCGTAGCGTCCAATGAGGGCCCCGAAATACGGACCGGCCTCCAGGTAGGCGGGGCTGGTGTAGCCTTCCACGTTGTCGAAGCCCAGCACCACGTCGCCGAGCTGGCCGTTTTTATCGGGGGTGAGCAGGCTGGTGAGCGTGCCGCCGTAGGTGGTAATGGTGGCCTTCAGGCCGTGGGCATTCGTGAGCGTGTAGAGCTGGGCTTCGGCGCCATCAGGAGTTTTGCCGAACGAGGAAGAGGTAGGCATAGCGGTTGGTTGCGTAGAATCAGCAGATGCAGCCGTGGAGCCGGAGCCGGCAGTCTGCTCGGAGGAAGAGGAGGTGGAAGGGTTGCAGGCGGCCAGCGCCAGCAGGCCGAGTAACGCCCCGTTCCGGGAGAGGTTGCGCATGTGGGTCAGGAAAATTCGAGAGTTGAAAAGAGAAAGCGCAGCTGCCTGGCCTAAGCCGAATAGCGGGTAAAAGGTACTGCAGGATCGTCAGGTCGAGCCTGACGGGACCCGACAGATACAATTAACTACTGCTTACCATCCGGGGCATTACCACCAGACTGAGCCGTAATTACCTGGCTTTGCAGGCTGAAGTTTTCAAACGATACGGTAGCCGTAGCGGGCCCCTTGACCAGCACGCCGGCCCGCACGCCCCGGTCCCAGGGCGGCAGGTAGGTGCCATTGATGGGCGCGCTCTGGCCGGGTAGGCTCTGCCAGGTTTTGCCCCCGTCGGTGCTCCAGCCGAAGCGGAACAGGTTGCCGTTCTGGGCCTGCATCCGCAAGGTCAGGGCCGTAGTGGCGTTGGGCAGTCTGGCTTCGCCGAGAGTCTTTTGCTTGCCTTTCTCCAGCTGCCAGAGCTGCAGCTTGCCGCCCCCCACCGTGAGGGCCAGGGTGTTTTCCGGGTCGCCGTGGGCGGCAATGCCGGCCAGGGTGCCGGCCGGGAGCTTGGCGGGGTTGAGCAGGGTAGTAGTAGCGGTGTAGTCAGCGGTGGTGGTGTGCTGGCCGAGCACGGCGCCGCTGTGTTCGGGGCGGGCCGTCAGGCGCAGCTGGCCGCCTTGCACGGCCACGGTGGGCCGCTCCTGCACAGGCCACTGCCAGGAGGGCTGCAGGGTAGCCTGGTCGAACTCATCGGTGAAACTGCGGGCCACGGCCGGGGGCGTGCCTTTATCGGGCACGGTGCCGCCGCTGCGGAACTCCGGCCAGCCCTCGGCATTCCAGGTAAACTCGCTTACTACCCCCTGCCGGCCCACAAACTCGAAGCTGCGGGTGTCGTAGGCGTGGTGCAGCATGTACCAGCGGTTGCCGCGGTTGAACACGGTGCCGTGGCCGGGGCAGGCCCACTTCTCGTTTTTGGTTAGGATGGGGTTCTTCTCGTATTTCTCCCAGGGCCCCAGCAGGCTTTTGGAGCGCGCTATGCCAATGCCATAGGTGCAGTTGTGGCCGCAGCAGCCGTTACCGGCATAAAAGGCGTAGTAGTAGTCGTTGCGCTTCACCATGCTCACGCCCTCCACCAGGTTGCCCTCCCAGGGCACTGTGTTGCGGAACAGCTCTTTTTTCTCCCCGATCAGGGCGGTGTGCTCCTCGTTGAGGCGCTGGGCCCAGATGGGGGTAGGCTGCCCAACGCTGTTGCCGTCTTCCTTCCAGATCAGGTACAGCTCGTCCTTCTCGTCACGCATCGGGAAGCCGTCAATCGAGCCATCCTTCTGAGCTACCAGCGGGCCCAGGTCGCGGTACGGGCCGGCGGGGTTGTCGGCCACGGCCACGCCCACGGCCAGGTTACCACCCTTCTTGTGGGCCGTGTAATACACGTAAATCTTGCCGTTTTCCTCGCTGATTTCCGGGGCCCAGAAGTAGTAGTCGGCCCAGTCAGGCAACTCATTCGGAAAAACGTGGCCTACCAGCTCCCAGTCGGTAAGGTTAGTGGATTTGAGCAGCGGAAACGCCGGCCCCCAGTTGGAGGAGGTAGCCGTAGCCCAGTACGTGTCGCCGACTTTGGTGATGGACGGGTCCGGAAAGTCGCCGGCCAGCACGGGGTTCACAATGGGAAGAGCCGGCAGTTCGGCCTCGGCTACCGTTTCGGCGGTGGTGGACGTGGGAGTGCTGACGCTGGTGTTGGCGCTCTGGCAGGCCCCGAGCAAGCCCAGGGCCAGGGTGGCAACCAAGTGGGATTTGGAAGGTAGGATCATGATAGGTCAGGATGCGGGTTTGAACGTGCGCGGGGTGCGGCTACTCGCCGGCCGGCCGGGGCAGAGCCGTGCCCACGGCTACCGGCGTCCCGAAGTCAGGAGTGCCGTCGGCTTTCCAGGTAAACTTCTGCATGCGCGGGCTCCGGTTGTCGCCGCAGCCCTGGCCGGGCTGGGGGTTGGCGTGGTAAATAATCCAGTCCTCGGTACCGTCCTTCGACTGGAAGAAGCTGTTGTGGCCCGGTCCGTAGGCCTGGCCAGCCGGGTTTTTCACGAATACGGGGGTAGCCGATTTCTTCCAGGAGCTGAGTTGCATGGGGTCGGCGGTGTTAGAAGCCGTGAGCAAGCCCAGGGCGTAGTCGTCGGTGCTGCAGTGGCTGGCCGAGTACACCACAAAGGTTTTATCGGCGTGCTTCAGAATCTGGGGGCCTTCGTTTACGGGCGGGTTGCCGTTCCGCTCCCAGGCGTACTCGGGGTGCGAAAGCTCTACCCGTGGCCCTACCAGGGTCCAAGGGTTGCTCATTTCCGAGATATACAGGCGCTGCACCTCGCTTTCGGCTACCTCATGGCCCGACCACAGCAGGTAGCGCTTGCCGTTCTGCTCCAGCACGGTGCCATCAATGGCCCACAAATCTTGGCCGGGCACGGCAATGCGGCCCTTGTCCACCCAGGTACCGGTAGTGGGGTCGGGGCTGCTGTTTTCCAGCACGAAAATGCGGTGTCCGCCGCAGCACTGGGGGTTGGCTGAGTAGTAGATGTACCACTTGCCATCGAGGAAATGCAGTTCCGGCGCCCAGATTTCGCGCTGGTTTGAGCCCACCTGCTGGGGCGACCATACCACGGTGCTTACCGCCGAGCCCAGCTCCGACATCTTCGCGGTTTTGCGAATAACGAGGTTGCCCCCGGTGGTGTGCATGTAGTAGTACGTGTCGCCGCGCCGGATTACCCACGGGTCGGGCCCCACCGTCAGCAGGGGGTTGGTGAAGCTGGTAGCGGTAGGAACCGTGGGAGGCGGCGGGCTCACGGTGGGCGGCGCCGACGACTTGGAGCAGGCCAGGGTGCCCGCCAGCAGCAGGGAAGCCCAGAAGGAAGAACGAAGTAAGAGCATAGCTTGGGTGGAAAGGAGAATGAGCAAGTAAGGCAAAACGCGGGGTCCGCCGCCGGGCAGGGCCCGTTCCCTACCCCCTCACTTTATGCAAACAGCCGCTGCGCCTGGCTGGCACAGCGGCTGTTGCGCATGTTGGCAGGCGCTGCCCGGGGCTAGTAGCCCGGGTTCTGAGCCAGCCGGAGCAGGTCCACATCGGCCTGGGGCAAGGGCAGCAGGCGCGACTTACCCACCACGAAGTTGGTGAAGTCCTCGTCGCGGGCCTTGAGCTCATTTACGCCCGCTGGAGTATCGAGCAGGCCCCAGCGCTGCAGGTCAAACCAGCGCACGCCCTCGCCGGCCAGCTCCGTGGCGCGCTCGTGCATGAGCTGGGTACGCAGGCTGGCCTGGGTGAAGTTGCTGGCCACCAGGGGCGCCAGGCCGGCACGCTGGCGTACCTGGTTGATCAGCTGAATGGCAGCAGCAGTCTGGTTTTGCTCGTTCAGGGCTTCGGCCTGCAGCAGCAGCACATCGGCGTAGCGCATCACCCGCTGGTTAATCGGAGAGTCGAAATCCTCGAAGGTGCGGTAGTAGTCGGTCTGGTACTTGCGCCAATACACGCGGGCCCGGTTGCGGGCGTCCTTGCCGTAGCGGGTCAGGAAGCCTACGCCATAAGCCAGGGTGTCGGCGTCGGAGGGCAGGGCCGTCGGGAACTGGCCCTGGTCGCGGCGGTTGTAAAACACGGTAGCAGCCAGGCGCGGGTCACGCTGCCCGGTGGTGGTCGGCTCCTTCAGGAACTCGTTCACCAGCCAGGGCCGCACCTCCCCATCGTTAAAGCCATAGCCCGGCACACCCCAGAACTGGGAGCGTTGGCCACCCTGCGAGGAGGTAGCATCGGGGCCACCCCCGGAATCGTTGCCGCCTTTCTTCTCATCGGAAAACTGCACCTCGAAAATCGACTCGGCGTTGTTTTCAGTGGTGTGGCGGAAGTTGTCGGTGTAGGCGGCGCTAAGCCGGTAGGTACCCGAGCTGATGACCTGGGCAAACTGGGTCTGGGCATCGGCCCAGCGCTTGTTTTGCATGTAGGCCTTGCCCAGCAGGGTTACAGCGGCGCCCTTGGTGGCCCGACCCAAGTCGTTGCCGGAGTAAGAAGCGGGCAGATCGGCCTGGGCAGCCTGCAGGTCGCTGATTACCTGGGCCCACACCGTGGCCTCGGTGCCCTGGGGCGTGCTCTGGGCCAGATCAGTGGTGTACTGCAGCGCCAGGGGCACGTTGCCGTAAAGCGACACCAGATTAAAGTAAGACAGGGCGCGCAGGAAGCGGGCCTCGGCCACAATGCGCCGCTGCAAGGTGGCATCCATGCCCTGAATGCCGGGCACTTTGTCAATTACCTGGTTGCAGCGGAAAATGGTGCGGTAATGGTCACGCCAGATGTTGTTAGATACCTCAAAGTCGTAGTTGGTCTGCACGAAGCGGGTGAAGTCGCGCAGCTCGCCCCAGGGGCTCTGGCTGAAACCGATGTCGTCGCGCAGATCAAAGGCAAAGTTCAGCCAGCGGCGGTACATGCCCAGGCCTTGTAGCCCGGCATAGCAGGCCGTGGAGGCTTTCACGGCGTCGTCGCTGGTCTGGAAGAACGATTCGGTAGTGGGCAGGTTGGGGTTTACCTGGTTCAGGGGGTCTTTCTCGCAGGCGGCCATGCTCAGGAGCAGCATGCCGGCCAGGCCCGTCCGGGTCAGAAAGGAGGATTTCATATCAGCACTGATTTAAAGTCGGGGGAAGGAAGAAGGGCCTAGAAACCGGCCTGAATGCCCAGCGTGAAGGAGCGCAGGTTAGGGTACGAGCCCTCATCGACGCCACGGGCCAGTGTGCCGCTACCCACCGTTTCGGGGTCGTAGCCGGTGTACTTGGTCACGGTAAACACGTTCTGGCCGGTAGCGTACACGCGCAGGTTGCTGATGTACTTGGCCCGCTCCAGCATGGTTTTGGGGAAGGTGTAGCCCACCTGCAGGTTTTTCAGGCGCAGGTAAGAGCCGTCTTCGAGCCAGCGTGTGGAGTTAAACCGGGCGTTGTTGCCGGCCGAGAGGCCCCCGCCCCCGGCAATAACCGCCCGGGGGGTAGAGTTGGAGGGGTTCTCGGGGGTCCAGGGGCTAAAATCGGCGCGGTAGCTGCCATTGTCGTCGGTACGATCGAGCCAGTAGCGGGTAGTGTTGAACACGTCATTGCCCTGCACGCCCTGGAAGAAGGCCGTCAGATCGAAGCCGCCGTAGCCGGCCGTCAGGTTCAGGCCGTACTGGATTTTGGGGAAGATGCGCCCCACGTGCACCCGGTCCTTGTCGTCGATGAGGCCATCGGAGTTGGTGTCCTTGTAGCGCACGTCGCCGGCCTGCAGGCCCGCCGGAATGTTCTGGTCGCCCGCCTGGTAAATACCATCGAACTGGTAGAGGTAGAACGAGCCGATTTCGTAGCCCACCTCGGTGCGGGTAATGCTGTTCGGGCCGCTTACCAGGAAGTTGGGAGCTGTGCCTTCAATAGCCCCGCTGTTCAGGTCCAGCACCTTGTTGCGGATGGTGGTCAGGTTGGCCGTGGCGCCGTAGCGGAAGGGCTTGCTGTTCTCGGTGTAGCCCAGCTGAAACTCAAAGCCGCGGTTTTCCAGCTTGCCCAGGTTCTGATAGGGCAAAGACCCGGCGTTGGCGGCCGTGGCCGGCAGGTTGGCCTGAATCAGGGCATCTACGGTCTGAGAAATGTAGTAGTCGGCCGAGAAAGTCAGGCGGTTGTCAAGCACGCCCAGATCGAAGCCGTAGTTCTGGGTGCGGCGCTGCTCCCAGCGGATGTTGCTGGCCAGGGTGGTCTGAATGGCCCCGTTCTGAATGGTGCCGCCCAGCACGTAGTTGGCGTTGGTGTTGATGAAGCCCTGGTAGAGGTAGGAACCGCCGTAAGCACCCGTCAGGTACTGGTTGCCCAGGCTACCGTAAGAGGCCCGCAGCTTCAGGTCGCTGATGCCGCTGATGCCCTCAAAGAACTTCTCCCGCGAAATGCGCCAGCCCACCGAACCGGCCCAGAAGTCGCCCCACTTGCGCCCGTCGGCAAAGCGCGACGACCCGTCGCGACGGTAGGCCCCCGTCAGCAGGTACCGCTCGTTGTAATCGTAAGTAACCTGCCCGAAGTAAGACTGCAGGGCCTGCACGTAGGAGGAGCCGATGGTCTGAGGCGTTTGGGTGCCGGCATCCAGGGCCCAGTAGTAGGTAGGGCCGGTGCCGTAGCCGAAGTTCACGCCCCGCGTAAACTCGAAGCTGCGCCGCTGCCGGCTGTAGCCCGCCACGGCCGTCAGGTTGTGCTGGCCAAAGCTCTTGTCCAGGGTCAGGGTGTTTTCGGCCTGCCCAAACAGCTCGTTGCCCTGGCTTTCGCCATAGTACGAGGGGGTAGTGGCATCATTGCGGCGCCAGATGCCGAACTGCCGCTTCTGCTGGTCGCGGAAGCCGTGGTATTCCAGGCCCAGGTTCAGGCGGTAGCGCAGCCAGTCAAACAGCTGCACTTCGGCGAAAACGTTGCCCAGCAACCGGTTCGAGGTGCCGGTGTCGTTCAGCAGCTTCTGGAGGGCAATGGGGTTGGTGCCGAAGGTAATGGCGTTGTCGGTACCAATTCCGAAGCCGCCCGGCACGGTGGGGTCGTACACCGGAATAACGGGCAGCATGCGCACCACGTCAATAAAGGGCAGGCCGTTGAGGCGGGTTTGGTTGGCGCGCACCAGCTGCAGGTTCTGGCCCACGCGCAGGCGGCCCCGGTTGAAGCCTGTGTTTACCCGCACGCTGTAGCGCTCAAACTTAGGGCCCTGCACCGTACCGTTCTGCTTGAAATACCCGCCCGATACGTTGAAGTTCGAGTTGGGTCCGCCGCCCGAGAAGCCCAGGTTATAGTCCTGCACCGAGCCCTGCTTGAAAAACTCATCCTGCCAGTCGGTGTCAATGCCGGCGGGCGGGTTAGCGGCGAAGGGCAGCGGCGCGAGACCGGCGTTCTGGTAGGCTTGCCGGTTGATGGCGGCCCACTGCGAGGCACCGGCTAGGTCCAGACGGTTTACCAGATTCTGCACGCCCCCGTTGGCATTGAAGGTGATGGAGGGTATGCCCTGCTTGCCTTTCTTGGTGGTAATAATAATCACGCCGTTGGCGCCTGATACCCCGTAAGGAGCCAGCGCCGACGCGTCCTTCAGCACCTGCACCGACTCGATATCGGCCGGGTTGATGTCGCGCTGGGCGCTGCTGGTGGGCTCAATCCAGAGGCCATCCACAATATAGAGCGGCGAGCTGGCCGCCCCACCCAGCGTACCCAGGCCCCGGATGTTGACCACCGGCGCTTGTCCCGGAGCCCCAGAGTTGGCTACCTGCACCCCGGCCAGGCGGCCCTGAATGGCTTCGCCTACCGAGGCCACCGGCGCGCGGCGTACCTCCTGGGCGCCCACGCTGGCTACCGAGCCGGTTACGTTCTGGCGCTCCTGCGTGAGGTAGCCCACCACCACTACCTCGTTCAGGGCCTTGGAGTCGGGCGCCAGATTGATATCAACGGTAGTGCGCCCGCTCACTGCCACCTCCTGCGTGAGGTAGCCCACAAAGGAGAACGTGAGGGTGGCGTTGTCGGCTACGGTCAGGGTGTAGCGGCCATCGGAGTCGGTTGTTACCCCGTTGGAGGTGCCTTTTTCCAGCACCGTCACGCCGGGCAGGCCCTGGCCTTTTTCATCAACGACCCGGCCGCTGATGCTTTGCGCGGGTGCCGGCACCCGGACGTATTCCGGCGAGGCCATTTCGGCGGCTGCGGCTTCCGTGGCTGCCAGCGGCACCAGGGGTAGAAAGCAGAGCAGCGCCGGCACAGCAGGCCGTCGCAATCTGAGGTAGGAATGGTTCATGGGAATGTGGATGTGGGAATTAAAGAAAGGCTCCTTGCAATCGTTTGCATCACTAAAGCAAAATCAAGCGCTTGCAAGCAGGGAAAGTCAGGGAACAGAGGAGGTTAAAAGGAATAAGAACCACCCGAAGGGCACTCTCATCCGGGCCAAGGGTAAACAAAGCCATATTCGCTCAACAAGGCGAATGTTCGCAACTATAAGCACTATTTCAGGAATAGTCAAGAATTTACCGATGCTTGAGCTATATCATATGGCCATTAAGAACAAAATTATATCTGATTATTTATATAAATAGCCTACCAAACGATAGTACAGCGCAGATCACTCTCCTTTGCATACAATATTCAGTTACCAAGGAAATTTATTACAAGAACCTGCAAACGTTTGCACTGATTACACTAATTCTTCATCTTTAGCCCCCCGGGGCGCTTGCCCTCCTCGTTTCCCTTTGCTTTTTGCGTATGCTCTCTGCTTCTATTCTGGCTGCTTTTCAGCACCAATTCCACTACTCCCCCCTGCTGGTACGCGCACCGGGTCGCGTCAACCTGATTGGGGAGCACACCGACTATAACGAAGGCTTCGTGCTGCCGGCCGCCATCGACAAAGAAATCTGCTTTGCCGTGGGCCTGAACCAGACCGACACCATCCGGCTGTACTCCTTTGATAAGCAGGAGCTGTACACCACGGCGGCAGCCCAGGTACAGCGCGGCAATACCCTATGGGCCAACTACCTGTTGGGGGTAGTGGCGCAATTTCAGAAGCGGGGCATAACAGTACCGGGCTTCGACTGCGTGTTTGGGGGCAATGTACCCATGGGAGCGGGCCTGTCGTCGTCGGCGGCGGTGGAATGCGGATTGGCTTTTGCCCTAGACCACCTGCTGGGCACGCAGCTCGACCGCATGACCCTGGCCCACATGGCCCAGAAAGCCGAGCACGAGTTTGCCCTGGTACAGTGCGGCCTCATGGACCAGTTTGCCAGCCTCTTCGGCCGCCAAGGTCAGGTAGTGCGCCTGGATTGCCGCTCTTTGGAGTACGAGTACTTTCCCTTCGACACGAGCCGCTGCCACATTGTGCTCTGCAACTCCGGCGTGAAACACTCCCTGGCCAGCTCCGAGTACAACACCCGCCGCCAGGAGTGCGAGCAGGGCGTGGCCGTGCTGCGCCAGCACTACCCCCAGATCGGGAGCCTACGCGACGTAACCCTGGCCCAACTGCAGCAGCACGCGGCCGAGCTTGATGCGGTGGTACTACGCCGCTGCCGCTACGTGGTAGAAGAAAACCTGCGCGTAGAAGCCGCCTGCCAAGAACTGGCCGCGGGCAATCTGCCGGCCTTCGGGCAGCAAATGTATGCCTCCCACGCCGGCCTGCGCGACGATTACGAGGTAAGCTGCCCCGAGCTGGACACGCTGGTAGAGCTGGCCCGCCCCTTGCCGGGCGTGTACGGAGCCCGCATGATGGGCGGTGGCTTCGGGGGCTGCACCATTAACCTGGTGGAAGTGGACCACGTGGAAGAGTTTACGCGCCGCATGCAACAGCTGTACCAGCAGGCAACGGGCATTCCGCTGGAAACCTACCAGACCACCATCGTGGCCGGCGTTTCGGAGCTTCCAACGGTGGCCCTCACCTGACTGGCAGGTCAGCCGCCGTTAGGGCCGGTCATTTGAAGTACCCGCCCTAATAGTTTCTGACCTGCTTTGGCTAAAAACCGTTAGAGGGGGTAGGGGTCCCGCCTGGGGCGGGACCCCTACCCCATTTCGGCTTCCTGGTTTCTCACTTCTTACCTTCTCGCATGGCATCCTTCGACCTTGCCCAGCAACCTCACCGTCGTTTCAACCCGCTTACCGGCGAGTGGCTGCTCGTGTCGCCGCACCGGGCGCTGCGCCCCTGGCAGGGCCAGCAGGAAGCCCCCGACCGGAGCCAGCGCCCCGCCTACGACCCTACCTGCTACCTCTGCCCCGGCAACACCCGCGCCAACGGCGCCGTGAATCCCGCCTACGAAGGCACCTTTGTGTTTGATAACGACTTTGCCGCCCTCACGCCCGATGCTCCTACCGGCTCGGTGGAGGTAGGCGGGTTGCTGCGGGCCGAGGCTGAATCGGGCGTGGGCCGGGTTATCTGCTTTTCGCCCCGCCACGACCTGACCTTGCCCGAAATGGACGTTGCCGCCATCAGGGGGGTAGTGGATGTATGGGCCGCGGAGTTTGAGGCCCTTGGTAGCCGGCCCGATATCAACTACGTGCAGATTTTCGAGAACAAGGGTCAGGTAATGGGCTGCTCCAATCCCCACCCCCACGGTCAGATCTGGGCCCAGCGCACCGTGCCCGGCGACCCGGCCAAGGAAACCGTGCAGCAGCAGGCTTACTACCAGCAGCACGGCCGCACCCTGCTCACCGACTACCTCGAAATTGAGTTGAAAGAGCAGCAACGGGTAGTGCTGGAAAACGAGCACTTTGTGGTGCTGGTCCCCTTCTGGGCAGCCTGGCCCTTCGAGACGCTGGTGGTGCCGCGCCGCGCCGTACAGGATGTAACCCAGCTCAGCAGTGAGGAGCGCGACGCCTTCGCCGATGCTATCCGCCGCCTCACTATCCGTTACGACAACCTGTTCCAGACTTCCTTCCCCTACTCCGCCGGCCTGCACCAGCGCCCCACCGATGGGCAGGAGTACCCGGAGTGGCACCTGCACATGCACTTCTACCCCCCTCTGCTCCGCTCAGCCACGGTGCGCAAGTTCATGGTGGGCTACGAGCTGCTGGCTAACCCCCAGCGCGACATCACCCCGGAATACGCCGCCCAACGCCTGAGGGAGCTTTCGGAAGTGCATTATAAGGGGTAAGGGATTGATGGATGAGGGATTGATGGATTAATGGATTAACGGATAAGGGATTGAGGTGGTCTAAGCAAGGTGGACAGAAGAAGGACGTATCTTTCTTCTGTTATGGCAGCAAAACCCAGCGGGGCGTCGCCCGACAAACGGCGTAAATACGACGAGGCGTTTAAGGCCGAGGCGCTGCGTCTGGCCAGCGAAAGCCGCAGCACGCAGGCGGCGGCGCGGCAGCTGGGCATCAGTCCCAAACTGCTCTACCGCTGGCAGCAGGCGCAGCTCGTGGCCGAAGTGGGCAGTGAGGAAGTGGCCCGTGACCCGGAGGTCCGCGCCCTGCGCGCCCGGCTGAAGCGGGCGGAGCAGGAGCTCGACATTTTAAAAAAAGCCTTGGTCATCTTCGGCCAGCCGACCCGGTGAGCACCTACGAGCACATCGCCCAGCGTGCCGCCCACGTGCCCGTGCGCCAGCTCTGCCAGGTGCTGCACGTGGCCCCGGCCGCCTATTACGCCTGGCAGCGCCGCCGGCAGCAGCCAGTGGTCGAGCCGGCCTGGCAAGTGGCCGTGCGTGAAGCGTTTGCCTACCACAGCCAGCGCTACGGCACGCGTCGGCTGCGCGCCGAAGTGCAGGCCCAGGGCCATGCCGTCGGCCGCTGGCGCATCCGCCGCGTGCTCCACGCCCACGGCCTGCGGGCCCAGCAGCCGCGCTCGTTCGTGCCGCGCACCACCGACTCGGACCCGGCCGTGCGGGCCGCACCCAACCGCTTGCTCGGCCAGCCAGCCCCCACGGCCCCGAATCGGGTCTGGGTGGGCGACATCACGTATTTGCCCCGCCAGGGCGGGGGCTGGCTCTACCTGGCCGTGTGGCTCGACCGCTGCTCGCGCAAAATCGTCGGCTGGGACGTGCGCGACACCATGCCCGAAGACCTGGTCAGCGAAGCCCTGCGCCGGGCCCTGGTGGTGCGCCGCCCCCCGGCCGGGCTTATCGTGCACTCGGACCAGGGCAGCCAGTACACAGCCACCCGCTTCAAAAGCCTGGTCGCCAAACACGGCGCCCAGCAAAGCATGAGCCGGCGGGGCAACTGCTACGATAACGCCCACGCCGAATCGTTTTGGAGCCGCTTCAAGGCCGAACTGCTCGACGGCGGCAGCTTCCCCGGTCTGGCCGAAGCCAAGCTCGAAATCAGCCACCACATCGCCTATTACAATGCCGAACGACGACATTCCGCCCTCGGCTACCTCTCGCCCAACCACTTCGAAACCTATCTTCAAACAACGTCCCAATTGTGTCCGGCTTAGCTAGACCACCTCAGGATTGATGGATAAAGGACAACGTGGTGGCGGAGGCAGAGCTGCTTTATCCTACATCCTTGTCCTTTATCCATTAATCCATCATCCATCAATCCCTCATCCATTAATCCCTTATCCAACTACCTCCTACTTGCTGTTCAGCTTTTTAATCAGGTCGGCTTCATCCTGGTGGTAGGGCGTACCGTCGCGGCGGAACACTTCGTGAAACCATTCGGTTGGCTCGCCGCCGTCGGCAATGGGTACGTCCCACTGGTACTTGGTGTTGGTTTTGCCATCCACGAGACCCCAGTTGATGGCGCCCACATTGTACTTTTTGAGCAGGGGCAGAATATTCACGAAGCGTGAGTTGCGGGGGCGGGCCATATACTCGGTGCAGATGAGTGGACGGCCGTGGGTCGTGAGCAACTCAATAATGCGCTGGTGAAGCGGTGCCTCGTCGTAGCAGTGGTAGGTAATGACGTCGGAGTGAAGGGCCTGGTAGCGGTTCAGGGCTTCGAAGTCCCAGTTCCAGAGGCCTATGCTTAGCGGCTGCTCGGGATTTACCTCGCGGGCCCAGCTGAACACGTTGCGCACCAGCGGCAACGACGACGTGAGCTTGCCGCTGTTGCCGGGCTCGTTGTATAGGTCCCAGAGCAGGATGCGCTTATCGTGAGCGAAGTGACGCAGCACGTCCTGCACGTAAGGCTTGAGCTTCACGAAGGCCACCGAGTCGCGGGAGGTGGGCTCGCCGGGGTCCTGGAGCCAGCCCGAGTTGTGAATACCGGGCTTGGGGGCAGGCTGTAGCCCAATTTTGGCTTCTTTGTTCCAGCAGTCATCGAAAAACACCAGAATCGTCTGGATATGGTGCTTGTCGGCCAGGCCCAGGTAGGTGTTCACGCGCTGCTTAAAGCCCTGCGGATCTTGCTGCCAGGCCAGAGAGTGCAGGAACACGCGCATGGTATTGAACCCAATGCTTTCGGCCCAGCCTAGCTCCCGGTCGATGGTGGTGGGGTCGAAGGTGTCGGCCTGCCACATTTCCAGCTGGTTGATGGCCGTGCTGGGCGTAAAGTTGGCTCCCGTCATCCAGCGGTGCTCCTTATACCACGCGTTGGCTTTCTCAGCCGACCAGCGCCGGTCCTGCGCTACGGCTAAGGCGGCGGGGCCTTTTGTCTTGATCTTGGTTTTTTGGGCAAACGAGCCGGTAGAAACCAGCAGCAGCAAGAAGAAAAGCAGTTTTTCCATAGAAGCAGGCAAGGTGGGAATGGAAGGCGGAATGTGTTAAGTCGTCAAGATATGCAAACGATTGCATAATTATCTGCATATTGAATTGTGTTGTAGCTTTTCCATGAGCTTACCTCAGCGTGCCCAGCCTTCAAAGCGGCGTCCATCATCCCAGCTCTGTTAAGCCAGCTTCACCTCGCTACCTGCTTTCATTTCCTTTCACCTCTTCCGCTTACCGCCTACCCCAACCGTTTGCTTATGCCCTGCCGCCGTCACTTTTTACAGCAGGCTACTGCCGGCCTGGCTTCTTTGGCCCTGCTAAACCAAGCCACTGCCCGTGCCGCCCGCACCTACACCAACCCCGTGTATGCCGGCCAGTTTCCCGACCCCTTTGTGCTACGCCACCAGGGCCGCTACTACGCCTTCGGCACCACGGGCACCGGCCGCACGTCTGATGGCCGCATCTTCACCCTGCTGACTTCCACGAACCTTGTGGACTGGAAGCCGGCCGGCGGGGCCCTTACGCCCCCTGCCGGGGCTGAGGGCGCCGACTTCTGGGCTCCGGAAGTCATTTATCATAAGGGCACCTTCTATATGTATTACTCCATGGGCGGCGGAGCCATTGGCGCTACGGTGGGCCACCGCCTGCATGTGGCTACCAGCAAAACGCCTCAGGGCCCCTACCAGCAAGTAGCCTTACTGGATGTACCCGACAGCAAGTTCACCATCGATGCCCACCCCTTTCAGGATACCGACGGGCAGTGGTACCTGTTCTACGCCCGCGACTTCATTGACTCCGCGGATGGCTACCGCCCCGGCACGGGCCTGGTAGTGGACCGCCTGCTGGACATGACCCGCCTGGCCGGGGAGAGCCGCACCGTAATGCGCGCCCGCCACGACTGGACCGTGTTCGAGAAAAACCGCACCATGCCGCTCTACGGGGGCCAGACCTTTCCGGAGTGGCACACTCTGGAGGGCCCGTTTATGCGCAAGCAGGGCAACAAATACTATTGCTTTTACAGTGGCGCCAACTTCCTGACTTCCCGCTACGGAGTAGATTATTGCGTGGCCGACTCTATTATGGGCCCCTACTCCGATGCCGGGGCCGAGGGCGGCGCCCGGGTGCTGCATGCCGTGGAGGGCCACGTCCGCGGCCCGGGACACCACTCCCACGTTTTCGGGCCCGATGGCAAAACCGAATACCTGGTGTACCACGCCTGGAACGCGCAGATGACGGAGCGCCAGCTCTGCATTGATAAGCTGCTCTGGACTCCGCAGGGGCCGCGCTGCCAGGGACCAACCTACACCCCCCAGCCCTTACCCCGCTAACCGCCCCCAACCCATCGAGGTTCTTGCTACGGTTCTGCTTCCGGCAGTGGCTGTAATCTGGCAACGAAATACCTGAATGTGCTATGTTTGAGTAGTTTTTGCGCAATTCGTTGCGCAAAAACTACTCTGTTTTTCCTTGTTCATTTCAACCGCCCTACCCCCTTGGCCCGCGCAAAAGCTTCCATTTCAGATCTGGCAAAACAGCTGGGCATATCGGTTTCCACGGTTTCGCGGGCCCTAAGCAACCACCCGAGCATCAGCGACGCCACCAAGAAAAAGGTCTGGAAGCTGGCCAAGGAGTTGCACTACCAACCCAACCACCTGGCGGCCGGTTTGCGCAAAGGCCGCAGCAACCTGCTGGGCGTAATCGTGCCCCACATTGATGGGCACTTTTTCACGCTGGTAGTCAAAGGCATTGAAACGGTTGCCACTAAGGCGGGCTTCAACGTGCTCATCTGCCAGTCGAATGAGGACGTAGCGCACGAGCGTAAAAACATCGAAACCCTGCTCAGCGCCCAGGTAGAAGGCATTCTGGTGTCATTGGCCCGCACCACCCGCGACTTCCGGCACTTCGAGAAGGTAGAGAAGCAAGGCATTCCGCTGGTGTTCTTCGACCGGGTGCTGGATGGGCTGAACGTGAGTGCCGTGGTGCTCGACGACCGGGAGGGGGGCTACCAGTCCACCAAGCACCTCATTGCCCAGGGCTGCCGCCGCATTGCACACTTTGGGGGGCCGCTGCACCTGAACATCTACAAAAACCGCCGTCTGGGCTACCTCGACGCTCTGCACGAACACGGCCTGCCCGTAGAGGAAGAGCTGATTTTTCACTGCGACATGACCGTGGAAGATGGCGTGCGGGGCATGCAGCAGTTCCTGGCCCTGCCTCACCCCCCGGATGCTGTGTTTTCGGCCAGCGACTTTTCGGTGGTAGGGGCCCTGCAGGAGTTGAAGCGCCAGAAGCTGCGCGTACCCCAGGATGTAGCCCTGGCCGGCTTCAGCAACGAAACCTTCACCTCCCTCACCGAGCCCATGCTTACCTCCGTGGACCAGCACTGCGAGCAGATGGGGCAGTCGGCAGTGCGCCTGTTTCTGGAAATGCGCGAGGAGCGTGACCAGAACTTCGCGCCCCGCCGCATTGTGCTCCCACCGGATCTGCTGGTCCGTGATTCGTCGGTGCGGGGCTGAGTGGCTCCGGGCGCCGCGCTGTTGGCCGGCACAGCCGCCAAGTAGCCCCGAATGAGGGAATAAGACTGGCAGCAAAAAACAAAAAAGCCCTTCCTGTTGCCAGGAAGGGCTTTTCAGTGGAGCTGCAGGGATTCGAACCCTGGTCCAGACAAGGAAGCCGTCGAGCTTTCTACGTGTGTATCTATGCTTGAATTTTCGAGACATTCCAGGCGCACATCAGGCCCTTGGTTTGTCCTTATCTGCTGTGGTTTCGCCTTGGAGTCGCAGCGCCCCCAAGACTATCCTAATACTTACGACGCCCCGAACTCACCCGTGAAAAGGAAGACGGATGCGGGACGATGGCAATTACCTAATACCTAGATTAGGCAGCCATGGCGTAGCTATACTCGCCGGTTGTTGTTTGGACGACTTTTTAACGGGAGATTCATCCAACTCCCGACACGCTTACTCGCGACCTGCACAAGCTGTCAATTCCGGTCAGCCCCAATTTTAAAAGAACGAGCCCGCCACAAGTAGCGGGGTGCGAATGTACGCACATCAGCCAGAAAACGTTGCTGCAGGGCAAAATTGTTCCCGCCAAGCCTTGCTTTCCAGTGATAAGCAAGCGGTTCAAACGGCCTAAAACGGCACGAAGCAACAACACGAAAAAACGGTCATGTCTCGGCAAGCTCGACATGACCGTTTTGAGGTGCTACCTGTCGGCTACTTCACGGCTATTTTATTGGGCTGGAAGCCGGAGTGACCGGTTTGCCAGAGGCCGAAAGCCAGCAAATCAGCCATGGTTTCAAACTGCTTCTGCTTCGAGTCACCGATGCCGTGGCCGGCTTCGTAGTCGGTGAAGAGCAGGACAGGTTTGCCGGAGCTGGTGCTGGCTTGCAGACGGGCGGCAAACTTCGCGGGCTGCCAGGCAATGACGCGCGGGTCGTTCATGCCGGCCGTTACGAGGGTAGCGGGGTACTTGGTGCCAGGCACGAGGTGGTGGTAGGCATCCATTTCCAGAAGGGCCTTGCATTCGTCTTCCTTCTGCACGGTGCCAAACTCCGGCACGTTGGCGGGGCCGTTGGGCGAGTTTTCCATGCGCACGGCGTTCAGGCAGCCGACTTCCGGAATAGCAGCGGCAAACAAATCGGGTCGCTCCGTCATGGCCCTTCCAATGAGGATGCCGCCGGCACTCCCCCCATTGATGGCAATTTTGCCCAGACCGGTGTACTGCTGCTTCACCAGGTAGTCGGCGCAGGCAATGAGGTCCTTCCAGGTGTTGGGCTTGGTGGTTTTATGGCCGGCTTTGTGCCACTCTTCGCCCAACTCGCCCCCACCCCGCACGTGGGGCACGGCCAGCACGCCGCCTTGCTGGGTCCAGAGGAGGTAGGGCGGGTAAAAGAATGGGCCCGTGGACTTGGAGTAGGCACCATAGCCCACCATCAGGGCCGGGGCCGAGCCGTTGCGGGGCATTCCTTTCCGGTAAATCAACGACAAGGGTACCTGCACCCCATCGTGCGAGGGCACCATTACTTCCTCCACTGTGAGGTCGGCAAACTCCGGGTACTGTGCCTCCGACGACAAGGGCTCAGGGGTGAACTGCCGGGCAGCCGCCGAGTAGCGGTAGCGCGTGCGGTCGGTTATCCAGCCCACGGCATTGATCCACAGGTCCGGGGACTGCGCGTTTTTGTTCTGCAGACTAAGCGTACCCACCGGCTGCGGCAGCTTGATTTCCTGCACCGTTTTGCTACCCCTAGCCACGAAGTAAAGTTTAGCCTCTACGCCGTTGCGGGTGCGCACAAAGTACAGCCCGTCTTTGGTGGTCTTGAGCTCGTTGTCGTTGATGGCCTCGTTGGGGCTTTCGGGAACCAGCACCTCGGCCGTAGCCACGTTGGGGCGGGCGGCGGGCATGCGCATGATTTTCTCGCGCGGCGTATTCTTGGAGGTCGTGAAGTAGATGTACTGCTCGTCCGTCACGAAGTTGGTTACTTCCTGCTCGGGCTTGAAAAGGGGCTGCCAGGGAATGTTGGGCTTGGTCAGGGCCACGGCCGGCGCATAGTACACGTAGAGGTAGCGGTCCACGGTGTAGAGCAGACCGTAGGCCAGTTTCGTGTCCCTGTCGATGCCGGCGTAGGGATATTCGGCGGGCTTAATCTGCAGTTTAGGGTAGAGCCGGGCCGAAAAAACAGGCTGGTCTTGGCTTTGGGGCGTGCCCAGGCGGTGCAGATAGGCCTGGGTGTTGAGGCGGGCAGCAGGGTCCTTCTCGTCGGTGCTGTTCAGGGGCGTGTAGGTGAAGCTCTGGTTGTCGGGCAGCCACTGGATACCGCCCCAGGAGCGGTTCAAACGCTCGGGATAAAGCTTCTGCGCCTTCACCTCCAGAATGAGCTCCTGCCCTATCTCACTGCCCTTTTCACTAAGCGAGAAAGACACCTTGTTGCCGTCATAAGCGGGCGCAAACTCGTTGATGGTGTACACCTTGCCCGGCACGAAAGCCTCGGGGTCGAAGAGCAGCTTTTCGGAGCCCTGGTAGCCGTCGCGATAGTAGAGTTTGGGCTGTTCGTCCTGAGGGCGGGCTTTGAGGTAGAAATACCGGTCGTTATCAGCCACGAACACATTGCGGCCTACCACGGAGGCTTTGCGGGCGTCAAACTCCTTCATCTTATCAATCAACCCCTGCCGGCCCGGAATGGCATCCAGCGTCTGGCGGGCGTAGGCGGCCTGGGTTTTCATCCAGGTTTGCACGGCGGGGTCGGTGAGGTTTTCGAGGTTGCGGTAGGGGTCCGTCACCTTCACCCCGAAGTAGGTATCAGTCGCGGGCACTGAGGGGGCCGTAGGCTGGCCCAGCGCGGCCGTTGCCGCCAGCCCAAGCGCCGGCAGGAAGCAGAGAAGTTTAAGCATAAGGTTGTGGGAATAGTAAGTGGAACAAACCAGAGCCAGCCGCGGAGTAGCACCGCTGTTTACGGCCGGGGCCCACCAGATAAGCCCCGATTCCCCAAAGCTAAGCGCTGCTATCTTCCAGAAAATGAGTAATATTACCTATACCCTATTCTTTCTGAAATGTATCTGGCTGCCTTGTCCGCTTTGCCATGCTCCGTCTCCGCACCACCGATTTTTTGCGTCTGAACCGGGCCATTGCGCTCATCTACGCCGAGCTGGAACCCGACACGATTTTCGACCGGCTTTCGGAAGCGGCGGCGCTGGCTATCCGGGCCGAAACGGCGTGCTTCGATGGGCTGGACCCGAGTGGGCGCATCGGGCACCTGGGCGCCTACCCCGAGGCCATGTTTTCGGTGCTGAATTTTCCTGATCTGGCCGCCCACTTGCCGCTGCATCCGCTCTTTCCGGCCATTATAGAGCAAGGCTGGGCCCAGCCCCTGCGCACCTCCGATGTGGTGCCGCTCAGCCGGTTTCTGGCCACGGCCCTGCACGCTGAGTTTTACCGGCCGCTGGCCATTACGCACCAGCTGGTGGTGGGCCTGCACCTAGCGCCTTACGGCCAGGTTACCTGCGCCGTCAACCGCTCCCGCCGCGACTTTACCGCCGCCGATCAGGCCGTACTACAGCTGCTGGTGCCACACTTTCAGGCGGCGGTGCGCCTCAGCCAAACCGTGCGGGAGCTGCGGCAACAGGCGCCGCCGGCCGCCAAACCTGCCCCACGGGAGCTTACCCCGCGCGAAACCGTGATTCTGGGCCACCTCATGCGCGGCCTCCCCGATAAGGAAATCAGCCGGGTGTGCAACATCAGCCCGCGCACCGTGCAAAACCATTTGCAGAATATCTACGCCAAGCTGGAGGTGGATAACCGTACGGCGGCCCTGTGCCGGGCCCTGGGCGTAGCCGGATAACTAGCCGGGTTCTGGCTTCCAAACCCCGGCTTTTCGGGGTATCTTTGTAGCCACGACTTATGGAGAATTTCGTTGTTTCGGCCCGGAAATACCGTCCCGCTACGTTTCGCAGCGTAGTTGGGCAGCAGCACGTTACCACCACCCTGCAGAACGCCATTGCCTCCCAGCATTTGGCGCAGGCGTTCCTGTTCTGCGGACCGCGGGGGGTAGGCAAAACCACCTGCGCCCGCATTCTGGCCAAAACCATCAACTGCGAGTTCGTGGAGGAGCACGTGCGCAAGGGCCGGCCGGTTTCGGAGCTGCTGCAAGCGCAGCCCGACATCGTGCCCGACGCCCTGCAAACGGCCCCGGACCCCGACAACACACCCTTCGAGCTGGAAGCCTGCGGCAAGTGCTCCTCGTGCCGGGCTTTTCAGGAGAATGCCTCGTTCAACGTGCACGAGCTGGATGCGGCCTCAAATAACTCCGTAGAAGACATCCGGAGCCTGGTGGAGCAGGTGCGCTACGCTCCGCAGCAGGGCCGCTTCAAGGTGTACATCATCGACGAGGTGCACATGCTCTCGAATGCGGCCTTCAACGCCTTCCTGAAAACCCTGGAAGAGCCGCCGAGCTACGCCATCTTCATTCTGGCTACCACCGAGCGCCACAAGATTATCCCCACCATCCTCTCGCGCTGCCAGATCTTCGACTTCAACCGAATTCGGGTCGATGACATTCGGGGGCACTTGCGCTACGTGGCTAATCAGGAGCACATCAAGGCCGAGGACGACGCTCTGCACCTGCTGGCCCAGAAGGCTGATGGCGGCCTGCGCGACGCGCTGAGCATGTTCGACCAGATGGTGACCTTCTCGGGCCACGACCTGCGCTACAAGGACGTGGTGCAGAACCTGCACATTCTGGATTACGAGTACTATTTCCGGCTGGTAGATGCCCTGCTGGGCGAAAACCTCTCGCAGACCTTGCTGCTGCTGGAAGAGGTAGTGCAAAACGGCTTCGACCTGCACAACTTTGTGGTGGGCGCCGCCGAGCACCTGCGCGGCCTGCTGGTGTGCAAAGACCCCGTGACGGTGCAGCTGCTGGAAGTATCGGACAACATTCGGGCGCGCTACGTGCAGCAGGCCCAGGCCGCCGCGCTGCCTTTCCTGCTCTCAGCCCTGAACCTGGTAAGCCAGTGCGACCGGGAGTTCAAGCAGGCCAAAAACCAGCGCCTGCACGTAGAGCTGATGCTCATGAAGCTGGCCTACCTCAACAGCGCCGTGCAGTTTGCCCGCGACCTGAGCAGCGGAGCCGCCTCAGCCAGCAATGGCGAGGCGAAAAAAAAAAGTAGTGTAGCCCCTACCCCCGCCGCCCCGGTAAACGGCCAGCTGGTAGCTGATGGCACAGCCGAAGCGCCGGCCGCCTACACAAAAATGGACAGCGGCACGGTGGCCAGTTCGGCTCCACAGCCAGCAGCACCCGCGCCTACCTCTCTCCCACAGCCGAAATCGGCGCCGGCCGACCCGGAGCCGGTAGTGCCGGTGGAAAGCGGCGTGGAGGAGCTGCACGACACGCTTAGTATTGAGGACGAGGCCGCTACCCTGGTACCGCCCACCAGCCTCATCCGCGACACGGTGCCGCACGTGGAAATCGGTACGCCCAGCGTGGCCGGTCATGAGCCGGGCCAAACGCCGGTAACGGCTGCTCCCCTACCCCCTCCCCGCCCCGGAATGCCCACCGGTAAACCCCTCGGGTTGGCAAATAAGCTGCCGGGACTGGGGAGCCTTTCGGCCATGAAGGCCCAGCTGGAGCAGCAGGCTGCGGCCGGCAAAGCTGCCGTGGAGGCCGAGCCCAGTGGCCCCACCACCGGCCTGCCCACTATCAACGATGAAGTGCTGCAGCGGGTGTGGAAAGAGCTGACCGAGGAGCGCAAGGCCACCAGCATGATGCACTACAGCCTGCTCAACCGCCCCGTGCAGGCCAATGAGCAGCACCTGATTGTGTTGCGCGTTGATAACCCGGTGCAGGAGGACCAGTTCAACGAGTTTCGGGCCGAGTTCCTGGGCGAGCTGCGCCGCCGCACGGGCTACCCCCGCCTCAACGTGCAGGCCGAGGTAGTGGAGCGCGTGGAAACCGGCCGCAAGCTCTACACCTCCAATGATAAGCTGGAGTACCTGATGGAGAAGTACCCCATGCTCACGGCCATGAAGCAGAAGCTGGGCCTGGACGCGGATTTCTAAGCCTCACTGCCTACTGCCAGAACACGAATGAACCGTCCTTCCGAGCGGGAGCGAGGAATCTGAGTGGACCATCCAAAGGTTTCACTCAGATTCCTCGCTCCCGCTCGGAATGGCAGGTTTTGGCTGGCGGCATTGCCTGAGCTGGCAGCCCTGCAAATTCTCATACGCAAAATTTCGCACTTCGCGCCGGCCGGGCCTTTGTCAAGCTTTTTATTCCCGGGGGGGCGGCCTATCTTTGGCCCTTATCCTTTCCTGCTCTGCTTTCCGCGTCCGCCTTCTCGTGAAAAAACCCCTGCTGCTCATTATCCCGGCCCTGGCTTCGCTCGGCCTTACCCAGTGCCAGACGAGCAAGCCAACGGCTACTGCTGGGACTTCTTCCTCCACTCCCGTCGCCGCTACCCCGGCTGCGCAGCAGAAAGAGTACAAGTACCAGACCGTAGAAGGCGACCCGCTGAAAGCACGCATCTACACCCTGGACAACGGCCTGACCGTTTACCTCTCCGACTACGACGACGCCCCGCGCATCCAGACTTACCTGGCGGTGCGTGCCGGCTCCAAAAACGACCCCAGCACCGCTACCGGCCTGGCCCACTACCTGGAGCACATGGTGTTCAAGGGCACCTCCCGGCTGGGCACCCAGAACTGGGCTGCCGAGAAAGTGGAGCTGGATAAGATTGAGGCCCTCTACGAGCAGTACCGCGCTCAGCGCAACGACCCCGCCGCCCGCAAGCGTACCTACCACCAGATTGACTCAATTTCCAGCGTAGCGGCCAAGTACGCCGTGGCCAATGAGTACGACAAGGTGATGGGCGCCATCGGGGCCAAGGGCTCCAACGCCTATACCTCCGTGGAGCAGACGGTGTACCAGGAAGACATTCCGAGCAACCAGCTGGAAAAATGGGCCGCCATTCAGGCTGAGCGCATGGGGGAAATGGTGCCGCGCTTGTTTCACACCGAGCTAGAAGCCGTGTACGAGGAAAAGAACCGCGGCCTGGACTCTGACTTCCGCAAGGAGTTTGAGGCCATGAACGCCAGCCTGTTCCAGAAGCACGAGTACGGCACCCAGACCACCATCGGGACCATCGAGCACCTGCAGAACCCCTCCATTACCGAAATCAAGAAGTACTTCGGCCAGTACTACGTGCCCAACAACGTGGCCCTGTGCCTGAGCGGTGACCTGGACTACGACCAGACCATCCGCATCATCGACCAGTATTTCGGCAAGCTGCAAAGCAAGCCGGTACCGGCCTTCACACCGGCCCAGGAGGCGCCTATTACGGCCCCTATCGTGAAGGAAGTGCTGGGCCCCGACGCCGAAAATGTGATGGTTGGGTTCCGCTTTCCCGGCACCGCCACCCGCGACGCGCTGGTGCTGCGCATGATCGACAAGATTCTGAGCAATGGGCAGGCCGGCCTTATCGACCTGGACCTGAACCAGAAGCAGGCCGTGCTGAGCGCCGCTTCATTCACGGACCTCAACAACGATTATTCCACTCACATCCTGTACGCTACTCCCCGCCAAGGCCAGAGCCTGAACCAGGTGCGCGACCTGCTGCTAGGTGAACTGAACAAGGTGAAGAAGGGCGACTTCCCGGAGTGGCTGATTCCGGCCATCATCAACAACGAGCAGCTGCAGCGCACCAAGAGCTACGAGAGCAACGAGGCCCGGGCCGGCGCCTTCGTGGCGGCTTTCGTGGCCCGCGAGGACTGGAAAGACTACCTCAAGCAGTTCGACGACTTCGCGACCATCACCAAAGAGGAAGTAATGCGCGTGGCCCAGCAGTACTACGGCCCCGGCTACGCCCTGGTGTACAAGCGTACCGGCCAGGACCCCAACAAGGTGAAAGTGGTAAAGCCCGCCATTACGCCCGTGCCGGTGAACCGCGAAGCCGCCTCCGACTTCTACAAGCAGGTAACCAGCATGACCTCGCCGGAGCTGCAGCCGGTGTTCCTGGACTATAAGAAAGACATTCAGGAAACGAAGCTGGCCTCGGGCATTCCGGTGTACTACACCCACAACGCCGAGAACAACCTCTTCAACCTGTACTACGTGCTCGATCTGGGCACGAACCACGACCCCAAGCTGGGCCTCGCCACCGATTACCTGCAGTACCTGGGTACCGGTAAGTACAACGCCGCTCAACTCCAGCAGGAGTTCTACAAGCTGGGTTGCTCCTTCTCGGTGCAAAGCGGCCAAGACCGTACTTTCGTTAGCCTCTCCGGCCTCGACAGCAACTTTGAGCAGGCCCTGCAGCTGTTTGAAAGCCTGCTGGCCGCGCCTAAGCCCGATGCGGCGGCCCTCAAGAACATGGTAGCTGGGGTGCTCAAAGCCCGTCAGGATGCCAAGCTGAACAAAGGTGTTATCCTGAATCAGGCCCTTGTGAACTACGCCAAGTACGGCGCCAAGAACCCCTTCACCACGCAGCTGAGCGAGAAAGAGCTGAAGGCCCTGAAGCCCGAGCAACTCACCGCCCTCATCCAGAAGCTCCCGACCTACCAGCACCGCGTGCTTTACTACGGTCCGCGGCCGGTTTCAGAGGATGCTGTAAAAATTTCTCATTACGAGAATGGCACTAGCAAAAGTGAAC
This sequence comes from Hymenobacter sp. DG01, assembly GCF_006352025.1. Classification (NCBI taxonomy): domain Bacteria; kingdom Pseudomonadati; phylum Bacteroidota; class Cytophagia; order Cytophagales; family Hymenobacteraceae; genus Hymenobacter; species Hymenobacter sp. DG01. The sequence goes on from NZ_CP040936.1 coordinate 2,879,491, forward strand.
ATATAGTAGGCATTACCAATGTACTAGACCAACTCCACCGCGTTCCGGCCAAGCTCACGCCCGTACCAGCCAACAAGGACTTTGCGGAGCAGCCGCTGACGGACAGCAAGGTGTACTGGGTGGACTACAACATGGTGCAGGCCGAAATCCTGTTCCTGAGCAAAGGGCCCGTGTTTGACAAAGGTTTGCTGCCGACGACCAGCCTCTACAACGAGTATTTCGGGGGTAGCATGGGGAGCATTGTGTTCCAGGAGCTGCGCGAGTCGAAGGCCCTGGCGTACTCGGCTTCCTCGCGGTTTGCCTCGGCCGATAAGGTAGGGCGCAGCTCCTACAACCTCAGCTACATTGGCACCCAGAGCGACAAGCTGCCCGAGGCCATGGCCGGCATGAACACCCTGCTCAACGACATGCCCGTGGCCGAAGCCAATCTGCAGATTGCTAAGCAGAGCATCCGCAACAGCATTGCCACCGAGCGGATCACCAAGTCCGATATTCTGTTCAGCTACGAGCGCGCCAAGCGCCTTGGCCTCGACTACGATGTGCGCCGCGACGTGTACGAGCAGACCTCCAACATGAGCTTCCAGGATCTGCAGAAATTCCAGCAGGCCCGCGTGAAGGGTCAGCCCCAAACCATTCTGGTTATCGGTTCCAAAGACCGCCTCAACTTCAAGGAATTGGCCAAGTACGGCCAGGTCCAGCAACTCACGCTGAAAGAGATTTTCGGCTATTAACCCCGCCTGCCTGTCATGCTGAGCTTGTCGAAGCATCTCTAGCTCTGGCTAACTCCTAACGCTTGCTCAACGAAGCAGTAGAGATGCTTCGACAAGCTCAGCATGACAGGCGAGTGGTTTTTACCCCTCAACCACAACAACACTAAGTACCCAAAGTACCTTTTCAACAATGGCAGAGAAAATCACCATCAAGAACGGCAAGCTGAATGTGCCCGATCAACCCATCATCCCGTTCATCGAAGGCGACGGCACGGGTCCGGACATCTGGGCGGCTTCCGTCCGCGTGTTCGACGCGGCAGTAGAAAAAGCCTACGGCGGCTCGCGCAAGCTGGTGTGGAAAGAAGTAATGGCTGGCGAGAAGTCGTTCAAGCAGACTGGTAACTGGCTGCCCAACGAAACCCTGGATGCTTTCCGCGACTACCTGGTGGGCATCAAAGGCCCCCTGACTACCCCCGTAGGCGGTGGCATCCGTTCCCTGAACGTGGCCCTGCGCCAAGAGCTGGACCTGTACGCCTGCGTACGCCCGGTGCGGTGGTTTGAAGGCGTACCCTCGCCCGTGAAGCAGCCGAACCTAACCGACATGGTTATCTTCCGTGAGAACACCGAGGATATCTACGCCGGCATCGAGTACATGAACGGCACGCCCCAGGCTCAGAAAATGCTGGAATTCCTGCAGGATGAGATGGGTGTGAAGAAAATCCGCTTCCCCGAGTCGTCGTCGTTCGGCATTAAGCCCGTATCGAAAGAAGGCACCGAGCGTCTGGTGCGCGCTGCTATTCAGTACGCCATCGACAACAACAAGCCTTCAGTGACCATTGTGCACAAGGGCAACATCATGAAGTTCACCGAGGGTGCCTTCAAAACCTGGGGTTACGAGCTGGCTGAGCGTGAGTTCGGCGACAAAGTGTACACCTGGGCTCAGTACGACAAGGTAGCCGCCAAGCAAGGCCAGGAAGTAGCCGACGCCCAGCAGAAAGCTGCTCTGGAAAGCGGCAAGATTCTGGTGAAGGACAGCATTGCTGATGCCTTCCTGCAGCAGATCCTGCTCCGCCCCGCCGATTACTCGGTAGTGGCTACCCTGAACCTGAACGGCGACTATATCTCCGACGCTTTGGCCGCCATCGTGGGTGGTATCGGCATTGCGCCCGGTGCCAACATCAACTACGTAACCGGCCACGCCATTTTCGAAGCTACCCACGGCACCGCGCCCAAGTATGCTGGCCTCGATAAGGTGAACCCCGGTTCGGTTATTCTCTCGGGTGCCCTGATGCTGGAGCACCTGGGCTGGCAGGAAGCTGCCGACCTGATCTACAAAGGCCTGGAAGCCGCCATTGCCTCGAAGCGCGTAACCTACGACTTCGAGCGTCTGATGGACGGTGCTACCCTGCTGAAGTGCAGCGAGTTCGGCGACGAGATTATCAGCCGGATGTAGTAGCTTGGCACTAGCCAATTAAATCACGAAACCCCACGTTGGCTGCAAGGCCGGCGCGGGGTTTTATTTTACCAAAAAAATTGTTTTTTACTCTTGATCAATATGTTATTTATTTCAACTCTTCCTTTTCTAAACCTCTCAGCATGTTTTCTTTAACCATTATATTTTATTTGATGGGACTTCAATACATATTTTCTCATCAGGAATATTCTAGCACGAAAATAACCGATTCTAAAAATTGTTTTACTGTTATAAAAATTGATTCCATAACTTCCTACATCCTATCAGATTTATCTAGGTTGCAAAATGGCGGGTATAGGACTTACGATGGCATTTACATTATCTATGCTAAGAAGGGCAACAAAACATATAGAGTGATAACAGATAAGATTAGATATAATTATAGAAAGAACATATATACAGGAAATTGTTATGAATTTAATCTCAAAAGTTATTTTGATCAAGGTTCCAAAGAACCAGTTGATCTCGAGTTAGCTCAAGCCCAAGGAATCACAATAAATAACATTTATATCAAGCGCAGTGTCGATAACTTGAGCGACATTTTTTATGACCAAGATTTAGAAGGATTATATCTCAAAAAAATCAAAGACAAAAATTAACGCTATAGTTTAACCATTCGATATAGCTCCGGCAGAATGAAAAGCCTACCTTATCGGTACGATCCCGCTTCGCACGCTTACCCATAACTTACCAGGTTGAGGGTGTGCTAATCACCCACTTCCTGAAGCCCCGGCAGAGCCACCTGCCGGGGCTTCGTCTTTTCAGACGACGCGTTGGCGGGGTGACAACCGTGCGAATAGGGTAAAAGTAGCAACCTCCGGGGTAGCCCAACAACAAACAGAGCGCCCAAATGGGGCGCTCTGTGAGGTTTAAGCCAGTTATGGGGGTAGGCGCTAGTTGCCTAACACACCGAAGGCGGGGCTTTTGCCGGGCACGAAGTCGAGGGCGATGGAATTCATGCAGTAGCGCTGGCCGGTGGGCGGCGGGCCGTCGTTGAAGATGTGGCCGAGGTGGGCGTCGCAGCGGCCGCAGAGCACTTCGGTGCGCTCCATGCCGAGGGTGTTGTCGGCCTCGTAGCGCACGGCTTTGGTGCGCAGGGGCTCGAAGAAGCTGGGCCAGCCACAGTCGCTGGCAAACTTGGCCATGGAACGGAACAGGGCATTGCCGCAGGCGGCGCAGTAGTAGGTGCCTTTGGCCTCGGCGTTCCAGTATTTGCCGGTGAAGGGCCGCTCGGTGTCTTTGCCCCGAGCCACGCGGTACACATCAGGCGTGAGTACCTTCTGCCACTGGGCATCGGAGAGGCGCAGATGGGTGGTGTCGGTGCGGGAGTAGTAGGGGTTGCGGCCGGTGGCGGGGGTAGCAGGCTTGGCGGCCGTTTTGGCTGCGGCGGCCGGGGCTTTGGCTTTAGAAGGCGTGGTTTGGGCCTGGCCCTCGCAGGAGAAACAGCTGGTAGCCAGCAGCAACAGCCCAGCAATGCGAATCAGCATGAGGCAAGAAGTAAAGTGTATCTGCACATACGTAGTTGCTACCCCTATCGGTTCCTCTGAACCTGAACCGTTGCGGCCGCTGCCCGGACTTAGCACCATTCTTGCGCCCCTGAGCGGATACGTACCTCTGATTCCTCGCTTTATCTATGAAACGCTACTTACTTGCTACCCTCCTGGCGCTAGGCAGCCTGACTGCCGCGCACGCCCAGACCTCCGTGGTTGTCAACCCCGACGGAACCCACTCGATACTGGAGCAAACCGGCGGCTCGGCGGTGCTGATCAACCCTAACGGCACGCACACTGTGGTTCCGAATGTAGATAGCAACCCTACAGTTATCGTCAACCCGGATGGTACCCACTCCGTCCTCCACCGCCTTGGCGGCACCAACTTGCTGGTTACGCCCAGCGGTTCTCATCAAGTCCTCACTACCCCTGATACTACCCACTACCTGCGCTTGCTACGCATCAAGAAACGAAAGCAGTAATACATTGACCCTCCCTTCGTAATAAAAGGCCGTCATGTCGAGCTTGTCGAGACATCTCGCGTGCTGACGTAGGAATTACTACCCCAACCTCAGCACGCGAGATGTCTCGACAAGCTCAACATGACGTTCTTTTTGTTTTATATCCATGCCTCCAACACTCCTGCTAGTTCTGCAGCTTTTTGAGGTAGGCGGCAGCGGCGGTGTTTTTGGGATTGAGGGCCAGGGCGCGCTTGTAGTTTTTGGCGGCTAGCTCCTGGTTGCCCAGGTCGGCGTAGGTTTCGGCGAGGCTGTCGTAGGTGTTGGCGCTCTGGGGGTAAAGGCTGACGTTGAGCTTGAACACCTCCAGGGCCTCCTGGGCCATGTTCTGACGGAGCAGCATGTAGCCCCAGGCGTTTACTTCGTCTTCGGGCAGCTGATAGGCGGCGTTCTTCTTTTTCTCCTGCTTTACCAGCGCCGAGGCCTGTGCAAAACCACGTTTGCGCAGCTCAGTGTGCAGGCCCCGTATGGTGGGCGGCAGCCCGAACCCAGCTACGGCGCGCATATCGGGGAGGTAGTGGCCGGCTATTTCGTCCATGAACACGTCGGGGTTGGCCCCGATGAGGTTGGTTAGGACCACAATGGCCAGGTCATCATCGGGGTAAATGAACAGGGCGGAGCGGCCCCCGCCTACTGGCGCCACCGCGCGGTGCTCTGGGCGCGCCACGGTGGGCCAGCCCAGGGCGTAGCCGTTGAGCATGCGACTGAAACCGCGCTGAGTGCCGTTGTTGAGGTTACCAGGCGTCCAGAGGGTAGGAAGGCTGGCGGGTTTCAGGAGCTGGCCCTGTTGCAGGGCGATAATCCAGCGGGCTACTTCCTCGGCCGTGGAGCTCATGCCGGCCGCCGTGCGCAACATGGGCGGAAACGTTTCGAAGGTGTTGCGGAGCTGATGGCCCCGGCGCATGCGGCCGTTGCTGTTGTGGTAATAGGTGTAGCCCCGCGCCCCATGGGGCAGCACGTCGTGGGCGTCGCCGAAGGTGGTGCGCGGCATCCCGACCACGTTCAGCTGGCGCTCCTGAATAAACTGGATAAACGGCTGCCCGCTGAGCTTGTCAATGATTTTGCCCAGCAGCAGGTAGTTGGTCTGGTTGTAGGCAAACTTCTCGCCCGGCGCGAAATCCATGGGCTGGGTTTGCACCTTGGCCCAGGCGGCGCTTTCGTTTTCCTCGGTCACCATCTCATCGTCAGGCATAATATCGGGCAGGCCGGAGGTGTGAGTGAGCAGCTGCCGGACCGTAACGGGCTGCCAGGCCGCGGGCAGACCATCGAGGTAGCGGGAGACGGGCGCCGAGAGGTCGAGCTTGCCGGCTTCTACCAGCTGCATCACCGCTACCCCCACAAAGGCCTTGGTAATGGAGTTGATGGTAAACCGCGTCTGGCCGGTTACCGGCACCGAGTCCTGCACGTTAGCCAGCCCGTACTGCCCCGTCCGGATGATTTTGCCGTGTCGGATAACGGCCAGCTGCAGCCCGGGAATGCGGAGCTGGCGCATTTTGGCTTGCAGAAACAGGTCGAGGCTGTCGGGAGGGGTAGCGGCCTGCGCCTGCGAGGTAGCATCAAGGCTCAGGAACAGTACCAGCCAGACCAGCGGGGCCCAGGCAGATGTACGGGGCGTTTTCATGGGAGAGGAATTAAGGGAAAGAGACAGTAGCGGTGCGCGGCCGGGTTACGCAGGGACAGATGTAGCGCCATAATATAGGGTTGCCTCTATCTTAAATATTTCCCGGTAAGGCTGGTAATCCAGACCCGTCGGCTGACAAGACAAACCGGTGCCGCTCAGTAGGCGCCTGGCGGGGGTAGCCGACCTTTCGCCCAGAACCGGAGGGTAGGCTGGCGCGGCTGGCGTAACTTGCGGCTTCATTTAGTTGCTGCCGTATGCTTTCTTCTTTGTTGCGCACTTCGTTGGGCCGCCTGCGGGTGGTGGGGTTTCTGGAAGGTATTTCCTTCCTGGTGCTGTTGGGCATTGCCATGCCGCTGAAATACCTGCTGGGGCAGCCCGAGGCGGTGCGCGTGGTGGGCATGGCCCACGGGGTGCTGTTTGTGGCCTACGTACTGCTGGTGCTGCAAGTGAGTCTGGAGCGCAGCTGGTCGTGGCGGAAGGCCCTGCTGGCGCTGGCTGTGTCGCTGGTACCGCTCGGCACGTTCTGGGCCGATAAGAAGCTGTTTCGGGACTAGAGCCGCGCGCGCCGCGCCTGGGCTGCCCTCCGGCGGCGGGGCCCGCGCCGGGTACCACAACTTTTGGGCGTCCGTTAACTATCTCAGTCTGATTCGCGTACACGCTGTACTCCGGGTTACTACCCGGCAGCCTTCCTTTTCCACGTGATTCATCTGTCTATGAAAACCTCCTTGCTCCTAACCGCCCTGCTGGCTACCGGCCTGGCAACGGCCGCCCAAGCTCAAACCGGTACTACCTCCGGTACCCAGGTTCAAACCACCAACGGCCAGACCACCCCGGCCACTACTACTACCACGGAGGCCCCGAAAGGTGTAGTGCAGGGTGCTACCATCGAAACCCAGATCGGGACGGGCAACACCAGCCTGGCAGAGCCCAACCGCGTTTCGCCCACGGTACAGTCGCCGCAGGAGCGCACTATTCTTGATGGCGCCAACCCCAACGCCCGGGCCAACACCTCAAAAGGGACCAAAATGAAATCAACCAAAGTGAAGAGCAAGCCCTAACGGCTGCTTTTTAACTGCAACAAAAGGCCTCCCGGTACACCGGGAGGCCTTTTTGTTATCTGGCTACCAGGCGGCTAGGTATTCAGCACCTCACCGCCGTTGGGATGAATGGCCTGACCGGTAATGTACGAGGCGTCTTCGGAGGCCAGGAACACGTAGGCGGGGGCTACCTCCGAGGGCTGGCCGGGGCGCTTCATGGTGGTGTCCTTGCCGAAAGACGCCACTTTCTCGGCGGGGAAGGTGGCCGGAATCAGGGGCGTCCAGATGGGGCCGGGAGCTACGGAGTTCACCCGGATTTTCTTTTCGGCCAGCTGCTGGGCAATGGAGCGGGTGTAGGCCGTAATGGCGCCTTTGGTGGAGGTGTAATCCACGAGCTGCTCGTTGCCGCGGTAGGCGTTGATGGAGGACGTATTGATGATGGAGTCCCCTTCCTTGAGGTGAGCCAGGGCTGCCCGCGTCACGCGCACGAAGGAGAAGAAGTTCACCTGGAAGGTATCCAGCCACTGCTCATCCTCAATGTCGGCCACGTTCTTGTTCACGAACTGCTCGGCGGCGTTGTTCACCAGAATGTTCAGCTGGCCCAGCTCCTGCACCGTTTGGTCCACGATGGACTGGCAGAATTCCGGCTGGCGCAGGTCGCCGGACAGAGTGAGGCAGCGGCGGCCTTCGGCTTCCACCAGCTGGCGGGTTTCGTAGGCGTCCTGCTCTTCTTCGGGGAGGTAGGTGAAGGCCACGTCGGCGCCCTCGCGGGCGAAGTGCACGGCCACGGCCCGCCCAATGCCGGAGTCGCCGCCGGTAATGAGGGCCACTTTGCCCTGCAGTTTCTCACTACCCTTATAGCCGGGCCGGATGTACTCCGGCTGGGGCGTCATTTCCTGTTCAATACCCGGTTGCTGGTCCTGGGCTTGCGGTGGCAGGGTGGTTGGTTTGTTTTCCATAGCGTTAGTGAAGGTTAGAGCCTTTACCAACGGGCTACGGCGCCCCGGGTTACTGTGGAGCCGGGTCTTTCCCTGGCTTAGCGCGCCTCAGTTCCTACCCCCGCTTTCCAGCCAAAGGCGGCATTGGGTTAGCTACCGAAGGCCCGCCTGTGCTATGCGTGCCGTTACCAGCAGCTGTCCTACGTGCCGGGTGGTATGCTCGGTGGCGTGCACCAGCAGCCCCATCACGGTGCTGGGCAGCCCGGCCCGCCCCACCGACCGAAACTCGGGCAGCGTGGCTTCGGGAGTGGTGCGCAAAGTGGTGAGCATGGCCTCTACCTGGGCAGAGAATTGCCGGAGCAGGTTGGCGACGGTTTCGGGGGTAGCAGGGCCCTCTTTTTCCAAGGCCAGAAACTGGAATTGCGCTTCGCTGAGGGCTTCCTGACGGGCGTAGCTCTGCATCCGGTCGAGGACGCCGGCCAGGTGGCGCAGATGAAACCCAACGGAGGCTACCCCGGCGGTCCTTACCGGCAGCAGCTCATCGGGGAAATCGTGGAGCGCGGCTTCCAGCTCCTCACGGGCCTGGAGCAGGGCCATGGCCAGGGGCTGCATCAGGGGCGAGAATCCGGAGAGAGGGCCGCGCAGCCATACTTCGGGCAGAGAAGAAGCGGGAGGAGTTGTCATGGCAGCATAACCGGCGGGGCGGGCTGGGGTTTGGGGCAGGCGGCGGGGTAGGCGGATTTCTTTTCTTCCTGACCGGAAGCAATTTCCTACCCCCAGCTGGGCCCCAAAGCCTCCGGTTACTTTCAATAGGAAGTGCCTTATTCAGCCCGAATGGCCTATCTTTAAGCCCATGCTCCAGATTTCGCAGCGTGGCCTGGCCTTGCCACCCTCCCCTTACCGCCGCCTCACCCCGTACGCCGACGATGCCCGCCGGCGCGGCATTACGGTACACCCGCTCAACATCGGTCAGCCCGATATTGAAACGCCCCCTACCATGCTGGCGGCCGTGCAGCAGGCCGACATCCGGGTGCTGGAATACGGCCCCACGGCGGGCTACCCCAGCTACCGCCAGAAACTGGCCGAGTACTACCAGCGCTTGGGCCTGCCCGTGGCCGCCGACGACATTCTGGTGACGACGGGGGGTAGCGAATCGATTTCGTTTGCCCTGCTGGCTTGCCTCAACCCCGGCGACGAGTTCATCGTGCCTGAGCCTTTTTACGGCCCCTACAACGCCTTCGCCATTGCAACCGGCACGCACGTGGTGGCCGTGGCCTCTCACCTGGAAAATGACTTTGCGCTGCCGCCCATTGCGGAGTTTGAGCGTCGCATCACGCCGCGCACCAAGGCCATCCTCATCTGCAGTCCCAACAACCCCACCGGCTACGTGTATAGCCGCTCGGAGCTGGAGCAGCTGAAGGAGCTGTGCCTGCGCCACAACCTGTACCTGCTCGCCGATGAGGCCTACCGCGAGTTCTGCTACGATGACGCCTTCACCAGCGCCCTGAGTCTGGCAGGAGCCGATGAGCACGTGGTACTGCTCGATACCATCTCGAAGCGCTACAGTGCCTGCGGGGCTCGTATTGGGGCCTTGGTGACAAAGAACAAGGCGCTACGCGACGTTATTTTCAAGCTGGCTCAGCTGCGGGTGTGCCCGCCCGGCCTGGGGCAGCTGCTGGCAGAAGCCGCCGCCGACTTGCCCGAGGACTATTTCGACCACACCAAAGCCGAGTACCAGGCCCGCCGCGACCTGATGGTGAGCCGCCTGCGGGCCATGCCCGGCGTACGCTGCCCTTTGCCGCGCGGGGCGTTCTACGTGCTCTGCCACTTGCCTGTGGACGATGCCGAGCGGTTTGCCCGGTGGCTGCTGGAAGACTTCAGCTACCAGGGCCAGACGCTGATGGTGTCGCCGGCCGCAGGGTTCTACGCCACCGCCAGCCTGGGCCGCCAGCAGATGCGCCTGGCCTACGTGGTCAACCAGGAGGTCATCAACCAGGCCATGGACTGCCTGGAAGTGGCCCTGCAGCAGTACCCAGGTCGGCAGGAGTAAGGGAATTAAGCCGTGTTCCGGTGCCGGAAGTAAGCAGGCCGTTATCATTCGTAACGGGGTGAGGAATCTGAGTTATACACTCGAAATATGAACCCAGATGCCTCACCCCGTTCCGAATGACAGCTGGCTTTGCTGGTAGCACAACCGTACGAAGCTTTTCAGTATCTTCTGGGCTGATTCTTGCCTGTTCTTGCCCCGATGAAACGCTTTCTGCCTCTGCTACTCCTGCCGCTGCTGGGTTCCGTGCCCAAAGCCCTACCCCCTCTCCTGCCCGACTCTGCCCGCCTGCTTACCCTGCGCATCAACGGGCAGCCGGTGGAAGCGGATACGACCAGCTCCCGCTTCTTTCTGGGCACCGACCGCGCCCTGCGCCTGAACATTGTGAGGGCCGATGACCCCGACGGCGAGGGCCTGACCATTATCATCGACCGGTTCCCGATTCAGGCCGGTACCTACACGTTCCAGGAAATCCTGAGCGGCCGCAACCGCGACGCCTCTTACCGTTACGGCAGCACCGCCGCCTACTCCAAATCCTGCCCCGATAACCCCGGCTCCGTGACCATTACTGGCGTAAACGCCGCCCGGCACTGGCTGGCTGGGTCCTACCGCTGCCAGGTTTGCGAATCGGGCCGGGGCGGCAAGCGCCTCACCCTGGAAGGTACCTTCCGCTACCCCGTAGAGAAGGAGTAAGTGGTGAGGTTGTGAACTGGTGAGTGAGTGAATGAGTGAAGTGCAGTCCTGTCATGGCGAGCGGAGCGAAGCCATCCGTCCTGCGCAAAATCCCTACCCCCTGAAACGTGACAAGCCCTTACTTCCTGCGTGGAGGTAAGGGCTTGTCGCATTACTAGGCTTGTCACAAAGAGAGGACGGATGGCTTCGTCGTGCCTCCTCGCCATGACGACTCACCAATTCACTATCTCACCAGTTCACCACTTAAATAGTGGCCAGGTCCAGCACGAAGCGGTACTTCACGTCGGACTTGAGCATGCGCTCATAAGCTTCGTTGATGTAGTCCATCCGGATGATTTCCACGTCGCTCATTACGTTGTGCTCGGCGCAGAAGTCGAGCATTTCCTGCGTTTCCTTGATGCCCCCAATCAGCGAGCCGGCAATGCGGCGGCGCTTGGCAATGAGGTTGAAAGCGTGCAATTGCGGCGCTTCCGGCGGTACGCCCAGCAGTACCATGGTGCCATCGAGGCGCAGGGTGCTGATGTAGGGCGTCAGGTCCATGGTAGCCGATACGGTATTGATGATCAGGTCGAAGTAGTTCGACACCGATTTCATCGACTCCTGATCTTTGCTAACCACGAACTTATGAGCGCCCAGGGCTTTGGCGTCGGCTTCTTTGTTGGGCGAGGTGCTGAATACGGTTACCTCGCAGCCCAGGGCGGCGGCAAATTTCACGGCCATGTGACCCAGACCGCCCAGACCCATTACAGCCACCCGGTCACCGGCTTTGGCGTTCCACTGGCGCAGCGGCGACCAGGTGGTGATGCCGGCGCACAGCAACGGGGCTACGCGGGCCAGATCGAGCTTTTCCGATACGTGCAGCACGAATTTCTCCGTTACCACGATGTGGTTGGAGTAGCCGCCGTAGGTCACGGTGCCGTCGCGGTCCTGGGCGCCGTAGGTACCCACGAAGCCTTCGTCGCAGTACTGCTCCAGGCCTTCGTTACACTCGGGGCAGTGCTGGCAGGAGTTTACCATGCAGCCTACGCCGGCCAGGTCGCCTACCTTAAAGCCTTTTACGTGGGCGCCCACTTCGGTCACGCGGCCCACAATTTCGTGGCCGGGCACCATCGGGAATACGGAGCCGCCCCACTCGTCGCGCACCTGGTGCAAATCGGAGTGGCACACGCCGCAGAACAGAATTTCGATGCGTACATCGTGGGCGCCTACCTCGCGGCGCTGGAAATCGAAGGGTACGAGGGGCGCGTTTACCGCCGGAGCGGCATAGCCTTTTGCTTCTGACATGAGAAGGGTTGGTTGTAGAGTAGCAAAAAAATCAGTGCGAAGCCTCTAAACTGATTCAGGGACGGAAGGTTTGGCCGGAGCTGCAACACGGAGGGCCGACCGGTTGTGTTTGCTGCGCATAACTTGGCGTTGTGCTATATCTTACCCGGCTCTGCCACTCCCCTCAACCAGTAGTTTATGACTCCCCAAACTGAACAAGCGCCGCCTACAACCGGCCTGAAACGCAACTCCCTGGGCCTGCGCATCTGGCACTGGACCAACTCAGCCCTGGTTTCGGCGCAGCTGCTGACCATTCTATTTCTGTCGGTGATTGTCAAGACCAAAACGCTGGCCCCAGAGTTCAGCAAGGCACTGGCCGAAAAAGGCGTACAGATGAGCCCTACCGACTTGCGCGGCCTCTCGCGTATTGTTTCGCACCGCATCTGGGACTGGCACATCTGGCTGGGCCTGGCACTGGCGGTGGTGCTGGCCTACCGGGTGCTGGTGAGCTTCCGGCAGCGCGGCGGCCAACGCACCGCCGCCAAACTGGCCCGCCTGAAGGCCCGCACTGCCCAGGGCGACCCTACCGTGGGGCTGGGCGTATGGGTGCGATACTCCTACCGCGCCTTCTACCTAGTACTGGCCGTGATGGTAGTTACGGGCCTAATTCTCGTGTTCGAGGATTACTTCCGCAGCATCGAGCATACGGCCAAGGAAATTCATAATGCCTCCATGTACCTCGTCATTGCCTTCGTGGTGGCGCACATCCTGGGCGTGTTCCGCGCTGAAGTGACACACGAGCCCGGCATCACCTCCGACATGATACACGGCGGCCGACCCGTGGAAAACGCCTAGCCTCTATTGGCTTAGCGCCGGGCGCCAGCCCAGGGCCTGCCTCCGCGGGTGGCCGTGGGCTTCTTTCTTTTCCGTTGCTTTGCTAGGCCATTTCTTCTGGCCGCTAAGAATATCATGCCGTCATCTTCTTCAGCCGCCCCAAAACCGCTACGCCCTATTCTGCTGGCTACGTTGGGGGCCATGCTGTTTTCTTCCACCTTCCTGCTCAACCGCCTGATGGCTACCACCGGCGGCTCCTGGGTTTGGACGGCGGTGCTACGCTACGCCTACACCGCCCTGATTCTGACGGGCTGGCTGCTGCTGCGCGGCGAGTGGGCGGGGTTCTGGCGGTTCTGGCGCGGCTCGTGGCGGCTGTGGGTGCTGTGGGGCAGTGTGGGCATTGGTGTGTTCTACTCGCTGGTAGCCGTGGCAGCCGAGTTCAGCCCAGCCTGGCTGATAGCGGGCTCCTTCCAGTTGGTACTGCTCTCGGGCCTGCTGCTTACTCCCTTCATTTACCCCGACCACCGCGCTAAGCTCAATCTGCCGGCCCTGCGTATGGCGGGGGTGGTAGTGGTGGGCGTGCTCCTAATGCAGGTTGAAAACGTAACCCAGGGCTTTTCAGCGAAGGCACTGCTGGGCTTTGGCATGATCGTCGTGTCCACGTTTCTCTATCCCCTCGCCAACCGCAAAGTGCTGCTATATCTGGAAACGGCCCCGGTGCGGGTTTCGGCGGTACAGATGGTATTGGGCCTTACCCTGGGCAGCCTACCGTTCTGGGCGCTGGTGTCGGTGTGGGGCGGCCTTACAGGTCCGGGCCCTACCCCGCAGCAGTGGGGCTACACCTTTGTAGTGGCACTGCTCGCCGGCGTAGTAGCCACCGGGCTGTTCTACTACGCCCTGGCCCTGGCCGGCCCGAATGCTACCCTGCTCGGGGCCGTGGAAGCTACCCAGTCGGTGGAACTGCTGACCACCGTGGCTATTGAAGTGACGCTGCTGGGTGCCCCACTCCCCTCGCCCCTGAGCTGGGCGGGCATGACCCTGGTGGTACTGGGGATTGTGCTCTACAGTCGGCTGTAATAGGGTTACGCTTCGCCTCAGCGCGATTTATCAAGCTGCTCCTGGGCGCCGGGCTCGGCAGAAACGACCTGTACCGGCGGAGCATCCTGTGGGGCCGGGGCCTGCCAGCCCTTGCGCAGCATTTCGGCCACCTGCTCCTTCAGGCGCCGCATCGATTCGTGGGCGAACCTGCGCTGCAGCATGCGCCCGAACAGCCGGAAGCCGATCCAGTAAAACGGGTTGCTGATGCGGCCCGTCTGCGAAAACGCATGAATATGAAACCGCACCCGACCCGTGGTCAGGTTTTTATGGATGGTGAAGTCAATTTGCCCGCGCTCGAAGTGGCCTTCCAGGGTGCGGTAATTGTAACCCCACACCTGCTCCTGCTCGCCGGTGGGCAGCGTTTGCCGCTCGTCCGTCACGCCCCCGATGCGCACCCCAAACCAGAACGTGAACAGCAGGAAGCGGCCCCGCAGCACCATCACGCGCTGCTCCAGGGGCTGATCGGGCAGGAAGATGCCGGTAATCAGATCAGGAGGCGGGAAGGTGTAGTTGCGCAGCACCTCGCGGGCTGCCGCCCAGGAGCCGTGCGGGTCCGGGGGGCCGGGGGCTTCCAGGGGCAGCTCCGCTTCGTAGTCGTCCACGCGCCAGCCGTTTTCGGGCGTGTACTCACTGGTTTTGGTCAGGTCGAAGTTGTAGCCGGCCTTCGTGTAGGCCTCCAGGCGGGCCTTCTGGAGCTGATAAAGCGGCGGCTTAGGCATCGTGGGTTACTTCGGTTCCGGTGGTGTCCTGCTTTACGGTTTCTACCTGCACGGGGCATAGTTGAAGCCCGCCGCTGCGCTCGGCCACGCGCTGGCAAAACGTTTCCCAGGTTTGCTGCTGCACTTTGCGGCCCACACCCAGCGTGTCGTAGGTCAGGGCCACTAGCCCGTCGCGGGAGCGGGCCTTCGAGTGAATTTCGAAGCGCAGCGTATCGGGCAGGGAGGCGTGGGGGCGCAGCGTGAAGCAGATGCGACCAGCCTCGGGGTGGTTTTCGAGGGTAGCCAGCTCAAAGAAGTCGGGGCCTATTTCCGTCACGCGCACCTCCCCATTCCAGGGCCCCAGTATTTTGATATGAAACTCGTCGCCCACGTTCAGGCCAGTGCCGTGGCCTTGTTTCTTCTCGAAGTCGGCCAGGGAATCCGGGGCATATTCGGGCAGGTGGCTTTTGATGTGCTGCAGCAGTTCGGAGGCCGACTGGCGCGGGTGCTGCACATCTACCCAGTAGCGGCGCTCGAAAAATGGGCCGCTGCCGGTGTGGGCGGGTTGTTCAGCTTTAGACATGGCAGGGAAAGGTAGTTGACCAGAATAACGTAGGTGGCCGACCGGGGTTGTAGCCCAGCCAGGGGGTAGGCGCCCGATAACCCCGCTGCGGCCGGGGTAGTAGAAGTAGCATTCACTTGCCCTACCCCCCTCTGCCCATGGCCTACTACCGCCCGCCCGGCCTAGCCCCCGACCCCATCATCGTGCGTGACCTCACGCGCCAGCAAGACGAAATGCGCACTCTGGTCCGGCTGGAGCCCTTGCCCCATGAGCCCCAGCTTATTGCCGGCTGCGACTCCTCGTTCCCTACCCCCGAAACGGTGCTGTCGGTGTTTGTGGTGCTGCGTTTTCCCTCCCTCGAAGTGGTGGAGAGGGTGTACCATACCAGCCCCGTAACCCTGCCCTATATTCCGGGCCTGTTGTCTTTCCGCGAGGCCCCCAACCTGCTGCTGGCCTACGAAAAGCTCCGGCACCAGCCCGACGTGATTATGGTGGACGGCCACGGTATTGCCCACCCACGCCGCATGGGTATTGCCGCCCACCTGGGCGTCATGCTCGATGTGCCTACGTTTGGAGTAGCTAAGCAGAAGCTTACCGGCACCTATCAGGAGCCGGCCCTTACTAAAGGCAGCCTCTCGCCCCTTACCGACAAAAACGGGGAGCTATTAGGAGAGGTCATTCGCAGTAAAGACAAGGTGAACCCATTATTCGTGAGCCCCGGCCACCGCTGCGACCAGGCCACGGCTACCCGCCTCACGCTGGCTTGCCTGCGCGGGTATAAGCTGCCGGAGCCCACCCGCCTGGCCGACCACTGGGCCGAAGAGTTTAAAAAAGACCTGAAGTAAGATTACCGTCCTTTGTTCCCGGTTAACTCCTATAAATCAAACTCTTGTCCTTTCCCTCTGCCATATGCCTTAGGGTACCGGCTGTTTGTAGGCCGATGTGCTTGTTGAGCTTGTCTGGGGCATTATTTCCCTTTTGCACCCCGCTACTCATGAAAATGCAGTAGCGGGGTATTATTTTAATAAGACTATATTTTATGCAAAATACATGAATACATATACACAACTAATTATTGTGTCAAAACGCCTTGATTGTTGAAATAAGTTCATACATACTTTGTTTTGATTAATGATCTGGCGTTTATTCGTCCCGATACATGAGTTTTTTCATAATCAAATACGCAAGTATGAAGAAAGCTTTACTCTTGTGCCCTCTGGTAGCATTGGCACTTACTGGTCAGGAAGCCTGGGCTCAGACCCAGACTATTTCGGGCCGGGTCGTTGGAACGGATGGGGCAGGTCTGCCGGGCGTTACGGTTATCGTGAAGGGAGGCTCGCAGGGCACTTCCACGGACAGTGACGGCCGCTATTCTATTTCGGTGCCAGCGTCCACGTCCTCGCTGGTGTATTCGTTCATTGGCTACGCTCCTAAGGAAGTGGCTATTGGCGGGCAGTCTTCCATCAACGTTACCCTGAGTTCCAGTGCTACTGGCCTCGATGAGGTAGTGGTGGTAGGCTACGGCCTCACCCAGTCGCGCCGCGACCTGACGGGCTCGGTAGCCACGGTAAGCGCCGCCCAGATTGCCAACAAGCCGGTACAAAGCTTCGAGCAGGCCCTGCAGGGGCAGGCCGCGGGTGTCAACATCACTACCCCCAACGGGGTGCTGAACAACCCGCCGGTGATCCGCATCCGGGGCGTAAACTCTATCAGCCTGAACTCGGCCCCCCTGTTCGTTATCGATGGGATTCCGGCCTTTAGCGGCAACAGCTCGGCCGTGGGCAGCGTGCCCAACAACCCGCTCAGCAACATCAACCCCAACGACATTGAGAGCGTGGAGGTGCTGAAGGATGCTTCGGCCACGGCCATCTACGGCTCGCGGGCGGCAGGCGGCGTGATTCTGGTAACCACCAAGCGCGGCAAAAAAGGCCAGAGCAAAATCTCGCTCGACTCGTGGGTGGGCTGGTCGGAGCCGGTGCGCCTCTACGACATTCTGAACGCCTCGGACTACATCAGCATCAAGAACGAGGCCGTCCGGAACCTGAACGCCAACCGCGCCGCCATCGGGCAGCCGGCTACCAACGTGGAGGGCTTCAAGCCTACCCTCGATGGCAGCGGCAACCCCGTGGATACCAAGTGGTACGACTACATTTACCGCACGGGCTTCTCCAGCTCCAACAACCTGAACTTCAGCGGCGGTACCGACAAAACCACGTACTACACCTCCGTTGGGTACACCGATCAAAAGGGCATGCTGGAGGGCAACTCCTTTAAGCGGGCCTCGGCGCGCCTCAACATCGACCATAAGGTGTTTTCCCGCCTCAGCATTGGCGCCCGCATTGGCTACTCCAACACCCGCAACGCCTCGCCCAACTCGGGTTCCGTGGGGGATGGAGCCTTCGGGACAGCCGGCCTGGGCCGCCTGCCGCTGGTGCTGCCGCCCAACGTACCTGCCTTCAATCCGGATGGCAGCT
This sequence comes from Hymenobacter sp. DG01, assembly GCF_006352025.1. Lineage (NCBI taxonomy): Bacteria > Pseudomonadati > Bacteroidota > Cytophagia > Cytophagales > Hymenobacteraceae > Hymenobacter > Hymenobacter sp. DG01. The sequence goes on from NZ_CP040936.1 coordinate 2,896,948, forward strand.
ACAACGTAGCCACGGCCTACGGCAACGGCGGTTTGGGCCCGGGGGCCAACATCAACCCCACCACCGGCACTCCCCTCATCGTCAGCTACTACAACCCGGTAGTGGACATCGAAAACAACTACTTCCGCTCGGAGGGCAGCGAAATTCAGGGTAGCGTAAACGCCACCCTGGAAGTACTGAAAGGCCTGCGCGTGCGCACCAACTTCGGTATCTATAACATTGCTTTCGAAGACCAGGCCTTCTACACCTCCCAGGGCGGCGACGGCTACGTACCCGGGGGCCAGGCCCTGAACTACTACCGCACCAACAAGCGCTGGAACTGGCAGAACACGGCCCAGTACGATGCCAGCCTGGGTGGCAAGCACAACATTTCGCTGCTGGCCGGCACCGAGCAGCAGCGCACCACCATTGACCGCTGGGGCGCCAGCCGCACGGGGGTAGCCGATATCTTCTTTAACACGTTCCAGGGCAACTTTACCAACGTGGCCGTGGATGGGAACTACCAGGGCGAAAACTACCTGCTCTCGTACTTCGGGCGAGCCGACTACAACTTCAACAAGAAGTACCTGGCCGCCATCAACTTCCGCCGCGACGGCTACTCGGCCTGGGCTCAGAAGTGGGGTAACTTCTACGGGGTATCGGTGGGCTATGCCATTTCGGAAGAGGATTTCTGGAAAAACTCCAGCTTGCTGAACAAGGTGAATTTCCTGAAGCTGACCGGCAGCTACGGCGAGGTGGGCAACAGCGCCATTGCCGATGACTTCCCCTCCCTGAACCTGTACTCCTCGGGCCTGTACGGGGCCTCCCCCACCCTGTTCTACAGCAACGCCGGCAACACCCGCTTGTCGTGGGAAACCAGCAAGAAAACCGACGTGGGAATGTCGTTCGCTATTCTGGATGAGCGCATTCAGGGCGACATAGGCTACTACAAAAACCTGGTGGACGGGCTGATTCTGGGCGTACCTCAGGCCCCCTCAAAGGGCATTCCGGGCAACCAGATTTTCGCTAACGTGGGCTCCATGCAGAACACGGGCATGGAAGTAAGCCTGCGCTTCAATGCCATCAGCAAGCCCAAGTTCAACTGGTCGGTGAGCGGCAACCTGACCACTCTGAAAAACAAGGTGCTGCGCCTGGCCACCGAAGGCCAGCGCCTGGCCACGGCTACCTCCCTAGAAACCGTAAACTTCACGCAGGTAGGCCGCTCAGTGGGCGAAATCCTGGCGGTGAAGTCGTTGGGCGTGAACCCGGCCAACGGGCAGCGCATGGTGGAAAAGCGGAATGCGGACGGCACTACCACCGTGGTGCAGTACAACCACTTAGGTACTACTGGTGTAGGCTCTACGGGCTGGACCACCATAGACGGCAAGAACACCACAGCGCCTTCGCAGTCGGTTGATGGGGTGCTGTTCGGGCCGGTGCTGCCTACCTGGTACGGCGGCTTCGACAACACCTTCCGCTACGGCGGCTTCGACCTGGGCATCTTTATCCAGTTCTCGGGCGGCAACTACATCTACAACGGCACTAAATCCGGCCTGCACGACCAGCGCTTCTGGAATAACGAGGTAGATATTAAGGACCGCTGGACGCCGGAAAACCCCGACAACGCCAAGTGGCCCCGCCTGGTGTACGGCGACAACGTCTCGAACGGCTCGGCCCTGATTCTGTCGTCGAACGTGGAGAAGGGCGATTTTGCCCGTCTGCGGAACGTGTCCCTGGGCTACACCCTCAACCAGGGGCTGCTTACCCGCCTGGGCGGCCTGAGCACGGCCCGCTTTTATGTGCAGGTGCAGAACGCGGCCCTGCTGACCAAGTACTCCGGCATCGACCCCGAAATTTCAACCAACACCGGGGCTGGTCAAAACGCCAACACCGGCGCCGGGGTTGACCGCAACTCGGTGGGTCAGGCGCGCACGTACACGGTAGGTTTCAACATTGGCTTCTAATTTCCTCTGTCTCTGATGAAGACATTCAAGCATAAAATTACAGTAGGCATTTGCACCGCTCTGCTGGGTCTGGGCACGGTTTCCTGCAACGAAGACCTGCTGGAGCCGGCCCCCAAAACCTCCCTGTTCAGCGGTGTGGCCTTTGATACGCCCGCCCGCATCAGCCTGCAGGTAAATAACCTGTACGACTACATGAAATCGGGCAGCTTTCTGGGGGGCCGCTACCAGGTGTACGGCGACATCCGGGCCAACGACTTTATCAACCAGGGCTCTAACCTGGTAACCGGCACGGCCGTGTGGCAGCACACGCTCACGGAAGCCTCGCAGAACGATGTCATTAACCTGTGGAACTCTGCCTACCAGGCCATCAACCAGATCAACGTGTTTCTGGACGGCATGGCGGCCAACAGCGGCAAGTTTGTAGCCCCAGCCTTCCCGGCCGACTTTGCCACCAAAACGTCGCTGGGCTACCAGGGCGAGGCGCGCCTGCTCCGGGCCCTGGCCTACTACTCGCTGCTGCAGTTTTACGCCCGGCCCTACGCCGACGGCAACGGCAGCAAGCTCGGCCTGCCCCTGCGCCTGAAAGGCGAAACCGGCCAGGATAATAACGAGCTGGCCCGCAGCACCGTGGCCCAGGTGTACGAGCAGATTCTGGCCGACCTGAACTTCGCGGAGCAAAACCTGCCCCTGACTCAAGGTACGCCGGCCCTGAACACCACCCGCGCCCACCGCAACACGGCCATTGCCCTCAAAACGCGGGTGTACCTGAGCATGGGCCGCTACACCGATGTAATAACGGAAGCCAACAAGATTGTATCCGCCACGGCACCCTTCACGGCTACTTCAGGGGTAGCCCATGCCCTGAGCCCGTCCGTGGCCGCCGTGTTTGCCCCGCCTCAGGAAACAGCCGAAACCATTCTGGGCTTCCCGGCCACGGCGCAGGATGCGCCGGGTACGCAGAACCAGCTGGGCTTCTACTTCTCCAGCGAGTACAGCCTCAATCCCAACGGCGTGTTGGGCGACGCCCGCTTTGCCGCCACGGATGCCCGTCGTACCTCCTTCGTGACGGTGGTAGGTACTACCCCCTTCCTGAACAAGAAGTACCCCACTGGCTCGCCCTACACGGATAAAGCCCCGGTTATTCGCTACGCCGAGGTGCTCCTGAACTTGGCCGAAGCCCGCGCCCGCGCCAACGCCTCCGACGCCCAGGCTCTGGCCCTGCTGAACGCGGTACGGGGCCGCTCCAACCCGGACGGCGTATATACGGCGGCCAGCTTCAGCAGCACCTTCAGCATCATTGACGCTATTCTGCTGGAGCGCCGGATTGAGTTCCTGGGTGAGGGCCTGCGCAACAACGACATTATGCGCCTGCTGGCTCCTATTCCGGGCAAAGCCACCATCAGCGCCGTGCAGCCCACCGATGGTAACTACATCTGGCCCATTCCTTCCACGGAGCGCCTCACCAACAAAGCCATTGTTCAGAACTAAGGCTGCGTAACTTTCCTAAAAAAAGCCCCTTTGGTTGCCAGAGGGGCTTTTTTATGCGCCGGGGTGTAGCTCGGCCAGCAAACCAGCCAACGACTGGCCGACCGCTGGGGCCAGTCCCAGCAGCCGTGCTACGGCCCCGTACACCACCTGTGGGGAGCCTGCTTCCTCCACAATGCCACGCTGCCCGCCCGCCTGCGTCGATTTCGACAGCTTCTGCCCGCTCTCATCAAGCACCAGCCCATGATGCAGAAACCGGGTACTCCTAAACGCTTCCTGCCCGGGCAGATACTGCGCCAGCCAGAGCTGGGCGGCCGTGCTAGGCAGCAAATCCTGTCCGCGCACCACCAACGTAACGCCCAGGCGTACATCGTCCACCACGGAGGCCACCTGGTAGGCGGCGGCTCCGTCCTTCTTGCGCACTACAAAGTCGCCCAGCGCTGTATCCAGATGACTTGTTACCGGCCCCTGAAGCAGGTCGGGGAAATGCACCGTGGTAGCTGGCGGCACGAGGGCGCGCCATGCGGTTTGAGGCGTAGCGAGGGGTAGGGAATAGTGGCGGCAGGTGCCGGGGTAGCAGCCATCGGGGCGGGCCAGGCGAGCCAGGTCGGTGCGGGAGCAGCGGCAGGCGTAAAACACGCCGGGGTGGGCCTGCTTTGCCGCCTGCAGCACGGCTTCGTAGGCAGACAGCAGATGCTGCTGGGAGAAGTAACGCTCGAAGTCCTCGGGGCCCGCGGGGCCGTGGTCATAGTCGAGGCCCAGCCACTCCAGGGTCCGGAAGATATTCTCGAGGTAGGCGGGCCGGAACCGGGCGCGGTCCAGATCATCAATGCGCAGGTGCAGCACCCCACCCGCCCGACGTGTAAGCAGCCAGGTCAGGGTGAAGTTGATGGCATTGCCCAGGTGCAGAAAACCGCTGGGGGTAGGAGCCAGCCGGGAGACAACAGGAAAATCAGGCCACTGGAGCATAACCCCGGCAAGGTACTACCCGCCCTGATACGGGCCATAGCATATCGGTCTTGCTGCGTTAGCCTACGGCTGCCCTTGCACGACGCGTCGCCCTTTGCCCCTAATAATAAGCTCATTATACGCTACCAGAACGCACGGCACTTAGCCCCTACTGGTACCAGTGACTTGCCCAGCAGAAAGCTTCCGTTGCGCGGGGCTTGTTCAGTCGGCACGCACTTATGTATAGGGCCCGGTGCATAGCTATCGGGCACAATATTTTATTTTACCCGCTCGTCCGCGCTACCTACTTGGCTATCAGATGAGTTTACTACTCCGCGACCTGCGTGCATGGGGGTCGCCGCTTGCAAATGTATAGCGAGAGGTGAATCTTTGGCCCACAATCTATGTATGTACATACGATTCCCACCAGGTACTCATTCCAAGTCGCTTCTTTTATGCAAACGCTTCTTCATACGGCCGCTTCGCGCGGGCACGCCAACCACGGCTGGCTCAACTCCTACCATACCTTCAGCTTTGCCGGCTACCACAATCCCGAGCGGGTACACTTCGGGGTGCTGCGGGTGTTGAACGACGATACCGTGGCGGGCGGCATGGGTTTCGGCACCCACCCCCACGACAATATGGAAATCATCAGCATTCCGCTTTCCGGCACGCTGGAGCACAAGGACAGCGCCGGCAACCACGGTATTATCCGCAGCGGCGACGTGCAGGTGATGAGTGCCGGCACGGGCATTGCCCACAGCGAGAAAAACCACAGTCCGCATGAAGAAGTGAAGTTTCTGCAGATCTGGGTGTTCCCGAACAAGCGCAACGTAACGCCCCGCTACGATCAGCAAACCTTCCAGGCTGCGGACCGCCGCAACCAGTTCCAGCAGGTTTTGTCGCCTGACCCCACCGACGCGGGCGTCTGGATTCATCAGGATGCGTGGTTCCATCTGGCCGATTTTGAAGCGGGCTTTGCCGCCGACTATCAGGTGAAGAAGCAGGGCAACGGCGTGTATGTGTTTGTGCTGGAAGGCGACGCCACGGTAGGCGGCCAAGCCCTGCACCGCCGCGACGGCCTGGGCCTCTGGGACACGGATGGCTTCACGATGCAGGCGACTTCCAACGCGCGCCTGCTGCTGATGGAAGTCCCCATGAGCTTGTAGTAGCCGGGGCCTTGCCGGTATCGGCGCCAACCTCCGGGCGTTTCAGGTGTTACTGGGTCTGCCGGGGGTAGGCGGCTGCTTTCCTCGAGGCCGGCTTTCTTACCAGCTTGCGGGTAGGGCCGGCAGCCACCTTTATTTTTTAGTCAGCGCAATTACTTGGCGCAATTCTGTCAGTTATGAAACACGCTCCCACCACGTTTCCCGTACTGGAAACCATTCGCAAGCGCTGGAGCCCCCGTGCTTTTGCCAGCTACCCCGTAGCACCCGAAACGCTGCAGCAGGTATTTGAGGCCGCTTCCTGGGCCGCCAGCGCCATGAACGAGCAGCCCTGGCGCTACATCTACGCCCACCACGCCGATGGGGAAACCTTTCAGAAAATGGTGGACTGCCTGCTGCCCGGCAACCAGCCCTGGGCTAAACACGCGCCCGTGCTGATTCTGGCCCTGGCCAAAACTCACTACGATAATGGCACGCCCAACGGCGCCGCCCTGCACGACCTGGGCCTGGCCAATGGCAACCTGATTCTGGAAGCTACGGCCCTGGGCCTGCACGGCCACTTTATGGGCGGCTTCGACGCGGCCAAGACCCGCGAGGTATTTCAGCTACCCGAAACCCTGCAGCCCGTAACCTTTATTGCCCTGGGCTACCTTGGCACCGCCGAACAATTGGAGGAGCCGTTCCTGAGCCGGGAAAAGACACCGCGCCAGCGTAAGGCCCTCCACGAAATTGCCTTTCACCACCAGCTACCTGCCTAACCCATGCCGTACCGCCACACCCCAGCCTCCGACCGCGGCCTGAAGGACATTGGCTGGCTGCAAAGCCACTTTTCTCTCAGCTTCGGCTCCTACGCCAACCCCGAGCGGGCCGGCTTCGGGCTGCTGCGCGTCTTCAACGATGACTTCGTGAAGCCCGGCCACGGGTTTGGCCTGCACGCCCACGCCAACATGGAAATTATTTCCGTGATGCTGGCCGGACACATGAACCACAAGGACTCGCTGGGCTACTCCGAGGAGGTAACCCAGGACTGGGTGCAGATTATGAGCGCCGGCTCGGGGCTGCGGCACGAAGAGCACAACATCGGGCAGGAGGAAGTCAATTTTCTGCAAATCTGGATTGAGCCCAAGCTCCAGAACGTAACGCCGCGCTACCAGCGCCGCCACTTCCCCCGGGCAAAGCGCCGCAACCAGCTCACCACCATCGTCAGCAATGAGGAAGGCACGGCGCACTGCTGGATCAACCAGAACGCCAAGCTCAGCCTGGGCCTGTTCGAGGCCGGCCAGACGGTGGAATACCGCCTGAACCCGCTCAACAAGTGCGTATTTCTTTTCCTGATGGAAGGCCAGCTAACGGCAAACGGGCAGGCCGTGGGGCCCCGCGAAAGTCTCGGCCTCTGGGAAACCGATGCCGTGGCTATTCAGGTGGAGGCCGAAAGTCACTTCCTTCTGATTGAGGTTCCTGTCAATCATTAGGGCGGCTTACAGGCCCGAGCCCAGCACTACACGCCGGATTTCTGCGCTCCGCAGAGGTTCGGCGTTTTTTTGGGCGCGTTAAGCCGGCAGCTACGGAATCTGGCGGAGTAGAGTTGCACATCCTTTAGAAAATCTGCCGGATTGTACCGTCCTTTGTGGTAATTTTCTGTTGCTTACCTCTTTCTATGAAGATACTTCGACTTACCCTGGCCCTCTGCGTGGGTACCATGGGCCTGGCAGCGGCGCAGGATCTGCCCTACCAGACTCCGCCCCGCGCCATTGCAGCGCTTGCCGAAGCCCCGCCTACCCCCCGCGTCAGCTTTGCCTCCAATGGTCAATGGATGCTGGTGATGGACGTACAGGATATGCCCACCATTGCTGAGCTCAGCCAACCCGAGCTACGTCTGGCCGGGCTGCGCATTAACCCGCGCACCAACGGCAGCAGCCGGGCTTCTTACGCCTCTTCCTTACGCCTGCGGCAGCTGCCCGACGGCAAAGACCTGCTGATTACCGGCCTGCCGGCCAATGCCCGCATCAGCGACGTGCAATGGTCGCCGGACAATACCAAAATTGCCTTTACCCACACCACCAACAACCACGTAGAGCTGTGGATTGCTGATGTGGCCTCGGCCTCGGCCCGGCTGGTGCCCAATCTGTTTTTGAACAGCGTATTTGGTACTCCTTTCGAGTGGGTTTCTGACAATAAAACCATTATTGCCCGCGCCGTAGTGGGCGGCCGTGGCGAAGCGCCCAGCGCCACCGAGGCCCCCAAAGGCCCGGCCATTCAGCAGAACATCGGCAAGACGGCCGGAGCCCGCACCTACCAGGACTTGCTGAAAAGCCCCATCGACGAGCGCCTGTTTGACTACTACGCCCTGGCGCAGGTAGTGAAAGTAGGCCTGGATGGGCGCATGGCCCCGCTGGGCCAGCCCGGTATTATTCAGCAGGCCCTGCCCGCTCCCAATGGCCGCTACGTGATGGTGCGCACCCGCCACCGTCCCTACTCCTACACCCTGCCCGTCAGCAGCTTCCCCCAGCGGGTAGATATTCTGAACCTGGAAGGGCTGGTGGTAAAGGAGCTGGCCGAAGTGCCGCTGGCCGACAACGTGCCCACCAGCTTTGACGCCGTGCCCACCGGTCCCCGTCAGTTTGGCTGGCGCGAGGATGCCCCCAACACCGCGTTCTGGGTAGAAGCCCAGGATGGCGGCAACCCTAAAACAGAGGCTGCCGTGCGCGACAAGCTGTACGGCCTGGCTGCCCCCTTCGATGGGCAACCCCAGGAGCTGGCGGCCCTACCCCTGCGCTTCCGCGACATCCACTGGGGCAACGATAAGCTGGCCCTGGTGGAAGGCTACCGCTGGGCTGACCGCAAGGAAACCACCTGGACCCTGGACCTGGCCACTAAAACGTCCCTGACGCCCCTGTTCGAGCGCTCCTCCCAGGATACCTACACGCACCCGGGCTCGCCCTACCTGCGCCGCAACGCCCAGGGCCGCTACGTGCTGCACACCGACGGTACCGGCGACGTGGTGTACCTGATCGGGGTTGGCGCTTCGCCGGAAGGGGACCGGCCCTTTATTGATGAGCTGAACGTACGCACCAAAAAGAGCCTGCGCTGGTGGCGCTCCGAGGCCCCGTACTACGAGATGCCGGTTACCATTCTCGACGCCAACAAGCGCGTATTTGTAACGCGCCGCGAGTCGCCGCAGGAATCGCCCAACTACTACCTGCGCGATGCTCCGAGCCTGAAGGTAACGCCCCTTACCAAGTTTCCGAACCCGTACGCCAGCCTAGGCAACCTGCAGAAGCAGGTGCTTAAGTACAAGCGTGCCGACGGCGTAGAGCTGACCGCCAATCTGTACCTGCCGCCCAACTACAAGAAGGAGGATGGTCCCCTGCCTACCCTAATGGAGGCCTACCCCGTGGAGTTCAAGGATAAGAAAGACGCCAGCCAGGTGAAGGGCTCTCCCTACACGTTTGCCCGCCTCAATTGGGGCTCGCCGGTATTCTGGGTGACGCAGGGCTACGCCGTACTGCAGGGCACCAGCATTCCGATTGTGGGTGAAGGCGCCAAGCAGCCCAACGACACGTACGTGGAGCAGTTGACGGCTTCGGCGAAGGCGGCCATTGACGAAGGCAAGCGCCTGGGAGTGGTGGACCCGAACCGGGTGGCTGTCATGGGCCATAGCTACGGCGCCTTTATGACGGCCAACCTGTTGGCTCACACCAACTTGTTCAAGGCCGGTATTGCTCGCAGCGGCGCCTATAACCGCACCCTCACGCCCTTCGGATTCCAGGGTGAGGAACGCACGTTCTGGGAAGCGCCGGAGGTGTACAACGCCATGTCTCCCTTCAACTTCGCCAACAAAATCAAAACCCCGATTCTGCTGATTCACGGCGAGGCCGACAACAACTCCGGCACCTTCCCCATCCAGAGTGAGCGGTTCTATAACGCCCTAAAAGGCCACGGCGCCACGGTGCGCTACGTGGTGCTGCCCGCAGAGTCGCACGGCTATGCCGCCCGCGAGTCTATCATGCACATGCTCTGGGAAATGAATACGTGGCTGGACACCTACGTGAAGAAAGCCAGCCCGGCCGAACCATTGAAGTAAGGCCAAGCACTGCTCGTTTGCCTGAGCTATAAAAATGCCCCCAGACTGCTAGTCTGGGGGCATTTTTATAGCTCAGCTTCTATATAGCATTTTGCTATAGCATGCAACAGAACTGCGTGCAAAATTATGACCAGTTTGAAACCTGCGTTTTAAGGCTTCGTTAAAAAAGCCAAACATCATCCTCTCAGGATTTTAATCATAGATTCCATGAAAACGCTCAAAATATATGCGGCTATGCTTTCGGCCTTGTTTGTGATGGAAAGCACGGTAGTAGTTTCGGATGCCGAAGCGCAAACCAAGCCCAAGAAAACCTGGAGTAAGAAAGCCAAAGGTGCCGCCATTGGTGGCGGGGCCGGTGCCGTTACCGGGGCCGTGGTAGGCGGTACCAAAGGAGCCATTATAGGTACGGCAGCCGGCGCTGCCGCCGGTGGCCTGCTGGGTCGCAAAAAGGACAAGAAGAAAGACCCGGTGCGCTACGAGCAGTATTCGCGCCGCGACTAATCAATAGAACCAACCAGTCAAAAGAGAAGGCCCCAGGCTATGTAGCTTGGGGCCTTCTCTTTTGCTTAGCTGATAGCCTACCCCAAAGCTTACAGGCCAACGCGGGTGCCATAGAGGCTGCTCTTGGCGGCAGGCCGGCCGAGGATATTTTCCCGCAGGAAGCAAAACCTGCTGTTGCTCTAATTGACCCACCCACGGCCACAGCCGTAGCTTCCGGCGCCCGCAAACTGAGCCCGGCTGTGCAACCCTGACAGCTAACCCCCGATTATGGATACCATGCACCTATTCGTTTACTCCAACCTGAACGCGGCGGCCCGTGCCTACTTGCTCCGGCAACTGCCGCCTGATGTGCGGGCAACCTTCCGTACCGGGCTGGCCCCCGCCGACCAGCGCCCAGCCCTGGATACAGCTGATATATTGCTGGGAAACCCGCCCCCCGAATGGCTGCAGTCCGTCCCGCCCCAGCTGCAGTTCTGGCAAATCGACTCGGCCGGGATTGACCAGTACCAGGGGGTAGCCCTGGCCTGCCCGGTGGCTAATATGGGTGACTTCTTTGCCTGGCCCTGCGCCGAAACCATGGTGGCAGGTGTGCTGGGCCTGCTGCGCTACATACCGGAGCTGGCGGTGCTGCAGGCCCAAAAACAGTGGGTAGGGGCGCCGTTGCGCCCTCAACTGGGGCTGTTGCGCGGCAAGCAGGTTATTATTCTGGGCCGCGGAACCATTGGACAGGCGGTAGCGCAGCAGCTGACAGGATTTGGCTGCACGGTGCAGTTCCTGGCCCGCACCGATTCGCAGGCTCAGCTGCACTCCGAGCAGGAGCTGCGGGCGACCCTCCCCTCCGCCGACATCGTGGTAAACTGCCTGCCCGGCAGCGCCAAAGGCTTTTTCTCGGGCGAGCTGATTGCGGCCATGCGCCCGGATGCGCTTTACGCCAGCGTGGGCCGCGGCACTACCACCGACGAGCCGGCCCTGATAGAGGCCCTGCGCACCGGCCGGCTGGGCGGAGCCGTGCTGGATGTAACGGCCCAGGAGCCCCTGCCGGTCGAAAGTCCGCTCTGGAGCCTGCCGCGCGTGCTGCTTACCCAGCACAGTGGGGGCGGGCAGCCCGGCGAGGATGAGGGCAAAGTAGATATCCTGCTGCGCAACCTGCGGCACCTGCGCCAGCACGAGGCCCTGGAAAACCAGGTGCAACTAGCACGGGGTTACTAGAGGGGCAGCGGCCTCTCAGCAACTTTCGGAGCTAGGGCTGAGTATGTTCCTTTAACTGTTTCTTCCCGTTTTCCGCTGCATATGAACCCTCCGCGCACATACTCCGCCGACACAGAAGTCCAGCTGTGGCAACAGGTAGCCGCCGACCTGGCTCAGGATGGAAACCAATACGAATATCAGGCCGAGCTTCTGCACGGTGGCTACCGCACGCAGTTTGGGCTGGATATAGACCTGGGCGGCGGGTTTGAGGGTGGCTACGAGCTAACTACGCTAACCACGGTGGTGCCCGGCCGCCCCACCCTGCACTTTGCCCTGCACGAGCAGGACTGGGTGCACGAGCTGGGCAAGCTCCTGGGCCTGACGGACGTGGAGCTGCACGACCCCGAGCTGGATGCGGCCTTCATCATCACTACCAACGATGCCGCTGCCCTCCGGACCCTGCTGACCGAGCCCAGCGTACGGGCCACGCTGCTTAAGTACCAGCCGCTGCGCCTGACGCTAGCCCCCGCCCACCACGAGCCCGAAGCGGAAATACTCCTCACGTTCACGAAGGAAGAAGGCATTACGGATACCGCGCAGCTCCAGGAAATCTACCACATGCTGTACTTGCTGCTACAGCACTTGGCGCCCCCGCCCGCCGGCAGCCGCTAGCGGCTGCCTACCCCTGCCGGCAGCACAAACCCGGTTTGGGGCAGCTCGCACGCTGGCCCAAACCGGGTTTGTGGTTGAGGTAGCTGAAGGCCACGCGGGTTAGTGCCCGGGAATAACTCCCGTCAGGCGCATTACCCAGCCCATCAGGTACACTCCCATAATCACGAGCACGTAGGCCCACCAGGGCATATGGGCCAGCCGGTAGCCCAGGCCCATGTATCTTCTTGGTCTTGTGTCCATAGCGAGCTGTGATTAAGTGTTTTGCATAAGTTTAAGATAAATTTTTAATCAGATAAATCCTAGAAGAGGGCGCGCCCTGGTAGCAGCCACAGCCTGCGGCTGAAGCCCGCCCACCGGGCCTGTGTGGTGCAAAACGGCCCGGCGGCCAGTACTTTTGCGCGCGTACAGATTTGCCATGCGAGAAAAGCTCAGACAACGCATGCGCCGGGCGCGCTACATCTTTTACCAGGAAACCCTTTTTGATTATCAGGAGCACCTCTGGACCTTCTTGGGCTCGTTTGTGGGTATTGGCTTGCTGGGATGGCTGAACAGCGCCTTCCTGCCCCCTTACGACAACCTGTTTCTGATTGCTTCCTTCGGAGCCTCCTCGGTTCTGATTTATGGTCACATCAACAGTCCTCTGGCCCAGCCCCGCAACCTTATAGGCGGGCACGTAGTCAGTGCATTGGTGGGCGTTACGGTGCAGCAACTGCTACCCGCCCCGCTGTGGTTAACGGCGGCCCTGGCCGTTTCGCTGGCTATTGTGCTTATGCAGATAACCCGCACCCTGCACCCGCCGGGTGGAGCCACAGCCCTAATGGCCGTGGTAGGTTCCGAGAAGCTTAAGGCCCTGGGCTACCTCTACGTGCTGAGTCCCGTGCTGTCGGGCGTGCTGATTTTGTTTGTGGTGGCTATGGTGTTCAACAACGCCACCTCGCACCGCAGCTACCCGGCCAACAAGCACTGGTTCAAGATCTGGCGGCGGCGCTACCCCCACTAGCGGCCCGCTAGCGTTGGGCGCCGGTTAGCGCCAGCATCTGTCGGGCATTACCGATGGCGGACGCATCAATGTCGTTATTGAAGTAGAGGTAGGCTTCCTGAACGTGACCAGCGGCTTCTATTTCCTGGTGCACTCGCCGCAGAAACTCCTCAGGGTAAGGCGACTTATACAGCTCCGGCGTGCCGTGAAAGCGGTAGTAAAGCAGTTGGGTGTTGGTGACTACCTCATCGGGCAGGGCCGGATGGCTCTGGCCCACAAAGGCAATGCGCCGCCGGGCCAGCTCCTGGTACACGTGGCCCAACCACCAGCTAGGATGCCGGAACTCCACCACGTTCCGGAAAGCCGGGTCAAGGCTGTCGGTGATGCGAGCCAGGCGCTCCTCGGAGTAAGTGAGGCGCGGGGGCAGCTGAAACAGCACCGGCCCCAGCTTCTCACGCAAGCCCTCCTGCACGGTGCCGTAGAAATCGGCCAGCAGCTGAGCGCAGTCGTGAAACTGCTTGTAGTGGGTAATTAGGCGCGGAGCCTTCACCGAAAACTGAAAATCGGGTGGGCTTTGCTGATACCAGCTTTCCAGGGCCGAAAGCTGGGGAAAGCGGTAGAACGTCACGTTCAGCTCCAGCGTCCGGAAGTGCTGCTGATAAAACTCGAACCACCTGCGCTGGGGCAATTTCTCGGGGTAGAATGCGCCCCGCCAGTGCCGGTAGTGAAAGCCCGAGCAGCCAATATGGTAGGTGGGAGCGGCGGGCTCTGGGTTCAGGAGCAGGGTAGCCATGGGTTAGGCGCCGTAGGCCGTTCGGGGGGCCGTATCGGCGCGCCCGGCCCGGACCAGGGCCCAGCCGGCCAGCAGCAGCAGGAGCCCAAACGCCAGGAAGGCCATATCCCAGGGCATTTTCTGTTCGGTGTACTCGTACACGTGGTGCAGCCCCAGAATGGTGTGGTCAATCAGGCCTTCTACCACATTAAACAAACCCCAGCCCAGCAGCAGCCCGCCCACCAGCGTCCGGCCCGACCATGGCACATCGGGGCGGCGGCTGGCGGCCCACAGCACCCGCAGCCCAATGGCCGTGAGTACCCACACAGCCGCATGGAACACCCCGTCCCAGTACATATTCACTTTCGCGGCCACCAGGTTATCGGGGGGGAGCTGGTTGGAAAGCATGTTGTGCCACTGCAGAATCTGGTGGAGCACAATGCCATCAACAAAGCCGCCCAGGCCAGCGCCCAGCAGCAGGCCAGCCGCAATCAGGGGAGTGCGGTGCAGGGGTTGAGGTTGGGTCATGGGCGGGGGGTAGAGGTAAGACGAGATTTGAGGGCCGGCGCGAAAAACAAGCCCAGCCCGATGAGCAGCACCAGCCCCACCGGCAACAGCAGCACCAGCAGGTTAGTGGTATAGTCGGGGGTATGAATCTGGGCCTGTACCCGCGGCCGGCATACCCGGCAGGCCTGAGCCAGGGGGCCGGTAAGCAGCAGGCAGCAGGTAAGCCAGGCGGCAACTACCACTTTCATCATGGCTGAAAAAGGACGGGATACCGGAAGGGTACGTAGCGGCCCGGCGCAAAAGTTATGTCGAGCTTGCCGCCGGCCACCACCCCGACGCCTTCAAAACCAGACAACCGGCGACATGAAGGGCGGCACCAGCCTGACGGACCTTTCCGATAAAGGCGGCAGCTGCTCCAGCTCTTCGCGGAGCAGCCAGCAGTAGCCCCGCTTAAAAGACGCAACGCCATGCTTACCGGCCCTCATTAGCGCGTTACTGGTGGGGTTGGCTTGCGTGAGGGCTCACGGCGCCTTCGCCTCAGGCCGGGCTGGTAAGCAACTCCTGCAGCTGCCGGGCGTTCAGGGCCCCTACCCCACCTATGCCGTTGTTGAAGAAGAGATACACCTCGCGCGCTTCGGGGGCGGCCTTCACCTCGGCCGCTACCCGGGCCAGAAACTCCGGGCTATACGGCGACTTATACAGCTCCGGCACGCCATGAAAGCGGTAGTACACGGCCGGCGTGTTGATGATTACCTCATCGGGGAGGGGTAGCGGATGGCTCTGGCCCACGAAGCTGACATTGTGCCGGGCCAGGCGGCGAAATACTTCCCCATCCCACCAGCTGGGGTGCCGAAACTCGATGACGTTCTGAAAACCAGAATCCAGCGCGGCCAGAATACGGTCCAGGTACTCTTCGGTGTACGCCGCTTTCGGGGGTAGCTGAAACAAGACGGGCCCCAGCTTTTCGCGCAGACCCTCCCACACGGTCCCGTAAAAATCGGCCAGAATAGGCTCGGCTTCGGGCCCGAACTTCTTGTAGTGCGTGACCTGCCGGGGCGCTTTCACGGCAAACCGGAAGTTGGCCGGACTTTGGTCGTACCACTGCTCGAAGGCCGCAAGGGCAGGCATCCGGTAAAAAGTGACGTTCAGCTCCAGGGTAGAAAATTGCGTGCAGTAGTAGGCAAACCACTTGCGCGGCGGCAGCTCCGGGGGATAAAATACGCCCTTCCAGTCGCGGTAGGAAAAGCCGGAGCAGCCAACGTAATAAAGGGGGGTAGGCATAAGCGGGAGGGGCCCAAAGCGGCCGGTAGCTCCGGGCAGTACGCAGCGGCGGCACGGAGTGGTTACGCTCGGAGCCGAGCCGCGGGCCGCCCGAAAAACCCAAAAGCGTCCTTCCGGCTGGCCGGAAGGACGCTTTTTCTACGGGACAGAAGGCCCTGACGTCAGCCCTGGGCTAGGGCGCTTTGTCCACGCTGGCCAGCAACGTCACGATGTCCAGCTCTGATTTGGCCAGCACCTGCTGGCGCGCCAGCTCGGCCTTGATGGCAGCGGCCAGATCGGGGGCGGCCGCGCTGATGGCTTTGGCATTGAGCTTCACCGGAACCACCGTGCCATCGGGCCGGCTCAGGAAGTAGGAGTTGTACTCCACCAGCTGGTCGTAGTGGCGGCCGCTGTTGAATACTTTGTCCTTATCAGAGCGCTGGAGTTGGCGGGAGTGGCGCTTGAGTAGCGTGTACTTGCCCTCGTGCAGCACTTCCACGTACTCCTGCTGCTGGTCGGGGCGCGGGGCATTATCGAAGCGGCGGAAGGTGTGCACGCGGTCAGCAAACAGCTCGTCCTGCACCACAAATCCTTGTATCTCGTTCTTGTTCAGCAGCAGCGTATCGGCCCGGTTCCGCTGCGGCACGGCCAGTAGCTGATAGCCGTAGGCATCGTACTGCAGCTGAATATTGCCGATGCGCTGCTTGGTATTCACCAGAATGATTTCGCCGGGCTGCCAGGTTCGCTGGAAGAAGGCCTGCCCTTGGGCTTCGCGCTGCGGAGCCTGGTAGGCATAGGCCATTTTGCCGTCGAGCAGGGCCCCCAGGTTTTCATTTGCCCACAGTCGGCCACCGGGGCTGGCAACCGGTGGGGTTATTTGCTGGGCCGTTGCCTGATAGGTTGATAAGCCTCCCAACAGCAGTGCTAGAGCGAGATATTTCATAAGCGGAAAGGTAAAGGGATATAAAGTGCTTGAAATATATAGCTTCGGAGGCAGTAAAATACCATGGCGGGGCGAGGCTGCTGCTACCCGGCCGCTGCTTCCGTCTTTCGGGCCCAGACTTTAGGCAGCTTTAGTACCTTGCTTCTCTGGTTGCTTTCCAGAAGCCTTTCTTTCCCTACCCCGTCTTCTATGAGAAACGTAGTCCTTCTCCCCACGCTGGCGGCGCTGCTGGCCGGCCCCGCGGCCCTGGCCCAGGCGCCCATCAAAACCCTACCCTACCCTCAAACCCGGAAGGTAGATACCGTTACCACCTACTTCGGTACCAAAGTGGCCGACCCGTACCGCTGGCTGGAAAACGACCAGGCCGCCGATACCAAGGGCTGGGTGCAGGAAGAAAACAAGGTAACGCAGGCCTACCTCAGCCAGATTCCCTACCGCGACGCCATCCGGAAACGGCTGGAAACCCTGTGGAACTACGAGAAGTACGGCGCCCCTTTCAAGGAAGGCAAGTACACCTACTTCAGCAAGAACACGGGTTTGCAGAGCCAGTCGGTGCTGTACCGGCAGGTAGGCAGCGGTGCGCCGGAGGTGTTCCTCGACCCCAACCAGTTTTCCAAGGACGGTACTACCTCCTTGGCGGGCATCAACTTCACCAAGGATGGCAGCCTGGCCGCTTATCAGATTTCAGAAGGCGGCTCCGACTGGCGCAAGGTCATCGTGCTGAAAACCGCCGATAAAAGCATTGTGGGCGATACGCTCAAGGACGTGAAGTTCTCGGGCCTGGCCTGGAAGGGCAACGACGGCTTCTACTACAGCTCCTACGACAAGCCCACCGCCGGCAGCCAGCTGGCCGGCAAAACCCAGATTCATAAGCTCTACTACCACAAGCTGGGCACCAAGCAAAGTACCGATAAGCTGGTGTTTGGGGGCGAGAAAACGCCGCGCCGCTACATCGGGGCTTCCCTGACCGAGGACGAGCGTTTCCTGGTTATCAGCGCCGCCAACACCACTACCGGCAACGAGCTCTACATTCAGGACCTGAGCAAGCCCGGCAGCGCCATCGTGCAGGTCATCGACCACGAGAAAAACGAGGTGGACGTGGTGGATAACATGGGCAGCAAGCTCTACATCTTCACCAACCTGAACGCGCCTAACAACCGCGTGGTAACCGTGGACGCGGCCAACCCTACCCCCGCCAACTGGAAAAACCTGATTCCGGAAACGCCGAACGTGCTGCGCGTAACCACGGGCGGCGGCAAGCTCTTCGCCAACTACCTCAAAGACGCTACTTCCCTCATTGAGCAGTACGACATGAGTGGCAAGAAGGAGCGCACCATCACGCTGCCCTCGGTAGGCACAGCCGGCGGTTTCGGCACCAAAAAGGAAGAAAAGGAAACCTACTACACCTTCACCTCCTACATCTACCCGCCCACCATTTTCAAGTACGATATTGCCACCGGCAAATCCACGGTGTATAAGAAGGCCGGCGTGCAGTTCGACCCCACCAAGTACGAGTCGAAGCAGGTGTTTTACACCTCCAAGGACGGCACCAAAGTGCCCATGATTATCACCTACAAGAAGGGGCTGGTGATGAATGGCAAGAATCCTACCCTGCTCTACGCCTACGGCGGCTTTAACTCCAGCGTAACGCCGGCCTTCAGCACCAGCAACATCATTCTGCTCGAAAACGGCGGCATCTATGCCGTGCCCAACATCCGGGGTGGCGGCGAGTACGGCGAAAAGTGGCACCTGGCCGGCACCAAGCTACAGAAGCAGAACGTGTTCGACGACTTCATTGCCGCCGCCGAGTACTTGACCAAGAACAACTACACCTCCAAAGACTACCTGGCTATTTCGGGCGCCTCGAACGGTGGCTTGCTGGTGGGCGCTACGATGGCCCAGCGCCCTGAGCTGTTCAAGGTGGCTTTCCCGGCCGTGGGGGTAATGGACATGCTGCGCTACAACCAGTTTACGGCCGGCGCTGGTTGGGCCTACGACTACGGCACGGCCCAGGACTCCAAAGAAATGTTCGAGTACCTCTACCGCTACTCACCCTACCACGCCCTGAAGCCCGCTTCCTACCCCGCTACCCTGGTGACTACCGCCGACCACGATGACCGGGTGGTGCCCGCGCACTCCTTCAAGTTTGCCTCTAAGCTGCAGGAAACTCAGAAGGGCAGCGCCCCGGTCCTGATTCGTATTGAAACCAAAGCCGGCCACGGCGCGGGCCGCTCCACGGCCCAGGTTATCAGCGAGCAGACCGACAAGTGGGCCTTCCTGTTCCAGAACATGGGAGTGCCCTATCAGGTGGTTAACTAACCTCGTCTCCCTACCCCCGCCAACCGGCCGAACCCTCGTGAGGGTTCGGCCGGTTTGGTTTTTGGGCTTGTGTGTCTGGTGTGTACGTATGCCCTACTAACTTTGCCGATACAATTACCTTTTCATTATTTAAAGTTTTTCCAGTGAAAAATACCAATTACCTTTTCTGGTATCCGGCACTACAGCCAACTTGTATTACCCTTATCCATCGGTTTGGCTAGTCTCCTCACAGGATGCGTTCCGGATGCGCCCGAACCCACTCAACCTTCTGCTGTTTCCCGTGGGCAGAATGTGTATGACTCCGATGAAAACAGCCCCGGCATGAATGGCGGAACTCTACCGAACGTGGACATCTATGGAAAGCCGTGGGAAGATGAGTCAGACCATGGCTTTCCTGGTGGTAACTGGAACGATGGCGGCTGGAATGGCAGCGGCGGTTGGCATGGCACCGGGGGCATGGAATACACCCCACCCGCTGAAACGAATGGAGGAAGCGAATACAGTACTAGTGCAAGTTTTGCAGGTTATTTTATAATGAATAACAATGACCAGCAACAATATCCCGCCTTCACAAGTTTGGTTCGAAACTTGTCCAGTTTTGCAAAATCAGATCCAAAAATAATGGAGGCGATACGTTATTATACCAAGTTGACTGATCAGCAAATTGCACAACACTTAAACTTTAACTCAGGCCCAACCCTTGTTATAGCAAAGGAACTACCAGCTGTTGCGTTATTCAGATCGAGCACTCCTAACACTCTATACGTGGCTGAGTCGGAAGTACGCGCTTTTGAAAACGCTTCCTTTAATATATCACACAGAAATGCTATGAGTTTTTTCTTAGCCGTTTCACTATTGCATGAATATGTACACTATGGCGACAACCTAAACGTTGTTAAATTCCTAGGCGAGGAGGGTACAGAATTTGAAAACCGTGCATGGGGAGTCACTGTTGATCAATTCAACTCTTACTACTTAAACAAATACTATCAATAAACAACCATGCTCAATAATTTCCTTATATTTTTTACCTTGAGTCAATTTTATGCACCAAGCTCGTGTGAGGAGGATGTGCGTAAAGCACTAGCCGTTGTTATAAATAGCCCTGAGGTCACCGCGTTCCTTTCTAATTATACAGGAAATAAAAAATTTATCTATATTAAGCAAAGCAATCAACCCATATGTAATGGGAAAAGCACTTCATTAGCTAGATTGAAACACCCCTACAAGGATGGCAGTATTATCATATACTCCCATGAACCTTTGGCAAAAGGAGAAAAGCTACAGGCATCAAAACAAGATTACTTCACTCTCCCAAAAAACAAAGTTGTTATCATAATTGACTACCTGAGCGTGACTAGCCCGCATGCGGAAATAAAACTTCGAATTCCTATTGAAGGGGTGCATGGCTCGTTTACTTTGACCAAGAACCCCACTTGGTCTGTTACTAAGTCAGATGTATATGAGCGATAGGCGTAAACATATAATAAGAACTTATTTCCAGCACCTTTAATGCGCCACAAATACTATAAAATAGTATGGCTATACTACTCGCACTACTCATGCTTGTTCCAGGTAAACGCCAGACCAGTCCTCAACCTAGCCAGAATGAACTGAATGATGTTATAAATTCAATAATCAATAACAAATAAATCACGAAATTTACAGATAATTATATAAACATAGGTGATACTATTTATTTTCGCCTTGGCCCATTTTCTGCGTACAACACACAGACACTTCAGGAGTTAAAATGTATTACTCTAAAAATTAAAAATAGCATTCCATTAGTATGCAATGAAAAACAAGATGAGACAAAAAACCCGTTATTACCATTCAAATTCTGGAGCTAACTAGAAATACCGCTACGATACGATTAGGATTCTCCATTGAAGGCATGGTAGGCAATTTTACTTTATAAAAGAAAGACACCTGGAATATTCAAAGCGCTGAAGTATATGAAATTTGATTTATAAATGCGTTTGACCACATTCAGCTTAACAAGTTCGCAAATATTTTATTTAACTATGAAATCAATACTAAGCGCAGTATTTCTCATCATCGTAGTATTGAGCTGTACTAAATCAGAGACCAAAAGAGAGGAAAACATACGCCAAGTAGTTCAGGCAACATTTTCCGATAACCAGCTATCCATATTCTTGAATAGACCAGGGCCTGGCATCTTTACTTTTCGCTATGAAGAGCTACCTGTAATTAACGACGAACAATTACCAAAACCCAAATTCAATATTACACTTAACAACAGGTGCGTGATAGAGTATAATATAAGAATGAGTGATGAGATAAATGCTATTCCGATCATTGTGGAACAAGTAATCATTGACTACGACTCTGCTAAAGTCAATTTGCGTATTCCAAAACAGGGCGTTATTGGTCAGTTCCGCCTGGGCAAAACGGCTGATGGTGCCTGGCTGGTAACCAAAGCCTTTGTGGTGGAAACCTGAGTGAACGGGCTATATTGCTTGAACCGCCAGAACCTTACGACCACACATCCACTTTGACCTTCATCGACAAAATAGCCTGGCTGCACCTGCAGGAAGGTCGCGTGCTGAGCACCCGCAGCCGGGGCAAAGACCGGTACTACTTCCCCGGCGGCAAGCGCGAAGTCGGCGAAACCGACGCCCAAACCCTGCTACGCGAAATTAAGGAAGAGCTGACCGTGAACCTCGACGCGGCTACCCTGGTGCACGCGGGCACCTTCCGGGCCCAGGCCCACGGTCACCCCTAGGGCCTGCTGGTACAAATGACCTGCTACTATGCCGCCTACGCTGGCCAGCTGCAGCCCGCCGCCGAAATCGAAGAAGTGGTCTGGCTGAGCTACCGCCACCGACCCGAAGTGTCGCCGGTGGACCAGCTGATTTTCGACTGGTTGAAGGAGCAGCAGCTACTGGCCGACTGATCTGCCCCGGTCCGACGGACTGCGCCCGTCCGACCGGTTGCCGCCCGCACCGCCAGAACAGCCTCCGCCTACCCCTTCGCAATGGCCAAACCATTCTGGTGGATATCAGCATAAAGCCAACCGGTCGGACGTCTCCGGCGTCGGACCGGGGTAACTACCCTACCAGCTGGGCGTAGAGGCGGTTCAGGGTGTCGGCGGGGTCTTGGCAGAGGCCAGGGTGCACGGGCGAGGTTTGCACGATGGTGCTGCGCGTGGCCGTAAGCCAGCGGAAGCGGGAGGCTAGCGGCAGCTGCCCAATGGGGCCGCCCTCCTTCCTACCCCCGCAAATCCGCTCGAAGGAGCGCAGCCGCTGGTGCAGCTCCGGCAGGTCGAGCTGGTCGCCGGCAAAGGCGCGCAGCCGGTCTTCGGGCACCTCGAAGCGGGCCTGCAGAAACCCCCGCGACGAGCAGTACAAAATCACACCGACGTTCAGAAACTCTTCGCGCTCCACGCGGGGCACTACGCGCAGCACGGCATACTCAAACAAGTGCTTTTCGGGCATTTTCGGCTTCCTGAACAAAGGTTTCTGATGCGGCGAGGCGGGCGGTAAGGAAACGCACGTAGTTTTCGCGCTGCTCCTCCGGATCCACCCCCGATTCGGCCAGCCACTCGGCCGGAACTAGGTCCACAATGGCCCGGATGCGCTCCGGGGTGAGGCGGGCACGGCCCTCGGCGTCGGCGGCAGTTAGCTCCGTGGCCTGGGGTAGCAGCACATGGTCTTTCACCTGCGGAAACGGGCGGGGCCGGGGCTCGGCCCAGCCAGGGCCGGCGTGGTGCACATAAAGGGCCGCGCCGTGGTCAATCAGCCACAGCTCCTTGTGCCACATCAGCAGGTTGGTGTTGCGGGCGGTGCGGTCCACGTTCAGGGTCAGGCAGTCGAGCCACACAATGCGCGAGGCCAGGGCCGGCTCAATGGTATTCACCAGGGGGTCGTAGGTGCTGGCGCCGGAGAGGTAGTGCAGGCCCAGGTTGAGGCCCGTGCTGAAGCGCAGCAAATCCTGAATTTCCTCGTCGGGCTCGGTACGGCCAAAGGCTTCATCGAGCTGGCAAAACACCAGCTCCGGCATGCGCAGACCCAGCGCGCGGGCCATTTCGCCCACAATCAGCTCGGCAATCAGGGCTTTCAGGCCCTGGCCGGCCCCCCGGAACTTCACCACGTACATAAACCCGTCGTCGGCTTCTACCAGGGCCGGCAGCGAGCCGCCTTCACGCAGGGGAGTGACGTAGCGCGTCACGTCAACGGTTCTCAGGGAAAGGGGAGCAGAGTCCTGCATAGAGCACGGGAAAGGTTGGAACAGGCTCCGCAAAGGACGAACAATTCCGGCAGTTTCGCGGCGGCAGCTGGGTAAGTGTGCCCCGTACCCTACCCCGGTAAATTTTCATTAGCGGCGCCCGCCCGGCAACCTAGTGGCCCGTAGCTAGTACACTCCTTTTGCCGGCCCCAGGCCTGGGAGCATGCCGGTTCACCTGCCACTGCGGTTTTCTATGAAGCCTATTGTCACCCTGACGCTCAACCCCACCGTGGACAAAAGCACCACGGCCGACCAGATCATTCCGGATCATAAACTCCGGTGCGCCCCGCCTAAGTTTGAGCCCGGCGGGGGCGGCATCAATGTTTCGCGGGCCCTCAGGCGCCTCGGTGCCGATTCCGTGGCGGTATTTCCAGTCGGCGGACCCAGTGGTATGCTGCTCCAGGAGTTGCTGGCGCAGGAACACATTCAGCAGAGGCCCGTGGAAACCGTGGGCCGCACCCGCGAGAATTTTATCGTGGTAGATGCCTCCAGCGGCCAGCAGTACCGCTTCGGCATGCCCGGCACCCCGCTTTCCCTGGAAGAGCAGCAGCAGATTCTGGCTACCCTTAAAAGTCTGGCCGAAGTGCCCGAGTATCTGGTTATCAGTGGAAGCCTGCCGCCGGGCGTGGAGCCCGAGTTTCTGGTGAAGATTGTGCGGGCCGCCAAGGGCATGGGCATTAAGGTAGTGGCCGATACATCGGGGCCGGCCCTGCACCAAATTCTACAGGAGGGCGTGTACCTGGCCAAGCCCAACGTGGGCGAGTTAAGCAAGATGGCCGGGGTTGATGAGCTTGACAGCGAAGCCGTGGCCCAGGCAGCCCACCAGCTGGTGCAGGAAGGCAAGTGCGCCATTGTGGTAACCTCCCTGGGGCCCCAGGGCGCCTGCGTGGTCAGCCAGGATTTGGTGGACCATGTGCCGGCGCCAGCCGTGAAAAAGCGCAGCACCGTTGGAGCCGGCGACAGTATGGTGGCCGGGCTGGTGTACGGATTGGCAACCGGCCTCTCGGTGCGCGAAACCGTGCGGCTGGGCGTGGCCTGCGGCACGGCAGCTACCATGAACCCCGGCACAGAGCTGTTCCGCAAGGAAGACGTGGACCGGCTCTACCAGTGGCTGCTGCAGCAAACCATGCCGGCCGCAGCGGCCTAACCGGCTTGCTTGCTCAGCTCTATGCCAGAACAATTAGCCTGCGCCCGCCTGGCACACCTCGTGCCGGGCGGGCGTTTTTGCACTATCCCACGCTCAGCCGGCGCCAAACTACTACTCTTACTCGCTCCGCGATGCGCTTGTGCCCCGTAAGGCGGGAGTTGAGCTTTAAGGCTTTCGGAGAAGTCGGCCCTTACCCATCCAGACTACCACCGAGCGGCGCGGCATGCCTCTTGGCTCAGCAGGCCGGCTTAACTGCCTTGGAAGCCTACTTCAACCCGAAATTGTAGCGCAGGCCTATGCTTGCTCCGGGCTGGGGAGCGTACGCCTCGGCGGAATAGATAGCTGCGGCTGACGAGCCCAGTACCGACCAGTTCAGACGGCTTTCGGCTACCAGCGTCAGGTGCCGGGTGGGGGTATAGGTAACGGCCGCGCCCAGGGTCAGGGGCACATCATTGGCCTCGCTGAAGCCGCCTATCTCGAAGGGCGGCTCCGGCTGACCGGCAGCTGTGGTGGAGCGCCGGCCTTCCACGCGGTAATGCAGCAGCGAGAAGCCCGCTACCCCTTCCACGTTCCAGCGGCGCGGCACCGCCACAAATGCGTAGCGGAACAGCACGGGCACCACTACGCTTCCGTACCGGTTGTAGTAGCGGTAACGGCTGCCATCCGGATAGTCGATGACCGTAAGCGGTCCGTTGGTGGTCCGGCGCCACATGGCCGATATTTCCAGGCTGGAGCGTTTACTGAAGCGAAAACCTACTACCGGCATCAGGCCCCGGTAAGAAAGCATCCGGCCGTTACTGTCGCGCTGCCCCAGCCCCGCGTAGCGGTAAGCTCCTGCCTGCACTCCAACGTAGAAGGGCGCAGGCCGCCCCTGAACTGAATCGGGAACAGCTTGTTTCGGTGCGTCGGGCGCCAAGACGAGGGTAGCAAGTAAGCAGGCAGCGTACATAAGTAAGTAGCGGATAAGAATTAGGCTAAAGGTGACGCCTCCCTGAGCTGCCTGGCAAACTACTTTTCGGCTTTATCAGACTTTCCGCTACTACCGCCCATGCCAAGTCATGGGCCCCTCCCCTGCATCCGCTGCCCCGAAAACGCGCTTTTGGTAACGCAGCGGCCCTTGCTCGCTCAGACTTCCGGCGGCGGGAAAGCGGCGGGCGCAGCTTCCCATGGCCGGGTACCGGGCCGGCAGTGGGGTAGTACTTTCAGGAATAAGTCGGGAACTGTTACTAGGCCAGAAACCGTAGCTTTGCGCTTCTACACCCATAACTCCGGTCTGTGTAATAGCTGATTTCTTTCAGGGAACCCCGTAGCCAACCCACCTCTGTGGGCGCTCTACCTCGTTGCTTTTTACGAAAGAAATCATGCTACTTCTCCAAGACCTGGGGTACCTCCACCCCAATAAGGAAGGCTTGTTTGACGGCCTCCACCTGGCTGTTGGCCCGCGCCAGAAGATTGCCCTGATCGGGAATAATGGGGTAGGAAAGTCCACCCTGCTGCAAATCATAGCCGGGGTTCTGCCTCCCTCCGGCGGCCTGGTGCAGACCAGTGCTACCCCCTACTACATTCCGCAGCACTTCGGGCAGTTCGACGACCTCACAATAGCTCAGGCCCTGCGCATTGAAGGCAAAACGGCGGCCCTGCAGGAAATTCTGGCGGGTGCGGTCACGGAAGCCAACCTAGCCACGCTGGCCGATGACTGGACCATAGAGGAACGCAGCCTGGAGGCACTACGGCGCTGGGCACTGGCTGAAGTGAGCCTTACGCAGCGCCTGGGCAGCCTCAGCGGGGGCCAGAAAACCAAGGTATTCTGGGCCGGCCTTGCCATTCACCAGCCCGCGCTGGTGCTGCTGGACGAGCCCAGCAACCACCTGGATACCGCCGGCCGGCAGCTACTCTACGACTTCATCCAGACCACGACCAGCACCCTACTGGTTGTTAGCCACGACCGGAAACTTCTCAGTCTGCTCGATACGGTGGCGGAACTGAGCAAGCGCGGCATTGCCCTGTACGGCGGCAACTACGCCTTTTACACCGAGCAGAAGCAGGTGGAAAGCAACGCCCTCAGCCAGGACGTGAAAAGCAGGGAGAGAGCCCTGCGCAAAGCCCGGGAAACGGAGCGCGAGGCTCTGGAGCGCAAGCAGAAACTGGACGCCCGCGGCAAGAAAAACCAGGCCAAAGCGGGCCTACCCACCATCATGCTCCATATGATGCGCAACAGTGCCGAGCAGAGCACTTCCCGCCTCAAGAGCATGCACGCCGAAAAGGTAAGCGCCCTTGCCCAGGAGCTGAGCGAGCGGCGCAAAGAGCTACCCGATACCGACAAGATGAAGTTCGGCTTCGACAACTCTACCCTGCACAAAGGCAAAATCCTGTTCACGGCAACGGGCCTCAACTACGGCTACGGCCCGCACCTGCTGTGGCCCGAGCCATTGAGCTTTCAGGTGCTGAGCGGCGAGCGGCTGGCACTGCAGGGCCTGAACGGCTCCGGCAAAAGCACCCTGCTTCGGCTCCTGCTGGGCGAGCTGGCGCCTACGCGGGGCACCCTGCACCGGGCCGTCAGCAGGGCCGTGTACATTGATCAGGAGTATTCCCTGCTGCACCAGCCGATGGCGGTGTACCAGCAGGCGCAGCACTTTAATACCGCAGGCCTGCAGGAGCACGAAGTGAAGGTCCGCCTGAACCGGTTTTTGTTTACCCAGGAGCACTGGGACAAGCCCTGCTCCGCTCTGAGCGGGGGCGAAAAAATGCGGCTCCTGCTGTGCTGCCTGATGATGCGCCACCAGGCTCCCGACCTCATCATCCTCGATGAGCCTACCAACAACCTGGATATTCAGAACCTGGACCTCCTGACGGTGGCCCTGCATGGGTACCAGGGCACCCTGGTCGTGGTATCGCACGATGAGGTTTTCCTGGAGCAGCTGGGCGTGACCCGTACCATCTGGCTCGGGTAGCACACCGGCTGTAAAGTGCTTTTCGTGAAGCTCTTGGCTCTTGAATAAAAATTTATGGAGCCATACTTTGAAATACAAAGTTCTTTCACATCCTTTGCATCACACTGTTTTTAGTTCCTGCTACCCAGGAGTGAGAGCCGCTCAGGGCCTGCCTGAAAACGCAGCCGCCGGAGCCACTTTCCTACCCCCTGGGTTTGCTCAAAGCCCACCTGACATCGGCTTCTACCCTGGTTACTCTCTGGTTTTTCTCTTACTCTTTGTCACCCAAGCATCTTACTGCCATGACACTCATCCAAAGCCTTGTTCGCCTCGCGCTGGTAACGGCGTTTTTGCTGCTCATCCCGCTGGTTGCCATGCAGTTTACCGCCGAAGTAAACTGGACCTTTTCTGACTTCGTCTTCGCCGGAGTTCTGCTGTTTGGGGCGGGCCTTACTTTTATTCTGGTGGCTCGCATGAGTACCAACGCCACGTACCGCGTAGCGGCCGGCGTAGGGGTTGCGGCCGGGTTGCTGCTGTTGTGGGCCAACGCGGCCGTGGGCCTGGTCGGCAGCGAAGACAACCCCGCCAACCTGCTTTACCTGGGGGTGCCGGCCGTGGCGCTTATCGGGGCTTTGGTGGCGCGTTTCCGCCCCCTGGGCATGTCGAATGCCATGTTTGCGGCGTCGCTTACCTATATCGTGGTTACGGCTATTGCCCTGTTCGTCTGGACGCCCACGGGTGTAGCGGCTGAGCCCCAGGTGAAGCTGCTGAATCTGCTGATTGCGAATGGTGTTTTTGCTGCCATCTGGGCGGTTTCGGGCTGGCTGTTCCGCCGGGCCAGCACTACGGGCTCTGACTTGACCCGACGACTGGCCTAGAGGCCCCACTTACCTAACAATTCCCCTTCACCTCTTACGTACTACTCCCATGGCCATATCTCACGTTGTGATGGCGGGCGTCCTGCTACTTGTGCTGGGGCTCCTGTATCTGCTGGTAGCCAGCCGGGGCCGCAGCGGCGCCTATAAACTGGCGGCGGGTGTGGCGGTAGCCGCCTCCCTCCTGCTGGTGTGGGGCAACCTGGCCGTCGGCTTCATCGGCAGCGAGGACAACCCGATGAACCTGCTCTACGGCGCGGTGCTGGCCGTGGGCTTCGTTGGGGCCGTCCTGGCGAAACTCCAGCCGCAGGGCATGGCAAAGGCCATGTTCGCAACGGCTCTTACGCAGTTTGCCGTGCCTTTCGTGGCGCTGCTCATCAAGCAGCCCGAGCTGACGATGGGCGTGCTGTGGGTGATTGTGCTGAACACCGTCTTTGCCGGGCTGTGGGTAGCGGCGGGGTTTCTGTTTCGGCGGGCGGGTCTGGCTGGTGCGGATTTGGGCCGGCAGGTGGCCTAAGATGCTTTGTGTCCTTTATAGCTACTAGGCGTACCTAATCGAACCAGCGAAATCGTATCTTCGTTATCCTAGCAACTACCTTCATCGCCATGGCACGCAAAAAACCGCTTGAATTATCAGAAACGGGACTGAAACGGGTGCTGAAGAATGCTTCGGGCCGTGTGGTCAGCGAAAACCTGGACCGTGGTATAGCCATTACCGTAATCGACCAGGGGCAGATTGTGCAGATTCACCCTGATGCTACACGCCGGGTAGTGCGCAAACAGGTAGCGCAGCCAGTGCATATCTCTGAAATGCAGCTGCACCTTGACTGAGTTTGTCCCTCGCCTTCGCGTGCTTGCCGGTCCCAATGGGTCCGGCAAGTCTTTTTTAGTCCCTTCCCTGGCCACAGAAGTTAACCTGGGTGTGATTGTAAATGCCGATGAAATTGAGGCCAGGCTCAAGGCTCAGCACCGGCGGCGCACCCGTGTACTCAATCTGCATGATTGGAAATTGATGTTGACGCAGCAGGATTTGGATGCGTTTCTTCAGGCAGAGGAGGCAACCAAACAAACCACGCTGGCACAACAGCAGATGCAGAAGCTTCGCATCGAAGAAAATGTGCTGCTCTTTACCGCTGTTAAGATAGATTCCTACTTGGCTTCTCGGGTGGCTGAGTTTCTGCGCTATTCCCTGCTGGCCGCCCGTCAATCTTTCACTTTTGAGACGGTAATGTCTCACCCGTCTAAGCTTGCCTTTCTGCGCGATGCGCAAGCGGCGGGGTTTCGCACGTATCTATACTTCGTCGCCACCGAAGACCCGGAAATCAACGTGGGCCGGGTGCGGGCCAGAGTACAGAAGAAGGGCCATGATGTAGCTCGCGACAAAATTATCTCCCGCTACGCCCGTACCCTGGATTATTTGTTCGATGCGGTTCGCTTAGTCAACCGCGCCTTTATCTTCGATAACTCGTACGCAGCACCTCAGCTTGTTGCCGAAGTAGAAGAAGGCAAGCGCGTGGAGTTCAAAACCGCTACCATTCCGGCTTGGGTGGACACCTACTTCCGCCAAAAGGCACTGCGTAAAGCTTAAGCCCCTTGCATGACGACCAATGCGTATCTTTTGCTCAACAAAGCTGCGCAAGACCGATACCCGGATTTCTCCAACGCCCTCAGCGACACGCTGCAGCCTGTGGTTCCGCAGATTCGGATTGGGTGCTTGCGAATCTTTTAATCTACTAGTGCTGCCTGAAGCTGCAGGAGCTTTTCCGAAACCAATGCACATGTACTGCGACTGTTCGCTACACTAGTCGCCTAGTCACTATAAACTTGACCTTTTCATCATTCCTTCTATGAACTGTTTATACCGGTTACTTTCTATAATCTGCTTTATATTGCCCCTTCGTTGTGTTGGGCAGATTAATTGGCCAACAACCCGCATAGACGACCAAGCCACTGTGCAGATGCCCTACGAGGGCACATTGGATGAAGACGCAAAAATCCCTGGTTCCCAACGATTTTGGACTTCTACTTCCGATAACGAATTTCAGATAGTGCGGACGGATCTGCGCTACATCCCAGGTTACAACCCGGATGCAGTAATATCTGATCCGTCATTGCGCCAGATTTACGAAAAAGCGGCTAAGTTATATAACCGACAGATTGTCAAAGGCAAGGTACTGTCTCAGGAGAATGTTGTTTTTTCCGGAAAGCTAGCTCTTGCTACCCTATACCGCGGTTTTGATGAATACCGCCAGCGTCCAATCAATATTGAAACTATTTGGCTTTACCACAGCCAAGCCCTTTACCTACTAACTTGTTCATATGCTGTTCCGGAAGAAACAGGAGCATCTGAGGATAAAAAGCGCTTTTTCTTGTCCTTTCGGATCGATGGTAGTCCGCTCACTAAAGAACTGTAATTGTCGGCAGCCAAGTACCCACAATATTCTATTGACACATGGTGACAATGACTTTATGTCTTATAATATTAGATATTTATTCATGAAATAAGACAAAACATCAGCAAAACTATCCTTGCACCCCGTTTGCTAGGCCTCTCGTAGAACTTCCTAACCCGAAGCACCTACCTAGACTTAGTGAGCCATGAACTTTAATAACTATACGATCAAGGCACAGGAGGCCGTGCAGAAGGCCACTGAAATTGCCGGGAGCAACCAGCAGCAGGCCATTGAAACCGGCCACCTGCTGAAAGGCCTCTTCCAGAGCGACGAGAATGTACTGTCGTTTCTGGCCAAGAAGCTGGGTGTGAACCTGAACATCCTCACGCCCCGCCTCGATGCCCTGGTAACGGGCTACCCCAAAGTAAGCGGGGGCTCGCCCTACCTCTCCAACGAAGCCGCCGCCGCTTTGCAGCGTGCTACCGGTTTCCTGAAGGAGTTTGACGATGAATATGTGTCGGTGGAGCACCTGCTGCTGGGGCTGCTGGGCGGTAAAGACGCCGTGGCTACCCTGATGAAGGACGCCGGCTTCAACGAGAAAGACTTGAAAGCGGCCATCAAGGAGTTGCGCGGGGGCCGCAAGGTTACCTCCCAGACCGCCGAAGATCAGTACCAGAGCCTCAACCGCTACGCCCGCAACCTCAACGAGCAGGTGCGTACCGGCAAGATGGACCCGGTTATCGGCCGCGACGAGGAAATCCGCCGCGTGCTGCAGATTCTGAGCCGCCGCACCAAAAACAACCCCGTCCTGCTCGGGGAGCCCGGCGTAGGTAAGACCGCCATTGTGGAGGGCCTGGCCCAGCGCATTGTGGCCGGCGACGTGCCCGAAAACCTCCAGGACAAAATCATCATGTCCCTGGACATGGGCCTGCTCATTGCGGGCGCCAAGTACAAGGGCGAGTTTGAGGAGCGCCTCAAGTCCGTCATTAAAGAAGTAACCGACTCCGAAGGCCAGATCATTCTGTTCATCGACGAGATGCACACCCTGATTGGCGCCGGCGGCGGTGGCGAAGGCGCTATGGACGCCGCCAACCTGCTCAAGCCCGCCCTGGCCCGCGGCGAGCTGCACTCCATTGGGGCTACTACCCTCAAAGAGTACCAGAAGTACATTGAGAAGGACAAGGCACTGGAGCGCCGTTTCCAGGCCGTGATGGTGGACGAGCCGAGCATGGAAGATGCCATCAGCATCATGCGCGGCATCAAGGAGAAATACGAGCTGCACCACGGCGTACGCATCACCGACGACGCCGTAATTGCCGCCGTAGAACTCAGTTCCCGCTACATCACCGACCGGTTCCTGCCCGACAAGGCCATCGACCTGATGGACGAGGCCGCCGCCAAGCTGCGCATCGAGCTGAACTCCATGCCCGTGGAGCTCGACGAGGTGCAGCGCCGCATCATGCAGCTGGAAATTGAGCGCGAAGCCATCCGGCGTGAGGAGAACCACGACCGGGAGAACGTGCTCAACAAAGAGCTAAGCGAGCTAACCGCCAAGCGCGACTCCCTGAAAGCACAGTGGGAAAACGAGAAATCGGCTCTCACCAGCATTCAGACCGAGAAAGAGAACATTGAGCGCTACAAGCTGGAAGCCGATCAGGCCGAACGCCAGGGCGACTACGGCCGCGTGGCGGAGCTGCGCTACGGCAAGATTCAGGAGGCCGAAGCCAAACTGAAGGAGCTGCAGGCCCAGGCTGAAGCCGACAAAGGCAAGGACGGCGGCTCGATGCTGCAGGAAGTAGTAACCTCTGAGGATATTGCCGAGGTGGTAGCCAAGTGGACCGGTATCCCAGTGAGCAAGATGCTGCAGTCGGACCGCGAGAAGCTGCTGAACCTGGAGCAAGAGTTAGGCAAGCGCGTAGCTGGTCAGAGTGAGGCCATTGCCGCTATTTCCGATGCCGTGCGCCGTTCGCGGGCTGGCCTCCAGGACCCCAAGCGGCCCATCGGTTCGTTCATCTTCCTCGGTACGACGGGGGTAGGGAAAACCGAGCTGGCGAAGGCCCTGGCCGAGTACTTGTTCAACGATGAGAACAGCATGGTTCGCATTGATATGAGCGAGTACCAGGAGCGCCACGCCGTGTCGCGCCTCATAGGGGCGCCTCCCGGCTACGTGGGCTACGATGAAGGCGGGCAGTTGACCGAGGCCGTGCGCCGCAAGCCGTACTCGGTGATTCTGCTCGACGAAATTGAGAAGGCCCACCCCGATGTGTTCAACATCCTGTTGCAGGTGCTCGATGATGGCCGCCTCACCGACAACAAAGGCCGGGTGGCGAACTTCAAGAACACCATCATCATCATGACTTCCAACACGGGTGCCGACATCATTCAGAAGAACTTCAAGGAGCTGAATGAGTACAACCACGAGGAAGTAGTGGACCGCACCCGCGAGGAAGTGGTAGAGCGCCTGAAGCAGCACATGCGCCCCGAGTTCCTGAACCGCATCGACGAGATTGTGATGTTCCAGCCGCTCAAGCGCCGCGAGATCCGCAAGATCGTGGACATTCAGTTCCGCCAGATTCAGCAGCGCCTGGAAGAAGCCGGTATCCGCCTGGAAGCCACCGACGAGGTGCTCGACTACCTGGGCGAGCAGGGCTTCGATCCGCAGTTTGGTGCCCGCCCCTTGAAGCGTGTGCTGCAGCGCCTGGTGCTGAATGAACTGTCGAAAGACATTCTCTCGGGCCGCGTGAGCAAGGACGCCGTAGTGGAAGCCGTGCTGGAAGACGAGCACATCCGCTTCGTGAATGTGGATGTGGAAATTCCGGGCATGTAAGCGCCTCAAACGAGTAAGCAAAAAGCCCCGCCAGCATAGTGCCGGCGGGGCTTTTTGCTTGCGTTGCCTTTGCTGACTACGCTTTGAAATGCTTGCGCTTCAAGCGGCGCCGAATGTTTTTCGGAATGGCCTTACCCTGCTGATAAGCCGTAACTATTTCCTCCTCCCGGTCCTTACTGAATCGTATGCCTTTAGAAATGGAAACCCCCGAAAGGATTACGCCCAATCCGAGCGTAACAGGGGCCCCATCCACGCCCCGAGCCGTGGCAACGGCCCCGTAACCGAAAAAGTAGCCTGCGGGCAGGCCAAGAATAGTGCTACCCGTGCGACGGCTGGCAAACAAACGCTGCACGGCCTTGGCGGAGTCGGCAGGAGCAACCGCCTGAGCAGAGGCAGAAATAGCGCTTAGCCCTAGTAAACCAGCAAATAAACCAACCCGAAGTACGTGTGAAGTCATGAAAAACAGATAAGCAGAAAATGGATTATTTCGCAATGTTACCCTGTTCCGCTCAGGAATAGAAACCTACTGTTCAGTATCTTAGATAAAGAATATCATTTCTGACCTAAACGTAATTCAGCCCGAATTACGGCCCATCAGTACCATGGCAGCGAGTCGCGCTTCTCGTTGGTAGCGTCCGGCTTTGGCTAGCGCGAAATATTGGCTTTGCACAGTCGGTTCCGGTTACGGTGCGTATGAGTAGCTACCTCATCCACTGACTTTTAACCCGGCTCTCATGCGTGCTTTCTCTGCTACCCTTACACCAGCCTCACTGCCTTTGTCACGGTATATTCGTCGGGCCACGTTGGCACTCGGCTTTGCGGTTTCGTTGGCAAGCTGCTCCAATGATGACGATGATGCCGCTGCCGAGCCGGCCCTGCCCGCTCGTATTACCGTGCCGCAGGCAGGCCTGTCGCCGGAGGGCATTCAGTATGACGAAGCCAATAGCCGGTTTTTCGTCAGCTCCCGCACTCAGGGGCGCATTGGCAGCGTGCGCGACGACAGTACTTACACCCAGTTTGCTGATGACGCGCGGTTGGTTTCCACGATTGGGCTGAACCTGGATGCCGGCCGGCAGCGCCTGTTAGTGGCCGTGTCCGACATTGGGGTGAACACCACCCGCTCCACTGCCGCTACCCTGCGCAAGCTCGCGGCCCTGGCCATTTACAACTCCTCTACCGGCAGCCTGATTTCCTACACTGACCTGGGCGCCCTGCGACCGGGCGCAAACCACTTCGCCAACGATATAGCCGTGGACGGGCAGGGTAATGCATATATCACCGACAGCCTTTCGCCCATCATTTACAAGGTAGATGCCCAAGGTGTGGCCTCCGTATTTCTGGAGAATGCCCAGCTCAGCGGGGGTACGGGCTTCGGGCTGAACGGCATCGTGTTTCATCCGGATGGGTATCTGCTGGTTGCCAAATCCAACGACGGCACGCTGTTTAAGGTACCGCTGAGCAACCCCGCTAGCTTTTCGCGCGTGACCAGCACCCAGAGCCTGGAAGGTGCCGATGGGCTGCTGCTGCTCGATCCTCAAACGTTGCTGCTGGTGGCAGGCAGCCAAAGCACCGTGTTCCGGCTCGCCAGCTCCGACGCCTGGGCCACGGCCACAACCACGGGCAGCTTTGCCACCGGAGCCGTGAGTCCTACTACCATCACGCGGCGCAACCAGAGCAGCGCCTACGTGCTGTACCCCTATCAGGCCACTTCGCCTCGCTTCGCTATTGTAAAAGCCACCTTTTAAGCTGCCTTGGCCGGCACTGGGCAAAGCATAGGTGGGCAGCTCGCAGGCAGGCAGAACGTGTGCTGATTCATCCGGCGCCTATCTGCTAGCTTTGCCTTATGTCGTCCTCCATTTTCACCACCTACCTCCAGCTCGGCTTTCACCACATTTTTAACCTGCAGGCCTACGACCACCTAGTGTTCCTGCTGGCTCTGTGTGCCCCCTACGTGCTGCAGGACTGGCGGCGGGTGGTGGCCCTGGTAACCAGCTTCACGGTGGGCCACTCCATCACGCTGGCCTTGGCTACCCTGAACGTGGTGGGCTACTCCCCTACCCTGATTGAAACCCTGATTCCGGTGACCATTGTGCTGACCTGCCTGCTGAACCTGGCGCGGGCCGGCAAGGCGGGCACCCGGCCGGTGGAGCGGCGCGAGGCTACCCCCATCGTCTTCACCCTACCCAACCTGCTGGCGGCAGTGTTCGGGCTGATTCATGGCCTGGGCTTTTCCAGCTACCTGCGCGAACTGCTGGGCCGCCACAGCCGCCCGGTGCTGGAGCTGCTCAGCTTTAACCTGGGCGTGGAGCTGGGCCAACTGCTGATTGTAGCGCTTATCCTGCTGCTTGGCTTCGTGTTGCTGCGTATCTTTAACGTGGCACGCCGCGACTGGCTCTTGGTCACGACGGGCGCCGCCCTGGGCATTGCCTTAACCCTGCTGGTGGGATAGGGAAATTGTGAGGTGGTGAAATAGCGAACTGGTGAGTTTTATGCTCCGGTGATGCACTAGCGCATATCGGGCCACCAGAACGCCCAACTCACCGCCTGCAACCCACGCCTGGGGGCTGTGTCTTTCGCCGCATGCGGCGGAGGCGGTTGCAGCCCCCTCTGTTTCATTCTGATAGCACGTCTTTTTCTCCCCTTCTACCTAGTATGCTGAAACCTACTCTGCTGGCCGCCGGGCTGGCGGCGCTGCTGGCCCTGCCGGCCGCGGCCCAGAACACCAACTCCGGCACCGATAAATTTGCCCAGCTGGAAACCCTGCTGCCCACGCCCAACACCTACCGCACCGCCTCGGGTGCGCCCGGCAACGAGTACTGGCAGCAACGCGCCGACTACAATATCCGGGTAAAACTGGACGACGCGAAACAGTCGATTTCCGGCGATGAGGACATTACCTACACCAACCTCTCGCCCGATGTGCTGACCTACCTGTGGGTGCAGCTCGACCAGAACATCCTCGATAAAAACTCCATTACCACCGCCACCGAGGTCGGCCAGATTCAGCCGCGCATGTCGTTTCAGGCTCTGGACTATCTGCAGCGCAGTGAGTTTGATGGGGGCTTTAAGATTGCGGAGGTGAAAATGAAGGGTGGCAAGGCCCTGCCCTACGTTATCAACCACACCATGATGCGCATTGACCTGCCCACGCCCCTGCGGCCCAAGCAGTCCGTGACGTTCAGCATCAAGTGGGCTTACAACATCAACGACCAAACCAAGATCAACCAGCGCTCGGGCTACGAGTATTTCCCGGAGGACAAAAACTACCTCTACGAAATTGCTCAGTTCTACCCCCGCATGGCGGTGTACTCCGATAACCAGGGCTGGCAGCACAAGCAGTTTCTGGGCAACGGCGAGTTTGCCCTGCCCTTCGGCGACTACCGCGTGAGCATTACGGCCCCCGCCGACCACGTAGTGGGCGCTACCGGCACGCTGCAGAATGCCTCGGAGGTCCTCACTTCGGCCCAGCGCCAGCGCCTGGAGCAAGCCAAAAACTCTCAGAAGCCCGTTCTGATTGTATCGCCGCTGGAGGCGGAGCAGGCCGAGCAGAAGCGCGCCAAAGGCACCAAAACCTGGACCTTCGCCGCCAAAAACGTGCGCGACTTTGCCTGGGCTTCCTCGCGCAAGTTCATCTGGGATGCCATGGGCATCAAGCAGAACGGTACGCCCGTGATGTGCATGAGCTACTACCCCAAGGAGGGTAACCCGCTCTGGGGCAAGTACTCTACGGAGGTGGTAGCGCATACCATCAAAACCTACTCCAAGTTCACGATTCCCTACCAGTATCCGGTGGCCATTTCGGTGCACGGGCCGGTGGGCGGCATGGAGTACCCCATGATTTGCTTTAACGGCGGCCGCCCCGAGAAGGACGGCACCTACTCGGCTGACCGGAAGTACGGCATGATTTCGGTGATTATTCACGAGGTAGGCCACAACTTCTTCCCGATGATTGTGAACTCCGATGAGCGCCAGTGGACCTGGATGGACGAGGGCCTGAACACCTTCGTGCAGTACCTCACGGAGCAGGAGTGGGAGCGGAACTACCCCTCCAAGCGCGGCGAACCCGCCAACATTGTGGCTTACATGCAGACGGATAAGAGCCTGCAGACGCCCATCATGACCAACTCAGAATCGGTGCTGCAGTTTGGCAACAACGCCTACGGGAAGCCCGCTACCGGCCTGAACATTCTGCGCGAGACCATCATGGGCCGGGAGCTGTTTGACTACGCTTTCAAAGAGTATGCTACCCGCTGGGCCTACAAGCACCCTACCCCCGCCGACTTCTTCCGGACCATGGAAGACGCCTCGGGCGTGGACCTCGACTGGTTCTGGCGCGGTTGGTTCTACACCACCGAGCACACCGACCTGGCCATTAACGGCGTGAAGTGGTACACGGTGGACTCCAAGAACCCCGAAATTGAGAATGCCCGCAAGCGTGAAATGATCAATAAAGCGCCCCAGAGCATTTCGCAGCAGCGCAACCTCCAGGATATCAAGAAAACCCTGGTGGACGACAAGCCGGAGCTGAAGGACTTCTACAACAGCTACGACCCGCTCTCGACCACTGAGGCCGATAAGCAGCGCTACCAGCAGCTGGTGAAAGGCCTGAGCCCCGAGCAGCAGCAGCGCCTGAGCCAGGGCCTGAACTTCTACGAAGTGAGCCTGACCAACAAGGGTGGCCTGACTATGCCGGTTATCGTGCAGATGACTTATGAGGATGGCAAGCAGGAAATCATGAACATTCCGGCCGAAATCTGGCGCAAGAACAACGCCGAGGTAACCAAGGTGTTCATCACCGAAAAGCCCGTCGTGAGCTTCGTGCTGGACCCCTTCCTGCAAACCGCCGACACGGACCTCTCAAACAACGCCTACCCCCAGCGCGCTCAGCCTTCGCGCTTCGAGCTGTTCGAGCAGCAGCAGCGCGCCCAGCCTAACCCCATGCAGCAGCAGTCGGCTCTGCAGCAGAAGGAGCAAAAGCCGGTGAACGGCGCTACCTCTACGGGCGGCACCAATTAAGCAGACTCCGTTTATCACCACACAAAACAGCCGGGCCTTATGGTCCGGCTGTTTTTTTATGTTTGCGCATCCTTCACAAGCAAGTGCTTCTCCTTACGGCCTTCTGTTGAGGGCGAATCCGGAAGCTCCATATTGCGCCTGGTTAATCCTGCCAGCCCCCCCTAAATACCGCTCCAGATGGTTCCTGATTCGATAGGCGTTTCTGATGAGGACAACAACCGAATGCACGGTGTACTATGGGCCATGTTAGGATGGGTTATTCTTTGCGTGGCCTTGATCTACACGCTGGATAAGGTGACGTCTTCCGGAGAAGAGGAAACGCACCTTAACCAGCGCGTGAGTACCGTAGTGGTATCCAAGTACAAGCCAGCCGATCCGGACAGTTATGTACTTGAGGTGGTCCAGTTAGAGCGTAGAGAATAGGGCGGTATTTTTAAGTTGTTGGAGGTAAAAGGTTTGCGGGGTCTGATACGCGAGTGCTGAATGCCGGCGCTCGTGGTTGTAGTAGTCGAAATAAGTGGCCACGCTGTGCTGCGCGTCGGCTAAGTCGCGGAACACGGGCCACTCGCGCGGCCCCAGCTCCTCAGTTTTGAGCCGCGACCACAGGCTCTCGGCCTGCGCGTTGTCCAGGCATTCGGCGCGGCGGCTCTGCGAGCGCTGACAGCCGTACTGGTCGAGCAGGGCGCGGTAGGTGTTGGCGCAGTACTGCCCGCCGCGGTCCGAGTGCACCACCAGGCCGGGGGCGGGCCGACGGGCCAGCAGGGCTTGGCGTAAGGCACTGGTGACCAGCTCTTCGGGCATCGTATCGAGCACCCGCCACCCGACCACCTGCCGGGTACAGGCGTCCTGAAAGGCGCACAGGTAGGCCCATTGCCCCGAGGCCAGCGGCAGGTAGGTGATATCGCTGACCCAGACCCGGTTAGGCGTGGTTGGCTTGGGCTGGTCGAGCAGCCGGTTGGGCGCGCAGCGCAGCCCGTGGGTCGAATCGGTGGTGCGCGGGGTGTAGGCGCGGGGCTGCAAGGCCCGCAGCCCATGCCGCCGCATGGCCGAGCGCAGGCGCTGGCGGCCCACGCAGTGGCCCTGGGCTTGCAGCTCGACCCGTAAGCGGCGGGTGCCG
The DNA here is from genome assembly GCF_006352025.1 of Hymenobacter sp. DG01. NCBI lineage: Bacteria > Pseudomonadati > Bacteroidota > Cytophagia > Cytophagales > Hymenobacteraceae > Hymenobacter > Hymenobacter sp. DG01. The sequence goes on from NZ_CP040936.1 coordinate 2,936,271, forward strand.
TAGCAACGTTTGTGCTGGCCGAAGGCTTCTTTCAGCGCCTCTTCCCAGTTCGCTGCCGTCGGCTGAGCCGGGGTGGGCTGCTGCTGCTTGCGCCAGGCATAGTAGCGGCTGGCGGACACCTGCAGCATCCGGCAGAGCAACTCAACCGCGTAGCTAGTACGCTCCTGGTCAATAAATTGCCAGCAGCTCATCGGGCAGGTGGGGTGGAGAAGATGGCGATGGCTTTTTTTAAAATTTCCAGCTCCTGCTCCAGCCGCCGGTTGGCGGCCCGCAGCTGGCGCACCTCGGCGGCCTCGGCCGGGTCGGCGGGCAGCGGCGGTTGGGCGGCTTTTTGCCACTCATAAATCAGCTTCGGGCGAATGTTGAGGGCGCGGGCCGCCGCCTGCGCCGAGCGGCTCTCACGGGCCACGCGCAGGGCTTCGGCTTTGAAGGCCTCGTCGTATTTGCGGCGCTTATCAGTCTTGTCCATGGGTCGGAAATTACCACCCAATTCTCTCTCCTCTAACTAGACCACCTCAACTTTACCTACAACGGGGTAAAAGCATCATGCCGTTTGCCGTATCGAAGGGTGCTTTCACCAGGTCGGAGGTTGGCGACAGTATTGTTAAGTTTCCGCGCTCTGCAACCTATTACCTGAAAAACAGGCGTACGGGCTCCTTGGGCAGGCTGAATCCTTTATCTGATAGCCTGCCAGAACCTGCTTTCGGGACTGATGGCCGGTTGAGCCACTGAAAAGCTGACGGGTGCGCACTACCGACACTGCACCAGGTGCCGCACCCCGGTCCGGAAAACGTTAGGCAGTGGGCCAGTAGTCGCGGAGCAGGCCCTGCAAATGACTGACGGTAAGCAGACTGGAACGGAAGTGCAGCAAGGGCGTATCCACGTCGCCCACAATCACTTCGATTTCCGAGGAATCGGAGTACCACAAAATGCTGATCAGGGCGTGGCCGAAGTCACGGCAAACTACGCGCCCTTTGTTTTGCCAGGCCTTGGGGCACTCAATAGAATCGCGGAAGCCTAACTCCAGTAGTTCAGCTAGTTTCATGAACAAAAATACTCTGCGGGGAGGCAAAATTAGGGAGCAACTCGGTGTATCGCAAAAAAGCCGGGGCAACCTGCTGGCAGCGCCGGGCGAGGGTAAGCCGAGCGGGGCTCATGAGGACGCTATTCGGGGTGGGCCGGAAGGCGTTTTCTTGTTAGCTTGAGGCATCTTCCACCTTAACCCTCCTCCCCCTATGGGACTTCTCGATGCCATTCTGGGCAACGCGGCCGAAACCGATGCCCAGGAAATTCAACTCGAACTAAGCCAGCTACTGGCTCCCGGCGAGGTAGTGCGCAATGCCTACGCCGTTATCCGCGACCTGCTGGTGTTTACCAGCAAGCGCCTGATTCTGGTGGACAAGCAGGGCGTAACGGGCAAGAAGCGCGAATACCTGAGCATTCCGTACCGCAGCATCGAGCGGTTTTCGATGGAAACTACCGGCCACTTCGACCTGGATGCGGAAATAAAAATCTGGGTGCGGGGCCAGACGGAGCCCATCAGCAAGAACTTCCGCAACGACAAGAACATCCACGACGTGTACCGGGCCCTGAGCGAGTTTGCGCTGTAAGGGAAGGTAGGCAGGTAGCGGTGCAGCATGCAACCATCTGGCCGGCAGGCAGCTCCTGATAGTAACTTTTACTTCCTACCCCATGATGCGTCCGTTACTCTCTATAACCTTGGGCAGCCTGCTGCTGCTAGGTCTGCTGGTTAGCTGTCAGATTGATGAAGAGGCCCAGGAGCCTGATCTGAGCTGTGTTTCGGTGCGCGTACTCGGGCTCAGCTGCAATGGCATGCTCCTGCAGCTAGACGAGAATGTGAACATCGGCAGCTCCATTATGTACCGCGACACGTTGCGCAGGCACGTAGTTGGCACCTACTCTGAGTTGCCGGTTGGGGCCGAGCCGGGCCGGAAGTTTACCCTTGCCCTGCGTACTCCCACGGCTCAGGAAGCTACTTCGCGCCCCTGCCTGGCTATTTATCAAAGCTTCGATGTACCCCAGATGGTAGCAGAATCTGCCCGCTGCAGCAAATAAACCCGCAGCTGACACAGATGCAAAAAGGCCCGTAGCGCTGTGCTACGGGCCTTTTTGCTGGTCACGCCGGTTACGCTTACTGACCGCCAGCGGTGGCAGCTCCTGCTTTCAGGTACTTATCATACCAGGCCAGGTACCGGTCGTAGCGGTCCTTGACGTAGCTGGGTTTGCTGATGCCGTGGAACTGGCCAGGGTAAATAATGAGCTGGGTAGGCACTTTGCGGCTTTGCAGGGCCTGGTACATCTGCTCGGTGTTGAGCAGAGGTACGTTGAAGTCCTTTTCCCCGCACAGAAACAACGTGGGCGTATTGATCTGGCCGGCGTGGAAGAAGGGGTAGGAAATGCGCATCCACACGTCGGGGTGCTCCCAGGGCGTACCCAGCTCGGTTTCGTAGTCGCGGATGTACTGGTCGGTGCCGTAGCCGGCCAGCACGTTGGCAATGCCGGCCCCGCTGGTAGCGGCCTTAAAGCGCGGGTCGCGGGCAATGAGGTGGTCGGTGAGGATGCCGCCGTAGCTCCAGCCGCCCACGCCCAGCCGGTTCGGATCGGCCAGGCCCTGCTGCACGGCGTAGTCCACCACGGCCAGGGCATCGTCGGAGTCCTTATTGCCCCAATCGGCATAAATGGCCCGGCAGTATTCCAGGCCGCGGCCCGAGCTGCCGCGGGGGTTGCCGGCCACTACCGCGTAGCCGTGGGCCGCCAGCACCTGCCACTCCGGCGCGAATCCGTAGGCAAACTGCGACACCGGCCCGCCATGAATCCGGAGCACCGTGGGGTACTTCTGGCCCGCCTGGTAGCCCACCGGCTTCACCATAAACCCGCTGACCAGGGTACCATCCTTGCTTTTGGCCTGCAGGGGCTCCACGGCGCCCAGCTGCACGGTTTTCAGCCAGGCATCATTCTGTTTAGAAAGTGGGCGCAGGCTCTTCTTCTCGAAGGCAAATACCTCATCGGGCAGCAGCGGCTCGCTGTTTACTACTACTACCTGCCCTTTCGGACCCAGCTCAAATTCCGTGATTTCGCGCTTCCCGTCCAGCACCCGCTCTACCTTACCGCCCGTAGCCGGCACCCGGGCCAGCACCTGGGCACGGTCGTCTTCAAGCAGGAAGTAAAGGTGCTTGCCATCTTTCGACCATTGTGGCTTAAGGGTGTTGCGGTCCAGGCCCTGGGTGAGCAGGCGGGGCATGCCACCGGTGGCCGGCACCACGGCCAGCTGGTGCAGGCCGTACACCAGCTGCTCCTTGGGAGCGCCCTCCACGAAGGCTATCCACTTGCCATCGGGGCTCCAGGCGGGGCGGCCGCTCCAGTTGCTGGGGGCGCTGTCGGCCACGTCGGTGGTGGTGAGCTGCCGCGGCTGGGCGCCGGGGGTAGCCTCTATGGCGTACAGGTCGAAGTTGTCGTGGCGGTCGGGGTCCTCGCCGCGCTTGCTCACGAACACCAGCTGGCGGCTATCGGGGCTCCAGGCGGGGGCGTGCTCGTCGTAGCGGCCGGGCGTGAGGTTGATCAGCTTGCGCGCGGCCACGTCGAAGACGTAGAGGTGCTGGCGCTGCTTGTTGAGGTAGCCGTCCACGTCCTGCTTAAACTGAAACCGGTCGATGACGATTACCGGCGGCGTTTTCTTTTTGGCTTTCTGCACCAGCGTGAGCGAGTCGGGGTCGGCGTCGCGGATAATGAGGGCGAGGCGCTTGCCGTCCGGGGCCCACACGTAGTCCTGCACGCTGCCTTTCAGCTTGGTTACTTTCTCGGCCTCGCCGCCGTTGCGGTTCAACAGCCAAAGCTGGGCCTTGCCTTCCTCCCCTTCGCCGCGGCTCGAGAGAAAGCTCAGGTAAGTACCATCGGGCGAGAAGCGCGGAGCGGTTTCGTTGTCGGGGCTGGTGGTTACGCGCAGGTTGCGCGAGCCGTCGTAGCGGGCCATCCACACATCGGCGTTGTTTTTGTCGGCGGCCGTATCGGCCTGGCTGACTACGTAGGTAACCCACTGCCCATCGGGCGAGAAGTGGGCATCTTTTACATCGCGCAGCTGCTGCAGGTCGCGGGCCGTGAGCGGGTGCGGGGCGGTTTGGGCCGCCAGCGCCGTAGGAGCCAGCACTCCGAGCATGAGGAACAGCTTTTTCATAGTGAAGAAGGGAAGAAAGGAATGCCACCAAGGACAAGACGCTCCCCATGAGGTTGCGCCCGGTATCCGGGCAAGATACCAGGTAGGCGGCGCCTACCCCATGGCCGAGGTGCAATAAAAAACCCCACCGGGTAGGTGGGGCGTTTTCTCAATTGTCATATCGGGCACAGCGAGGAACCTGGGTGCGTATTTCAATGAGTGAACCCCGATTCCTCGCTGCGCCCGGAATAGCACTTCTGCTTGTACGTTCGGCTACCCCCCTAACACGGCCGCGTTGGGCGCGGGCACTGGTGGGTTGTACTCGGGGGTGGAGGCGTTCTGCTGGGCGTTGGTTTTGCCTTTGTCGTCCTTGAAATCGTGGCGCTTGTAGGGCCGGATGATGAGGCGCAGAGCCTTATCGGAGCTGAAGTAGCTGATGGCCCAGCTCACCAGCGTAACGGCTTTGTTGCGGAAGCCCACCAGCGTCATCAGGTGCACAAACAGCCAGGTCAGCCAGCCCAGGAAGCCGCCGAAGTGCCGGTCGCCGGGCAGGTCCACCACAGCGCGGTTACGGCCCACAATGGCCATGCTGCCTTTATTGAAGTATTTGAAGGGCTGTAGGGCCTCGCCGGCCAGCAGGCGCTTGAAATTGGCTGCCAGCTGCTCGGCCTGCTGAATGGCTACCGGAGCCAGCATGGGGTAGCCGCGCGGCATTTCCTCGGTTACCAGGTTGGCCACGTCGCCGATGGCGTACACGTTCCGGCTGCCCATTACCCGGTTTATGGTATCCACGTTGATGCGCTTGTTTTTCGCGACTACTTCAGCGGGCAGGCCCTCCACGGCGGCCCCGTTCACGCCAGCGGCCCAAATCAGGTTTTCTGTGCGCAGAAACTCCGTGTCAGAATAGTAGAGCTTGCCGTCCTCGAAGCGGGCTGCCTTAGTGTTCAGGCGGATGTGGATGCCCATTTCCTCCAGATAGGCTTTGGCCTTGTCCTGGGCGTACTTCGACATGGGTCCCAATACCTCCCCGCCCGATTCCACCAGATAGATTTCCATCTGTTTGAGGTCCAGTTCGGGGTAGTCCTGGGGCAGCACGTCCTTGCGCATTTCGGCCAGAGAGCCGCAGATTTCCACACCCGTGGGGCCGCCGCCTACCACTACCACGTTCATCAGGGCCTGGCGCTGCACGGGGTTTTCGCAGAGCAGGGCTTTCTCGAAGTTCTGGAACAGGTAGCTGCGCAGGTTCAGGGCGTTGGGCACGCTCTTGATCTGCATGGCATTGCGCTCAATACTTTCCAGTCCGAAGTAATTAGTGAGGGAGCCGGTGGCAATAACCAGGTGGTCGTAGCGGATTTCGCCGATGTTGGTTACCACGGTGTTGCGCGCATGATCTACCTGCTGCACATCGGCCATGCGGAAAAAGAAATTCGGCTGGCCGGCAAAAATCTTGCGGATGGGGTAGGCAATGCTGTCGGCTTCCAGGGCCCCGGTAGCCACCTGATACAGCAGGGGCTGAAAGTTGTGGTAGTTGTTCCGGTCGATAACCACTACCTGCACGGGTGCATCGGCCAGGTCCTTGGCCAGCCGCAGCCCCGCGAAGCCGCAGCCGATAATGACGATGCGCGGCTGGGTGGTAACCGGAAGATTGGTATCCATATCTGATACAGAATATTGGCGGGGTAAGTACGCGCCGAACTCAGGCAAAAGCGCCAAAATCCTGTACCGAAAACGACCGGCTTAGGTTGTGAAGTAGTGAAGTAGTGCACGAGTGAAGTATCATGGCGAGCATGTGGCGCATCAAGCCAGTGTCAAAACCATCCTTCCTCTCTTTTGTGACAAGCCTGCTAAGCAGATAAGCCCCTGACGATAGTACAGTCGTCAAGGGCTTGTCACGCTTCGAGGGGGTAGTACGTTGGTCAGGACGGATGGCTTCGTGCCTCGCCATGACACCTCTTACCTGTCACCCCATCACCTCATCACTTCATTACCTAATAGTCCACCCCTTCTTTCTTTTTGAATTCCCCATCCTTGACCTGCTTAATGAGCTGCAGCCAGCTGAAGGGGTTCAGCAGGGGGTTATTGGTGGCGGGCGTGGGGCCCATGCCCATGCGGCGCTGCTGGTCGTACTGCTGGTTTTGCAGGGTCTGGCGGTAGTTACCCATGCTGGTCACGGGCAGGGTATTGAACATGCGGCGCATCACCTGCTCGTTGAGCTTTTCGGCGGCGGTTCGGTCACTTTCCGCTGGGGCCCTCATGGCCAGGAAGGCTTCCTTGAAAGCTTTTTCGGTGGCGTACGGAAACACCCGCACTTCAGGCAGCACAGTGGCGTCTTCCTTCAGCTGCACAATCACGGAGTAGCTCTGGCGGGGGTAGTTGGCCGGAATTACCACGTACTGGTTGCGGTAGCCCAGACTCCGAATCACGATACTGTCGCCGGCCAGCACTGGTATAGAAAAGTAGCCGTAGGGATTGGTGGTGGTACCGCGGCCGGCCTTGGGCACAAACACCGCCGCGCCGGGCACACCCAGCAGCGAGTCGCCGGAGGCTACAATGCCCGTGAACTGTACCACCGGGCGCTGGCCCTGCGCCCGGGCGCGGCCGGGCGCCAGCAGCAGGGCTACCAGCACGAACCCGAGCAGGGCGGGCAGAAAAGAAAGACGAATTCGGGCCACTAGGAGCATACAAGGCATTACAGGCGACAAAGATACGGCACTTTCGGGGGCCGCTGGCGGGTTTCAGGTAAATTCGGGCCCGCCGGTTTTGGTTCAGGGTTCTGTTTTCCTGCTTTTGTCTAAAGATGCGCCTCAAACACTTTACCGTTGCATTTGGCCAGCAACTATTCAAAGCCCTCGGCGACGACAGCCGGGTGCGCATTCTGCATTTGCTGTGGCGCAACCAGGAAATGTGCATCTCCGATCTGGAGCAGGTGCTGGATTTCACCCAGACCAAAACCTCTAGGCAACTAGCGTACCTGAAAAATGCGGGCCTCGTGAATTTCCGCCGCCTCGATAACTGGGTGTTTTATTTCATTAAGGACGAAGCCCAGGATTTCCTGCACCAGCTGCTGAGCTACATGGAGCGCGACCCGCAGCTGCTTCACGACCAGAAGATTTACCAGACCCTCTGGTCGAACCGGGAGCTGGCCGCGTATAAGCTGCAAAACCGCCGCTGGACCGGGGTTCCGGATGCGCGCTGAGCGCGGGTGGCGTTCTGTTTTCTTCTTACTTTCTGTTTTCCGTGAAATCATCCGCCGCTCTCACCCGCCTGTTTGTCTGTACTGCCCAGAAAAGTGAAGTGGGCAAGGATGTAGCCAAGGCACTCAAAGTGGAGCTGAAGAAGCAGGGCCTGAAAAACCTGTTTAGCGGCGGCGAAAAGCAGAAGACCCGGGTGCAAACCTGCAACTGCCTTGACTTGTGTAAGCATTGCAAGAAAGGCTCCGGCGCGGCTCTCATCATTTACCCTGAAGGCACGGTGTACGGCGACGTAAAACCCAAGGACGCTGCCGACATTGTGCGCGAACACCTGGGCGAAGGCCAGGTTATTAAACGGCTGCTGATTGAGTAGCCCCTACCCCTGCTCCGAGGCTGAAAGCCCCTACCTGGTTGACACGCGTGCTGTTCGCACCAAGTGGGCTACCCCCTCGCATGACTCCAAACGTCAGCGGGTGTCAACCGGAGCCTGAGCATCTTGCTAGTGCTTACTATTCCCTTCATCACCCCATTTCCTCATCACCTCATTTTGAAATACCGTCATCTTTTCTTCGACCTCGACCATACGCTGTGGGATTTTGAAGCCAATGCCGACGAAACCTTGCGCCACCTCTTTGAGCTGCACGAGCTGGGGCGCTACGGCACCTTCACGGCGGAGGAGTTTATCCGGGTGTACTCCGACATCAACCACGGTTTGTGGCGACTGTACCAGGGTGGCAAAATTACGCAGCAGCAGTTGCGGGCCACGCGCTTCCCGCGCACCTTCGTGAAGCTGGGCCTGACGGAGGCCGACGCGCCCGCCGAGATGTCGTCGCAGTTCACGGACCTCCTGCCTCATAAAACGGCAGTATTCCCTTACACTTACGAGGTGCTTGATTACCTGCGCGACAAGGGCTACACCTTGCACCTGATTACCAATGGCTTCAAGGAAATTCAGTATCTGAAGCTGAGCTCTGCCCGCCTGACGGACTACTTTCAGGAAATAGTTACCTCCGAGTGCTGCGGCCACCTCAAGCCCGATGCCCGCATCTTCCGGCATGCCCTGGAACGCAGCGGCGCTACCGCCCCGGAAAGCCTCATGATCGGCGACAACCTGGAGTGCGACGTGCTGGGCGCCTACAATGCCGGCATCGACCAGGTGTACTTCAACCCCGAAAAACGCCGCCACCTCGCCCAGACGACCTATGAAATCAGTTGCCTGAGTGAATTGAAGAGCATTTTGTAGCTGCTGCTATTCCAGCGCCACCACGGTTTGCACTGCCCCGGCGTACTCAATCAGCTCGGGGGTAAGGCGAAAGCTGCGGCCGCCCATGCCTTTGCCGTATAGCTCCATTTCCACGGGCGGCGTAGTACCCCAGCTGCCTTCTTCGCTGCCTACCTTCTCTTCCACTTGCAACACGGCACCTCGCTTCTGCCCCAGCCCGGCGCACAGCTTATCGGCCGCTTTCAGGGAGTTGCGCAGGGCAATGAGAGTAGCCTCCCGGTGCAGGCTGTCGGCCTGGGTATGGGAATAGCTCAGGTGCCGGATGCTGCTGATGCGGGTTTGCAGCAAAGCCTCCATGAACGGTTCTAAGCGCTTCAGATCGGCCAGCGTAATGGTTAACGACTGCGTGGCCTGGAAGCCGGTGAAAATTTCTTTTCCGTTGCGGTACTCATAGTCTTTGTTGGTTGATACGGTGCTGGTGCGCAGGTCCTGGGCCGTCCGGATAAAGGGTTTTACTACCCCGCTTACCTGCCCGATAACCGCCTGCACTTCCGCCGCTGCCTCTTTCAGCTTAGGCTTGGTGAAGGATACCTGTACCGTAATTTCTGCCTGATCAGGATACGCCGAAATCTTGCCGTAGCCCACCACCGTGATTTGTCGGTTCGGCACCGTGGTAGAGGAAGTGGGAGTGCAGCCGAATAGCAGCAGGGGCAGGCAACTGAGAATAATTCGCTTCATGTAGATTTAAGGCGTCTGGAGGAAGTTGGAGCAGTAGGCAAGTATAGCTCCTCAGAAGCCAACCGCAGCATCCTGGCTACCTTTGCCCCATGATCAGACTGATTGGCCTCTCCGGACGTCGCGGCAGCGGCAAAGACACCATTGCCCGCATGCTGCAGCAGCTGCAACCGGAGCGCAAGTGGCATATCCGCTCCGTGGGCGAGCCGATTAAGGCCGTGTGCGCGGCCCTGGCCGGCGAGGGTGTTTCGCCCTATTTCTCGCAGGCGGGCAAGGCCGAGCGCCTGCCAGCCTTTGGGCGCACCCGGGGCGAAATGCTCCAGCAGGTAGGGCTGGCCCTACGCCAATGGGAGCCTGACATCTGGGTGCAAGCCTTTTTCTCGCGCCTTCCTACCGACCAATGCACTCTTATCCCGGATGTGCGCTTCCCCAACGAGGCCAACCTGATCCGGAGCCGTGGCGGCCTGATGCTGCGCGTGGAAGGCGACCCGCTCCACCAGCGCGGCGACGGCACCCGCGACGACCTGCACCTCAGCGAAACCGCCCTCGACGCCTACCCCCACTTCGACCTCACCCTCCGCAACGAAGGCTCCGTGGCGGAGCTAGAGCAGCAGGTACGGGCGCTGATGGAGCGAGTGTAGAGGGTTCAATGTCAGCGTTATCTTCTATGGAATCAGTTGCCCTCCAAGTTTTCATGGATGCCATTAACGCAATGGCATCTCCTGCTTCCGCTCAGATTCAGCACGGTCAGGTATCTGCTGATGAGCTGGCTCTGGATTGGGAAAATGCCTGGCGCGTATCCGACGGACTACGTGAGGAGCAGGTGATTTCATCAGAAGTTTATGAAGCAGTGGCCCAGATTTATGCAGAATTAGCCGCCATCAAACCTTCTGACAGCTTCTGGTCTGATGAGGCACTTCGGCATGAAAGCCGCTGGGCAGATTTCCGCCTTAGGGTGCAGGCTATATTAACACAGCTTGCGCCTCTTAAATAAGCACCGGAAACGCGCCTTCAGGTTTTACCCCACCGGTCCTTCCTGCTCCTTCCAAGAGGGTGTACCACCTGAGACCAGTTGGGGCCAACCATCTACATACTCCAGCCGGTCTAGCAGCATCACGCGGCGTGAGAAGCCTTGTTCATCATCAATAGCATCGAAGGTGGGCTGCCGGGGGGCGATGGCGTGGTAGGCCAGCCAGTCCTGCCCGGCCGCGTCCGTAACGACGCAGTTGTGGCCGGGAGCGAGCCAGTGCTCATTTCCCTCCAGCAGCATGGCGTAGGGGTTGCCGGTGGCTTCGGCCAGGGTTTCGAAGGGGCCGGTAGCGGCGCGGGACCGGGCCACCAGCACGCCGTAGTGCGCATCGGGGCCGCAGCAGTTGTTGCCAGAGTAAAACAGGTAGTACCAGCCGTGGCGCAGCACTACCCAGCTACCTTCCAGCAGTTGGTCGTAGCGGCGCGGGTCGCCGGCTCCGGCAGGCTCCAACAGAGTTATTTCTTCACTGCCGGGCACGAAGGATAACCGGTCTTCGGCCAGTTCCCGCACCCGCAGCGCCCCGAAGCCGGAACCCCAGTATAGCAGCCGCTGGCCAGTAGCAGGGTCGTCAAACGCCATGGGGTCAATTTCCAGGAAACCTGTGCCGCATTGCAAGGGTGCGCCTATATCCCGGAATGGTCCGGCGGGGGTAGCGGAGGTAGCCACGGCCAGGCAAAGCCCGGCGCCCGAATCGGGTTTGGCCGAGTAATAGAGGTAGTAAATGCCGTTATGCTCGCTTACGTGCGGGGCCCAGAACTTCTGCGTAGTACTCGCCCAAATGGGTTTCTGCGGCAGTCCTTCGCCCAGGTATTCCCAGTCTACCAAATCCAGGGAGCGGCCTACCTGCAGGTTAATGATGAGGTTACCGGGCCGCTTCGTCTGGGTGCCATAGGCGTAATAATAGCCATCCGTCGCCCGGATGATGGTAGGGTCCGGAAAGTCGAAGTCCCAGATAGGGTTGCGGTAGGTAGCGGCGGGTTTGGGCATAACAGCGGGGGTAGGCAGATGTGCTTATGCAAACGGATTCCAACTGGCTTGGATGTCATGCCCTCTCTGAGCCATAGATGCTTCCGGGCTGAAGTGGGTGTGGCACAGACTTCAATGGGTAACCTTTTGCCCGGATGATTTGAATCTGGGGCTACGGGCATAAGTCCTTGCCACACCTGCCCCAGCCCGGAAGCCCACTTGTGGTTTCATGCGAAGCGGGGATTTCGCGCAGGTGGCTACCTTTGCCCCCTACCTCCCTCCACCATCCAAGCCCCCACAAAACCAGTACTTATTATGGCCAACGCCTTCTTTAACGTTCCCGCTCCGATTAACGAACCCGTTAAGGGGTATGCTCCCAACTCGCCTGAGCGCACCGAGCTGCTCAAGACCCTAAAGGAGCTTAAGCAGCAGGAGCGCGACATTCCCATGCACATCGGCGGCCAGGAAGTACGCACCGGCAACACCCAGCGCATCTTCCCGCCCCACGACCACCAGCACACCCTCGGCTACTTCCACGAGGGCGACGCCTCCCACGTACAGCAGGCCATTGACGCCGCCCTGGCTGCCCGCCCCCTGTGGGCCGAGTTGCCTTGGGAGCAGCGCGCGGCCATCTTCCTGAAAGCCGCCGAGCTGCTGGCCGGCCCCTACCGCGCCCGTCTCAACGCGGCCACCATGCTGGGCCAGAGCAAAAACGCCTTCCAAGCTGAAATCGACGCTGCCTGCGAGCTGATCGACTTCTTCCGGTTCAACGTGCACTTCATGCAGGAGCTGTACCACCAGCAGCCCCAGAGCCAGCCCGGCATGTGGAACCGCCTGGAGCACCGCCCCTTGGAAGGCTTCGTATTTGCCCTCACGCCTTTCAACTTCACTTCCATTGCCGGTAACCTGCCTACCTGCGTGGCCCTGATGGGCAACGTGGTGGTATGGAAGCCCGCCTACACCCAGATCTACTCGGCGCAAGTGCTGATGGAACTGTTTAAGGAGGCCGGCCTGCCCGATGGCGTTATCAACCTGATTTACGTGGACGGCCCCGTAGCCGGCGACGTTATTTTCCAGCACCGCGACTTCGCCGGTATCCACTTCACCGGCTCCACGGGCGTGTTCCAGAACATCTGGCAGACGATTGGCCAGAACATCAAGCGCTACAAGAGCTACCCCCGCATCGTGGGCGAAACTGGTGGTAAAGACTTCATTGTGGCGCACCCTTCGGCCCACGCCAAGGCCGTGGCTACGGCCATTACCCGCGGCGCTTTCGAGTACCAGGGCCAGAAGTGCTCGGCCGCCTCGCGTATCTACCTGCCCAGCAACCTCGCCGACGAAATTCTGGGCTACGTGAAGCAGGACCTCGCCTCGTTCAAGATGGGCGACGTGGAGGACTTCTCGAACTTCATCAACGCCGTTATCAGCGAAACGTCCTTCGACAAGCTGGCCAAGTACATTGATGGAGCCAAAGCCGACAGCAACGCCGAAATAGTGGCCGGCGGCGGCTACGATAAGTCGAAGGGTTACTTCATCGAGCCTACGGTTATCGTGACCAAGGACCCGAAGTACACCACCATGTGCGACGAGCTGTTCGGCCCCGTGGTAACCGTGTATATCTACGACGAAGCCGAGTTCGAGCAAACCCTGGAGGTAGTAGATTCCACCTCGCCCTACGCCCTCACCGGCGCTATCTTCTCCCAGGACCGCTACGCCATTGAGCTGGCCTCGAAGAAGCTGGTGCAGGCCGCCGGCAACTTCTACATCAACGACAAGCCCACCGGCGCCGTGGTGGGCCAGCAGCCCTTCGGCGGGGCCCGCGCTTCCGGCACCAACGACAAAGCCGGCTCCCTGCTGAACCTGCTGCGCTGGGTGTCGCCGCGCGCCATCAAGGAAACCTTCGTGCCCGTAACCGACTACCGCTACCCCTTCCTGGGCGTGGAAACCGGCGAAAACCTGAACGTAACCGGCCAGGGCGGTTTCTAAGCTAGTTTGATTGGGTTTTACAGAAAAGGCCGCTTCGGGATTCCGGAGCGGCCTTTTTGCTGCCTAGCTGGTGCGAGGCTTGTCCAGCTGAGGCTGAATATCTAATTCAACATATATGTCGGTTAGGGGCAGCGCAATACCCAGTTCCGGGATGGTTACGGCATCCTCCTGGCTGGCTAACGGCGTGAACGACCACACGCCCGAGGGCTCCCGCCGGTACCACTCCACCAGCCAGCTGTTCGCCGATACCAGCAGGTAGTGTTGCAGGGAAGGCAGCTGAGTGTACCGGCTAAATTTCCACACCCGGTCGTGACTTTCCGTGCCCGGCGACAGAACCTCGATGATGAGCACCGGATGCTGCATCACCACCTTGTCCGGCGAATCATCGGCGTGACAGGTCACCATCACGTCGGGGTAAGTGTATAGTTCACCCTGCAGCACGGCCAAGCGAATGTTCTCTGCATACACGCGGCATCCCCTGCCCCGAAGCGAATTACGTAAGCTCATGACACAATTCAACACCGTAAGATTGTGCGCGCCTACCCCGCCCGACATAGCAAACACTTCGCCGCGGTAAAACAGATGCCTTTCTTCTGAGGCCTCCTCCAGAGCGAAATATTCCTCCACGGTGTAGTGGCGGGTGGTAGCTAATTGTTCCATGCGGGGTAGGAAAGTGGTTTCTCACCAAAGATACACCTTTCCCCTACCTCCCGAATTCACCTTTGTTCCCAACTGCCCAAGCGCTACCTTTGCCTTCCATGCCGTTTCTGAGCGGCCTTACTCCGTCGATGTCTATGCTTCTCGCTGTTCCGGCCCAATACCAGCCCTCTGATTTTCTGCCGATTATCGTGCAGTTCGTCCTGGCCATTGCCTTCGTTGCTTTTTCCATGATAGCCTCGCACTTGCTAGGGCCGCGCCGGAAAAGCGTAGTAAAAGATGAAGCCTTCGAGTGCGGCATCGAATCGGTGGGCAACGCCCGCACCCCGATTTCGGTGAAGTACTTCCTCACGGCCATTCTGTTTGTACTTTTTGATGTGGAGGTAATCTTCATGTATCCCTGGGCCGTGAACTTCCGCGCCCTGGGCACTACCGGTTTCATCCAGATGATTGTGTTCTTGGCCCTGCTGATGACGGGCTTTGCCTACGTCATCAAAAAGGGTGTTTTACGCTGGAACGAGTCGCGCTAAAGCAACCTTTGGCCCTGGGCCTGTGTTGCCTGAATGAAGCCCCACGCTTCCTCAAACTGACTGACCCTCATGGAAAATAGAGCTCCTGAAATCAAAATGGTAGATGCACCGGAAGGCCTGGAAGGTGCCGGTTTCTTTGCTACCTCCCTGGAGAAAGTAGTGGGTATTGCCCGCGCCAACTCCCTCTGGCCCCTGCCCTTTGCTACCTCCTGCTGCGGCATCGAGTTCATGGCAACCATGGGCGCCCGCTACGACATTTCCCGCTTCGGCTCCGAGCGACCTTCTTTCTCGCCCCGGCAAGCCGACCTGCTGATGGTGATGGGTACCATTGCCAAGAAGATGGCCCCCATTGTAAAGCAGGTGTATGAGCAGATGGCTGAGCCCCGCTGGGTGCTGGCCATGGGTGCCTGCGCCTGCTCGGGTGGTATCTTCGATACGTACTCCGTGCTCCAGGGCATCGACCGCATCATTCCCGTGGACGTGTACATCCCCGGCTGCCCGCCCCGCCCCGAGCAGGTACTCGACGGCCTGATGCGCATTCAGGACCTGGCCAAAAACGAATCCCTCCGCCGCCGCAACTCGCCTGAGTACCAGGCCCTGCTGGCGTCTTACAATATCAAGTAGTTAGTAGTAGGTATTGGGAAGGTTCTGTGCTTTCCCAATATCTACTACCTGATACCCAATACCAAACAATGGCTGATCAGAACGAATCCCCGGCGGCCCAGGAAGCCGCCGCTGCCCAGGACCCGGCAACGCAGAAAAACGCGCAGCTGCTGGCCCTGCTGCACCGCTTGTTCGGCGCGGACACGTTCACCGACGTGGAAGAGCCTTACGGTCTGCTGACCGCTACGACCACGCGGGAACGGATTCACGATATCATTGCCGGCCTGCAGCAAGATCAGGAGCTTCAAGTGAACTTCCTGACCACTATGTGCGGCATGCACTTCCCCGATAAGGAAGGTCAGGAACTGGGCATGGTGTATCACCTGCACAGCCTGGTGCACAACGTGCGGCTGCGCCTGAAAATCTTCTTCCCTATCAATGACCCGGTAGTGCCCACCATGACGGACCTCTACTCCACTGCCAACTGGATGGAGCGTGAGGCTTACGACTTCTTTGGCATTCAGTTTCCGGGCCACCCTAACCTCATTCGCATCCTCAATGTGGAGGACATGGACTACCACCCCATGCGCAAGGAATACGCGCTGGAAGATGGTACCCGCGAAGACAAAACCGACCTTTTCTTCGGCCGCTAGGCCCCTGATACCTTTATCATGGCAGTAAACGATACGCTGGAAGGCACCCGCAAAATTGTGGAAGAGGCCGAAGTGCAGAGACCCAATCTGCACCCACTGGCGCCTTCCGTCAACGACTTCAACCAGGAGCTGACCACGCTCAACCTGGGCCCTACCCACCCCGCTACCCACGGCATCTTCCAGAACATTCTGCAGATGGACGGCGAGCGGATTGTTTCGGGTGTACCTACCATTGGCTACATCCACCGCGCCTTCGAGAAGATTGCGGAGCGCCGGCCTTTCTATCAGATTACGCCCCTGACGGACCGTATGAACTACTGTTCGTCGCCCATCAACAACATGGGCTGGCACATGACGGTAGAGAAGCTGCTGGGGGTAGAAGTACCCAAGCGCGCCCAGTACATGCGCGTGATTCTGATGGAGCTGGCCCGTATTTCGGACCACCTCATCTGCAACGGCATTCTGGGGGTAGATACCGGAGCCTTCACCGGTTTCCTCTACCTGATGGATGAGCGGGAGAAGATTTACGAAATCTACGAGGAAGTAAGCGGTGCCCGCCTGACCACCAACATGGGCCGCGTAGGCGGTATGGAGCGCGACTTCACCGATGTAGCCATCGAGAAGTTGCGGACTTGGCTGAAAACCTTCCCGGCCGTGATGAGCGAGTTCGAGAAGATGTTCAACCGCAACCGCATCTTCATGGACCGTGTGGTCGATGTAGGTGCTATTTCCGCCGAACGTGCGCTGAACTACGGCTTCACGGGTCCTAACCTGCGGGCCGCCGGTGTCGATTACGACGTGCGGGTGATGAACCCTTACTCCAGTTACCAGGATTTCGAGTTTGAAATTCCGGTAGGGACTAAGGGCGACACCTACGACCGGTTCATGGTGCGCAACGAGGAAATCTGGCAGAGCCTGCGCATCATCAATCAGGCGCTGGAAAACCTGCCCCAGGGCCCCTATCACGCCGACGCACCTCACTACTACCTGCCGCCCAAGCAGGCCGTGTACAAGAACATGGAAGCCCTCATTTATCACTTCAAGATTGTGATGGGCGAGATTGAGGCTCCGGTGGGCGAGGTGTACCACTCGGTAGAAGGTGGCAATGGGGAGTTAGGTTTCTACCTGGTTTCTGATGGAGGCCGCACGCCCTACCGCCTGCACTTCCGTCGGCCTTGCTTCATCTACTACCAGGCCTACACCGAGATGGTAACCGGCCAGACGCTCTCCGACGCCATCGTGACGCTGTCGTCGATGAACGTAATTGCCGGCGAGCTGGACGCGTAGTTTTTTGCTGAATTTGACTTTTATGGAGACGACTGCCGTCAAGCCGCAATTTTCCGAAGCCGCCCAGGCTGAAATCAAGCGTCTGCTCACCCACTACCCTGATGACCGCCGGAAGTCAGCCCTGCTGCCCGTTCTGCACATTGCACAGGCCGAGTTCGGTGGTTGGGTAAGCCCCGAGGTGCAAGACCTAGTGGCCGAGGTATTGGATATCAAGCCCATTGAGGTATATGAGGTTGCTACCTTCTATACGATGTTCAACCTCAAGCCAGTAGGCAAGCACGTACTGGAAATCTGTCGGACGGGCCCTTGCATGCTGCGCGGCTCCGATGAGCTGACAGCTCACCTGGAGCGCATCACCGGCGCCAAAGTGGGCGGGCCGGCTTCGGCTGACGGCTTGTTCACCCTAAAGGAAGTAGAGTGTCTGGCGGCTTGCGGCTTTGCCCCCATCGTGCAGGTGCGCGAGAAGTACTACGAGCAGCTCGACACTCCGGAAGCCGTGGATGCCATGCTTACTGAGCTACGCAACCAAGTGCACCGCCCCGCCTTGCCGTGGGAAGAAACCGGCTTGCCCAACGCGCTGGCCAACAACTAACGTCTTTCAGCTCTGAATCTATGGGACGCAAACTGCTGACCGAACATATTAACGTTGAAGGCATTAACACCTTTGAGGTGTACCGCAAACACGGCGGTTACCGCTCGGTGGAGAAGGCCCTCAAGACGATGACCCCCGACGAGGTGGTGGAAGAAGTGAAGAAGTCGGGCCTGCGGGGCCGCGGCGGCGCTGGCTTCCCTACCGGTATGAAGTGGAGCTTCCTGGCCAAGCCCGAAGGAGTGCCGCGCTACCTCGTTTGCAACGCCGACGAATCGGAGCCGGGTACCTTCAAGGACCGGCAGCTGATGTCGAAGCTACCCCACCTGCTCATCGAGGGCATGATTACGAGCTCGTACGCCCTGGGCGCCAACACCTCGTACATCTACATCCGCGGGGAGCTGTTGTACGTGCTGCGCATCCTGGAAAAAGCCATTGCCGAAGCTTACGCGGCAGGTTTCCTGGGCAAGAACATCCTGGGCTCGGGCTACGACCTGGACCTGCACGTGCATCCCGGCGGCGGTGCCTACATCTGCGGGGAGGAAACGGCTCTGCTGGAATCCTTGGAAGGCAAGCGCGGTAATCCGCGCAATAAGCCCCCGTTCCCGGCTGTGCAGGGTTTGTACGCCCGCCCCACGGTAGTAAATAACGTGGAATCTATTGCCGCGGTACCGGTTATCGTGAACGAGGGTGGCGACGAGTACGCCAAGATTGGTGTGGGCCGGAGCACCGGCACCAAGCTGATTTCAGCTTGCGGACACCTCAACAAGCCCGGCATCTATGAAATTGAATTAGGCCTGCCCGTTGAAGAGTTCATCTATTCCGATGAGTACTGCGGCGGCATTTGGAAAGGTCGCGACCTGAAAGCGGTGGTAGCCGGTGGTTCTTCGGTGCCGATTCTGCCCAAGGAGCTCATCCTGAAAACAGCCGCCGGCGAAAACCGCCTCATGACCTATGAGTCACTTTCGGATGGTGGTTTCGTGACGGGTACTATGCTGGGTTCCGGTGGCTTTATTGCCATGGACGAAACGACCTGCATCGTGCGCAATACCTGGAACTTCTCCCGCTTCTACCACCACGAGTCGTGCGGGCAATGCTCACCCTGCCGCGAGGGAACAGGCTGGATGGAAAAGGTGCTGCACCGCCTGGAGCACGGCCACGGCCACATGGAGGACATCGACCTGCTGGTAAGTGTTGCCAAGCAAATCGAGGGTAACACCATTTGCCCACTTGGTGAAGCTGCCGCTTGGCCCGTTGCCGCCGCTGTACGTCATTTCCGCCACGAGTTTGAGTGGCACGTGACCCACGCCAAGGAAGCGGCCCAGCCCGGCGCCGTGTACCGGGCTAATGCCGTGCTGGTTTAATTTCTAGTAACTGACTTTCTCTTCCCGATCAGGAAGCTTTGAATAATGGCTAAAATAACTTTCGACGGCGTTGAGGTAGAAGTTCCGGACGGAACCACTATCCTGAATGCTGCCCGCCAGATTGGGGGTAGCATTGTGCCCCCGGCCATGTGCTACTACACCCCGCTGAAAGGCTCGGGCGGTAAATGCCGTGCCTGCCTTGTGCGGGTAGCTGCCGGTTCGGCCAAGGACCCGCGCCCCATGCCCAAGCTGGTTGCCTCGTGCGTAACACCGGTGCAGGATGGCATGGTAGTGGAAAACACTACCTCCGAACAAGTGCTAAACGTGCGCAAGGGCATCGTGGAGATGCTGCTCATCAACCACCCGCTGGACTGCCCCGTGTGCGACCAGGCTGGGGAGTGCGACCTGCAGAACTTCGCCTTCGAGCACGGCGTGAGCACCACCCGCTACCAGGAAGAGCGTCGCACCTTCGAGAAAATCGACATTGGGCCGCTGATTCAGTTGCACATGACGCGCTGCATCCTGTGCTACCGCTGCGTGTACACGGCCAATCAGATTACCGATAACCGGGTGCATGGCGTGCTGGGCCGCGGCGACGCTGCCGAAATCGGCACGTACATAGAGAACATCATCGACAATGACTTCTCTGGCAACGTCATCGACGTATGCCCGGTAGGTGCCCTCACCGACAAGACGTTCCGCTTTAAGTCGCGCGTGTGGTTTACGAAGCCCGTGAATGCTCACCGTGACTGCCCTAAGTGCTCCGGTAATGTGGTCCTTTGGTACAAAGGCAAAGACGTGCTGCGCACGACGGCCCGCAAAGACCAGTACGGTGAAGTGAAAGAGTGGATCTGCAACGAGTGCCGCTTCGAGAAAAAGGAAACCTCGGACTGGACTATCGAAGGTCCCGCCCACATCGACCGTTCTTCGGTAATTTCGGCCAACCACTACGAGCTACCCGTCCTTAACCAGTCGGTAATAGCTGACCTGCCCGAAAGCACTCAGCGTGATTTGGAAAAGAATCCACCGCTTAAGCTGGGTAGCTAGCGCCAAAGGTCCTGTCCTCCTGAGCGGAGCGAAGGACCTCTACAGAAGGTAACCTCTTTTGATTAATTAGAAGTAGAGGTCCTTCGTCACTGGCTTGATTCGCCGCATGCTCAGGAGGACAGCATTTTTACCAGATTTCAACCTTTCCAATGATTGAACTACCCGCACTAGGCTGGCAATCCATTGTCATCTTCGTCGTATTTGCGCTTTCGCTGCTGATTGCGACTTATTGCACGTATGCTGAGCGCGTTATTGCCGCGTTTCTGCAGGACCGGGTAGGCCCGGACCGCGCCGGCCCCTACGGCTTGCTGCAGCCCTTGGCCGACGCCGTAAAGATGTTCACGAAGGAAGAGTTCTTCCCTGGTGGCGCTAACAAGGCACTGTTCATCTTCGGCCCCTGTCTGGCCATGATTACAGCCCTGATGTCGTCGGCGGTAATTCCGTTCGGCAACAACGTTAGCTTCGGCAACAACAACTTCTTCCTGCAGGGCATCGAGGTAAACATAGGAATGCTGTGGGTATTCGGCGTGGTGTCCTTGGGGGTGTACGGCGTGATGATTGGCGGCTGGGCTTCCAACAATAAGTTCTCCCTGCTCGGCGCGGTGCGCGCTGCTTCCCAAAACATCAGCTACGAGCTGGCTATGGGCATGTCCCTGATTGCCGTCTTGATGATGTCGGGTACGCTGAGCCTGCGCGAAATCACCCTGCAACAGTCAGTGCCCGGCGAATGGGTGATGTGGAACATCGTGAAGCAGCCCCTGGGCTTTATCATCTTCTGCGTGTGCGCCTTCGCCGAGACTAACCGTACACCCTTCGACTTGCCGGAGTGTGAAACGGAGCTGGTAGGTGGCTACCACACCGAATACTCCTCCATGAAACTGGGTCTGTACCTCTTCGCGGAGTACATCAACATCTTCGTGGCTTCGGCCGTGATGAGCGTGCTTTACTTCGGGGGCTTCAACTTCCCCTTCCAGTATGAGCTGCGCGACTGGTTGGTGAGCAGCCAGAGCTGGGAGCTGGCTTCGGCTCAGAACCTGATTACGATACTGGGTACGGTGGGCCTGTTCGCCAAAATCTTCGGCTTCATCTTCTTCTTTATGTGGGTGCGCTGGACTCTACCGCGCTTCCGCTACGACCAGCTGATGCGCCTGGGCTGGACCATCCTCATTCCCCTGGCCGTTGTCAATATCCTCATCACCGGCGGGCTCATCCTGTTCGGGGTGATTAAGTAACTTTCCATTCCTACCCCGCTGCGCCCGCCTAAACTTGGGCTGGATGCAACACGGTCTGACGATATATGCAACTCACTAACAGAGCCAAGAAATTAGAGAAGAAGCCCATGACCCTGGCCGAGCGGGCCTACCTACCTGCCATCTTCCAGGGTCTGAGCATCACGATGCGCCACTTCTTTATGAAGAAGGCCACCGTGCGCTACCCCGAGGAAGTGCGGCCCTTCTCCCCCGTATTCCGTGGTCTGCACGTGCTTAAGCGCGATGAGCAGGGTCGGGAGCGGTGCACGGCCTGCGGCCTCTGCGCCGTGGCCTGCCCGGCCGAAGCCATTACCATGGTAGCCGGTGAGCGGAAGAAGGGTGAAGAAGGCCTCTACCGCGAGGAGAAGTACGCCATCAGCTACGAAATCAACATGCTGCGCTGCATCTTCTGCGGCCTTTGCGAGGAGGCTTGCCCGAAAGCGGCCGTGTACCTGCAGCCCGACAAAATTGCTCCCCCACGCTACGAGCGGGATGAGTTTGTTTACGGTAAGGACCGCCTGGTAGAGCCGGTGTCGCCGGATGCGCGCTCGGTGCGCGGCATTCAGCTGACGCCGGAGCAGGCGAACGCGCTGCGTAATAAACTGGCGCAGCAACCGGCTTAAACGGTAGCGCGAAGCTCCAGCTTCGCGTTTCGGAGGATGGCGGCTACCCGTCGTCACAACGAAAATCGTTCAACGACACGCGAAGCTGGAGCTTCGCGCCACAGGTATCCCAATGTCTCCACTCTTTCTCTTCCTGACTTTTGTGGCGCTGCTGAGCGCGCTGGGGGTAGTATTTGCCAAAAACCCGGTACACAGCGTGCTGTTCCTTATCCTGACGTTCTTTGCCTTATCGGGTCATTACCTGCTGTTAAACGCGCAGTTTCTGGCGGCCGTGAACATTATCGTGTATGCAGGCGCTATCATGGTGCTGTTCCTGTTTGTGATTATGTTCCTGAACCTGAACGTGGACACGGAGCCTCACAAGCCGGCCCTGGCCAAGATTGCCGCCGCTGTTGCCGGCGGTTCTCTGCTGCTTATTCTGGTAGCAGCCCTCAAGGACGTACAGCCCACCGGTGTTCCTCTGGACGCCAGCTTCGACTCGCAGATTGGCATGGTGGACCGCCTCGGGCTGGTACTCTATCAGCAGTATCTACTGCCCTTTGAGCTAGCCTCGGTGCTGTTTCTGGTAGCCATGGTAGGGGCAGTAATGCTTGGTAAGCGAGAAGCCGGAGAGAGAAACTTCTAAGCAACGATAACATGTAGGAAAGGCCGCTGAAGATTCAGCGGCCTTTTTGTTTACCGGCAGTACGACCTAGCCCGAGAGGCATTAAGGATAAGCCTTTAGCGCATCTGTCAAGCAGTAATTTTGAGGTTCCTGCAGTCAGGATGACTACCCTGGCTTGAAAGCGAAGCGCTTTGCAATAGTACTATTTGACTTTCATTTCTTATGACTTACTCAGTCAAATAGCTACTTTACAATTGAAATTTATTATCAAAATCCTAGTTTTTCAGGCAATATACTATCATTTTTACCAGAATTATCTAATAAAATTGCAAGTCTGCATTCAGACTACGGCAGCTGGATTTAGCTGTGATAGAGGTTCTTTGTTTGGGTGGTATTGTGAAAAAGTTGCTTGCCCTGCTGCTGGGCTTGCTTGCCTTGCCAGCGTGGGCGCAAACCGGGGTATCGGCCGTTGAAACGGCGCCTGTGGATGCCGTAGTGCAGAAGTTTATGAGCCGCTGGAAGATTCCGGGTGCCTCTGTGGCCATCAGCCGCCAGGGCAAGCTGGTGTACGCTCGGGGCTTCGGCTACGCCGATTTAGCCAAGACCCAGCCAATGACACCCGCTACCCTGCTACGGGTAGCCAGCGTCTCGAAGCCGGTAACATCGGTGGCTGTTATGAAGCTAATGGAGGAAGGAAAGCTGAGCCTGCAGCACAAAGTATTCGGGCCGGAGGGCTACCTCAATGCCCCCTATTACACCGGCGTCATTACCGATCCGCGCATTTACGACATTACAGTGCGGCAGCTGCTGGAGCACACGGCGGGCTGGAACCGGGATGCGGGAGTAGATGGCTTCAACAGTTCCGACCCAATAGATTTCCCGCTGCACGTAGCGCAGGTAATGCAGGTACCCAACCCCGTGGGCGACTCTACCCTGGTGCGCTACCTCCTGAGTCGGGGCCTGAACTTCAGCCCAGGTACCCGCTTTGCCTATTCCAACATTGGCTACCTGGTACTGGGTAAGATTATCGAGAAGATAACCGGCCAGCGTTACGAGGCCTGGGTAAGAAGTAACATCCTGGCGCCTGCCGGCGTCCGGGAGGCCCACCTGGGCCGGAACCTGCGCACGGCCAAATTGGAGAATGAGGCAGAGTATTTCTGCCCGGCCATCGGCGAGTCGTGCTACGGCACGGGCAAGAAGGTTTCGTATGCTTACGGCGGGGCCAACCTGGAAGCCATGAACGCCCACGGTGGCTGGCTGTTCACGGCCCGCGACCTGGTGCGCCTGTTGCTGGCCGTGGATGGTTCGCCTACCCGCCCCGACATTCTGCTCCCCGCAACCCTGGACACGATGACGGCCCCGTCGGCCGAGGCCAAGCGCTACGCCAAGGGCTGGATGGTGAACCCCAAACGAGGCTTGTGGTGGCACACTGGCTGCCTCAACGGCTCTACCAGCCTGGTAGCACGCACCGACGACGGCTATACCTGGGCCATTCTGCTGAATGCCTGCCCTAATACCAACCGCTTCTGGAATGAGGTGGAAAACCTGGGGTGGGACTGCATCAACAGCACAAACGCCTGGCCGGCCTACGACCTGTTTCCGCCCGAACACAACGCTTCTCAGCTTCGGCTAGCCAACCAGGGTAGTAAATCGGCAACGCTGGCCTGGGCCAATGGCAATGGCACGCACCGCCTGGTAGTGGTGCGCGAGGGAGCCCCGATTGATGCCTTCCCTGTGGACGGGCGCACGTATGCTGGTGGCCGTACCCTGGGCCAGGGCGCCAGCCTGGGCAATGGAAACTACGTAGTAGCAGCCGGCCCCGACAGCAGCGTGCAGATCATGGGCCTGCAGCCTGGCCGCACCTACTACGCCCGAGTTATGGAGTATCGGCTAAACGCCCCGTCAGCTATGCAGCCCGTGTACACGTTTGATGGCAACCCGGTACTGCGGATTCAGCTTGCTCAGGCCCCACTGGCTAAATCAAAGCCCAAGCTCAACACTCCAGCCCGGACCATAGCCGGCAAAGTCCGGCCCCGGAAACCAGCGGCCTCCTCGGCAGGCACGGCCCTACCCCACCTACCAGCGCCCACTCATCCTGCCCACCTGAGCCGGTTGCGCACCCTGCTTAGCTGGCGCAAGAGTTAGCATGGGAATAGTCAAAAAAGAAACCCTGACATGATCTGTCAGGGTTTCTTTTTCAGGAGGGGGTAGGGGCATCTTCGGCGGCCCGGCGACGCATCCAGGCAGGTCCGCAGACACCCTGCATTTTCTGCCGGAATTTCTCCTGCTCCTCGGGAGTAAGGCCCGCCATTCGGGACTCCATTTTCTGCTTCCAGAGCTTGCGTCGCCGGGTCCAGGCGGCTCCTCGGCCGCCCCTACCCCACCCTCCGAACAGGATGCGGGTAAGTAGCAGTAGCCCTAGCGTTTGCCAGAAGCTGATAAACGGCCCTTGAAATAGGGTCGGCACCAGCCAGTTCCATAGGCTCATGGTAAGGTAGCCGGCGGCCGCTATAAACAAGGCCGCGAAAACTATGAATTTGAGGCCGCGGAGCAGCCAGAAGGAGCGGTTCATGGGGTAGCAGTAAAAATCGGAACGCAGGCCTATGGTGCAACACCGGGCGTGGCGGCGGGCCCTTGCTCTTTGTGAGTTAATCGGTAAACAACTCCTTGTAAAGCGTTTGCAGACGCTTGCGAAGGTGCTGTACGGCGTAGTGCTTGCGCGAAATCAGGGTTTTGAGTGGCACGCCCGTCTCCTCCTCCATTTCCCGGAACGTCTTGTCTTCCAGCTCGTGCCAGATAAATACCTGGCGCTGGGCGGCTGGTAGTTCAGCCAGCGCGTCGGTCAGGGCTTCCATCAGCGTTTCGCGCAGCAGGCGGTTTTCCGGCGCGTCGTCGGGGGCGGGCAGGATGTCGGCCAGCAGCAGGGAGTTTTCGTCCTCGTCGCGGCCCCGAATCAGCTCCTCTTCCAGGGAAGATGGCCGCTTACGCCGGTACAGGTCGGTGATGCGGTTGCGCGCCACCCGAAACAGCCAGGCCGCTGCCTGCTCCACCGGCTTCAGCATGCGGTAGCTTTCCACCAGCTCGGCAAACACATCCTGCAGCACGTCTTCAGCCTCGGCCTCATCAGGGATGCGGCGGCGGATAAAGGCCAGCAGCCGCCCGCGCTGGGTGCGCACGGCTTCCTGAATTTGCAGGTCCTGGTGGCCAGCCGTCATCAACGAAGCATCGAGGGGTAGTGCGATAGGTTCCATTCTACTCCGGCAGACGCGGCAGCAGATAAAATACTTTACGCAGACTGTAAATAACTCAAAAGCCCGCCTGCCGTGTCTGCTGAGGGTAGGCAGGCGGGCTGTATGCTAGCTAAAGTGATACAGAAACGTGATGACGCCGGTATAGGCGGGCTTACGGCTGCCCTCAATTTCCAGCGTTACTTCGATGCGGGCCTTGGCAATACCCCGCAGATCCTTCACTGACAGCAGCCGGGCCCGTAGGCGCACCTGGCTGCCTACCGTTACAGCCTGGTTAAAGCGCAGACTTTCAATTTCATAATTCACCTGCATCTTCAGATTCTCAATCGATACGATCTGATTCCAGAGGTAGGGCAGCAACGACAGCGTCAGGTAACCGTGGGCAATGGTGGCCCCGAAAGGCGACTCGGTTTGGGCGCGCTCGGCATCCAGATGAATCCACTGAAAATCGAGGGTAGCGGCCGCGAACTGGTTGATTTGCTCCTGGCTAATGGTGTGATAGTCGGAAATACCTAGCTCCTGTTCTTCGTATTGCCGAAGCTCGGCAAGGCTGCGGATGGTAATGCTCATGGGAAAAGAGGTTAGCTGTTCAGGAAGCGAATGTACAGGGGATAGCACGTTGAACCACAGAATGCGCCCCGCTACCCCCGGAATGCTGCCCAAGGAAACAAGCGGCATCGGGGCCAGGACTTCGTCGGGCTGAAGCAGCCGGGCCGTCATGAGTCGCTGACCTTCCCTTCCTGCCGCCAGAAACGCCCCGATTTAGGGGTGGCGTTTTCCGATTTTCAGGATACCTTTGCCGGCTAGTTGCCCTTACCTCATCCGTGAGTGAGGGCGTCCTTTCGCCGTCAGCCTTACCGCATGGACCAGAACATACCGCAGGTTATCCAAACGGTTCCTCTTCAGTACTACGTCTTTTTTGCCGCCGCTCTGTTTTCCATCGGCGTACTAGGCGTGCTCACCCGGCGTAACGCCATCATTATTTTTATGTGCGTGGAGCTGATGCTCAACGCCGTAAACGTGCTGCTGACGGCCTTTTCGGCCTATCGTGCTGATGCCAACGGGCAGGTATTCGTGTTCTTCATTATGGCGGTAGCGGCGGCTGAGGTAGCCGTTGGCCTGGCCATCATCGTGATGATCTACCGGAACCTCCAGAGTACGGACGTCAATCTGCTGAATCGACTCAAATTCTAGGCGAGGGGCTTGGAGGCTATGGGCTTCGGGACATAGTGTGGTTCAAGCAGAACCTCATTGGTCCAGGTCCTTTAGTCTCCAAGCCCTCAAGTCCCTGACTTATGCAAGAACAAGTAATACCCGCTGCCAGCGCCCCGTACTCGACCTTCCTGTACGTACTCATTCCGCTGTTGCCGTTTCTGGGCTTTCTCATCAACGGCCTGCTGAACCGGCGCCTGTCGGGTACGGTAGCCGGCCTGATCGGCTCGGCCGCGGTGCTGGGCTCGTTCCTGATTTCGGCTACCCTGTTTGCCACCTTCCAGTACCCGTACACCGTCACGCTGTTCGAGTGGATTCGGGTAGGCTCGCTGCAAATTCCGTTCTCCTACCAGATTGATCAGCTCAGCCTGATTATGCTGCTGCTGGTGACGGGCGTGGGCTTCCTGATTCACGTGTACAGCATCGGGTACATGCACCACGACGAGAACGTGGGCAAGTTTTTCTCCTTCCTGAACCTGTTCGTGTTCAGCATGCTGGTGCTGGTACTGGGCGCCAACTTCGTGATTCTGTTCATCGGCTGGGAAGGGGTAGGCCTTTGCTCCTACCTGCTTATCGGCTTCTGGAACAAGAACACCAGCTACAACAACGCCGCCAAGAAAGCTTTCATCATCAACCGCATCGGTGACCTGGGCTTCCTGCTGGGCATCTTCCTGATTTACCTGACTTTTAGCTCCGTACAGTACGCCGAGGTGTTCCAGAAGGCCTTCAACCAGGATTTTGGTCCCTACACGGTAGCCATTGTTGTTCCTATTACCCTACTGCTCTTCGTAGGGGCCACTGGTAAATCAGCGCAGCTGCCGCTCTACACCTGGCTGCCCGACGCTATGGCCGGCCCTACCCCGGTTTCGGCCCTGATTCACGCCGCCACCATGGTAACGGCAGGTATCTACATGATTATCCGTGCCAACGTGCTGTTCACGCTGGCTCCCGAAACCCTGGAGGTTATTGCCATCATCGGGGGTGCTACGGCCTTGTTCGCCGCTACCATTGGTCTGGCCCAAAACGATATCAAGAAGGTACTGGCTTACTCCACCGTTTCGCAGCTGGGCTACATGTTCCTGGCTCTGGGCGTGATGGGTTACAGCACCAGCCTGTTCCACGTCCTGACCCACGCTTTCTTCAAGGCACTGATGTTCCTGGGCGCCGGCTCCGTAATTCACGCCATGAGCAATGAGCAGGACATGCGCCGCATGGGCGGCCTGCGGAAATCTTTGCCCATTACGTTCATCACCTTCCTGATTGGCTGCCTGGCCATTGCCGGCATCCCACCCTTCTCGGGCTTCTTCTCCAAAGATGAAATCCTGCTGCACACCTACCAGCACAGCAAGGCGCTGTATGCGGTAGGCCTGTTCACGGCTTTCCTGACGGCTTTCTACATGTTCCGTCTGCTGTTCCTCACCTTCTTCGGCGAGTTCCGGGGCACGGAGGAGCAGAAGCACCACCTGCACGAGTCGCCCGCGTCCATGACCCTACCCCTCGTTGTGCTGGCAATCCTGGCGGCCGTGGGTGGTTTCATGAACGCACCGTTCTTCCTGGGTGAAGAAAACGCCTACCTCTCCAATTACCTCGCGCCCCTGTTTACTTACTCGCAAAAGCTGAATCCTGAAGCTTTTGGCCTGGAGGTTGAGCATGCTACCGAACTCATGCTCATCGGTCTCTCGGTCGGCGCGGGCGTGTTGGGCATTATCCTGGCCTATGTGCAGTACGTGAGCCGCGGCGTGCGCCCGGTGGAGGATGGCGAGTCGCGCGGTTTCCTCGAAAACCTGATCTACCACAAGTACTACATCGACGAGCTATACAACGCCCTGTTCGTGCGCCCCATTATGGGCCTCTCGCGCGGCCTCTACCGCTTCGTGGAAAATGGCATCATCGACCCCATCGTGAACGGCCTCGGCCGCCTGACCATGGGCGGCGGGCAGCTGCTGCGCTACGTGCAAACCGGCTCCGTGGAAACCTACCTAATTCTGATGGTAGTAGGCATTGTGCTGGTGCTGGCCCTGAACTTCGTGAAGTTTTAGGATTATGCTGGGCGCTTTGCTTTTAGCGGATGTATTTGAACCAGGTTTTTCCTTTGTGGGAATCCTGTTTATTCTGTCCGGCTATTTGATGCCCACCCTGTTTGCCCGTGACCAACAGAACGTCCGCACCATATTTCTACTGAATCTGCTCTTAGGCTGGACCATCATTGGATGGTTGTATGCTCTTCACCTTGCGCTCAAATTGTCGCCTGCTGATAAAGAAGTTGCTGCTTCGCATCAATTGTGGCGTCATCGGAATAACCTGATTAGCTAATGCTGACTGTCCTTCTCCTACTCTGGCCCGTGGCGGCCGCCCTGCTGCTGCACTTCTTCAAAGGCCGTGCGGCCCGGGTTCCGGCGCTGGGCGCAGCCCTCGTTGAATTTGTGCTGGCGGCTTACGCGGCGTTCACCTTCAATGCCAACCACACCGGGCAATTCTCCTACAACCTCAACTGGATTCCTTCGGCTGGCATTCAGTTCGCGGTAGGCATGGATGGTCTGAGCTTGCTGCTGGTACTGCTGACGGCGTTCCTGGTGCCCATTATTCTGCTGGCCGCTTTCCGCCGCAATTTCGAGAACGAAGGCGTGTTCTACGCTCTGGTACTGTTCATGCAAACCGGCCTGATTGGCGTATTCACTGCCCAGGACGCCTTCCTGTTCTACTTCATGTGGGAGGTAGCCCTGATTCCGATTTACTTCCTGGCCGGCGTTTGGGGCGGTGTGAACCGGGCGAAGGTCACCTTCAAGTTTTTCCTCTACACCATCGTTGGCTCCCTGTTCATGCTGGCCGGCTTTGTGTACCTCTACTTCCAGACCGGTGCTTCAGCCGACGGTCTGGCGGCACACAACGCCAGCCTGGCTTCATTCTATAGCCTGAACCTGCCGGCCGAAACGCAGCTGTGGCTGTTCTGGCTGATTTTTGCGGCCTTCGCCGTGAAGATGCCCATCTTCCCCTTCCATACCTGGCAGCCCGACACCTACACTGAGGCTCCGGCCCCGGCTACCATGCTGCTCTCGGGCATTATGCTGAAAATGGGTATCTACGGCTGCATGCGCTGGCTGCTGCCCGTAGTTCCGCTCGGGGTTGACTACTGGCAGAACCTGGTGCTGATTCTGGCTATTATCGGCATTATCTACGGTGCCATTATTGCCATCCGTCAGCAGGACGTGAAGCGCCTGATTGCCTACTCCTCCCTCTCGCACGTAGGCCTGATGATTGCCGGCGTGTTCTCCCTGACTCACATTGGCCTGCAGGGCGCCAGCATTCAGATGCTGGCCCACGGCGTGAACGTGGTGGGTATGTTCTTCATTGCTGATGCTATTGAGCGCCGCACCGGCACCCGCAACATTGCCGACCTGGGCGGCCTGACCCGCCAGGCTCCGGTGCTCACGGTATGCTTCCTGGTGCTGCTGCTGGGCACCGTGGCCCTACCCCTCACCAACGGCTTTGTGGGCGAGTTTCTGCTGCTGCAAGGCGTGTTTGAGTACAACGCCTGGATGGGCGCCGTGGCCGGCGTAACCATCATTCTGGGAGCCGTGTACCTGCTGCGTATGTTCCAGCGCGTGATGCTGGGCCCTGATTCGTCATTCACTGCCACCTTCACCGACCTGACCGGAGCTGAGTTGGCCCTGCTGGTGCCGCTCATCGTGTTGGTGTTCTGGATTGGTCTGTTCCCCGGCACCTTCCTGCACCTGTCGGACGGCAGCGTGATGAACATTCTGAACGAGGTAGTAAAACGGTAATCCTGCTTCCCAGGGCTAAAGCCCTGGGCTACGTAGCGTATTTGTGCATGTTACCCGGCTACTTCAGTCGGCTCCGTAAACGCTCCATAGCCCAGGGCTTCAGCCCTGGGAACTCCAGCTGACCATATGAATTCAATCATTCTGCTTTCCGTTCTGGGCCTCGGCAACCTGTTTTTAGGGTTCCGCCGCTCTAACCGGCTGCTGCTGCCGGCCGCCATGCTCATGCTGGCGGTGGTATTCGGCGTCAACTTCCTCGATTGGGGCGCTACACAGTCGTACTTCAACGACATGCTCGTAATTGATAATTTCTCGGTAGCCTTTACGGGTATCGTGGTACTGACGGCCCTGGTGCTGCTGCCCTTCTCTCAGAAATACGTGCACGACGGTGAGGCCAACCTGGCTGAATACTACTCACTGCTGCTGTTCTCGCTGGTAGGAGCCATTATGATGGTCGCCTACAATCATCTGCTGATGCTGTTTTTGGGCGTAGAAACCCTCAGCATTGCCATGTACGTGCTGGCCGGCTCCGATAAGCGCAATCTGCGCTCCAACGAAGCGGCTCTGAAGTACTTCCTGATGGGTTCCTTCACTACCGGCATTCTGCTGTTCGGGGTGGCCCTGGTGTACGGCGCTACCGGTACTTTCGTGCTGAGCGACATTAGCTTTGCCGTGCAGAACCCCAAGCCCGGCTTTGAGTCGCTGGTGCCCATGCTCTATATTGGCATGCTGCTGCTGCTCATTGGTATTGGCTTTAAGGTATCGGCCGCGCCGTTCCACTTCTGGACGCCCGACGTGTACGAAGGCACCCCTACCTTCTTCACGGCTTTCATGAGTACGGTGGTGAAAACCGCTGGCTTCGCGGCTTTCCTGAAGCTGCTCGTGCAAGCCTTTCCGGCGGCTTCCGCCCAGGGCGTATGGCTGCCCACACTCACGGCCATGTGCGTGCTCACGCTGCTGCTGGGTAACGTAGGTGCTGTAACCCAAACCAGCACTAAGCGCATGCTAGCTTACTCCAGCGTATCGCATGCCGGCTACCTCCTCATTGCGCTGGTAGCTTTTAATGGCAAGCTCGAAGGCGCATCGGCCTACGGCATCTTCTTCTACTCGCTGGCTTACTCAGTGGCTACCGTAGCTGCCTTTGGCGTACTGAAGCTGGTAGCCGATGCCCGCATGCGGGAAGACTACAATGGCCTCAACGGGCTGGCCAAAACTAACCCCCTGCTGGCTTTCGTGATGACGGTGGCCATGCTCTCGTTGGCTGGTATTCCGCTCACGGGTGGCTTCTTCGGCAAGTTCTTCATCTTCTCGGCTGCCGTTGAGAATGGCTACATCGGCCTAGTGGTATTTGCCGTGGTAATGTCCATGATCAGCATTTACTACTACCTACGCCCCGTTATTGCCATGTACATGCGCGAGGCCGATGACGAAACCACCGCTACCCCCGTCCCGGTGTCGGGCTTTCAGTCGGCGGCTCTGTTGCTGCTGGCCCTGCTGACGGTAGTACTAGGTGTGCTGCCCGGGCTCGTATCCGGTGTCCTTTAGCAGGTTCCTACCTCTCCAAAAAACAAAAAGAGCGGCTCCCCGGGGAGCCGCTCTTTTTGTTTAGACAAGGTGGAAGCCACCATTACTTTTTCACCACCCGAATGCTGATGCGCCGATTCAGAGCGCGCCCTTCAGGCGTAGTGTTTGGAGTGATGAAGTATTTGCCGCCGTACCCCTTTGCCTGAATCCGGTTGATATCAACTCCTGAGCTTGCCAGCACCAACATGGCCGTTTTGGCCCGCTCCTCGCTAAGCTGAAAGTTTTTCATAGCGTTGCCGGTGCTGTCGGTGTAGCCCCCAATCTTTACCTGAGAGTTGGGAAAAGTCTTCAGGATGCTAGCCACGTTGCGCAGCTGCTGAAACGACTCATCAGTAAGGGTGGTCTGGCCAGTTTCGAAGTACACCCGGTCAAAATTAATCCAGCCATTGGTTCGGTTTACCGAGTCAACCTGCATCCCTGGGTCGGCCAGGAACGTGTACAGGCGATTTTCTGTGGAGGTGGCGCCTACCTTTTGCGTGGTCCCATCGGCCAGGCGCAAAATCAGGGGCTGCCCCGTGTCGTAGATGTACTTGTCGTTGACGGGGTCGTAGCGGCCGGCGGCCGTAGCCTTCACGGGCGGAGGAGCGGCCGTGCTGGTGGTCACGAGTCCGGAACGGGGGCTGGAGCTGGGCGTACTCTCCTCGGTATCGTGGCCGAAAAAGTACCCCAGGCCTACTGCCGTCAGCAGTAGCACTCCCCACACCCAGGGCTGGCCGGCAACGGGCGCGACGCCAGGGGCAGGCGCGGCCGGAGCCGGGGTAAAGGTACGCCCCCCTCCTACCGGCAGCCAGGAGCCGTTGCCGTGCGGCGTTTCCGTGAGGGCAGTGCCGGGAGGAACTGCTTCCGGCACCGCCGCAAACTCACGAGGACTGGTTTCCGGCGCCTGGGAGCGCGGCGAGCCGGCCAGCAAGAGCCGCCGGATGGCATCTTCATCCTGCTGGAGCCATCGGGCCAGCGCCGCAGCATCAAAGCTGTGCTCCTGACTGTACTCGCCCGCTACGCCCAGCGCTGCTACGGCCGTTACGCTGAGCAGGTAGTTGACAGCGGCTGAGCTGACGCCCGCCGCGGCCGCTATCCGTAGGCCCGTGAAGTTGTAGCCCTCGCCCAGCAGGCCGCGCATGAGAGCTTCGCCGCGCTGCAGCCAGTTTTCCTGGCCTGGACCCAGCAAGTGTTCCAGCACACTAGCCCCGTAGGCCTCCCGGCTGAGCTTCCAGATGGCCTCTGGCCCGTCGGGGCCGCTGGCGCGCCCGGCTAACGAGTGGGCTACCAAGGGTACTACCTGCCCCAAGGCTCCCCAAATACCGGCTTGATTTTCTTGCGTCTCCTGCGCTAGCCGACTAACGACTTCACTAGTAAAGAATACCTGTGAGGTGTGTGATACGGTGTGTTCCATAACTCTGCGTTCCCTTTCTGTCCAACATACCACAAAGTACAATTATTTATTACAATAATTATTTTCTTTCAATGTTAATTTTCTTTCTCTGATGAGCGTTTTCTGACTGACTCAGCAATGAAGCCCCCTCTGTCCTGTTTTTTAGGCGCACTTCTACGTTCTGCTCTACCTGCTGGAGCAGGGGCAGAACGTATGGGAGTTGGGCTCCAAACGGATAGGTTGGATTTAATTGCCCTACACGCGCCGTAGTACGGTTTCCTGATCGGCGTACACAATGGCCTCGTCGCCGAAGGGCTCGTCGCCCCGGAACTTCTGCAGCAGGCGGGCGGTGGTTACAATGTCTTTCTGGCAGTAGCGCGCAATGCGGGGCAGGTCGTTTTCCTCGTAATACACCCGGGCTACGTCCTTGCCCTGGATGTCGTCTTTGGGGGTAGGGATGCTGAACATGGCCGCCAGCAAACTCAGAGAGGTAAACGATTTACGGTCGCCGAACTTCCAGAGCTCCATGGTATCCAGGTGGGGCACCTCCCAGGGCTTTTTGCCAGCCGTATCGAGGTGGGGCGGCAGAGGCAGCCCATTAATGAGCATGCGGCGCGAAAGGTAGGGCAGGTCGAACTCCTTGGCATTGTGCCCGCATAGCCGGAACTGCGGCCGGTGGCTGATGACGGCACTGAACTCCTGCAGCAGTTGCCGCTCATCATGCCCGTAAAACGATTTCACGCTGAAGCGCAACTCGCCATCAGTGTTGTACCGAAACCGCCCCAGCGAAATGCATACAACCCGGCCAAACTCGGCGTAAATCCCCGCCTGCTCAAACAGGGCGGCCGCATGCAGAGCATCGGGCAGGGGTGCAATGTGGTCGTGGTGAGAGATCCAGCCTTTTTCGCGCCGAAGGGCATGGCACTTATGCTCCCAGAGCTCTTTCAACATCTCCTCCAGATCATCGTGGCAGCCCACGCAGGGAACCGTTTCGATATCGAGCACAAATACCTCATCGAGTTTCAGGTCGCGGAGCAGGCGCATACGGGTTGGGGCAGGAAGCGGGAAGAGAAGAAGGAAAGATAGAAGAAACCGCCAGAATTGAACGGTGCTGGTTTGTTACTTCTTCAAGGCTGCGTGGTGTACAATCCACCTAGCAAGTTCATCTACTGTCACTATAAGGGTTGAAACTCTTGCGTAGAAGCGCGGTGTGGCTTCGGTAGGCTTATGATTTCCAGCGTGTGCCCGTTACGGTCAGCTTGCGAATTTACAATCAGCTTACCCCACTTTGTCCAGATGCGCTCTGGCGTGAGGCGCAGCAGCACGTCGCTCTCCCGTAAGCGCAAGCGGGCTATGTGAATCGTTACAGCTCCAGGCAATAGAAGCATTAATCCGGCAATTGTTAAGCCTAGAGTAATTGCTAAGCTCAGCATTATACCTACTCCTATTAATGCTACCCCGAATGACACCTGCCCTCAAGCACTCCACCGGTTATACCTTACTTCCACCATAGTGTGTACTCATAAAACAGGTCCCGTTGTTTGCAGTACTGCAAACAACGGGACCTGACGCATAAACCGAAAAAGCACCCTTTACTTCCCAACCACCGCCGTAGCAATGCTCAGCTCCTTCAGCTGCGCATCGGAAATGGGCGAGGGTGAGTCGATCATCACGTCGCGGCCGGAGTTGTTTTTGGGGAAGGCAATGAAGTCGCGGATGGAGTCGGCGCCGCCGAAGAGGCTGCAGAGGCGGTCGAAACCAAAGGCAATGCCACCGTGGGGCGGGGCGCCGTACTCGAAGGCGTCGAGCAGGAAGCCGAACTGGGCTTTGGCTTCTTCATCGGAGAAGCCCAGCAGGGAGAACATGCGGGCCTGCACCGCGCGGTCGTGGATGCGGATGGAGCCGCCCCCTACCTCTACCCCGTTAATTACCATGTCGTAGGCGTTGGCGCGCACCTCCCCGATGGTTTCGGGCGAGTCGAGCAGGGCCACGTCTTCGGGCTTGGGCGAGGTGAAGGGGTGGTGCATGGCGAAGTAGCGGCCTTCTTCCTCATTGTATTCGAGCAGGGGGAAATCAACCACCCATAGGGCCGAGAAGGTGTCCTTGTCGCGCAGGCCGAGGCGCTGGCCCATTTCCAGGCGCAGCTCCGAGAGGGCCTTGCGGGTTTTGTTCGGCTCGCCGGCCAAAATGAGCAGCAGGTCGCCGGGCTGGGCATTGAACGCGGCCTTCCACTGCTGGAGCACTTCCTGGGAGTAGAACTTATCTACCGACGACTTCACCGTGCCATCGGCTTCCACGCGGGCGTACACCAGGCCGGTAGCGCCAATCTGGGGGCGCTTCACGTACTCGGTCAGCTCGTCGAGCTGCTTGCGGGTGTAGGAGGCGGCGCCCGTGGCATTAATGCCTACTACCAGTCCGGCGGCTTCAAACACCGGGAAGCCATGTCCTTTGGCTACCTCGTTCAGCTCCACGAACTTCATTTCAAAGCGCGTATCGGGCTTGTCGTTGCCGTAGTAGCGCATGGCATCGGCGTAGGTCATGCGGGGTAGGGTCCCGATTTCCAGGTTTTTCACCTCGCGGAACAGGTATTGCACCAGCCCCTCGAAGGTGCTGAGAATGTCTTCCTGCTCCACAAACGACATTTCGCAGTCTATCTGAGTGAACTCCGGCTGGCGGTCAGCGCGCAGGTCTTCGTCGCGGAAGCACTTCACAATCTGAAAGTACCGATCAAAGCCCGACACCATTAGCAGCTGCTTGAACGTTTGGGGGCTCTGGGGCAGGGCGTAAAACTCGCCGGCGTTCATGCGGGAGGGCACCACAAAGTCGCGGGCACCTTCCGGAGTGCTCTTGATGAGGACCGGGGTTTCCACCTCAATGAACTGCTGCCCATCGAGGTAGCGGCGAGTGGCCTGGGCCACGCGGTGGCGCAGCATCAGGTTCTGGCGCACCGGGTTGCGGCGCAAATCCAGGTAGCGGTACTTCATCCGCAAGTCGTCGCCACCATCGGTTTCGTCCTCAATCAGGAAGGGTGGCAGCTTGGCCGGGTTCAGCACTTCCAGCTTTTCTACCCGGATTTCGATGCCGCCGGTGGGCATCTTGTCGTTTTTGGAGTGACGCTCCGAAACTTTGCCGGTTACACTCAGCACAAACTCGCGGCCCAGCTGCCGGGCCTGTTCGCGCACTTCGGCGGTTTCTACCCCTTCTTCTAGGGCCAGCTGTGTAATGCCGTACCGGTCGCGCAAGTCAACCCACAAAATGCCACCTTTGTCACGGGTGCGCTGTACCCAGCCGCAGAGCGTAACGGTTAAACCAATGTGTTCAGGGCGCAATTCGCCGCAGGTATGAGTCCGGAGCATTTCGTTAGAGCTGAGAAGTGAGACCTTAGCACTGAGATGAGAGAGGAAGCGCGGCTAGCCCGGCTTTTCTCACTTCCGACTTCTCAGCACTGAGTTCTATAATAGCAGCGAAGGTAGGCAGGAAATTCAGTCAAATGCTGAAAAAACGTCGGGCCGGGAACGGTACTTCACTGGTGTAGAGTTGAGGAAAACGGTGATTTCATTCTCGACGCCGCCTATTTTGTCTGCTACCCCCAAATCCGGCACGGAGTATGCAAACCCCATCTTTAGAATCAACCTTCAGGAGCCACAACCTCTTTTTTATCTATATGAAACGCCCCGTTCTGCTCGCCCTGGCTGCCACGCTGCTCTCTTTCTCAGCCGCCCAGGCCCAGACCAAGGTTAAAACCAAATCCAAGGCTGCTAACGGCACCGAAGTCAAAGCTAAGTCGGAGGTGGAGCCGGTAACGCTGAACGGCCCCATTAAGCGCGTGGAAACTCTCTCGGGCATCGACGTATTTCCGTCGTCGAGCGGCCAGAGCATCATGCTCAGCTTCACCCAGCAGTTTACCAAACCCGGTACGCTGGTGATGACCAATTACAAGAAGCAGGCCGTGTATACCACCGAGCTCGACCCACAGAACAACACCGGTGAGCCCGTGGACTTGGGCCGCATTCCGGCCGGCACTTACCTCATTGAGGCCAAAACCGGCAACTACGTGTACTGGAAGAAAGTGAGCATCAAATACCCCTCGACTCCGGTTTCCAAGAAGCGCCGCTAAATCACGGATTCGTTTTGTTGCCTGATATGCGTGCTTAGGCAGATTTTTTGCGCTCCGAAGTCGTTAGGGCTTCGGAGCTTTGCTTTTGCGGCGCGCCAGCCATGTGCTTCAGAACGGCTAGGTTGTGCTTCCCTACCCCCTCTTTTTCTTTGAACCCGATATGACCATGACCCGCTTTTTCCGTCTTACCTCCTTGCTATTGGTCTTGAGCGTGCTGGTGGCCTTCGACGGCCCCAAGCTGAAAAAGACGCCCATTGCTTCGAACATTTCCCTAGGGGTGCCTGAAGGCTTCGCTGCCCTGCCCGACGACGGCATTGCGGCCAAATATCCGGCGGCACGCAAGCCCCTGGCCGTGTTCAGCAACCCCAGCGGCCGCATCGACCTGAGCGTGGCCCAGAAGCTGACTACTTTCAGCAACCGCGACTATGCCTTACTGCTTAAGATTTACAAGGCCAGCATCCAGAACATGTATTCCAAGGTGCAGTTTCTGCAGGAAGATATCCGCACCGTGAACAAGCGCGACTACGTGGCCCTGGAGTTTGTTTCGACGGTAGCTGATAACCGCCGCGGTGGCAATCTGGCGCCCGTGCGCAAGTACCAGTTCGTGCAGTACGCCATTGAAGGCAACCAGCTCTACGTCTTCACCTTTGTGGCCCCCGCCGAGGAGCAGGCCCAATGGCAGCCCATTGCCCAGGCCGTAATGGGTAGCGTGATGATGAAGTAAAATGGTGAAATAGGGAGTTTGATGTTCTATTTGCACCCTTGAAGCCACCAAAGCATCAAACTCCCTATTTCACCATCTCACCATTTCGCCGCCCATGACCCTTTCGCTTTATTCCGATGAGCAGTATATGCGGGAGGCGCTGAAGCAGGCGCGCTACGCCTTTGAGGAAGAAGAAATTCCGATTGGCGCACTAGTGGTGCTGGATAAGCGCATTATTGCCCGGGCCTATAACCAGACGGAGAAGCTGCAGGACGTAACGGCTCACGCCGAAATGCTGGCCCTGACGGCGGCCGCCAACCACCTGGGCAACAAGTACCTCACCGACTGCACCCTGTACGTGACCGTAGAGCCCTGCGTGATGTGTGCCGGCGCCACGGCCTGGTCGCAGGTGCGGCGGGTAGTGTATGGCGCCCACGAGCCGAAATTTGGGTTTCGGCGGCATGGAAACCTGCTGCACCCCCGGGCTGAGCTGGTGAGCGGCATTCTGGGCCAGGAGTGCGAGGAGTTGATGCGGGCGTTCTTCGCACAAAAGCGGAAATAGCTACTTTTGGCCGCTTCTGTAACCCTGAAGCCGCCGCGGCGGTTATACCAGCAGGTTACCCGAAGCGGATGCCTCTCTCCTACTGTTCACCAATCAAAACTTTCTGTTATGGCTTTCGAACTGCCCCAACTGCCCTACGCCTACGATGCCCTGGAGCCGCACATTGATGCGCAAACCATGGAAATCCATCATACCAAGCACCACCAGGCCTACGTAACCAACCTCAACAACGCTATTGCCGGCACTGAGCTGGAAGGCAAGAGCCTGGAAGAGCTGATGCACAACATTGCCTCGGCCCCGGCAGCAGTGCGCAACAACGGCGGCGGCCACTGGAACCACTCCCTGTTCTGGACCATCCTGGGTCCGAACGGCGGTGGTGAGCCCACCGGTGCCATCGGCGAGGCCATTACCAAGGCATTCGGCAGCTACGAGAAGTTCAAGGAAGAATTCACCAAGGCCGCTACCACCCGCTTCGGCTCGGGCTGGGCGTGGCTCTGCAAGCAGCCCGATGGCTCGCTGCAAATCTGCTCCACCCCCAACCAGGACAACCCCCTGATGCCTGACACCGGCTGCAAAGGCACTCCGGTTCTGGGTCTCGACGTGTGGGAGCACGCCTACTACCTCAAGTATCAGAACAAGCGCCCCGACTACATCGCGGCCTTCTACAACCTCATCAACTGGGATGAAGTGAACCGCCGTTTCGCGGAACAGGCGTAGTTTAACTCACCTTCCAGCTAATAAAAAAGCCCTCCAGACCTTCTGGAGGGCTTTTTTATTAACCCAGAAACTGTCGGCATAACGACAGATCAAGCATTGACGAGGGCCTGGTAACGCGCCAGGGCTTCCAGACAATACCCGGTAGTCATTTCCTCTGAGCCCCAGCCTACGGCCAGCTTAGGGCCACCATAGTATAGCAACCAACGCGGCCACTCTCCGGTAGCGCCTTGGGCCTGCACGATGTACTGCACAGCGGCTTTCAGCTCAGGAGGCTGGCACCCCAGATTCAGTAAGCTGCACACAGCCCAGAGAGTATCAAACCTTAGCCCTTTAGCTGTTCCTTCCGGAAGTGCACTGGCTCGGTCGGTATAGTCTTAGCCTTTTTCAATTTTGCTGAGTGCTGGGCTGGTGAACGTAAGCGCAACGGGCT
Organism: Hymenobacter sp. DG01; assembly: GCF_006352025.1. Taxonomy (NCBI): domain Bacteria; kingdom Pseudomonadati; phylum Bacteroidota; class Cytophagia; order Cytophagales; family Hymenobacteraceae; genus Hymenobacter; species Hymenobacter sp. DG01. The sequence goes on from NZ_CP040936.1 coordinate 2,976,503, forward strand.
GCTCAGCCAAGCCCCTGCGTTGGCTTTCCGGGGCGGCAGTTTCAGTTTCCGGGCGAATTTTCACAGGATAGATTTCTTGTATCTTTAGGATCAAAATTGTGTTCCCCTCCTTTTCTCAACCGCATTTACATGAGTACCAAGCTGCGTCTCATTATTCTGAGCTTTTTACAGTTTTTTATCTGGGGTTCGTGGCTGATAACCATCGGGGCGTACTGGTTTCAGACGAAGCAATGGTCCGGAGCTCAGTTCGGAGCCATTTTCTCTACCATGGGCATTGCCTCTATCTTCATGCCTTCGCTCATGGGCATTGTAGCCGATAAATGGTTTAATGCCGAGAAGCTCTACGGACTACTGCATATTATGGGCGGGGCGGTGCTGTGCACGGTGCCACTCGTCACCGATCCTGGCATGTTCTTCTGGGTAATTCTGCTGAACATGGTGTTCTATATGCCTACGCTGGCGTTATCTATTGCCGTATCCTACTCGGTACTCAAGCGCCAGGGCCTAGATGTAGTGAAAGACTACCCCCCCATCCGGGTTTGGGGCACTGTTGGCTTTATTGCGGCCATGTGGACAGTAAGCGGCCTGGGCTTTGAGAAGTCAGCTAATCAGTTCTATGTAGCTGCTGCCGCGGCTTTTGCCCTTGGCTTGTATTCCTTTACACTGCCCGCCTGCCCGCCGCCCTCCAAGGGTACTCCTAGCCGCTCCTTAGTTGATGCGCTGGGTCTGAAGTCATTTGCTCTGCTGCGCGACACGAAGATGCTCACCTTCTTCCTGTTTGCCCTACTGCTGGGCGCTGCCCTGCAGCTTACCAATGCCTATGGCGACACCTTCCTGCACGACTTCGATAAGGTACCCGCCTACCAGGACACGTTTGCCGTAAAGTATCCGGCCATCATCATGTCCATCTCGCAGATTTCTGAGACGCTGTTTATTCTGGCTATTCCATTCTTCCTGCGTCGTTTTGGTATTAAGCAGGTAATGCTGTTCAGCATGATTGCCTGGGTGCTTCGCTTCGGCCTGCTGGCCTTCGGCACCCCGGATAACCCCGGCATCTGGCTGATCATCCTCTCGTGCATTGTGTACGGCATGGCCTTCGACTTTTTCAACATCTCCGGCTCGCTGTTCGTGGAAACCCAGACGGCTTCCTCCATCCGGGCCAGCGCTCAAGGTTTGTTCATGATGATGACCAACGGCTTCGGTGCCGTACTTGGCAGTTCAGTCAGTGGCATCGTGATTGAGAAATATTTCACCAACCCAGTTGACCAAACCAAGGACTGGCATAGCATCTGGCTGACGTTTGCGGCCTACGCCCTGGTTATTGCCGTGCTGTTCGTTATTCTGTTTAAGCACAAGCACAACCCGCAGGAAGTAGAGGAAACCGCCCACGAGCCGCTGCTGAGCGTGGAACAAGCCTAAATCACAGATTTAGACGGATTCATCGGATTACAACACGGTTTTTTTAACGGTCATAAAAACAGCATACTTCTCTTTTTATGGCTGGTTGGCCAAACACGAAAAAGGGCTGCTCCACAGAGCAGCCCTTTTGACTTAGAGAACGAATCCAACAAATCCGTCTAAATCCGTGATTTAGAATTGCTCGTCGGCGGTGAAGAAGAAGTTGCCTTCGATTTGAGCGTTTTCATCGGAGTCAGAGCCGTGTACAGCGTTAGCTTCAATGCTCTTGGCGTACTTCTTCCGGATGGTGCCTTCGGCGGCCTGAGCCGGGTTAGTAGCGCCAATCAGGGTGCGGAAATCGGCTACGGCGTTGTCCTTCTCCAGAATAGCAGCAACGATAGGACCCGACGACATGTACTTTACCAGGTCGCCGTAAAAGGGGCGCTCCTTGTGTACTTCGTAGAACTGGCCGGCGCGCTCGGGGGTCAGCAGTACTTTTTTTAGGCTTACGATGCGGAAACCGCCCTCCTCAATCATGCTCAGGATGCCACCGATGTGGTTTTCCTGGGTAGCGTCGGGCTTGATCATCGTGAACGTGCGGTTCGTGGCCATGGGGCTGTCGTATGGTTGGGGTTGAAATTGAAATACCGGTTAAAAAGCAACCAAAGGTTTGCGGGCGCAAAAGTAGCGGGTTTAGCCGGCATTGCACCGTGGAACTGAAGGATTCCCCAAAAGTGTCTTGCTATTCTAACCGGCACAACGAGCGCCTTAAACGCACCTTTCACCTGGGGGTTTTGTTGGAACCCAGAATATTTACGACTTTTGCCGCCTTTGTACGCGGCCTAATCGACCGAAATTCAGTCACCTACCCCGTAGGCAATGTCCACAATATCTGAGCTGAAGGAGCTGCTGGCGCACCCCCGACAGATTTTCATTACCACTCACCACAAGCCCGATGCTGACGCGCTGGGCTCGTCGCTGGGCTTGGCTGGCTACCTCCGCAAAAAGGGGCACTCGGTGACGGTAGTTACCCCCTCCGACTACCCTAACTTCCTGGCCTGGATGCCCGGCAACGAGGAAGTAGTGGTGTATGAGCCGCGCGAAAATGACGCGCAGGTCCGTGAAATCATCGGGACGGCGGAGGTGCTGTTCTGCCTTGATTTCTCCTGCCTCGGCCGCATCAATGAGTTGGGCGAGTACATCCGGCAGGCGCCCGGCACCAAGGTCCTCATCGACCACCACCAGGAGCCCGAGCAGTTTGCCGATCTTGACTACTCCAACTCCAGGGCCGCTGCTACCGCCGAGCTGGTGTTTGAGGTTATCCGCGACCTAGGCGACCAGGACCTGATTGATACGGGTATTGGCGAGTGCCTCTACGCCGGCATCATGACGGATACGGGCTCGTTCCGCCACCCCAGCACCTCGCGCAACGTGCACCTGATTATTGCCGAGCTGCTTAATGCCGGCATCAACCTCTCCGATGTGCACCGCCGCATCTACGACTCACACTCTGAGGAACGCCTGCGCTTTCTGGGGTTCGTGCTGAAAGACAAGCTGACGGTGCTGCGCGAGTACAACACGGCCTATATTGCCATTACGGCCGACGAGCTGCGCCAGTACCACTCCAAAACCGGCGACACGGAAGGCCTCGTCAACTTTGCCCTCAGCATCGAAGGCATTGTGTTTGCCGCCATTCTTATTGACCGCACCCAGGCCGTCAAGATTTCTTTCCGCTCGGTGGGTGACTTTTCGGTTAGCGAGTTTTCGCGCCGCCACTTCAGTGGAGGTGGGCACCACAACGCTGCCGGCGGCATCAGCCACGAGCCGCTGCAAGCTACCGTGGACCGCTTCCTGAGTCTGCTGCCCGAGTACCAGACCCAGTTAGTTACGGCCCCGCTGGCCGCCGCGCCACCATCGGCATAATTCGGTGTAACTTGGGCCCTCATTCCGTCATAACGCTAAACCCTTTCATGTTCCTTCAACGCAACTTCCTGAGCCTGGCCCTTGCTGCCGGCGTTCTGGGCCTCGCCTCCTGCAACAAAGGCGGTGATTTCAGCAAGACCAAATCGGGGATTGAATACCAGGTTTTCAAAAGCACTGGCAGCGGCAAGTATGACTCCCGCGAAGTTGGCGCCGACGGAGATGCCACGTACAAAGACCGGGTAGGCAAAATCATGGCCCTGCACGTAGAGTACCGCACGGCTAAGGACTCCATCCTGTTCAACTCGCGCAAGCAGCAGTTTGGCTACCCCGTGCGGGTGCCCCTGGACTCGGTGCGCAAGGAGCAGCGCGGCGGTCTGGAAGAAGCCATCAGCCTGCTGCAGCCCGGCGACTCGGCTGTGTTCCGCTTTAATGTGGACAGCATTTTCGCCAAGTCGTTCCGCCAGCCGGTGCCGCCCTTCATGAAGAAAGCCGGCAACACCATGACTATGTTCGTGAAAGTGGACAAGGTGCAGACCCGCGACGAGGCTATGGCCGACGTGCAGAAGATGCAGGCCGAGCTGCCCCAGAAAATGCAGGCCCGCGCCAAAGCTCAGATTAAAACCGATGATGTAGCCCTGCAGGCTTATATCAAGAAAAACAACCTGAAGGTAGAGAAAGACACCTCCGGCGTGTACTACTCCGTGACTACCCCCGGCTCGGGCGCCAAGCCCAAAGCGGGCCAGCTGGTATCGGTGCTCTATAAAGGCTCCCTGCTGGAAAATGGTAAAGTGTTCGACTCCTCGGAGAAGATGGGCAATAAGCCCTTCGACTTTGTGCTGGGTCAGGGCCAGGTAATCCCGGGCTGGGACGTGGGCATTGCCCAGTTCCCGAAAGGCGCAAAAGGCTTCCTGCTGGTGCCCTCGTCGCTGGCCTACGGCCAGCGCGGCGCCGGCGCCGACATTCCGGCTGATGCCATTCTGCGCTTTGATGTGGAGTTGGTGGACGTGAAAAATGCCCCGCCGGCCCCCGCCAGCCAGCAGCCCAACGCCGCTGACATTCAGCGCCAGTTGGAGGAGTTGCAGCGCCAGCAGCAGGGTAAGTAACCCGCGCCCGCGCATCCCAAGAAAAGCCCCCGGTCCGGTGCAACCGGGCCGGGGGCTTTTTGCTCTTATCCGTAAACTGCCTTTTATTTTTTGAGTATGCGCACATTTCTTCTCCGCCTCCGGGCAGCCGCCTGGCTTCCGGTGTTCCTGCTCGGCTTCCTGGCGGTGGCCTTGTCGGCCTGCGAGAAAACCGAGGAAGACAACACGGATTACGCCGCCCGCGACGAAGCCACCATTCAGACCTACATCACCGATAACAAGCTTACAGGCTTTCAGCGGCAGGCTTCCGGCCTGTACGTAGGCATCACGCAGCCGGGCAGTGGTGCCCAGGCCAAAACGGATCAGGTAGTACTGACCCGCTACAAAGCCACCCTGCTCGATGGTACCGTCTTCGATTCGAATATGACGACGCTGGGCAGCTTTGAGTTTGTGCTGGGCAAGGGAAAGAACGCCGGTTGGGATGAAGGCTTTGCCTTGCTGAACAAGGGCGCAAAAGCCACTTTCCTGGTGCCCTCGCCCCTGGCGTACGGCCCCCTGAGCAGCAACATAGTTCCCCCGCACTCCATCATCCGCTACGACGTGGAAGTGATGGACATTATTGACATCCCGGCCCGCGACGAAGCCAGCATTCAGGCCTACATTGCAGCCAACAACCTGACGGGCTTCCAGCGCCAGCCCTCCGGCCTGTACGTGGCTATTACCCAAGCCGGTACCGGCGACAATGCCAAGAAAAACCAGACGGTAGCGGCTCGCTACACGGGCACTACTCTCGATGGAAAAGTGTTCGACAGCAACGCCACCGCTGCTACCCCCTTCTCCTTCACGGTAGGGGCCGGCCAGGTAATTGCCGGTTGGGACGAAGGGTTCCTGCTGCTCAACAAGGGTAGCAAAGCCATTCTGCTGATTCCCTCGGGCCTGGCTTATGGCAGCAGAGCCGTTAGCACTATCCCGGCCAATTCCGTGCTACGCTTCGACGTAGAAGTGGCTGATATTAAATAAATTGCACCCATCCCGGCGGATTTGTCGTTGGCAGCCTCCGGTTACCTTTTGCGTTTACCCCATGAAGAAGTTCGCGCTGGCCCTTTCTTTTCTGGCTTTGCCGCTCGCTACCGTGCCGGCCCTGACCAGCTGCAACACAGAGCCGGACTACATTAAGCAGACCCGGAAGCTGGAGGAGCAGCAGAAAAAGAATGACGACGTTTTCATTCAGGATTACCTCACCCGCAACAGCATCACGAACTATACCCGCCTGACCTCGGGTATTTACCTGATACCCGTGCTGGAAGGCCCCACCAGCAACTCGCTTATTAAGGCAGGTAACAAGGTGACCACCAAGTACATTGGCAGCTTTATTGGCAAAGACAATGAAGGGTTGGTATTTGATGCCTCTACCAACAACCGCACTACTTGCGGCTGCTTTGGCTTTGTGAACGGCCAGGTAGGCCCAATTGCTACCTCGGGTTGGAGCACAGCCACCCTGCAAATGCGCAAGGGTGACCGGAAATTGGTAATTATCCCCTCCTACCTGGCGTACGGAGTTACCGGTTCAGCAGTCGTTCCGCCTAACACGTCGTTGCTCTTCGACATGGAAATCCTGGATGTTCAGTAAGCAGCACGGTGGGCGGTTGGCGGGCGCTGGGGCGCTGGCTTTGGTCTTGAGCGCCCTGCCGCTGGTAGCCCAGGCCCAACAGATTCTGCCGGTGGCAGTACCTACCGCCGACAGCTTACTGGCGCGGGCCGTTACTACCCCCTCGGGACTGCGCTACCTGATCCGGCAGCCGGGGGTAGGCCCGGTGCCCCGGCCCGGCGACAAAGTGCTGGTGCACTACACTGGCTTTCTGGCTAATGGGCAGATATTTGATGCCTCAGTTAAGCAAGGGGGCCCCGTGAAGGTACGGGTGGGCCAGGGGGAGGTAGTGAAGGGCTGGCACGAGGTGCTGCTCTTGCTGCCCCAGGGCAGCCGGGCCCGCGTCTGGGTTCCGGCCGCGCTGGGATACGGCCCGGAAGGCCGCCCCGACCCCGACGATGAGCGGCGCTACCTGATACCGCCTAACGCTGATCTGGTGTTTGAGCTGGAAGTAGTGAAAATAAAATAGCAAGCCGGCCCGATGGTTTCCCGCCATTGGGCCGGCTTGTTTTAGCGGCCCAATGGCGGCTGTCTGCTGGCTGCGGCCACCATTACTGGTCCGGCAAATCTGGGTTAACTTGGCCTTCTGAATTTTCTTCTTCCTTGCTATGCTCTTTTCGCCCCGCACTCGCTTTTTACTTCCGGCCTTGCTAGGCAGCACGCTCCTGATGGGCTTTCAGGGCGGTGACCCTACTCCTTTCAACAAGCTGCGCTCGGGGCTGGAGTACCGCATTTACCGGCGTGAAAACGGGCGCTACGTACTGCGGCCGGCCCTACCCACGGCCGGCGACCCTACCTATGCCGCTCGCGTGGGCCGCATCCTGAGTTTGCACCTGGAGTTCCGGACCGCCACTGACTCGGTGCTGATGCACTCGCGCCGCCAGGGCGACGGCCAGCCCGTGCGGGTGCCCCTGGACACGGTGCGACGGCAGCAGGGCGGCAGCGTAGAAGAGGCCCTGTCGTTGCTGCAGCCCGGCGACTCGGGCGTGTTTCGCCTGAACGTGGATACAGTGTTTGCCAAATCGTTCCGGCAGCCCGTGCCGCCGTTTATCCGCCGGGCCGGGCCTACCCTTACCGTACTGGCCAAGGCTGAAAAGGTACAGACGGAAGCCGAAGCTCTGCAGGAAGTGCAGCAGCAAGCCCTGCTGGCCCAGGAGCGAGCCAAAAAGCAGGCCGCCCAGCAGGCCCTAAAGGATGATGCCCGCATTCAGGCGTATCTGAAACAAAACAAGCTCAAGGCCCTGAAAACGCCCGGCGGAGTGTATTACGTAGTTACCAAAGCCAGCACCGGCCTCAAACCTAAAAAGGGCCAGACGGTTTCGGTGCTATACAAAGGCCTGCTGCTCAACGGTAAAGTATTCGATTCTTCAGAGCGAAACGGCAACCAGCCCATTTCCTTTGCGCTCGGCGCGGGCCAGGTAATTCCGGGGTGGGACCAAGGCATTGCCGCGCTCAATAAGGGTAGCAAGGCCATCCTGCTGATTCCTTCGGGCTTGGCTTACGGGCCGCGCGGAGCCGGCGCCGATATTCCCCCGAATGCCATCCTCCGCTTTAACGTGGAGCTGGTCGGGGTGAAATAAGGGCCTGCGTCCTGTGCCTTCCGCTCGGGCGGGTTCTGCCTGCCCGAGCGGTTGACATTGCGGGGGTTTGCGGCCGTGGAGAGGGTAGGGCGCTGAGGTTACCCCAGCACCAGTACCAATTGAGGCTATAACTCCGCCAGCACTTCGGACAGCACGGCCAGGGAGCGGATGTCGCCGAGGTGCTCCACGTGCAGTTGGTAGTAGCGAATCAGCACGTCCAGCAGTTCCCGGCGCACCCGCCCGTTGGGGATGGTGGCAGCGCTGGGGTCGCGCAGCAAGGCATCGAAGTGCTCTTCAAATTCCTGAAAGCGCAGAGCTACGGGTCCGGTGCTGCCGGGTCCAATAGTGGCCGCGGCGGCAAAAGCTACCTGCGAAGTAATCTGCTCCCCGGTTTCGGGTCCGAAGCCCAGGTACTGGCTCAGGCCCAGCAAAAACACCAGGGCAAAGTTTTCGAAGCCTTCCTCCTGGCGGTCGAAGGCCAGAATGGAATCGTGCAGAAACGCGAACAGAGGCTCGTTCTTTTCCTCTTCCTGCAATACGCGGCCGGTAATTTCGGACAAGAACAGCGCGACGCTGCTTTTGCGCACATCATAGGGCAGGGTCCGGAAGGGCTCGGCGCAGCGATATTCCGAGAGCCGCGTGAGGCCGCCGCTCCGGGAGGTGTAGGCCACCATATCGAGCAGGGTGAGCGGCTGAAACAAGGCAATGCGGCCCGGCGGCTTGGCTTTCCGAACCCCGTTCACCACGTAGCTCTGCAGCCCTAGCTGCTCGGTATAGATGCGCGCAATAATGCTGGTTTCGCGGTAGCGCATGTAGTTCAGCACAATGCCGCGGGTTTTGATTAGCATGAAGAAATGAGCTGGTAAAGAATAAAGGCGGAGCCACCGGGCTACCCCAGGCGCCGCCCGCAGACCGGATACTATACGCCCGACCCGGACAATAAGAACAATCCGGACCGATAAATTGGCTCCTTCCGTCGGGCTAAAAATTACGGGTCCGGGCTGGCAGCTAGCGCTCTACTACCGCTACTTTGCTGATGCAGCCATTCTTACCATCCGCATCCGACGACAGCACCAGGTACACCCCCGACTGCACCCGGCGGCCGTTGTAGTCGGCCAGATTCCAGGTGACGGTGCCCCCGTTGGCGCGGGTCTGGTACACGAGCTTGCCGGTTACATCCGTGATTTTGACCACGGCGTTGTTGGCTAGGCCTGCAATGCCTACCTGCCCGGTAAAATTGGTGCGCACGGGGTTCGGAAAGACGCTGGCGCAGCTTGGCTTGCCTTCCGTAACCGTAGCGCCGCCGCGGTAGGATACCACCCCCGCATCCGTCACCACGAATACCTCGCCGGTTTTATCGTTTACTTCCACATCCACAATCCGGTCGGAAGGCAGAGGGCTGTTTTCGGTGGTGAAGTGCTCCAGGGCCTCGTCGCCATCGGGGTTGAACAGCCATAGGCCGCGGTCAGTGGCAAACCATTTGCGGTTGCCCCCATCCACAGCAATGGCGCGCACGGCCTCGTTGAAGAGAGCCGCAAAGCCAGAGCCCGCCCCGCGCCGCACAATGGGGGTAGTAAAACCCAGGGGCTCGGTGGAGTTGAAGGTGCCACCCAGGTCAGTAAAGACGGCGGGCCCCTTTAGGGTGGCGGCCCAGATGTAGCCCTGCCGGTCCTTCACCAGGTCGTATATCTCGGCGCTGGGCAGCCCATCAGTTTCGCCGAAATAGCGGGTGCTGCCGGCGGCCGGATCGTGGGCAATAATGCCGAGGCTGCTACCCCCCGCCCGGGCCCGCGACACCCAGGCCACCCCGGCATCGTCCAGGGCAAGCCGGTCGAGGTTCTCGCTTCCTTCGAAGTACGGAATAATGGTCCAGGCCGTGGCCGCCGGCTCGAACACAAATAAGCCCGACTGCCCCGCTACCTGGTGCCGATTTACTACCCACACGCGGCCCGTGGCGTCGGTAGTTACATCGGTTACGCGCGTGTATTCGGGGTCAGCAATGGCGCTACGCAGAGGGTTGGGCAGGCCCGAGGTCGGGTTGAATAGCCGAAACTCGCCGGAGCCTTTCCACTCCAGCAACCCGTTGCCGTAGCTGGCCACGTACAGCGTGCCGTCGGGGGTGCGGGTGCCCCGGGCCAGGTCCTTGGGGTTGGGGTACTGCGCGGCCGAAGGCAGCGTGCCGCTGGTGATGTTGGTCCACTGCCCGTTTTTATACTCGAAAAAGCCCCGGCGAAAATCACGCTGCAGATATCGGTCGGTGTAGCCGCCGCTGAAAATATCCACGGTGTTGGTGCGGGCATCGGCCAGCACGCTGAAGGCCTGAGCCTGGGCCGGGGCGTTGGTAACAAACTGCTCGGCCTGCAGGCCATCCGCCGTTTTCAGGAGCCCATTGCCCAGATCGGCCAGAAAGAAGGCTCCTTCCCGAGACCTGAGCGCGGCCCGCGGATCTTGGAACTGCGCCGGGCGCAGGAGGTTACCTACCGCATTGGCGGCAGTGTTTAGCACGCTCAGGCCGGCACTGCTCACAACCAGCAGCCCAACGCGCGACGGTGTCAGGGCCCGAAACTCCACCCCTCGCAGGGTAGTGCCCACCGGCTGCCACCCCACGGCGGGCGTTGCCACGGGGTAGCGGTAGAGCTGGTCGCCGTTGTTGCCGGCCACTACGTAGGCCCCCTGCACGGCCAGGGTCCGGAACGAGTCGTTGCCGCGCGAAGGCAAGTCCGTAGTCCAAGCCCGGTAATCGAGCAGGTTGCCGGAGAGCGGGGCCCGCATCAGACCGTTGGAGGTAGCCGCAAACAGCTGATTGCCGGCCACAGCCGTAGCATACACCCGCACAACCGTGCCACCGGGCCCGATGTTGGTGTACGTATCCCGTATTTCCAGCCGGGCCAGATCCAGCGCCACAATTCCGAAGCTGCAGGCCAGGTAGGCCGTTCTGCCGCTGATATGAATGTGGTTGATGGCTTTAGTACCGCTGAGCTCCTTGCGCAGGATGTCATCCAGGTTCAGCACGGCCCCATCCCGCAGCCGCAGAATATCCAGGTTGGCATTGCGGTAAGCCACTACCACCTGCCGGCTCACCGAGTCGTAGGCCAGCGTGTTCACGCCCACATCGTGCAGCCCGTCGCGCCGCGAGAGCAGGCGGGTCGTGTTCAGGTTTTTATCGAAGTAAAAGAAAGCGTCCTCGGCCGCTACGTACACCCGGTCGCCTACCTCGGCCAGGGCCCGGGCCCGGTTGGTAGGCAAGTGCAGCTGCCAGTCGCCGTAGCCGGCCGCCGATTGAGCCCGGACGGTTGTCGTCGGCGCTGTTAGAGCAGACAGAAGGAAAGCCGCGAGGGTAGCCCCCCGGCGCAGGCGTAGCACTAGAGTCATCGGCAAAGGAAGTAGGGCGCACACGAGATGCAACGGCAAGATAACGCCCCAGGCCGGGCTTTCGTGCGGCGGTGGCTACGGGCCGCAGCTACTTACTTCAGTTCGGCCTGGCTAGTGGTTTCGGCGGCTTTTTCGCGCATGCCTTCCTGGAAGCAGTAGCGGCAGCGAGCCTCGTAGGCTTCCGTTTCGCCGAGCAGAATTTTGCTTTCCGCCGCCGTCACCCGGAACGAGTACGAGGCCAGCTCACCGCAGCACACGCAAATGGCGTGCACTTTGGTCACAAACTCGGCTACGGCCATCAGGGCCGGCATGGGGCCGAAGGGCTGGCCCATGTAGTCCATGTCGAGTCCGGCCACGATGACGCGGGTGCCACGGTTGGCCAGCTGCACGCACACATCCACCAGAGACTCGTCGAAGAACTGCGCTTCATCAACCCCCACCACGTCGCAACCGGCGGCCAGCAGCAGCATTTCCTGTGCCACAGGAATGGGTGTGGAGCGGATGCTGTTCTGGTTGTGCGACACTACGTCCTGGGCGTGGTAGCGGGTATCGAGGGCAGGCTTAAAGATTTCGACCCGCTGCCGGGCAATTTTGGCCCGGTTCAGGCGCCGGATCAGCTCTTCCGTTTTGCCCGAAAACATGGAGCCGCACACGACTTCAATCCAGCCCCGACGGGCACTATCACGACCGGTACCGACGCGGGGTTCGATAAACACAGGAGGAAAACGGTAGAAGGTGAGCAGATACGAGCAGCAGGGCAACAAGCCGGCACGTCAATTATCGAAATTACGAGTTTGCCGCCGGATACCAGCAACCGGCTGGCCGGCCCCCCACCCAGCTTCCGGGCTACCCAGGCGGCTTATCCGCTTATACTGTGTACCATAACACGGGCGGGCGGCTGCTTATTTTTCTGCCTTGCGAGGTGCTTGCCGCTACCCCTGGTTTTACCCGGTGTATGCCACGTGCGGCAGCTTGGTAGCCTCCGGCACCCGGCCCGCTACCTCGCCCGCAGGCAAGTAGCTCTGGCAGGTAAGGCGCTCGGTTGAGAGCAGGCGGCCCGCAGCCCGGTAGCGCAACTCCGGCCCGGTGGGCGGCGTTAGCAGCTCAAGGCCCCTGACCACCTGCACGCGGCAGGTAGTGCACCGGCCCCGGGCGCCGCAGGCGTGCAGCCAGTCGTGGCCGGCGGCCTGAATAGCGGCCAGCAGGGTAGCACCGGGCGGCACGGAAATGGCCCCGCCGGGCAGATTTTGCACAAGTAGAGTGGGCATCTTTCCCTAAATTGCCCGTTGAATCAGGCTTTTCATGAAGATCAAATATAGCCACGCCAAGCGTGAACAATACGGCCGCCTGCTGGCCTCGCTGCTCTGCGACCAGCACTTCGGAGCCCGCCCTACGGCTACGCTCGACGGACCGGCCGTGCTGCGCTTCACCCCTATCCGGCAGGTAAACCTGTTTGTGCTCCAGCAGCTGCTGGACAAATGGACGGCGGAGATGGCCAAGCTCCGCAGCTCCTACTTCGATTTCGAGGATGCCGATGTGCGGCAGGCCCTGACCCAGTTCATGAACATCCTGTCGCGGCGCATCAAGCTCAGCCGCCCCGTGTTCGAGCCCCTGCTGGCCCAGGCCATAGCCGATACGCTGGCCGGAGCCCTGGCCCCGTCCGAAACGTTCGCACAGAAGCTGCTGGGTGAGGCCACCACCTACACGCCGGAGCAGCTGCGGGAAGGCCTGCGCTACCTCGATCTGAACAAGCCCGTGTTCGAAGCCTTTCTGGATGCGCTGCCCACCGCCCAGGAACAGGAGCGCGACTACCTGCTGAGCCGTTTCCGCCTGCACGAAGAATCTGCTGCCGCTACGCTGCATCCGGTTTCGGAGGTGCTGGAGCAGTTTAACGTGCTGCTGCCGGTTTCAGAACAGGACTTGTACGAGGATGATACTCCGGTGCCCCCCGCGGTGGCCCCCGCTTCGCCGGCAGCCCCCGCTGCTCCGGTAGTCGCAGCTCCCGCTACGCCTGCTCCTACCCCGGCGCCGGCCCCCAAACCGTCACCCGCCCCGGCTCCAGCTTCAGCTCCGGTGGTTCCGACTCCGGCAGCTCCCGCGCCAACTGCCCCAGCGGTGGCGCCGAAGCCTACCCCGGAAGCATCCGGCGAAGCGCGGCGGCCGTTGGCGGAAGTACCTGGGGGTAGCGCTGTGCCCCTGCATGAGAAGTTAAGGGCCGAGCAGCCAGCCGCTCCTAGCCTGAGCGAAACGCTGCGCCAGGAGCGCGGCGCGGCCACGCTGGCCGATAAGGCGCCTAGGGTTGAATCATTGCGAGAGGCTATTTCCATCAATCAGCGCTTCAGCTTTATCAATGAGCTGTTCAATGGCGAGAATATGGAGTATCACACCGTTATTCAGCACCTGGACACGTTGCCTGACGCCAGCTCGGCCAAGCGCTACGTTACGGAAAACCTGCAAGCTCAATACGGCTGGGTGCGCAAGGAAGAGCACATCAACAAGCTGCTGAAGCTCATCGACCGGAAGTTTAGCTTATAGGTCCGGCGGCGGGCCTTTAGGCTGGGGCGCGTTCTAACACAGCGGCCGGCTGGCAGTACGTCAGTCGGCCGCTGCCGCTTTCAGGGGCGCTGTTCTGCCAGCCTGTTTTATCTTTCCTGGCTCGTCAGGGCGTGTTTTCCGCTGCTTTGCGCTTCGTATGGCCCCTTTTTCTTCTCCCGTGTCTTTCTGGCCTACATTACGCTGGCCGCGCTGGCTGCTGGTGTACTTGCTGGCGCTGGGGCTTGTGGCGGGCCCGGCGTACACCATGTACGTGCACTACGATTTCTCCCATTCCCTGGACACGCGCAGCTACCTGCGGGTGGCCCGGGGCGAGTTTGCGGGCGTCAGTATTACGCGGCGCTACCGGGTGTTAGTACCCTGGGCGGCCGCGGCCGTAGCCTGGCCGCTGGAAAAGGTGTACGCCCGCGTCTGGCCCCACCGCGCCACCTCCGATTGGCCGCTGCGGCTGGGATTTTACGCGGTAAACTGCCTGCTGATGGCTGGTTTTGGGTTGGTGCTGTTCCGCAGCTGCCAGCTGTATGGGGCCTCCCCTCCGGCCGCGGCGCTGGCTGTGGCCGCCGTGCTGGTAAGCCGCTGGGCCGTGTACACGGCCGGCCTACCCCTGGTAGATAGTTTGTATCTGCTGGTATTTGCCCTGGCTTTTTACGCGGTCCGCCAGGGTTCGGGCCCGGCGCTGGTGGCCGTACTGCTACTGGGGCCGCACGCGAAAGAATCGTTTGTATTCCTGGTGCCGTGGCTGCTGTGGTGGGGGCAGCGGGCCCTGCGCTGGCCGGCCCAGGCTGGCTGGCTGTTGCTAAGTGGAGCGACGGTGCTGGCCCTGCGACACTGGATTGATGCCCGTATTGGGGCGACCCCGACTGAGAGTGTGCACAATGCGCTGGCGCATACCGAAAACCTGCTGTACTCTTTGCAACGCCTGTTTTCCGTGAAAGGAGGCGGCGAAATCTTCAGCATCTTCGGGTTTTTCAGCTTGGCGCTGTTGGCCGGGCTACAGGACCGAGCTGCGCGGGCAGTGTGGGTCCGCCCATTGGGCTGGCCGGCCGCGGGGCTGCTAGTTGTGGTGGGCATTCATATGCTGCTCTCCGGCGACCTGGGCAGGATGGGCTACCTGGCGGCTCCCGTTTTTGCCGTGGCTTTTTCCCTGCTGCTCACCTACCATCCTCTGTTTCGGTGGCTGGGCGCTGGCCTTGCCGGGCCGGATTTGCCAGTAAGCGTAAGCGAAAGCCCGAACCGGCCCTGAGCCCGGCTCCGGCGGCGGCCAGCCATAGGGGCAGCACTGGCACCATAAAGCGCGAGGCTCCTAGCGGCCCCGTCAGGAAAGCAACGTACCCTACCAGCACCAATAGCAGCCACCGGGAAACCAGGCTATACCTGCCGTTTACCAGAAACCGAAGCGCCAGTACCAGCCGCGCCAGATTGGCTGCCAGTACTACCCCCAAGCCTGCCAGTAAGCCCAGCGGCAGGTGGCGCACGTACTCCCACAGGGCCGGGTAGCCCCGTTGGTTTAATTGGTGCAGCAAGCCCGGGCTGGTCGTTTCCCGCAGGCCCAGAAAGTACACCAGATCAAACCGGCCGGGGTCCAGAAAAAAGTTAAGCATTCCGCGCAAATGCTGACCCGCATAGGCCAGTGGGTGGCGCCATAGCACGGCCGTACCGGCTTGCTGAATGTAGTGCTGCTGAGCCTGAAAAGTAGGCAGACGCTCACTGTCCGCCAGGGTACTGCGCACAAAGCTTTCCGCCGCGGCCGGGCCTTCGGTGGCTTGCAGCACGCCCCGCACGTTGTAGCGCAACAGGTTTATTTCCGTGATGCTGGAGTAATGAAAATAGCCTGTGCGCGCTTCGTTTCGGCTCATCCAGAGCAGGGCTGCCACCATAGGCACTGCCCCCCACACCACCAGCACCGGCCGCTTCCGGTGCCAGCCGACAGCCAGGCCCAGCACCAACAGCAAGGCCGCCGCCGGGAAAAATACGGGCTTGATGAGCAGGGCAGCCGCGGCGGCCAGAGCAGCTACCGCAAAGGCCCGGGTAGGGCGGGCCGGCTGTCCGAAGGCTAACAGTGCCCGCCACAGCACCACCACCGACGTTTGCAGCAGCAGTTCGCTCATCAGCACGTTGGCATAGATAAACTGAGCCGGAGCCGTAGCGGCCAGTAGCAGCACTAGCCCCCACTGACGCTGGCGTAGCCTAGTTTCCGCCAGCCAGCGCAGCACCAGCCCCAGATTCAGCAGGCTTAGAGCATTCTGCAACAGCAAGGTAGCCAGCGGCAGCCTCCCCGCTGCATCACCACCCGTTAGCAGGAGCAGCAGGGGGTAGGCCGGGGGCCGAATGGTGAATTCCTGCGGCCTGAGGGCTGGCCCGGCCAATGATTCGGCGTATAGAGTGCCGTGCGTGCGCAGGTTGTGCGCGGCCTGCACGTAGCGGCCGGAATCAGGAAAATACGGTTGCTGCCGCCGCAGCTGCCACCCCAGCGCTGCCAGATGCAGCAGCACCAGTCCCGCCCACACCCACCTAGGTACGTGGGAAACAGGGACAGGCGGAGCCGCGGCGGGGTAGTTCATGGGTGCAAGTTGCTATAGCCCGCGCGGGGAAGCAACGCGGCGGCCTAATACCGCTCCAGATCCTGCTTGCGGTAGGCATCAATAGCCAGCAGAATGAACAGCAGCGTAGTAAACGACCAGAGTGAGGAGCCGCCGTAGCTGAAAAAGGGCAGCGGAATACCCACCACCGGCGCCAGCCCAATCGTCATGCCGATGTTCACGCAGAAGTGAAAGAAGATGATACTGGCTACGCAGTAGCCGTAGGTGCGCCCAAACACCGATTTCTGCCGCTCCGCCACGTACACAATGCGCATCAACAAGGCCATAAAAACCACTACCACCAGCGTGGTACCCAGCCAGCCCCACTCCTCGCCAATAGTACAGAAGATAAAGTCGGTGCTTTGGGCGGGCACGAAGTCGAACTTGGTTTGGGTGCCCTGCAAAAATCCTTTGCCGGCAAAGCCGCCCGAGCCGATGGCAATTTTCGACTGCGTGACGTTCCAGCCTACCCCCAACGGATCGGCGGAAGGGTTGATGAGCACTTCAATGCGCTTGCGCTGGTGGGCTTGCAGCACGTTGTTGAAAAAGAAATCAACCCCGAACACCATGCCAATCACCACAACCCATACGCTGAGCGACAAGGGCAGATGGTGCCGCCATAGCCTGGAGTTGAAGGCAAACAGCAGGCCCAGCACCAGGGTAAACGCGCCTACCAGCCACAGCTTGGGTACCAACAGGGCCAGAATAAGAATAATCCCGCCGGCCGCCAGAATCACCAGAATCAGCGGCGACATGCCTTCCCGGAAATACGCCAGCAAAAACGCGGCGAACACCAAGGCCTGCCCGGTTTCATTGGCCGCCAGGATAAGCAGCGGGGGCAACAAGGTGATGCCCGCTAGCACCAGCTGGTCGCGGAAGTTTTGCTGGCGCAGATTGATGCTGGCCATGTAGCGTGACGCCGCCAGGGCCGTCACGAACTTAGCAAACTCCGCCGGCTGCAGGCGCATGGGCCCCAGCTCCAGCCACGACCGGGAACCCCCAATGGGCCGGGCAATAAATGGGGTGATGACGAGCAGCAGAATCATGCCCCCGTAGAGCACGAACGCAAACGTGTCGTAGGCCTTATAATCAACCACCAGCAGAATAACGATTAGCACTACGGCGGTGGCTACCCACAAAATCTGCTTAAACCAGTCGTAGGCCATTAATTCCTGAAAACCCAGGGAGCTGAGCGGGTTGGCCGGCGCATCGGGCGAGTAGCTGGCCGCGTACACGTTCAGCCAGCCCAGGCCTACCATCAACAGGTAAAGCAGGACCGTTGGCCAGTCGATGCTGCGGCTGTAGCGAGCGGGAGAGGAATTCAATTAAAAATTGAGAATTAAAAATTAAAAATTATTTCTGCTCTGGTTTAGCATTTTGGCGGGAAAAGAGAATGATGCTAGCAGCTTTTTCAACTCTTCGGCTTCTTCCAGCAGGGAATCAGCCAGCCGCGCTTCCGAACACTCCGTGTCGCGCAGCAGGCGCAGCCAAACGTGAGTTTCTCGTGCCTCCTTGTATGCAACGCTGCACTTCGCTATGAAATCGCGCCGCGAAAAACCACCTATTGCCTCTTCCACATTGGCTCCCACTGAGGTTCCGCTGCGCAATAGCTGCGCGGCCAACGGAGGTGCCTCGCCTTGCCGCCGCAGATGTTTATACAACCGCACACTCCGCACCGCAAACGCATAACTTTTCGCAAGAACTATATTATCCTGCTTCATCCACATTTTTAATTCTCAGTTTTTAATTAACCTAACGGCGTCTTACAAACTTTTCGGCGGGGCCTTGCAGCCAGTACTCCCAGCGCTTGCGCCAGGGGGCAATGTTGCCGCGCAGGTACTTCTCCATCATCAGGGCCGCCATTGGTGCGGCGGAGGTTCCGCCGAAGCCGGCATTTTCGATGAAGACGGCAATGGCAATTTTGGGGTCTTCGGCCGGGGCAAAGGCAGCAAACGTGGCGTGGTCGTCGCCGTGAGGATTTTGTACCGTGCCGGTTTTGCCGGCTACTGAAATACCAAACTCGGCCAACGAAGCCAGGTTACCCGTGCCACCGCGCCCATCCACTACCGCCTGCATGCCCGGAATCAGCGCCTCGAAGTGCGGCGCATCCACGCCTACCGTGTGCCGCTCCCGGAACTGCGGCAGCGGCCCGCCCTGGCCCACGCTTTTTACGAAGTGAGGCGTGTAGTAATAGCCCCGGTTGGCAATGGTAGCCAGCACGTTAGCCATCTGCAGGCCGGTAATCCCGATTTCGCCCTGCCCAATGCTGAGCGAGTACACCGTGCGGTAGTTCCAGCGGTGAAAGCCATTGCGCTTGTCGTAGAACTCGGGCGAGGGAATCAGCCCTTTTTTTTCCTGCGACATATCTACCCCCAGCTTCTCGCCCAGGCCAAACTTCATGACCTGCCGACGCCACTCTCCCAGGCCCAGGCGGGCGTCCTCGAAGCGGTTGGTGGAGCGGCCGCGCAGCACGGCGGCCCGCATTACCTGGTAGAAATAGGGGTTACAGCTCTGCTTAATGGCAATGCCCACGTTGCTGGGGTACTCGTGGTTGTGGGTGCAGCGCACCAAGCGTTGGTTGCAGGGAAAACCCGTACTGGCCGTTACCACTCCCATTTGCATGGCCACCAGCTCATTCACCAGCTTAAACACCGAGCCGGGGGGGTAGGTGGCCATCAGGGGGCGGTTGAACAGGGGCCGCTCGGGGTTGTTGAGCAGCTCCATGTAGCGGTTGCCCATGCCCTTGCCCGACAGCGTGGCCGGGTCAAACATCGGGGCCGATACGAAGGCCAGAATTTCGCCGGTTTTGGGGTCAATGGCCACAATGGAACCCCGCTTGCCCTGCATGAGCAGCTCCCCGTAGGCCTGCAGCTCCGAGTCGATGCTCAGGTGCAGGTCCTGGCCCGCTACCGACAGCGTATCGAACTCCCCGCCCCGAAACGCGCCCTTCTCGATGCCGCGTACGTTTACCATGCGGTACTGCACGCCGCGGCGGCCCATCAGCTGCTGCTCGTAGTATGATTCCAGCCCGGTAATACCCAGAAAGTCGCCGGCCTGGTACTTCGAATACTTGGGCTTTTCCAGGAAGGCCGGCGGGATAGAGCCCACGTAGCCTAGGGCGTGCGCCAGGGTGTGCGTGTTGTAGGAGCGGGCCATTCGGGCCTTGATGCTGAAGCCCGGAAAGTCGATGAGGTTGTCTTGGATGGCGGCCAGCTCGGGGGTGCTCAGGTTCTGAACCAGCGGCGAGGCTTTCACCCGGCTGAAAGCCCGGGCTGCTTTGAGGGCGGCGCGCACTTCCTCCGGGGGTAGCTGCAGCAGCTGGCAGAACCGCACGGTATCGAGCTGTTTCACTTCCCGGGGCGTCACCATCAGGTCGTACACGGGCGTGTTCTGCACCAGAATCTGGCCCTTCCGGTCATAGATAAGGCCCCGGTAGGGGGTTTGCACAATGCGCTGGAGGGTGTTGCGGTCGGCGGCCAGCTTGTAGCTGCCATCCAGCACCTGGATGTAAAAGAGGCGCGTCGCAAACACCAGCGCGACGGCCAGGAAAATCGCCTGGACTACGTACTTGCGGCCTTCGAGGTATTGCAAAGCAGAAAAAACTGGGGAGTAACGAGTTCCGGCTTCCGCGCCGGATTCGCAAAGATACTAGCTGCCACCCTCACACGGTAGCACGCCACTGTTTAAACCTTTACTGAGCAGCCGGGGGTAGGAACCAGGAACCGCCCGTTACCAGGCTACGCAGTGTTTTTCACAACGCTTCTTTTTGCCAACTCATTCCGCTACCCTGCTACTGAGCAGCTAACTAGCAGCAGACTAGCGGCTTCTTCTTCGGGTCGGGAAGAAAATCAGCTGAATAATCAGCAGAGTAAGCCCCGTGTAGAGGGTGCTGACCACAATTTTGGCCAATGTGATGCCCGGCACCTGGAAAGAGCCCAGCTCCAGTAGGAAGAAGGCCGCATGATGAATAGCCGTCAGCATAGCTAGGTACACCACCATCCATTGCCAGCCCATCTGGTGAATATTGACGGAGTCCTGGGTGTCGTAGCCGTCACGCGGGGTAAGCAGGCGCAGTACCCAGGGCCGCAGGTACATCAGCAGCACGGTAGCGGCGGCGTGCACACCGCCGGTATCAAAAAATATATCGAGGGTAATGCCCGTCAAAAAGCCCAGCAGCAGCTGTACCACAATGGGGGTAGCAATGGGCAGAAACAGCAGGAAGCCCAGGTAGATAAAGCACCAGCCCAGGTTAAAGAGCACAAAATCGGTGCCGCTGATAAGCAGCACGTAGAGGGCCAGGTAGCCCACCCCGCGCAGTAGCTGCCACAAAATGCCTAGTACGCCGCCTCTCATGGCTTGCCCTCCCCTTCCGGCTGTACGCCGGCCCGCGCTTCCAGCGTGTCGCGCTCGGCCTTGGGCCGGCTGGTAACCAGATACACGTACACCAGGCGCGAAAAATCCACGGCCAGCTTTACCCGCACGGTCCAGAAATTCTTGTCCGGCTCGCGCACAAACGAGTCAACGGTGCCAATGAGCACCCCTTCCGGAAACACGGCATTGTAGCCCGAGGTTACCACGGTGTCGCCGCGCAGCAGCTGATTTTGGCGGGGCACCTCATCGAGCAACACATGGGTAGGATCTTCACCCAGCCACCGGATGGTGCCAATGGTACCGTCGCGCTGAATACGAGCCGAAATACGGGTTTTAGAGTGCAGCACGGAGGTAATAGTGGTATAGTGCTCAGAAGCCACTTTCACGCGGCCTACCACTCCGGCTGCCGATACTACCCCCATTCCTTCCTTTACCCCGTCGGCAGTGCCCACGTTCAGAGTAAGGTAGTTATCCACGCGGCGCAGGGTACTGCTTACCACCCGAGCCGGAATCAGGGGGTAGTCGGGGTCACGGGCGGGTAGCTGGCGCAAACCCAGCAGCAGCGAGTCGGGGCGGCCGAGGCGGGCCAGGCGCACCTGGGTCAGGCTGTCTTGGCTGACAGGCAGTGAATCGGCTTGGCGCCCGCTCAGGTCAGATCGGTACAACTGCTGGCGGAGCAGGGCATTTTCCCGCATCAGCCCTTTGTTTACATCAATCAGCCGGAAATAATCCTGCACCTGGTTGCGCCAGTCCAGTACCTGCCCCACGTAGGCATTTGAGGAGTTGAAGAACGCTGCCCGCTGGTAAGTGCTGTTCCGAATCAGCAGATATAAGCTCAACACCTCCAGCAACGCAAACACGAGGATACCCCGGTAGCGAAACAGAAAGGCGAGGAGGTTATTCATCTTCAATTAGAAATTAAAAATTAAGAAGTAAGAATGAGGGGCTATTCTGCGTAATGCCCTAGTGGACAATTCCACAGAACAGCCCCTCATTCTTACTTCTTAATTTTTAATCGACAACTAGGTCAGCAGAACACTGCGGAAAGCGGGAATATTCTTGATGGCGGCACCGGTACCGCGCACCACGGCGCGCAGCGGGTCTTCGGCAATGTGGATGGGCAGCTTGGTTTTAGCAGCCAGGCGCTTATCAAGGCCACGCAGCAGGGCCCCGCCCCCGGTCAGATGAATGCCGTTCTCGTAAATGTCGGCCGACAGCTCGGGCGGGCTGATTTCCAGGGCTTTCAGCACGGCCTCCTCGATTTTGGCTACCGACTTATCGAGGGCAATGGCAATTTCTGAGGAAGTCACCTTGATAACCTTCGGAATGCCAGTCATCAGGTCACGGCCGCGCACCTCAAAGTCGGCGGGAGTTTGCTCCAGCTCAGTCAGAGCCGCGCCTACCTCAATCTTGATGCGCTCAGCGCTCCGCTCCCCGATCAGCAGGTTATGCTGGCGGCGCATGTAGTCCAGAATATCCTGGTTGAACACGTCTCCGGCAGTTTTAATCGACTGGTCGCAGACGATACCCGAGAGGGCAATTACCGCAATTTCAGTGGTACCGCCTCCGATGTCAATAATCATAGAGCCTACGGGCTGCTCCACGTCGATGCCGATACCGATGGCAGCGGCCATGGGCTCCTGAATCATCCAGACCTCCTTGGCCCCGGCGTGCTCGGCGGAGTCGCGCACGGCGCGCTTCTCTACCTCCGTAATGCCTGAGGGAATGCAGATAACCATCCGGTGCGAGGGCTGAAACAGCCGCGTCCGGGTGTCAATCATCTTGATCATGCCCTTAATCATTTCCTCGGCGGCGTGGAAATCGGCAATAACCCCATCCTTGAGCGGACGAATGGTTTTGATGTTGTCGTGGGTTTTTTCGTGCATTTGCTGTGCCTGCCGCCCCACGGCAATTACCTTATTAGTAGTGCGGTCTTTCGCAATGATGCTCGGCTCATCCACCACGATTTTATCGTTGTGAATGATGAGGGTGTTGGCCGTGCCCAGGTCAATGGCAATATCGCTGGTCAAAAAATTGAAGAAACCCATCGAGTAACGGCAAGTGAATGAGAACGGGCAGGTTGGCCCGTCAAAAGTGGGGGCAAAAGTAAGCAAGTTTCGGTGAAGCCCGATGCCCGTTGCGACTGCTGCGCTAAAAGACACGACTAAGCTTCAGCCCCGCACGTTGGCGGAAACGTTCTGCAAGGTCGAGTTCGTACGCATAGGGGCTGAAATCAGGCGCTGAGCTTAAG
The DNA here is from genome assembly GCF_006352025.1 of Hymenobacter sp. DG01. Lineage (NCBI taxonomy): Bacteria > Pseudomonadati > Bacteroidota > Cytophagia > Cytophagales > Hymenobacteraceae > Hymenobacter > Hymenobacter sp. DG01. Next base: position 2,999,260 of record NZ_CP040936.1, read on the forward strand.
ACTTATTATATACCTGTTTGTTTATATGCTTACTAAGCTGTCTATTGTCTATCGCGCGTGTAACAGCGTAGTAGCTAGCACAGTCTTTTTTGGGTGCTACCCTACCACTTGCCGGGGCAACTCTTCTGTTCTATCGACTCCTTATTTCTATGCCTCGCCCTACCCCGCCTGCTAACTCCTCCCCTCCCGACCTCGATACGTACACTAGGCTGCAGGAAAGATACGAACACCTGCAGCGGGCCTACGTTGCCGCCGAAACCAGCCAGGCTTACTACCAAAGCCTGCATGAACACGCCCCCATCGCCTATTGTACCCTCAGTTCCGACGGGGCCGTGGTGCACCTGAACCAGCAGGCCGAGCACCTGCTGAACCATAGTACCGAGCAGCTGCGGGGCGGCGCCTTCGCCGCGCTCGTGGACCCGCTGCAGCGGTGGGACTTTCTTTACTTCTTCGAACAACTCATGACGAGCCTGCTTCCTCAGAGTGGGGAGGTAATGCTGCGGACTGGCAACGGCCGCACGCTCACGGTGCAGTTGGAGGGCACTACGGCCGTAACGCCCGGGGGAGAGCGGCAGTGCCTGCTGGCCCTGCTCGACATTACGGAGGCCCGGCAGGTGGCCGAGGTGCTGGCGGCCAGCGAACAAAAATTCCGGCGCCTGTTTGAGCAGAGCACGGATGCCATAGCCCTGATGCAGAACGAACAGTTTATTGATTGCAACGCGGCGGTTCTGGAGTTGCTTGGGGCTACGGACAAGCAGCAGATTGTAGGCCACTACCCCTGGGACCTGGCTCCGTACGAGCAGCGGCCCGGCGTGCGCTCCATTTCCTACTTCCGCGAGTCGGTGGCAGAAGCGCTGAGGTCGGGCTCGAAGCGGTGCGAAGGCATTTTGTGCCGGCTCTCAGGCGAGTTTATGTGGGTAGAGGCCGTGCTGACGCCGGTTAAGACGGATGGGGAGCTTCTGCTGCACGTGCTCTGGCGCAACATTACGGCCCAGAAGCAAGAGCAGCGCCGCCGCCAGGAGTGCGAAGAGCAGCTACAGCTGGCTCTGGAAGCTACCGGTACCGGAGTATGGGCCTGGGACGTGGCCACCAACCAGGTACACTGCAACGCGCAGGCCCGGAGCTACTTTGGGTGGCCAGCCGGGGAAACTACGTCCGTTTCGCTGGACCTGCTGCAGGCCGCCATATCCCCCTCCGATACCACTCTTCTACAGGAAGCTCTGGACCATGCCTGTCAGCACGGTGCTATGCTTACCTGCACCGTGCGCGTTCTGAGGCCCGATGGCTCAGCACACCCGCTCGTGCTGCGAGGCATCCGGGTCAGCAACGAGTTCGGCCATCAGCAACGCATTCAAGGCATTGTGTACCAGCCGCGCGTACTGCCGCCGGGTGACAGCAACGAAGCATAACAGCGCTGCCGCCAGCTGCTACCCTGAATGTGGGGTAGCAGCCGACGGCAGCAAACTTCTAGACAGCCAGCGAGAGCAGAGCGAAGGCCCTATCCTCGTTGGCCGTTTCTTTAGTGCTTGAAGTGACGCACTCCCGTCAGGACCATGGCCATGCCCAGGCGGTTAGCGGTGGCAATGCTGTCCTGATCTTTAATAGAGCCACCGGGCTGCACTACGGCGCGGATGCCCGTTTCGCCGGCAATTTCTACGCAGTCGGGGAAGGGAAAAAAGGCATCGGAGGCCATAACAGCACCCTGCAAATCGAAGCCGAAGCTGCGGGCCTTTTCAATGGCCTGGCGCAGGGCATCGACCCGGGAGGTCTGGCCTACCCCAGACGCCAGCAGCTGCCCGGCCCGGGCCAGCACGATGGTGTTACTCTTGGTGTGCTTGCAGATTTTGAGGGCAAACTCCAGGGCAGCCACTTCTTCCGCTGTTGGGGCCGACTCCGTTACCGTGCGGAACTCGTTGGCGCCTTCCACTACGCGGTCGAAATCCTGCTCAATGATGCCATTGAGGAGCGTTTTCACCTGCTTGGTCGGGAACTGCACGGGCTTCTGGCGCAGCAGAATACGGTTTTTCTTGCTCTGCAGAACGGGCAGGGCATCGGCGGCAAACTCCGGGGCAATCAGTACCTCAAAGAACAGCTTGTTCAGCTCTTCAGCGGTAGCCGCGTCCACCTCTTTGTTCACGATAATTACGCCACCAAACGCCGATACCGGGTCGCAGGCCAGGGCCTGGAGGTAGGCTTCGTGCAAGGTGTCGGCTTGGGCTACCCCGCAGGCATTGGTGTGCTTGAGAATGGCGCAGGCAGCCTGCTCATCGGCGGCAAACTCCTGCATGAGCAGCACGGCGGCATCTACGTCCACGAGGTTGTTGTAGCTGAGCTGCTTGCCGTGAAGCTGGTCGAAGAGGGCTGTCAGGTCGCCGTAGAAGGTGCCGGCCTGGTGAGGGTTTTCGCCATAGCGCAGGGGGGTAGCAGGCTTTTCGCTGAGCTTGAGGGAAGTACCGCTGAGCTCCGTACCCTGGGCCATGTAGCGGAAAATCTGGGTGTCGTAGTGCGAGGTAGCCTCGAACGCGGCGGCGGCGTAGTGGCGACGGTCTTCGAGGTCAGTAGCGCAGCCTTTGGCCTGCAGCAGCTCCGTTACGGCCGCGTACTGGTCGCGGCTGCTGACCACCAGCACGTCACGGAAGTTTTTGGCGGCGGCCCGCAGTAGGGAAATACCGCCGATGTCAATCTTCTCAATTACCTCCTGCTCAGCCGCGCCGGAGGCTACTGTCTCCTCAAAGGGGTAGAGGTCCACGATAACCAGGTCGATCGGCGGAATCTGGTGCTGCTCGGCTTCCTGCAGGTCGCCGGCCTCATGGCGGCGATGCAGAATACCACCAAATACCTTCGGGTGCAGGGTTTTTACGCGGCCACCAAACACAGCCGGAAAGCCGGTCAGGGTTTCGACGGCAGTTACCGGAGCGCCCTGCTCCTCAATAAACTGCTGGGTGCCGCCCGTAGAATAAATAGCTACGCCGTGCTCTTTCAGCAACGCCACCAGCGGCTCCAGACGATCTTTGTAATAGACGGAAACAAGGGCGGAACGAATGGGCTGCGACATAGCAAGCGGGGTTTGATGGGAGGTTGAAACGCGCCGCGAAGGTAGGCAGCCCCCGTCAGAGCGGTGTTACGAAATTATTAACAGCCACCGGGCGCCGGGGTTGGCTACGGCCGGGCTTTCGTCCGTTACGGTTGGGTTTGCCGTATAGCCAAGCTTGACTATTTACTGGCGTACTTGTATGACCGTTTCCGCTGCCCCTACCCTATCCGCCAACTTACTGACTACCCCCCAGGCGGCCGAAGAAGCCGCCGCAACTTTGGCTCCGCGCCTTTTTGCCCAGGCGCCTCACTCCGACCAGGAAGGCAGCTTCCCGGCGGAAGAGTTTAATTGGCTGCGCGAGGCCGGTCTGTTGGCCGCTACTTTGCCCACTAGGCTGGGCGGCTGCGGCTTATCCGAAGCCGCTTGCACCGAATATTTGCTTAGCACCTTGCGCCACATTGGGCGCGGCAACCTGGCAGTAGGGCGGGTTTATGAAGGTCACGTAAACGCTCTGCAGCTAATTGCCCGTTTCGGGCGGCCTGATCAGCAGGCGCGGTGGGCCGCCGATGCGCGGGCAGGCCACCTGTTTGGGGTGTGGAATACCGAAGCTCAGGACGGAGTGAAGCTGGAGCCGCTGCCCACTGGCCGCTACCGCCTGCTCGGCAGCAAAACGTTCGGGTCGGGGGCGGGCCACCTGACGCGCCCCCTGCTAACGGGCGCTTTGCCCGACGGTGGGTGGCAAATGCTGGTGCTCCCCGCCGACGCCCTACCCCCCGAATACAATAAAACGTTCTGGCGCCCCCTGGGCATGCGGGCCTCAGCCAGCTTCCGGGTTGATTTTACGGGCCTGGAAATAGAAGCGCAGGATTTGCTGGGTTCCCCCGGCAACTATTACCAGCAGCCTTGGTTTAGCGGGGGGGCCATCCGGTTTGCGGCCGTGCAGTTGGGTGGGGCAGAAGCCATTTTCGATGAAACCCGCCGCTTCCTGCGCGAGCTGGGCCGCACCGACGACCCCTACCAGCGCCAGCGCCTGGGCGAGATGAGCCTGTTGATAGCCAGCGGCCAGCACTGGCTGCGCGCCGCCGCCGATTTTGTGGCATCGTCCCCAGTCGGGCTTTCCGGGCCCGAAACGGCGGAAGCTACCGTAGCCCACGCCAACCTGGTGCGCTCGGCCATTGAGGAGCTTTGCCTGCGCCTGATGCCCCTGGCCGAGCGGTGCGTGGGCGCCAGGGGCCTGCTGCGCCCCGAGCCCTTCGAGCGTCTCCACCGCGACCTGACCCACTACCTCCGCCAGCCCGCCCCGGATGCCGCCCTGGCCGACGTGGGCCGCTACGCCCTGCAGCAGGAGCAACCTGCCTACCTGATCTGGGAGCGGTAACCCCTGGCTTTCTTCCTCTGCTCCGCCCGTCGCACATCTGCCACATGGTATCTTCTCTTTTCGCCTCCTACCCCTCCCTACCCCCTGAACAGGTAGCAACCTTCGGCCCTACCACCGTGGTAGCCCCGCACCCCGATGATGAGTCGCTGGGGTGCGGGGGGCTGCTGGCGCTACTGCGGCAGGCAGGCGTGCCGGTGTGGTGCGTGCTGATAACGGATGGCACCATGTCGCACCCCAACTCCCAAAAATTCCCGGCCCCGGCCCGCCAGGCCCTGCGCGAGCAGGAGCTCCGGACGGCCCTATCAATTCTGGGGGTAGCGGCCCAGCACCTGCTGCCGCTTCACCTTCCCGATGGGGCCGTACCACCCCCCGATACCGCAGCCGGCGCGGCCGCCGTGCAGCGCCTCGTGGCCTTCTGGCAGCAGCACCCACCGGCTACCGTGCTGGTGCCCTGGCGCCGCGACCCCCACCCCGACCACCGCGCCACCAGCCTGCTGGTAGGCGCTGCCCTGGCTCAGCTGCCTACCCTGCCCCGGGTGCTGGAATATGTGGTGTGGGCCTGGGAGCGGGCTACCCCCACCGATGTGCCTCAACCCGAAGAAGTGCGGGGCTGGCAGGTCGATGTCACGCCGGTGCTGGAGCAGAAGCAGCAGGCCATCGGGGCGCACCACTCCCAGCTGCCGGGCTCCCCAATTGATGATGACCCCGGTGGGTTCACCCTCTCCACGGCCATGCTGGCCCATTTTACCCAGCCCACGGAAATCTATCTGGAAGCCACCGACGGGTATTTCTCCTCTTTAGCGCCTGCTACCCATGCAACCCAACCCTAACCAACCCGATACCCTGGGCCCGGACTATTTCGCGGCAGTATACGAAGCTAATGCCGATCCGTGGGGGTTCGAAACCAGCCCTTACGAGCATGACAAGTACCGGACCACCTTGCGGGCCCTACCCCGGCCGCAGTACACCAATGCCCTGGAAATAGGCTGTTCCCTGGGCGTACTCACGGAGCAGCTGGCCGCCCGGTGTGGGCATTTGCTGGCCGTAGATGTAGCCGAAGCCGCCTTAGCGCGGGCCCGGCAGCGCTGCGCCCACCTGCCCCAGGTAGAGCTGCGGCAGCTGCGCATCCCGGAAGAATTTCCGCCCCGGCAGCAGCAATTCGATTTAATTCTGGTTTCAGAGGTAGGCTACTATTGGAGCCCGGCTGACTTAGCCCGATCTTCTGATTTGATGCTACAAGCTCTGCCCGCCGGCGGTCACCTGCTGCTGGTGCACTGGACCCCACCCGTGCACGACTACCCCCTGACCGGCGACGCGGTGCACGAATTTTTTCTGACCCAGGCCCGCGCCAATGGCCCGCTACGTCACCTGCACGGGGAGCGGCACCCCACCTATCGTCTCGATCTGCTGGAAAGATGCTAAATCTGCGCCCGATAGGCCAGGGGTAATATTCACCAGCTTTCGGCTACTCCGCTCCCGGCACGCCAGCTCCTGCCGCAGCTGCAGCAGGGCTACGGACAGAGGTACCGGTGGCCACCGCCGCAGCGCGTGGTACAGGAACCGGGTCCGCATCTTTTCCCAAAACTGTCCGAACGTAGCAGACCGAGCCATTTCTTGCTGCAGGCAGGAGGCGCCTACCCCCTCAGGCGCCATCAACCCTATGTTTTCGTTTAGCAGCTGCTCGCCAGCGTGGCAGTGCCATAAATGCCGTAGATGAGCCCGCAGGCGCCACTCCGCCATCAAACGAACCGGGTTATCAACGGTGGGTTCCTGCCGGACCGCCTGCTGAGCGGCCCACTGACGCAGCTGCCACGAAAGGCCTACCGGCACCCGGCCTTGCCGCCGGCTGGAAGTAAACACCTGCACGGCCGGGCTGTGGCGCAGGCGCTGGTCGTGGCGAAGCAGGGCTTGATATAAAGCTTCGTCTTCCAGGTACGGTACCACGGGCAAACCACCCACGCGCCGGTAGGCGGCGGCCGTCAGGGCCAGGCTAGCGCCGAAATGCTGATGGTGGCGGGGCCAGGGGTCGTGGGCAATGGGGTCCAGGAGCTGCTCCAGGCGAGCCCGAAGAAGGTAGTACGCCGCATCCCGGAGCTGATGCCGCCGCAGCGGATTTCGGGAGTCGGCATCATAGGTCAGAATGCGGCCCCCTACGGCATCGGCTCCCTGGGCTAGCTCGGTGGCAATGGCCGACAGCCAGGTAGGAGATACCCGGGTATCGGCGTCGGTACTGGCAATGAAAGCCCCAGCCCGCCCTATCCGCTCCAGCCGCTGGCAGGCCTCATCCATCAGCAGGCGCCGGGCCTTGCCTATATGCGCATCGGCGGCCGACAAAGTCACTTCCGCCACATGCACCACCAGCCCCGGGTATTGTGCCGCGCAGGCCCGCGCCACCTGGGCGGTACGGTCGCGGCAATTGTTGGCCAGCACCAGCACTTCAAACCAGCCGTTGGGTAGCAGCTGATCTTGCATATCCACCTGAGCGGCCAGAGCCGCTAATGCGGCCGGGATACTCGTAGCTTCGTTTTTGGCCGGAATAATGACAATTGCTCTCAGACTTGCGGCGGGTGGTGGAGCCAGGTGCCACGGAGAAATGCTACCACCAGTTTCGGCAGGGGCAGCATGAAAACGCAGGGGTGGGGCTTGCTTCATTACCCCCTTCTACGGTTGAACTAAGCACAACGGTAACGCTGCCCCAAGAAGTTGTTCATTTAGCCTGATGGAGGCATGCTGAGTTTAGCATAGCCCACGCCCTACCCATCAGAAAACAGCAAGTGCCGGGCTCCTGCTGTTGCAGCCTGAGCCCGGCACTTGCTATAGTAATGCGGCAGGTTTAGAAGGCCTCGCCCACGGCGAAGATAATACCAGAGTTGCCCCCGGAGCCTACCCCATAATCGAGGCGGACGTTCACCCGGTCGCGGCGGTTGAGGCGGAAGCGGGCCCCTACCCCACCGGCATACTTCATCTCATCCAGCTTGTAGTCCCCGAGGCGGGGAGCTACCTGCCCCACGGCCCCGAACACTACCCCATCAAAACGCCAGAACAGCTTCTGACGGATTTCGCCCTGAAACGTGGAGAACTGACGGTCGCGGAAACGGGCCTCGTAGATGCCGCGCATCAGGTAGGCGTTGTTGTAGAGAGAGCCGCCCAGCGTGGCTCCCATACCGCCCAGCTCGCGGAAGGGCACGCTGCCGGTATGATACTGCCCCAGAAACTGCAGGGCCAGGATGGTGTTATTGGAGCCGAAAAGCGGGTTGAAATGGCGGGCATCTACCATGTAGCGCGTAAACTTATAGTCGCTGCCCAGGGCGCCGCCATTGAAGAGAATGTGTGCGTCCACGAAGTTGCCGCGGTAAGTAGCCAGCACGTTGTCGCGCCCATCGTAGAGCAGGGCGGGTCCCACGCCGGAAGTCAGGTAGCCGTTGCGCTCCTTCGATGACAGCAGATTGTAGGGCGCCGGATTGCCCTGGTCTTCATCATTCAGCTCTACCTTGCCCAGGTTGGTGAAGCGGTAGCGCACCCCTACAAACAGGTTGGGCACTACTTTGGTCAGCACCTTCTCATCGAACACCCACAGCGGGTACTGAATGTGGGCTTCGTTGCTCTTGCGGGTATTGTTGCCGATGCCGTAGTAGTTGAAAGCCAGATCGTAGTAGCTCAGCTCACCCTGAAAAAAGAACTTTTCTCCCTTGGTAAACAGGGTATGCGTGAGCTGAACGGTGGTTTGCTTTTCCTGAGAAAACCAGGCAATCAGGCGGGCATTGGATTTCCGCACGGTGGTATCCTGCCCGAAGCGCCACACCGGCAGAATAGCCGCCCCTACCGCAAAGCCGGTTTCCTGCTGATAAAAAGCAATAGGAACCGGCAGGAAAATGGGCTTGTCGGGGTCGTCGGGGATGAGCTTGAAGCTTGATTTGGCGCTCAACGCCCGGTTCAGGCCTACGGGAGCCCCCTCAGAAAGAGCTTCAGCAGCAGGTGTTGAGGGCAAGGGAGCGGCCGAGGCCGAGGCAACCAGCGCGGCGGCAGAGTCGGGGGCAGACTGCGCCAGGGCAGCCGGAGCAGCCAGCGCGCCAAGCGCCAGCAGCGGGTAGAGGAAGCGCATACGTAGATGGCTGGGGTCAGAAATGAGGTTGGCAGCTGACGGCGCCACGTCCTTCGGCCAGCAGGCCCAGCACGTTGCAATGCCACCGTCGTGAACCTGCTAACGCAACTGTAGCTCCTGCGGTTGTCAAGAGCCCGGCGCGGATCCTCAAGCCTCCTACCCCATAGCTATACTTCAGTAGCGTATCACTAGCATAGAGAGCACACCAGCCAGCATAATCCACTTGCACCAGGCACTCAGAGCGGTAAAGTCGCGCTTACGGTCAGCGCGCCGCAGCCGGTAGCCCAACCCAGCCAGCGGAAGCAGCACCAGACCCAGCAGCCAACCACCCAGCACCCATCGGTGCGTTGCCAGGGCATTGTAGCTGGCCCCTGCTACCAGCAGCCCCAAGCAAAGCAAAAAGAATCCAACCGTCCACTTAGTGCGGGCTACCCCCCATACTATGGGCAAGGTCCGGCAGTCGTGCTGGGCATCACCGCGCATGTCCTCTACATCTTTCACAATCTCCCGCACCATGGTCAGCAGAAAAGCGGCCAGGGCGTAACCCCATACGGCGCTGTTGCCGGTGCGGGCCTGCAATTCGGGCAGCAGTACCAGGGCAGCCGTAAGCGTGGCTATGCTCACGTTGCCCACCAAAGCCACCCGCTTAAACCGCACTGAGTAGCCCCATAGCAGCAGCGCAGAGCCCAGGTTTACTACCCCCAGCAGCGGCGCCAAGTACCCACTCAGCAGCACGCCCAGCCCTGAGAGCAGCAAATGGGCCAGCATAGCATGCCGCCGATTTACGGCCCGCCCCACCACTAGCCGGCCGGGCCGGTTGATGGCGTCAATCTTCACATCGTAATAATCATTGATAATGTAGCCGGCGGCGCCTACGCTCAGCGCAGCCAGGGTCAGCACGCCAAAAGCGGGCGCCAACACCTGCTGCCACGGCGCTTCGGGCAGCAGCAGACAGGCCCGTACCAGCAGCAGGCACAGGGCCATAATCAGCAGGTTGGGCATCCGTACCAGGCGGGCGAGCTGCTGCCAGCTACCCGGCTCCAGGGCCGAGAGTGTGCCCTCCGGGGCGCGAGGCGTGGTATATAAAAGAGCAGCAGACATAAGAATAAGACAACAGCACCAGGCCAGCACAAAGATGCACCACCGCTACCAGACCGGCACAAGAAAGCCCCTCCCGAATTCGGAAGAGGCTTGTCCGGTATGCTAAAAACCTAAGTAAGCGCCGAGCTTACAGTTTCTTCACATTCACCGCGTTAACGCCTTTACGGCCTTCCTGAGTGTCAAACTCCACGCGGTCATTCTGTTGGATCTGGCCCCCGTTAAGGCCGGTAATGTGGACGAAGAAGTCTTCCTTCGTACCGTCTTCCGTAATGAAGCCGTAGCCCTTCGACTCATTAAAGAATTTTACGGTTCCTGTTTTCATGTAAAAAGAAAAAGAATAAGGTGAATGATGGTTGGGGTAAATATAGAGGGATTTTAGAAAAGCGCAACCTGGGTTTCAGCAAGCGCCAGTGCGCCCGCGCAACCTGTAAATGCAATATGGTATAGGTAAGGTACTAGCAATTAAATGCCAGCTACCACTTTCCCTGGGCTTTGAGCACGGCTTCAATCAGCTCGCGCACGGCTCCGCGGCCGCCCGGTAGCGCGGCGGTGTAATTGCTGATAGCCGCCACATCGGAGGCCGCGTCGGCGGGGCAGGCGGCAATGGCACAGCGGCGCATTACCTCAATATCGGGCATATCGTCGCCCATGTAGGCAATGTGGGCGGGGTCGAGGCGGTAGGTGTTGATGTAATTGTTAAAGATTTTCATCTTGTCATCAACCCCCAGGAAAATGTCGCGCACGTCCAGGGACTCCAGGCGTTTGCGTACGCCCTCTTCCTCCCGGCCCGAGATAATGGCAAGCCGGTAGCCCTGGCGCAGCGCATGCCGGACGGCATACCCGTCGCGGATGTGGAAGGCCCGGGCCTGCTCGCCGGAGTTGAGGGCCAGCAGGGTTCCGTCCGTCAGTACCCCATCCACATCCAAAATGAATGCCTGAATGGCTGATAAATCGGGCGGGGTATGGGGTGAAGTCATACGGGGAACTACTGAGAAACGTATGGCCGCCAGGGCAGCGACCGGAATTCGCGCCCTAACCTTACTGGTTGTCGCGCCACTCGTACACCCACTTGGCCTGAATCTGCTCCAGATGGCCTTCGTTGGCCTGTTCGCGCGTGCCCTCGAAGTTAGGCAGCGTCAGAATCCACTCCAGCAGATCCGTGAAGCGGATACGGTAGATTTTGGCCTCGTTAAAGTCGTCGCCAAACTTTTCGTAGAGCGCCATGGCAATATCCTCATGGTCGCTCCACTGCATGGGGGGCTCGAAATGGTTCATTCGTTCAGTTATCAGTTGTCAGTCATCAGCTGCCAGCAAATGCTACCCAAGAGCGGGCAGCTGGCATCCGGCAACTATAATTAATGGCCCAGAAAATTCTGCGGCGGAATGAGAACTTCAATATCCTGATTGCCCTGCACCACGCATTGGCAGCCCAGGCGGGAATTGATGCGCGGGTCCACGGCACGGTCAATGAAATCTTCCTCTTTATCGGAAATTTCGGGCAGGTCGTCTTCGCCCTTCAGAATATATACGTGGCAGGTGCTGCAGCCACAAACGCCCCCGCAGTTGTGCTGGAGCTGAATGTCGTTGTTTAAGGCCACATCCAGCACCGATTCGCCCTGAGCGGCCACATGGGTCTGGTCGGGCTGGCCGTCCTGAAACTTAAAGGTGATGTTTACGGCTTTCACGGCGTAACGCTAGGAGAACGATGCAAAAATGCGGGTGCGAAGGTACGCATACCGCTACCCGAATCAAAGCTACACGGCCCCCTCATTGTTTGAAGCAGCTGCCCCGACAGCCTGTTGAATACTCACTGTCAGATCTTTGTACAAAGCCTGCCATGCCGGTTTACCTACCAGCGCGGCTTCATGCCGGGCCAGCGTGGCGTCGTCATGGCGCACTGCCGGCCCGGTTTGCACCGCAAAGGGCAGCTCGGACAAGGCTTTATCGATGGTTTCCCGGATTAGCGGGTGCAACAGTGACCAGGGCAGATTGGCCTCGGCCAGCAGCGCCCGGCTGATGCCCAGCAGATGATTGGGAAAGTTGCAGGCCCATACCGCCGCTACGTGCAGCTGCAGGCGCTGAGCCGAGTTTACCAACCGTACATCGGAGCTTAGGGAGGCAGCTACCGCGCGCAGCAGTGCCAAAGCGGGCGCGTCGGCTGCCTCTAAGCACAACGGCACCGTTTGCCATTCAATAGCCCGGCCCGGGCTAAACGTCTGGAGAGGATACAGCACACCGCCGCGTACCTGCTCATGGGCAGCAAACACGCTCAGCGGCAGCGCCCCGGCAGTATGGGCTACCACCGCGCCTGCCGCAAACTCTGCTGCCGCCAGCACCTGCGGCACGGCCCCGTCGGGCACGGCCAGCACGTACAAGTCGGCGGGGGGTAGGCGGCGCGGGTCGGTGCCGGCGGTAGCACCCGGAATGGTGGCCGCTACCGCCTCGGCGGAGGCCTGCGTCCGGCTCCAGACGTGCAGTACCTTGTGGCCAGCCTGGGCCAGCGCCGGCCCCAGGTGTTGGGCTACCCGGCCGGCTCCCAGCAAAACAATTGTATAATAAGCCATAGAGAAATGAAGCCTATTCTCTCCGGCACCGGCTACTGCTGTTGGGCGTCGCGGCCGAAGGAATGCGGCGGTTACTACTGGATCAGGCCGGCCAGCGGCCATCGTGCCGGGCATTTACTTCCGTAACCCTGCTCTTGCCACCCTTGCCGGGGTAGGCGCCCTGGCGTAAAGCTAGCTATTCGGGCTATTGGCAGGGGCCACTACTGACTAACACAATTACATCTAAAGCCCCTCTAAGGCTTGTTTTTAGCATTTAATCGACAAAAAATAAATCAATATTACATTATATGTCCCCAAAAATGGCTTTACTTTGAAAAGAGGATATCATGTCCTTCTTCTGTTGATTTCCTACTTCCACTCTTCACGTTTTTTTCATGTCAAAAATTTACCCGGATCTGCTCACTCCCAAGCGGCTAGCCCTAGCCACCTTGCTGAGTGTGGGCACTTTATCGGCGCAAGCGCAGGCGCAGGGGCAGTTTGCTTACACTCCTTTAGCCAGCCTGGCCGGCACCATTACCTACACTGATCTAGCGAGCACCGGTACCGTAATTGCTACGCCCAACACCGACGACGCTAACTCAGCGGCTACTCCCATCGGCTTCTCTTTTCAGTACAATGGCCAGACTTTCACGGACTTTGTACTGAATACCAACGGATTCCTGAAGCTGGGAACTACTGCCCCAGCTGCCCCTTACTTCTACGAAGGCCCCCAGAGCCCGTTTAAGGGCCCTCTGGATAATAACGCCGAAACCAACCTTATTCTGCCATTCAACCTTGATCTGGAAGGTTCAGCTACCACTGAATACCGGGTGGCTACCACCGGTACGGCCCCGAACCGGGTGTGCACCATTCAGTGGAAGAACGTGAGCGATAAGGCTTCCGGCAACGTTACCAAGCAATATTCCACGGCCAGCTTCCAGGTGAAGCTCTACGAAACCCTGAACCGGGTAGATTTCGTGTACGGCACGTTTACGGCTAACACCGGCACCACCGACGCACTGCGTACGGCGGCGGTAGGGTTGAAGGGCTCGGGCCCTGCAGCCAACCAGACCCTGACCGTTCAGAAAACGTCCACGGCGGCCTGGACCGCGCCTGTCTTCCTAGCGGGCAACTACATCGGCGACGTGTTCAACGTGCGCAGCACCTCCCGCCCGACTGCCGGCTTGGTGTATCGTTTTAATGCCGCACAGCCCAAGGATGTTTCCGTACAGGTCATCCATTCGATGGGGAAAATTGCTACCCCCTACTCTCTGCCCCATACGGTAGCGGCCGCCGTGCAGAACCGTGGCCTAGAGGCATTGACCAATGTGCCCGTTACCCTGACGGTAAGCGGAGCTAACACCTTCACCAGCACCAAAACGGTTCCAATTCTGTCGCCTGGTGCCGTTGCTACCGTTACGTTTGACGCTTACCCCGCCACGATGGCCGTAGGTACCAACAACCTGACGGTATCGGTGGCCGCCGACGACAATAACGACAACAATAGTCTGCCTTACACCCAGGTGGTAACCGCCGGCCCCGTAGCCTACATTGACGACACGCGCGCCTTTAATACTACCGGCGTAGGCGTGGGAGCTGCTGGCGGCATGCTGGCCGCCAAATACACGGTTAGCCAGGCTACTTACGTAAACGAAGTGAAGGCCACTTTCGCGGCTTCGGCCGGTAACACGGCGTCTTATCAGCTGGTAGTGCTGGATGCTTCCGGCGCTGGCAGCACCCCAGGCACGGTTCTGTATGCCTCGCCTGCCCGCACCCGCACGGGAGCCGCCAGCACCGTAACCCTTCCCGTACCCAGCGTGCGTGTAACCGGAGCCTTCTACGTAGCAGTTCGCGAACTGAGCACGAACGTGGCCCTAGCTTATCAGGTAGAAGATCCGCTGCGCGCGACTACCTTCTACTTCCAGTCGCCAGGCGCAGCCTGGACGCCCATCAACTCTACCACCCTGCGCACCCGCCTCGCGCTGGATGCTACCGTAGGTCCTCAGTTGAGCTGCCCCATCGTGGGCGGTGCTACCATTTCTGCTATCACGCCTACTTCGGCTACCATCACCCTGTCGGGCGCACCCACGAGCGGTACGGGCTACTCAGTTATTTACGGCCCGGCCGGTTTTGATCCTGCCACCGCCGGCACCACGGTAACGGGTACCGGCCCGGCGTTTACCCTCAGCAATCTTGCCAGCAGCACGGCTTTTGACGTGTACATCCGCAGCAACTGCGGTGCCACCGACCAAAGCACCCTGACCGGCCCCTTCAAGTTCACCACGGCCTCGGCCTGCCCAACTTCTACGCTGGTAAGCACCTTCCCCTACCGGGAGGGCTTTGAGGGCAACGGCGCCGGCATTCTGCCCTGCGGAGTTACTGTGGCTAACGCCAACAACGACGCTCAGACCTGGCAGGTAGCATCTTCTTACCAGGAAGGAACCAATACCCTACCCCTGGGCGATGCCTCAACCAACGCCATGCTCTACCGCTTCAGCTCCAGCGCGGGCGCCGACGATTGGTTCTTCACTCCTGGTCTGGCACTGCAGGCTGGCACCCGCTACCAACTTTCCTTCCGCTACGGCATGTACAACATTTTCTCAGGCGCGGTGTACCCCGAGCGTATGGAAGTGAAGTATGGCACCAGCGCTACCGTTGCCGGCCAGACTACTCTGCTCTGGAACAACGAGAACATTGTGAGCCCCGCCGGCGGGGCTGCTCCTTACCAGACGGCTAACGCCTCAAGCACGCCCGCCGTAGCCTCCATCACGCCTACCACCTCGGGCACCTACTACATTGGCTTCCACGCCAAGAGCGTAGCCGATCAGTACCTGCTGCTGGTTGACAACATCGAGGTAACCGCAACGGCCGTAACGGCTTCGTCGGATGAGCTGCTGCGCGCCATCACACTGTACCCCAACCCCACGGCTGGTGAGCTGAAAATTGATGTGCGGGGCGCCAACACCAAGGGCGGCCTGCAAGTGGAAGTGCTGAACATGCTGGGTCAGCGCGTAAGCACAGCCTCCATCCGCAACAACTTCGAAAACAAAGTAGATCTGTCGAACCTCGCGAACGGTATGTACATGGTGAAAATCATGACCGGCAACGAGTACATGGTGCGCAACATCACCATCCAGAAATAACTACTCCCCTCGCGGGTCAAGAAAAGGGCAGCCACATGGCTGCCCTTTTTTATGCTTGACGCTTCCGGCAAAGGGTTCGGCAAAACCCACCAACGGAGCCACCGCATGACCGCAAGGCCAGCACGGCTTACAAGCAAAGCTGTTCTTATGTCGGTTTGAAGAACGGTGTAGAAACGCCTGCTTGCGTCTCATCGCCTGCGCTCTTCGAGGATTACCATTCAGGGGCTACCGTTCAAGGAGGAAACTTAAGCAGGGGTCTCTACACCGTTCTTCAAACCGACATACTTGGGTACGGCGTCGTTTGAGCGGAAACCTTAGAACCCCACCCGGACTTTTCCAGTGCAACGCGCCGCTCCAAGCAACCGCCAACTTCTCCTAACAAAAAGCCCCAACTGGTATCTAGTCGGGGCTTTTTGTTAGGAGAAGGGTAGTGATAACTAAGCTACCTGGCGCGCCTTGGGCTGCAGAGCTGTTTTGGGCAGTATCTCGCCGTCGGCGGGCTCTACCAGGGCCTCCGTTTCGCGACGACGCTTGTAGATTGCCATACCAAAGCCAACGGCCATGAGCAGCGTACCACTCCAAAGCAGGTTTATGAAGGGCTTCTCTACGGCCTTCAGAATGATGTAGTCTTTCTGGGTGGTGCTTACGCCGAACGTAAACTTGCCTTTCTCCGGATCGACGTTCAGGAAGCTCAGGCGCAGGCCCAGGTCTTCTACCTCGTCGGGCACACGACCAATCAGGCGGTTGCGCACCACAAATACCGGGTGAACGTGGTACTGCTTCTTCTCACCCATCACCAGGAAGTCGCCCTGAATTGCCAGGTCGCCTTTGGTCAGGCCCAGGCCGGCGGTCTGGTGGGCTGGCTCTACCCCCCGGAACACCGCGAAGTAGTCGTTGAGGAAGATGGTGTCGCCCACACTCAGGATATGCTCTTTCACCTCACTCCAATCCTTCTCCTTATCGGGTGGCGGCACGGCACTTACGTGGGAGTAGATATCGTGGCTGAGGAACTGCTTGATGTCAGGGGAGGCCAGCAGACCATCACCCATTTCTTCGTTGATTTGAGCGCGGGGGTAAAGCGTGAAGGCTTCGCCGGTTTTGCGGTCCTTGTACTCGACGCGGTAGTAGGTGTTTTCCGGCAGAATCTCTACGGTGTCGCCGGCTTTGTAGTACAGCTTGTCGCCACGTTTGATGTCGGCGCGGGCCAGGGCTTTGTACTCGTCGGCGGTGCGGAAAAGCAGTTGCTTATCTACGTAGCCAGGTACACCGGGCACATCGAAGTACTGACCGGTGTAGCTGACATCGTACTTGCCCATGGGGGCTTTATCGTTGCGCCACAGCAGCACGTTGTCGCGGTTGGTAGTCTCATCAAACTCCCGTGAGTGCAGCAGACCCGACACGTTCTGGCTGATGATGTTGGAGTAACCCGCCGAAGCCAGAATACCCAGCAGCATCAGGGCAATACCAATGTGAGCGACGCCGCCACCAGAAAGGCTGACTTTACGCTTCATCAGGGTAAATACCATACCCAAGTTGGCCAGCACCCCAAACAGGGCAGCCGTCAGGAGCACGATGTAGGTAGCCTCCATTTTCAGGCCGTAGTACTGCACCAGCAGAATCACCAGCGCAGCACCGAGCAGCGTCAGAATGGCGGGCACCGTCAAGGAGCTGGTCAGGGACTCTTTGTTGTTTTTCTGCCACCACATTACCTGAGCCAGGCCCGAGAAGAAGGCCACGCCTACCCCCATCCAGAGCTGCGCCTTGGTGTAGTGCTGAATCTGGTCGGCGGGCAGGGCAACATTTGTGGTAATTCCGATGAAGCCCATAAAGGCTTTATACACCGGAATGCTGGTGGTCCAGAGTACCTGGAAAGCGCCTAGGCACAGTACGGTAGCGCCCACAAATACCCACAACTCAGCGTTATAGGTGGTCAGTTCTTTCGGGGAAACCGGAATCTGCTTCCAGCGCCATACCAGCAGGGCAATGGCCAGCACCACGAAGGCCATCAGATAGATAATCAGCTGACCGGAAAGGCCCAGGTCGGTGAAGGAGTGCACGGAGGCATTACCCAGTACGCCGCTACGGGTCAGGAAGGTGGCATAGAGCACCAATAGAAAGGTGGCAATAACCAGCACGAAGGATGTGCGCAGCGCCGTACGGCTCCGCTGCCACAGCACCAAGCCGTGCAAGGAAGCCACCAGCACCAGCCAGGGAATGTACACGGCATTTTCTACCGGGTCCCAGTTCCAATAGCCTCCAAAGTTTAGGGTTTCATAGGCCCAGTAAGCACCCATCATAATCCCTACACCCAGCACCAAGCCACCCCACAGCGTCCAGCGCATAGCCGGGCGCACCCACTTGGTAAACTCGCCCTTCCAGAGGCCGGCTACGGCGTAGGCAAACGGCACCAGCGTAAGCGCAAAGCCCAGGAACAGCGTAGGCGGGTGAATCACCATCCAGTAGTTCTGGAGCAGGGCATTCAGACCGGTACCATCCTTGGGCACGAAATTCGGATTGAGCTTGAATACCGGCAGATCCGGCATAAAGTCGCGCAGCAGAATAAAGGGCGAGGAGCCAATTTTCAGGTCGCCCAGCACAACCCCCAGAATCATGGACGTCAGGAAGAGCTGTACGCCGGCAAACACCACCATCACGGGGGCCTCCCAGCGGCGGCTGTAGCGCATCAGCACAAAGCCAATTAGTACGTGCCAGAAAATCCAGAGCAGGAAGCTACCCTCCTGCCCTTCCCAGAAGCAGGAAATCATGTAGTGCACGGGCAGGTGGTTGCTGCTGTGGCTCCAGGCGTAGTAGTACTCGTAGCGGTGGCCATGGATGATGCCGAACAAAGCAGCAATAACCACAAACACGGCTACGCCATGAAGCGCGAATGCGCCCCGACCCAGCCGCAGCCATGCCGCGTCCGTGTCGCCGAGGGCGCGGCCTTGCGAGGCCTTGTAGTAAGAGTACGCCGCTACGATGGCCGCTACAAACGCCACAATGACTCCGAGGTGTCCTACGTCGCCGATTAGTGTATTCAACATGTGCTACTGCGTTGAAGGAGAAATGTTAGCCCGACGGTATAGTACCCGGCCAGCATGAACTTGTTTTTAGAATTAGTGCCGTTGTCCGGCCAATCGTTTCATTCGGGCCCGGTGGCTGCGCCTCTCCCAGCTTTGCTGGGTTTTGGTCGCGCGCCTGGCCGCTTCAGCAGCGGCCTGCACCCGGGCTTTATCGGATGGCAGCAGAGGCAGGCTATACGCGTACCATTGCTGGTGCACGATGGCCGGGGCCCTACCCTCCACTTCCTCCGTAACTACCTGGTAGAGGTAGCGGCCGGGGGCCGTGAGCGTATCAGTCCAGGTGTATTCCGGGCTGGTGGCGCCGTACGTAGTGCGTTGCACCGGTACCGCTGCCACCGCTGCTGCCCGAAACTCAGCCGCTTCGCGCCGCAGCACTCGAAACTCACGCGGAGCCCCCAACGAATCGGGCAGCGTCCAGCGTAAAGAAACTACCCGGCTCGTGGAGGGCGCCACCGACGCTACCTGGGGCGGCGTCAGGGCAGGCAGCCCACGGGGTTTGTCGCTGACGGTTATGGTAAACTGGCAGAAGTCCTTGAGGTAGCCATCCACATTCAGCAGGTAGGGCTGGCCGGCTCGCAGCGAGTCCAGTGTTACAAACACATCATCCTGGCTACCCAACGAGGTGCAGGATAGCACCCGGTACGTAGCCGGCTCGCAGGGTTGGCCCGTCAGGACCACCAGCTGCACGCCGCGGGTGTCGCGGCACTTCTGGCCTTCGATGTTGACGAAGTAGCGGCCCGAAGTACGAGGAGTAAACTCAAACCACTGGTCGTTGTGGTATTCGATGCATTTTCCGGTGAGCGTCTCATCCACGCACGACCACTGCACAGTGCAGTCGGTGGTAGCAGAGGTAGCCGCTTCGTTTTGCCGCAGCACCCGCCGCTGCTCTATGTTGTCGTTTGGTACCTGAGCCGCTACCGGCAGCAGAAAGCAGGTACTCATCAGCCAGTGCACAACCCATAAACACCACCGCAGCGCGGTAGGCTGCTTCCCAGGTTGCTTTCGGCACCGGCCATTGCGCATGGCGGCCGCTTAGTTAACCGAGGCAGTAGCGCCCTTAATATCTTTCTCCACGTATTTGGAGGGGCACTTCAGCAGGATTTTGTCGGCCACGAACAGGTCGTTGCGCATGGCGCCGGTAATTACTACCTGCTCCGACTTGTCGAAGTCCTGGGGCTTAGGGTTGAAGTACACTACGCGCTGGGCAATGCGGTTGGTATCTACCAGCGTGAAAGCAAAGTAGTTGGGGTCCAGAGTAGGATTGTACTCCAGGCCCATGATGTTCTGCTGCACGTCGCGGGGTAGGCGGCCCACTACGTGCACTTTGGTCAGGTTTCCCTCGGCGGCCCGCTCCCGGGCTTCCTTGAATGATACATACACGCTGGCATCACCGGCGGCGCTCATGATGATACCAATAGCCACGGCAATAACGGCAATGGCAAGGATGTGGGCTTTTTTCATGTCGGGGTACAACAGGTTGGCTCCACCCGGAGCCGAGGACATTCAGAACAACAAAAGCAACTGCAAAGGTCCGCCGAAATGGTGAAATAGCGTGATTATCAACGGATGATTTTGCTTAGCTCACCGAGCAGCAGGCACCTGCCGGCTTATTCCTTGACTTCCTTTTCCAGCCGGCTCAGCTTGCGGTCCAGCGAAATCAGAAAGAACAGCAGCCCGGCCAGCACAACTGTGATGACGGCCACTACCACGTAAATTTTACCATTCTGACGAAGGGTGTCCGCCATTTCAGGTTCGTTGGGCGCGGTGGCCTGGGCAACCACCCGTAGGGCCGGCAGCAGCAGCGCTACCAGCAGCAAAAGCCCGGCGCGCAGCTTAGACAAGCTGTTTTTCATACACTTTTTGTTTAAGCAGGGAAACGCGGCTGGCTAGCTGGGCCAACCAAAAAGCCAAAAGCGTCCAGCCGATAACGGCCGGGTAGAACACCAGCCGCATGTCGCTGTCGAGGTCATATTTGGCGAAGGCCGGATTGCCGCCCGCGCCCGGGTGCAGCGAGTCGGTGAGGCGGGGCAGGATGTAGAACAACGGCATGGCCGTGGCAAAGGCGAAGATGTTGTAGATAGCCGAAATACGGGCCCGCTGCTGCTCATCGGTAAAGGAAGAGCGCAGCACCAGGTAGGCGCCATAAATCAGCATGGCAATGGCCGCCCCGTTCAGCTTAGGGTCGTTGGTCCACCAGGCTCCCCAGGTAAAGCGGGCCCAGATGCTACCCGTAGCCAGCCCGACCAACCCCATCAGAATACCCGTACGGGCCGCCTCGTGCGCCCGGATGTCGAGTTCGGGCGTAGGAGTGCGCAGGTACCGCACCGAGTAGTACACTGAGGCCAGCAGAATGGCCGTCATCCCGAACCACATCGGCACGTGGAAGTACAGGTTGCGGATGCTTTCGTTGAGAATAGCCAGCCGGGGCACCGGCATCAGCAGCCCCGCAACGGCCACGTACAGCAGCAGCACCACGCTCAGGGCTTTCCACCAGTTTCTTCTAGACATGGGAACAGAGAGGTGAGAAGTGAAACGCCGCCGGAACCCGGCTCAAGCGGCCGGGCATCTGGCTAGGGTTGGCAATGCTCCAACAAGCCAGATGCTTATTTTGTGCAGGAATCGGAAGCTGTTTCTTACTGGTCATAGCACATACCACGGCGCTCTATCAGGAGCGCCACAGAAAGGGGAACAACAGGTAAGAAACTGCCCCCACAATCATGTTCAGGGCCAGCAGCGTCAGCAAAGAAGTTTGGCTGGCATCGAATTCCAGCCCGTCCAGCGCGTTTTTGGAAACCTTAATCAGCAGCAGCAGCATGGGTACCATCAGCGGAAAGCCCAGCACGGCCATCAGGGTGCTGCTGTTGGTAGCTTTGGCCGCAATGCCCGAAACCAGAGTGAGGGTGCTGGCAAAGCCCACGGCCCCGAGTACCACGTTGCCCACAAACAACGGCACGTTCTGCACCGGATTGCCCAGCACCGTGGCGTACAGCCCGAAGGCTACCAGCGCCAGCCCCAGCAGCAGCAGGGCGTTGTAGCCAATTTTGGCCAGAATAACGGCCTGGGGCCGCACCACGGTGTAGTAGTAGAGCATACGTCCCCGGCTTTCCTGCAGAAAGCCCTTGGCTACGGCATTCACGGCCGAGAACAGCAGCACAATCCAGAAAAGGGCGTTCCAGGCGGGAGCCGGCAGTTGCCCGCCGCGCAGCGAAAAGCTGAGGTAGCATACGAACACCGTGCTGCCGACGTAGAGGAGCATCCCGTTCAGGGCGGCCCGCTGGCGCCATTCCAGACGAAAGTCCTTCTGCATCAACACCCAAATTTCGCTTAGTAGCGTCACGGCAACACGGCTGGTAAAAGGACCGCAAAGATACAACCCAACTCCCGGATTCCCCCGCATCAGGTCCCGAATAGCGCAACCCGGCTGACCGTAGCCGCGTTTAGGGGCGGCTAACGCGAAAAAGCCGGCCTCCCCCGGTAGTTGGGGAAGGCCGGCTTTTGCACTGGCGCTGGCTGCTGGACCCAGGGCTGAGGTTAAAAATCGTAGCCCAGGGTTACGTACACCTTGGGTCCTTTCTCGGTGTACTGCTCCCGGCCCCAGGCCACATCGCCTTTCACATAGAAGCCCAGCATCGTGGTCCGGATGCCCGCTCCGTAGCCGTAGAGCATAGGGTCGGCGAAGTTGATAACCGTGCCGGTAAAGCTGTTGCCGTTGCCCAGATTGCCCGGGTTAATCTGGGTGTTATTGGAGTTATTAACGCTGAATGGATTAGCCCCCGAATACGTAGTGCCCATGTCCCCGAAAGCCGTTAGCTGCAGGTTGCGGAAAAAGCCCGACTCAATGGGGTTGCGCGAAAAGTACTGGATGATGGGCAGGCGCAGCTCGGTGTTGAGCAGCACGTACTTCTGGCCTACCCGCTTGCTGTAGTCGAACCCTCGCAGGTTGGTCACGAACTGCTGGTAGAACATCTGCGTCGGGGGAAGCTCGGAGATGTCCGGCGTCTCTGCATCAGCCGAAATAATCTGATTATCCTCGTAGCTGGCATTCAACCAGTTGTCCATACCACCCAGACGGAAGAAGGGCTGCGACGAGCCTCCGTCAATGTACTGCCCGAAGCTGATGCGGTTGGCCCAGATCAGCTGGCGGTGAATTTTCTGGTAGTGACGCAGGTCCACGTAAATTTTGGTGAAGTCCTGGTTGCCCCCATTTATATCATAGAGGCGGGTCATCCCTACCTTCATGCGCGTGCCCTGTAGCATGTTTACCCCGGTAACAATGGAGTTGTCGAACACAATTTCGCCGGCCCCACCCAGGTAGTTGGTGTTGCTGTCCTTGTTGCCCGACAAGTCCCGGAAGGAGCGGCGGCTCACATTCACGAAACGAGGCCCCCCGCGTACACTTAGGTTATGCGTGAGGGGGTAGGCTATGGTAGGCGCTATTTCGTGGCGCCCGAACCGGATTCGGTCGCCCTGCTCAGTGTCAAAGAAATAGGCCTGCTTTTGGTAGCGCACGCTCCAGTCGTAGCGGTGCTTCAGGTTGGTGTACTCCGCGAAGATGTTGCTGGTGCGCAGGTCCGTGAGGGCGAAAATTCCGGCCCGGATGCGGTGGTCTTCCATCAGGTCCGACATGTTCACCTCCCCTATCAGCCCCAGGCCCAGCAGCGGATCGGCGTACAACGACGACACTACGTTATCGATGCTGAAGCGCGTATCGTACCGGAACGGGCCTACGGGCGCTATCGACTCGGCGGGGGCAGCCTGGGGCAGCGCCACTATCGGAGCAGCACGCCGCTTGGCGGCCGGCGTGGGGGTAGCCCGCGAGGCCGGAATGTCTTCGTCAAACTCGTAGTCGCTGGTGTTGATGCGGCCAGTTGACTTGGGGGCCGGAACCGGAACCGGAGCCGAAGCAGCCGGTGCCGCCGCAATCGAGTCGGGCGTGGCCGTGGGGGTAGGCGCTGCCGGTGTTTCAGGAGCGGTGGTAGCCGGCTGGCCCTGGCTTTGCTGGGCAGCATTGGCTACGGTTGGGCCCGGACGGTTGGCGGCCGGAACGGCGGCCTTCGCCGGTTTCGAGCGGTCTTCCAGGGTTTCCTGGCGCGCCGTTTTATACAGCGTCAGGTTTTCCGGAAGCTGGTAGTTCTGATACAGATACACATAGTCGCGGGCTTCTTCGGCGGCTACCAGCCCCATCGTGCCCGTGGTGGCATTATAGTCGTAGTCCTCGATGTTGGCCAGAAAGCTTGTGACGGGGTGATACTGCTTGGTAGCCAATGAAAGGCGGTACAGGCTTCGCACACCGCTTTCCTCACTGGCAAACAGAATTTCGGAATCAGAAATAGCCCGCGGGCGCCCTTCGTTGGAAATGGTGTTGGCCAGCACTTCTACTGGTTGCTGACGACCATCGAGGTGGTAGAGGTAGAGGTCGTAGTTGTTGACGACCGTGCCGAAGCTGCCCTTAGCCGTTCCGGCCGAATCGAGCCAGCGGTTAGAACTGAACACGATGCCACCACCCCCAGGCAGGAAGGCTGGCTCCACATCGTCAAACACATCATTGGTCAACTTTTCTGGCGTCCGGCTACCCGCCCGCAGCAGGTATAAGTCGGCCTGCCCGTTACGCACCCCGCTAAACACCAACGATTTGCCATCGGGCGAGTAGCTAAGGTCGGTAATCTGGGAGAACTGCGCGAACAAAGACGTACTCCGGCTAAAAGAGGGCAGCAGGCTTTTCAGGCGCGCTGCCATGTTGGAGATGCCCCCATCGGCGTCCCGGAGTTGCAGGGTCAGGTAGCCTTTGTCCATTTCGGCCACGGCCAGCTGCCCGTTGCTGCGCCAGGCCAGCACCGGCAGCCGGGTTTCCACCTCCTGATCGGGGGTTTTGTAACCGCCCCGGTGAATGACGTCGCGGCCCCGGCCGTTCTTATTGACGACTACCACCCGGTAGCGGCCCATGTCGTTTTGCACGTAAGCCAGGCGCTGGCCGTTCGGGCTAAAAACGGGCTGGCTGTAAACAGTGCCCTTGCGGTTGTTGCGTACAATTCGCCGGTCCTGGCTCAGCTCCAGGTACGGGGTCTGGGGTTGGGCATTAAGCTGGCGGTAGTAGCCCAGCCAGTCCTTCAGAAACACTTTGTACGGTACGTTCAGCGAAGAGCTGATGCCTACTTCCACGTCGCGGGTGATGCGCGTCAGGTTCAGGATGTTCTGAACGGAGGTGTAGCCGTAGCGCTCCGCAATGTAGTTCCAGATGCTCTGGCCAGCCAGCTCCGGGTCGCGCAGAAAGAACGGAGCCGTGCGGTTCCCTTCGTGCTCCTTGGTCATGGTGCGCATGTAGTCGTCCATTTCTACGCTCCAGCCCTGGGAAGCATAGGCCGAGGCTCCGCTGATAAACCAGTTCGGCAGCTGCAGCAGGTAGGTGCTCTGGATGACTTCCTTCAGTGAGCCGCCGTACATCATGTCGTTGAGCAGCACCCGGGTGATGCGGTTGCTCAGCTCCTGCTTAAAGCGGGTTTGCTGTCCCTGAAAGGCTATTTGCACTTTGGTGGAGCGCACCAGGGAGGTTTCGCCGCCGGTAGCGTACTTATCAGCATCCAGCCCTACGTTGCTCTGCCGCAGGTCGCCGACGGAGTTGAAGAGCATGATGGTGGTTTTGGAGTACGGGTAGTACCCAATCAGCCCAGTAATGCGCTGCAGCTCCTTTTCAGCGTACTCGGCCGCGTGGCGGGCATTGGCCTCGCCGCCGGCGTAAAAGTAGATGTTGAAGTTTTGGGTGCTGAGCTGCTGCCAGTTGAAGTCTTTGTACTGGATACGCACCCGCCCAAATGGCTCCTGAGCCGTTTGGGCCACCGCCGTAGAGCCAGAAAAAGCCAGCCCCAGCAGCAGAGCCGCCAGGCCGGCCGGCCGACGTACATCGGGCCGGCAAAGAAAGAATATGTGCCTCATAGAAGAATGCTAGGAGCGGGATGCAGGAGAAGCCAGCCCGGTAGCAGCCGGGCCCGGAGAATATAACGTAAAATACCGCCGAATATTGACCTCCGGCCAGGGCGCAAGGTCTTTTTCCAGCCAGTCGGCCATTACCTGAGCCAGCCGGGGGGCCATCATCACCCCTTTCGAGCCCAAGCCATTGAAAATATGTACGTTCGGCAGGGCCGGATGGGTTCCCAGCAGCGGCTTCCGGTCGCGCACGGCGGGGCGTACCCCGGCCCGCTGCCCCGTCACCTGAAAGGCTTGGTCGGTCATGTCGTGCAGGCGCTGGCTCAGCTCCTGGCGGGCTTCCGGGGTAGTGCCCACCGCGAAGGGCGGCCACCGGTAGGTAGCCCCCACCCGAAACCGACCCTCGCCCAGGGGTACCACGTAGGCGCCTTTATTAAGAACCTCCGTTTCGGGCAGGCTGGTGCTGGTTACGTCCAGCACTTCCCCTTGGTTAGGCGTAACCGGCAGCCACTGAAAGTACGGATTCTGCGCTACTGCCGCACCTTCGCAGCACACTACGTGCCGGGCATGCACGCAGCCAGCGTAGAGGTAGCCACCGTCCGGCTGGGCAACCAGCTGGGCCCAGTCGAAAGTTTCGGGGTGGAGCCAGCCTTCCTGCCGGCCTTCGGCGGCCAGAGCGGTCAGCAACTCTTCTACCCGTACGTAGCCGCCGCGCCGGATGCGGAGGCCGCCCAGCTCCTGCCGAACGCCGGGCCGGACCGGTAGCGCAGCACTGGGGTCTTCCACGAAATCCTGCCAAGGCTGATCGGCGCTGCGGGCTATTATGGTGTTCTGCTCCCCCACCGACGAGAATAACTTCAGAATTGGTAGCTCAAAGAAAAACCGCTGCCCCAGGCGCTGCTCCTGCGCCTGGTAAAACGCGGCGGCGGCTGGCAGCAGCTCCGCGGCCCGCCAGGCCAGCGCAAACCGCTTGCCCGCCACCGGATTCATCAGGCCCGCCGCCACCCGGGAGGCCGAGTCCGGCTGGGGTGTATCGAGCACCAGCACCGACCGGCCTCTTCTCCGCAGCTCGGCGGCCAGGGTAGCACCAGCAATACCATATCCTATGATGAGATAATCAACGCTTGTCATTGGGGCAAGGTACAGAGAGATATGAGGAACTGGGTAGCGTCCTAACCGCGCAACAAGCCGGAAGAGTTTCGTGGTGGTAGTGGCTGCCGGCCCGGTGGGCTCCGCTAGTCTATTTACTCCTTCGTAACTTACCCTCCTAAATCTGCCTGGCACTATGCCGGGCCTTTTTCTACCGCATGACTGTCTCTGGCTTTACCTTCAACGCCTTTTCCGAGAACACCTACCTGCTGCACGATGCCACGGGCCAGTGCGTGGTCATTGACCCCGGCTGCTACGAGCGAGCCGAGCAGGAAGCCTTGCGCACCTTTATTGAGCAGCAGGGCCTACGGGTGGTACTGCTCCTGAACACGCACTGCCATATCGACCATGTACTTGGCAATCAGTTTATCCTGGACACTTACCAGGTGCCTTTCCTGATTCATGAAGCGGACCTGGCAACGCTGCGGGCCGTGCCGGCCTACGCGCCCAGCTATGGCTTTGCCCGCTACACACCCGCTGAACCCACGGGCTTTCTGACGCCCGACGAGCCAGTGCGCTTCGGCGACTCGGAGCTGGAGGTGCGGTTCGCGCCGGGCCACGCGCCGGGTCACGTAGTGTTTTACCATGCCTCTACCAGCACTGTTATCGGGGGCGACGTGCTGTTTCAGGGCAGCATTGGCCGCACCGATCTGCCCGGTGGCGACTATACTACCCTCATTTCCAGCATCAAGTCCGAATTACTCACCCTCCCCGACGACACGGTGGTGTACCCCGGCCACGGCCCTGCTACTACAGTAGGCCAGGAACGCCGTACCAATCCGTTTCTGCAGTAGATACCAGCCCCTCTGGCGCGGCGTTGCTTGCTCTATTCGTAGGCCATTACTTTCTCCCCCTTGAAAAAACACCTCCCCAACGCGGTTACTTGTCTGAACCTGTTTTCGGGCTGCCTGGCTCTGTGCTACATCTTTGCCGGTGAACTGGAAACGGCAGCCTATTTCGTGGGTCTGTCGGCGCTATTCGACTTTTTCGACGGCCTGCTGGCCCGGGCCCTGCACGTTTCCTCCCCCATTGGTAAAGACCTGGACTCCCTGGCCGATGTCGTATCGTTTGGGGTAGTGCCCGGTGCTTTCCTGTTCGATCTGCTGCGCCAGGCCGGCGCCGATTTGCCGACCTGGCTACCCTACGCGGGGTTTGTGGTAACCGTATTTTCGGCCCTGCGCCTGGCTAAGTTCAACAACGACACCCGCCAATCCGACTCGTTCATTGGGCTTCCTACCCCAGCCTGTACGCTGGTAGTGGCTTCGCTGCCGCTTATCCTAGCCTATGATACCTTCGGCGTAACCCGCTTCATCCTGAATCCGTGGGTGTTGCTGGTATTGGCCGTGGTGCTTTCGGGCCTGCTGGTGGCCGAGCTGCCTTTGTTCGCGCTTAAGTTCAAGTCGTTCCGCTGGCAGGGCAACCAGGTCCGGTTTGTGTTCCTGCTGATGAGCCTAGCGCTGCTGATCGGGCTAGGCGCGGTTGCTATTCCGCTGATTATCCTGCTCTACGTACTGCTCTCGGTACTAACCCGGCCCAAACCGGTGGCGGCCGCGTAGGCTGCGCCCCCAATACGAGCCGGCGGGCAACTATTTTTTCAGCTCCGGGTTGCAATATTTCCCAGGCTGGGCAGTTAATAACTGTGCGCTGAACTGTGTTACTTCCCAACCTGTTGCCCCCCGAAAGCTGCCGCTTTATTTTGTTCTGATTTCTGCGCCTGTCTATGCGGTATTTTACTTTCTGGTTGCTCACTCTTCTGGGAATAAGCCTGGGCGCGGGGTATTCGGCGCAGGCACAGGGCCCGGAGCAGCTGGTGCGCGCCCGTATTACGTGGGCCGGGCCAGTGCCAGCGCTTATCCGGGGTCAGCCGCGGCAGGTGCCTTCGTTTCGGGGGGCACTCTTTCAGCCCAACGAGCAGGTAGGAACTTATCAGCTTAAACTGTCCGGCACGATGAGCACCGGCAGCCTGCGCGAAACCACCTATGAGCCCGTATCGGCTGCCGAGGCCCGCCAGCTCGATGTGGCCGCGCTACCCACAGTTACCACCGTCCGCCTGACGCCGGGCATGGAGCGGCGCCAGCCGGTTACGCTGCTGGCTGTGCAGCCCCTGCGCCGTAACCCTCAAACCGGGCAAGCCGAAAAGCTGATTTCCTTTGCGTATGCCTATAGCAGCGCGGCCCGGCGGGCCTCGGCCACTACCCGGCCTTATGCCCAGGCCTCGGTGCTAAGCCAGGGCAGCTGGTACAAGATTGGGGTACCTACCAGCGGCATCTATAAGCTCGATAAAAAAGCCTTGGCTGACTTGGGCCTGCCAGTGCAGACCCTGGACCCCACCCGCCTACGCCTATATGGCAATGCCATGGGCACCCTACCCCAGGCCAGCCAGACCTACCGCCCCGATGACCTGGCCGAAAACGCCATTCGCTTCGTGGGCGATGCCAACGCTACCCTCGACGACAACGAGTGCTTTCTTTTCTACGCCCGCGGGCCCCACACCTGGACGCGCGCGGGCAGCGCGGCCCGCTTTCAGCATCAGCTCAACCCGTACACCGATACCGCTTACTACTTCTTGACGGTAGGTACTGCGCCCGGCCGGCGGGTAGCCCCGGCGCCTACCGTTTCGGGTGCGGCCTCGGCGCGCATCACGGCTTTTACCGAGCGTCAGTTTTATGAGCTCGACTTGGTTAATCTGGCCAAGTCGGGCCGCACCTGGTTAGGTGAACAGTTTGCCACCACGGATCAGAAAACGTTTTCTTTCCCGGTGCCCGACCTGGTACCCGGCACGGCGGTGCAGGTGACCTCGGCCGTGGCGGCAGCCTCATCGTCGGCTACGTTCTTTCAAGCCTCGGTTAATGGTCAGACGGCCGCCAGCCAGGTAGTACCCGGCTATAACTGCACAAGCGGCGCTTGGTGCTACCCCGAGGTTGCCAACACCAGCCTGACCACGTTCACTTACTCCGTACCCGCAGCCGCTCCAGCCGAACTTAAGGTTGCGCTTAGCTATAGCGGCGGCAACGACCCGGCCGCCAAGGGCTACCTCGATTACCTGGAGCTAAATGCCCGCCGCCAGCTGCGCTTCCCCGGCACTCTGCTGGAATTTCGCTCCCTCGAAAACATTGCTCCGGCCGCCATTAGTCAGTTTGAGCTGGGAAATGCGGCCGGTGCAACTATCTGGGAGGTAACCAACCCGCGCCGCCCGGCCGAGGTAGCAGCTACCAATGGCGTGTTTCTGGCCCGCACCGATACACTGCGTGAGTTCGTGGCATTCAGCGGCAGCAGCTTCCCTACCCCCCGTAGCTTCGGGCGGGTGGTCAACCAGAATCTGCACGCGCTTAACCTTGATGGTAAGCTAGAGCTGGTAGTTCTCACCCATCCGGCCTTTCTTACCGAAGCCAACCGCCTGGCCGCCCACCGCGCCGCCCACGACGGCTTGGCCACGCAGGTAGTCACCACAACTCAGGTGTACAATGAGTTCGGCTCAGGCGGGCAGGATGTAACCGCCATCCGCGACTTTATGAAGATGGTGTATGACCGTGCCCCGGCCGGCAAGCGCCAGTACCTGCTGCTCTTCGGCGATGCTTCTTACGACTACAAAGCCGACCCCACTAATGCCGCCGACCAGTTGCCAGGCTGGTGGAAAGACCGGCTGCCGGCCAACGCTAACAAGATCAACCAGAACTTTGTACCGGTATATGAGTCGGTGGAAAGCTTTGACCTGATTATGGGTGCCCGCCCCGGCGGTCAGGGCATCACCTACTCCTCCGACGATTACTACGGCCTGCTGGATGACAATGAGGGTGCCTGGCTCCCGAACTACAGTGATGAGCTGATGGATATTGGCATCGGCCGCCTCCCGGTTCGTACGGCGGAGCAGGCCCGCTTGGTCACCGACAAGCTGATTGCCTACGACTCGCCGGCCAGCTTTGGCAAGTGGCGCAACCGCCTGTCCTTCGTAACCGACGATGGTGATCGGAACCTGTTTACCTCATATACTGAGGAACTGACGGCCCCACTGGACACGGCCGCTACGGCCCGCTCTTACAATGTGTACAAGCACTACCTTGATCTGTACCCGCAAGTGATTGTAGCAGCCGGGCAACGCTCGCCCGCCGCTGAGCGCTCCATCGACGAGGCTTTCGAGCAAGGTTCATTGCTGATTAACTACATCGGGCACGGTGGCCCCAAGGGCTGGGCCGACGAGCAGATTCTTACCAACGCCTCCGTACTGCGTCTTCAGAACACCAACCGGCTGGCTTTCCTGTTTACCGGCACCTGCGACTTCAGCACCTACGATAACCCAGAGTTTACCTCCGCCGGCGAACAATCCCTCACGGATATCAGCGGAGGTGCCATAGGCCTGTTCACGACAACGCGCGTGGTGTACGCCGACCGTAACCAGGGTATGGCCATTGAGTTTTTCCGCGACCTGTTCACGCCGCTCCCCGATGGCACCATGCCCCGCATCGGCGACATCTGCCGGGCTACTAAGAATGCGGCCGTATTCGGCGACAATAACCGCAACTATGCCCTGCTCGGCGACCCGTCCATGCGCCTGGCTTACCCTCAGCAGGAAGCTGCCGTTACGGCCATCAATGGCAAATCAGCTTTTGCAGCCCAATCAGACACCCTGAAAGCGCTGAAGCAGGTAGAAATTCAAGGCGAGATTCGGCAGGCCGGGCAGCGCAATAGTCGTTTCAACGGCACGGCTCAGGTGCAGGTCTTCGAGAAGAAGTCCGTAGCCACTACCCTGGGCAATGAGTCCGGCGATACGCCCACTCCCGTAGCCCTGCGCGAAAACGTTCTTTACGACGGCCCAGCCACCATCACCAATGGTGAGTTTAAGGTTCGGTTTGTGGTTCCCAAGGACATCAACTACCAGATTGGGCTGGGCAAAATCAGCCTGTATGCCGCCGACCTTGCCGCGCGTACTGATGCTCATGGCCAGCTACTGGTTCCGGTAGGCGATGCCGCTCAAGTAGCCTTCCGGGATACCATTCCGCCCCGGATCCGGTTGTTTATGGACAATGAAAATGGTTTCGTTTTCGGCGGCACCACCGGCACTACCACCACCCTGATCGGCAACCTGCGCGACGAGAGCGGCATTAATGCCGCCGGTACAGGCATCGGCCACAACCTGACGGCAACCCTCGACGGTGACCCATCCCAGATAACCATCCTGAACAAGTTTTATACAGCCAAAGTCGATAGCTTTCAGGCGGGCCAGGTAAGGTACCAGTTTGAAAGTCTAAGCCCTGGTCCGCATGAGTTGCGCGTGAAAGCCTGGGACACCTGGAATAACTCGGCGGAGGAAACGATTGAGTTTATTGCGGCACCTACCCAGAAGCTGGCGCTTCAGCATGTACTGAACTACCCGAATCCGTTTGCTACTTCCACTACCTTCCATTTCGACCACAATCGGCAGGGCGATGATCTGGACGTGCAGGTGCAGATTTTCACGGTTTCCGGCAAGCTGGTTCGTACACTGCAGGCCCCGGTTATTGGCAGCACGCCGCACGTTTCATCTATAAGCTGGGACGGCCGCGACGAGTACCAAGATCAGCTGGCCCGTGGGGTGTACATCTACCGGGTCAGCGTCCGGTCGGCCCGCGACAAATCCACAACTTCCAAATTTGAAAAGCTGGTATTGCTGAACTAGCCAAAAGCTTCTGTATTTCGCCTACCTTCCGTCTCTATTTTTCCTCTCTCTATGACACTGACAAAACTGACCTTGCGCTCCATGTTGCTGCCGGGTCTGCTGGGCCTGGCCGCTACTGCTCACGCTCAGAGCCGGGTAAATGCCATTACGACTGCCGTTCCCATCCTAACCATCAGCCCCGATGCGCGTTCTGCGGCTTTAGGCGAGGCCGGCGTCGCCATCAGCCCCGATGCTAACGCAGGGTATTACAACCCGGGTAAGTTGGGTTTTGTACGCTACCAGCACAGTGCGTCTTTGTCTTACACTCCCTGGCTGGCAAGCATTGCCAATGATATGGGACTTGCATACGCTAGTGGCACCAGCAAAATTGGTGAGCGGGCTACCCTCTCGGCCAACCTGATGTATTTTAACCTGGGCGAAATTCAGTACCGTGACCGAAACGGCATTGCGACTGGTACCTTCAACCCCAAGGAGTATGCCCTTAGTGTAGGCTATGGCCAGAAGCTGAGCGACCAGTTTGGTGTGGGCCTGAACGTTCGTTACATCCGGTCTAACCTCACCGGCGGCACTGTTACTGACACCAAGCCCGGTAACGCCGTAGCGGTGGATCTGGGTGCGTATTACAATACGGATCTGTCTATTGGAGCAGGAGAGTATAATCTGGCTTTTGGGGCCGCAGTTGCCAACATTGGCAATAAGATTTCCTACACCGACGCTTCTCAGCCCGATTTCCTACCCACTACCTTCCGGTTAGGCACTGCCATCACTAAAGAGCTGGATGCGTACAACAAAATCACGCTTACCGTCGATGCCAACAAGCTGCTGGTACCTACCCCCTATTATGAGGAAGGCAACCAGACGGATCCGGCCCTGGTAGCCCGCGTGCAGGCCGAAAACGAGCGTCGGGCCAATTATGGCATCGTCCGGGGCATTACCAGCTCGTTCAGTGACGCACCGGGCGGGTTTAGCGAGGAGCTGAAAGAAATTAACCTTTCTGGTGGCCTGGAGTACACCTACAACGACCTGCTGATGGCACGGGTAGGTTACTTCTACGAAAACCCCATGAAAGGCGACCGGCAGTACCTGAGCTTCGGTGCCGGTGTGCGGTACCAGGTCTTTGGAGTGGATGGAACGTACTTGGTGCCTAACTCAAAAGCGAATCCGCTGGCGCAAACATTACGCGTGTCTCTACACTTTAACTTCAATGAGCTGAGCGAGGCCTTCGGCAGCTCTGGTGATGCTACCAACTAATATTTCTCTTTGATGCTCGACCGCAAAGTCGCTCCTCCTGTTCAGCCGCTGGCCCGCGTAACGCTGCCCGCGGCTGACGTGTTTTTGCTCCCTAACGGAGCTCGTCTTCATATCATGCGCAACAGCGCCCAGCCGGTGGTACGGCTGCAGGTAGTATTTAAAGCTGGCAAATGGTATGAGCCTGCCCCAGGCGTATCTCTGCTCACTGCCCGTATGCTACTGGAAGGTACCCGGACCCGCACCGCCCGCCAGATTGCTGATGAAGTAGCTTTTTACGGTGCCTCTTTAGAGTGTGAGCAAGGTTTCGATCGGGCTACGCTGACGCTATACTGTTTGGCTCGTCACCTGCAGAAGCTACTGCCTCTGGTGCTTGATGTTCTGACTGAGCCTACATTTCCCGAGTCAGAGCTTGCGCTTCTAAAAACCCGCACTATCCAGAATGTCCGCGTCGAGCGGCAGAAAACAAGTTACCTAGCTGCTGAACAATTCTCCAGCAACTTGTTCGGCGCTCAAAATCCCTATGGTAGCAAGTTCGATGAGGCCGCTTTCCAGCTTGTCAGTTCCACCCAGGTTCGCGAGTTTCACCAACAGGCATACAACTTAGCCCAAAGCGAAATATTCCTGTGCGGTGACATTACAGCCGAGCACGATACTCTTGTAAAGAGTACTCTCGGCACCCACAGTACAAACAGCGCGCCTGCCCTACTTCAGGGGCCTCCTGCTGTTCCTACCTCTCCTCCCACGCACGACTACGTCACAGTCAAAGACAGCCTACAGGCTTCGCTGCGTATCGGCCGCCTATGGCCCGCTTTAAGTTACCCACAAACCTACGAGCTACAGGTGCTGGTAAAAGTACTAGGGGGTTATTTCGGCTCGCGCCTCATGAAGAACATTCGTGAGGATAAAGGCTTTACCTACGGCATCTATTCCAGCATCAGTCCGCGCGAACATGCTACTAGCTTTGTTATAGGTTCTGATGTTAATGCAGATAATGCCGCTGCCGCTATCAAGGAAGTACACGCAGAACTGCTGCAGCTACAAGCTGAACTAATCCCAGCCGATGAGCTGCAGACTGTCAAAAACTATATGACAGGAAAGTTCGCTAATGAGCTAAGCACCGTCTTCGAACAGTGCGATAAGTACAAGACTATAGTATTCCATCAGTTGCCCGAGAACTACTACAATCATTTTGTAGAACGTGTTCAGGCCGTTGAAGCAAGTACACTATTAATGCTAGCGCAGCAATACCTATCACCTAATATCATGCACGAGGTGGTAGCAGGGCCTAACGCTTAGCTAACCGCACTTATATAAAAAAAGAGGTTGCTAATGATAGCAGCCTCTTTTTTTATATAAGTGCGGGTGCGGTGGAAAGTCAAGTCTTATGATAAACGTCTTTTGCTAATAGTTAGCTTCTTAAGCAATTAAAATATTGAGGTGTTATGATCTGCTCAATGTACCCTAATACATTGGTATCACGCGCCTGACCTCTTCCATTATCGGGAGGCCAATGGGCTCCCCCCTGCTGCCAAGCAAAGCCATTTGGAGTAGCAAACTAAACGGCAGTTGGTGTAGGCGCGGGCAGCATTGCTCTGGGTTAGCTCCAGCACGGCGCTGCCCATCTACCTCCCCATCTTCCCCGCCATCCGGCCCATTTGCCTGTGCGCGCAGGCGGCCTCGTCCGCGTAGGGACTGGGTATAAATGCCGACTGCCCCCCGCAGCACGAGGTCGCGGGGGGCAGGGCAAGATAAGGTTGGCGGCGACCGACTCTCCCGCCGGTGAAGGCAGTACCATAGGCGCTCCGGGGCTTAACGACTCTGTTCGGAATGGGAAGAGGTGAACACCCGGGCTAAAGCCACCATTATCATAAGGTCTCTTCTGCTTGCGCAGACGAGCCCAGTATCTTAACATAGAGGCAGAGTAGGAAAAAGAAAGGGTTAGAGCTGGTATGCTACAGAAGTGTTCGAGTCCTTAGTACCCCTCGGCTGTGCGATTTCGCGCTCTACACCTAGGGCCTATCAACGTCGTGGTCTCCGACGACTCTTATATATCGGATATCTCATCTTCAGGTGAGTTTCGCACTTAGATGCTTTCAGCGCTTATCTCATCCCAGCGTCGCTACCCGGCGCTGCAACTGGCGTCACAACCGGTGCACGAGCGGCTGGTCCAACTCGGTCCTCTCGTACTAAAGTCAGGTCCTGTCAAATATCCTACGCCCACCACAGATAGGGACCGAACTGTCTCACGACGTTCTGAACCCAGCTCGCGTGCCACTTTAATCGGCGAACAGCCGAACCCTTGGGACCTTCTCCAGCCCCAGGACGTGACGAGCCGACATCGAGGTGCCAAACCTCCCCGTCGATATGAGCTCTTGGGGGAGATCAG